>NZ_UZWE01000066.1 GCF_900631945.1 Paracoccus haematequi
CCCGCAACCAGTTCGCCATAATGTTCGGCGAGCGCTTCGACGCTTGAGTATCTGAAACCGCATGGAGCCGGTCAGATACACAAAGTTCAGGACACTCCCATGGCGGCTGATCTGCAAGCTCCACTCTGGTCGCCACGCCTTAATGGGAACGCCTTCATGCTGTTGCCCATCGCGCGTATAATCGACGCGAGCGGTCCGACCATCAAGCTCGCTCATCTCGACGGCATCGACCTGCGCCACACGGTCGATGGCTGGCACGGCATTTGGAGGGCCGACGGCATCGCGCATCAATTGTGGCTGCCCCAAGCTGGTCTTGACGCGGCGGCTTTCTACGGCACTTTTTTGCCGTTGGATGCTTTCTACGAACTACGATCCCATGCTGCCCAGCGGTTCTGGCGCTCTATTGAAGGCCGCCGGCCGGGGCCTGACTTTCGGGTCATGCCCGCCCAATTACGCCAATGGCACATCCTGTCGCTACGCGCCTTGGACGCACGGATGCATGGCGAGAGCTATCGTACCATCGCCGCAGAGCTACTTGGATTCAGGGGCACCAAGCAGGATTGGGAAGTCGATCCACGCAAGAACAAGGCCCGCCGCCTCGTCGCTCACGGCATTAAGATGATGAGCGGCGGCTATCGGCTGCTGCTGCACTATCCCATCAAAGCAGATGGGCGGCACTTTTATCGCCTTTCTTAAACCGGGATGGTGATGGATTTATGCTGGAAGTGCCATCTGGCAGGAGCTGGGGGACGACCCGATCGACATGATGCGGCGGATCATGTCATTGTTCGACGAATACCAGTCGAAGGAGAACGGCAAGCACGTCACGTGCGCCCTGAAGGAGAATGCCCGGCAGGGCTTCTGGAACGGCGCGCTGCCGCCGATCGGCTACCGGATCGCCGCCGCCGAACAGCGGGGGGCCAAGACCAAGAAGAAGCTGGAAATCGACCCGCTGCACGCCGACACGATCCGGCTGATCTACCGGCTCGCTTTGGAGGGGGAGGGCGACAGCGGTCAGATGGGCGTCAAGGCGATCGTTAAGCATCTCAACGCCAAGGGCATCTTCACCCGAGACGGCGGGCGGTGGGGCATCGGCCAAGTCCACCGTGTCCTGACCCGCCGCACCTATATCGGTGAACATGAATGGGGGAAGCGCAGCAAGCATAACGACCCGCGCGCGCCCGGCGAGATCGTCATCGTCCCGGTGCCCGCTATCATCGAGCGGGAGACTTTCGACGCCGTTCAGTCGCTTTTGCAGGCCCGCAACCCCAAGACCAAATTGCCTGCCCGCGTGGTGATTGGGCCGACCCTGCTGACCGGCATCTGCTATTGCGGCAACTGCGGCGGGGCCATGACCATCCGCACCGGCAAGAGCGGCCGCTACCGCTACTATGCCTGCTCGATCAAGGCGCGGCAGGGCGAGACCGGCTGCAAGGGCCGCGCGATCCCCATGGACAAGCTCGACAATATGGTGGTCAGCCATATCGAGGACCGCTTGCTCGATCCTGATCGTCTGGAGAAGCTGCTTGGCAGCATCCTCGGCCGCCGCGAGGATCAAGCCGAGCGCCGCCGTGAACATATTGCCTCTTTGCAGCGACAGGCGACCGAATCGGAATCGCGCCTCAAGCGACTCTATGACGCCATCGAGGCGGGCGTGGCTGATCTGGACGACCCGGCGCTCAAGGAGCGCATCGCCGGTCTCAAGGTTCTCCGTGATCAGGCCAGAGTTGACGCCGACCGGGCGCAAGCCCTGCTCGAAAGCCCCGGCCACAGCGCCCTCAGTCCTGCGATGATCGAAGGGTTTGCACGCCGAGCACGGGAGCGGATTCATAACCACGAGGGCGGCTATCGGCGGGATCACCTGCGCGCCCTGGCGCAGCGCGTCGAGGTCGCAGACGACGTAATTCGCATCATGGGGTCTAAAACGGAGCTGTTAAAGACGCTTATTGCCGGTCAAGGGCGGCAATCGGCGGTGATTGGCGTGCCCAGAGGCGGACTGAAATGGCGGAGGGGATGGGCCTGACGTCTAACCTTCTCTACCTTAAGTCATTGAAATTCATTATGTTTAAATCTCGGCAATCTTCAGTTTGCGCTTCAACATGACGCGATTAGCGCAGACCTTGCGCATATCCCCCCTGGGGGGATAAGAGCGCACCATGTCCGAGTCAGCCCAGCACAGTTCGCACCCCCATATCATCAACCGCCTCAAACGGGCGGAGGGACACCTCAGATCCATCATCGCCATGCTGGAGGCGGAGAAGCCCTGCGCCGAGATCGCGGGCCAGATCAAGGCGGTCGAAAGCGCTGTCACAGCCGCCAAGCGGATGCTGATTCACGACCACATCGACCATTGCCTGGGGCACGGCGGCGAGAGCGATCTCGTCGAATTGCGCGCGCTGGCCAAACTTCTCTGAGAGGCACCATGCTCGCCGTCCTTGCCAACCGCACTTACCGTCATCTGTTCGCTGCGCAGGTCATTGCGCTGATCGGCACCGGCTTGGCCACGGTCGCCCTCGGGCTTCTGGCCTGGGATCTCGCGGGGGCCGATGCGGGGGTGGTGCTCGGCACCGCGCTTGCGATCAAGATGGTCGCCTATGTGACGCTTGCGCCGATTGCCTCGGCCTTTGCCGACCGGGTGCCGCGACGGGCGATGCTGGTGGCGCTCGACCTGATCCGCGCGACGGTCGCGCTGGCGCTGCCTTTCGTGTCCGAGGTCTGGCACATCTATGTGCTGATCTTCCTGCTGCAGGCGGCATCGGCCGGCTTCACCCCGACCTTCCAGGCGACGATCCCGGACGTTCTGCCCGACGAGGCCGAGTACACGCGGGCGCTGTCGCTCTCGCGGCTGGCCTATGATCTGGAGAACCTGCTCTCGCCGATGCTCGCGGCCGCGCTGCTGACGGTGGTGAGCTTTCCGGTCTTGTTCGGCGGCACCGTCATCGGCTTTCTGGCATCGGCCGCACTCGTAATGACCGTCACTCTGCCGTCACCCCGGCCGACGCAGCCGCGCGGTATCTGGGACCGGACCACCCGCGGCATCCGCATCTATCTCGCCACGCCGCGCCTGCGGGGGCTGCTTGCGCTGAACCTTGCGGTGGCCGCGGCAGGGGCCATGGTGATCGTCAACACGGTCGTGCTGGTTCAGGCGCGGCTTGGCCTCGGCGAAGAGCAGGTGGCGCTGGCGCTCGCGGCGTTTGGCGGCGGCTCGATGGTCGCGGCGCTGCTCCTGCCGCGGCTGCTCGACCGAATGCCGGACCGACCGCCGATGATTGCAGGTGCCCTGATCCTCGTTTGCGGAACGGCCTTCGGCCCGCTGGTCGGATCGCTGCCTGCGCTGATGGCGCTGTGGCTCGTGATCGGCTTTGGCTACAGCCTGACACAAACGCCGACGGGTCGACTGCTGCGCCGGTCCGCCCAGCCGGAGGACCGGCCGGCGATCTTTGCCGCCCAGTTCGCGCTCAGCCATGCCTGCTGGCTTCTCACCTATCCGCTGGCCGGGCGGTTCGGGGCCGCATTCGGTCTGGATGCGACCTTTCTCATCATGGCTGGCCTCGCCGCCCTCGGGGTTGCGAGCGCGCTGAAGCTCTGGCCTGCGGCAGAGCCGGAGGTTCTGCCGCATGAACACCCCGATCTGCCCGAAGGACATCCGCATCTGTGGGAACATGGAGAGAGCGGCCACAGCCACGCCGTGGTGATCGACGACCTGCATCGGCAATGGCCGTCCCGGTGCGCCTGACCGATTATCATAGGCGATCTTGCCGTTTATGGCGGCCTGTTTCTGGCTGCCTTCACCGCTGCGACTCTGCTCCCTGCCCAGTCCGAGGCACTGGTCGTGGGCCTTTTGCTGACCGACTACGCGCCATGGCTGGTGCTGGCTGTGGCGAGCGTCGGGAACGTCCTGGGTTCTGTGGTCAACTGGTTTCTCGGGCGAGGGATCGAACTGTTCCGCGGCCGCCGCTGGTTTCCGGCGAGCCCCGCCGCGCTGGCACGGGCGGAAGGCTGGTATCGCCGCTACGGCAGATGGTCGCTGCTGCTGGCCTGGGCGCCGATTATCGGCGACCCGCTTACTGTCGTAGCGGGCGTGCTGCGCGAGACCTTCCTGGTATTCCTGCTCCTCGTCAGCATCGCGAAGATCGGCCGCTACCTTATTCTGGCAGCAGCGACCCTGGGGTTCGGCTGACTATGGCTCTGGGTGTGCCTCGACTCGCAGTGCGAGCTGCGGCTTCTGACCTTCAATCCGGAGAAGGCCCGAAATGCTGTCTCCGTTCGGGTGATCGGCGCTCGCTGCCCTTGTCCATCCCGAAACGCCGAGTTCACCTCGCCGGTTCTCGCTTCAGATCACGAACACCGGCGCGAACCCGCCACCTGGCGTCCTGAAGTTCGTGGTCTGACCTTGATAAAGGCGCGCGGCCACCAGAAGCACCTGCCCATCATAGGTGTACAGTCGCACGTCCATCTTGCGCCTCTGGGGTGTCTCGTCGATCTTGATCATGCGTTCGCTGGGGCGGACCAGCGTCTGGGCTACGTATCCGCCCTCCGCGATCTCCGCCCAAGCTCCTTTCGTCAGCTTGTCGCCACGATAGACCGCCTTGCCGCCATGCCCGCCGGTCGGCTTGAAGAACAGGTCCCTGCGGGATTTCCAAAGTGCGTCAGCGTTATCGGGATTGACCAGGACGGTGCGTGGAACGGCATCAAGCAGGGCGCGAAGTCTCGGCTCCACGCCCCAGGCCTCCAGCGTCGCGGGTTTTGAAAGAAGCGAAAGATTGCGCTTGTCGGCAAGGAGCGCGTGGTTGTGCGGATTCGGCGTCACAACCACCGCGCCGTCCCGGTAGGCTTCCTGCAATGCCTTGTGCTCGGGCTGATCGAAGGAGAAATCGGTGACCCGGTTGTAAACGAGATCGATTGTCTTTCCATCGACGCTGAGCCGACCATCGTCGTAGCGAAGTTGGCTGGCATCGGCGATGACCGCGTCTACCCCTCGTGCCGCGAAAACCCGCCGCGCGAGCACGAATTCGGGATAAAGATACTGTTCCGGCGGATTGTCGTCGACGATGGCGATGCGTTCTGGCGCGCCCGTTCCACGCTGCCGAATCCATTCGTTCTGGAACATGCGGAACGCCGCGTCCTCAAAGGATAGCAGCGTCGGGGGGATGTCCATTTCGGCACAACACGCGCGCTGCGCCCTTGCAAGAAAGGCATTGAGAAATGCCCCGCCGGCGTTGGTATTGATCTCGATCAGCCGGGGGCCGTCTTCGCCAAGATGAAAGTCGTAGCCCATCAATGCCCCGATCGGACCGTGATCCGCCCGCGCGATTTCCGGCGCCCAGGAAAGGACCGCGGCTTTGTATGCCGCGAGTTGGGCGGTGGTCTCCACAGCCGCTGCGATGGCGCGCATCTCATCCACGGTGGTGGCCGAAAGGAACACCGGTACGTGCGAGAACAGATGGGCCTTGGGGCGGATGAACGTCTCGAAGAATGCCGGCTCACCGGCCTCGCGCTCCATCGCTTCGCGCAGCGATGGAAGGTCCAGTGTAACGCAGAAGCAGTTCTTGTTGAGTCGGTCCGTGCGGTCCTGAACCCGCTTCGATGAACTGGAGCCGGGATTGTTCATCGAGGGAAAACCCGAGGCGGCGCCAAGATCGAGCGCGCTTCAAATGCCAAGTAAGCCATGAATAATCCCACGAACATCCCTCCCAAAGGTTTCGCCATCAGGTCGATCCAAACATGCCGCTTCTGTTCGGCGGCCTCAACTGTGACCGGTGGGCCTCGGGAAATTGCACTGCCGGTCGCAGGGGCAGCTCCATCCCGAAGGTGCCATCAGTGTGGTTGCGACACATTCTCCTGGTAGGTCCGCTCGCGCTCTGGCCAGGTGCTCTTGATATAGGCGAGGACAGCCCGGATCTCGGCGTCGCTGAGAAGATCGGCAAACCCCGGCATGTCGCTCTCATAGCCGCCCCCGACGATGGCGGCCGTGCCTTCCCTGACGATGCGGAACAGGATGTCATCGGGATGGTGCCACGTGTGGCCGCCGGCATCGTGCGGTGGCGCCGGGAGACGCCCGGACGGAAGGGGTGTCTTCCAGTCCGGCTGCCCCTCCAGGTCCGCACCGTGGCAGGAGGCGCATTGGTCCGCATAGACCTGCCGCCCCTGCTCGACTTCTGCAGATGCCGCGGCGGTGGAGGTTGTCCGGGCCTGATGCCATCCAGCGAGGATCGCCAGGATCAGGCCGCCGAGGAGCAATCCGAGCCACAAGATGTTACGGAGTTCTTTACTCATGAGTTGCATGATTGGTGGCGAGGAATTTCTATTGGCTATATGCCGAGGATGAAGTTCTGCCAGAGGCGCGACGCTTGGGGCAATGGACATTCCCGTGACCAGCGCCTATCTTTCCGGGATGTTCTCGCGCCTCGTCACCATGCTGGCCGTGCTCGTGATCGCCTTCATGACGACGGCGACGTCTGCGCATGCGGCGCGCCTGAGCGCAGGGCCGGATCACGCGGCGCATGTCAGCGAGATGACGCAGGTTGCGACCGGCAGCGACCGTTCCTGTGACGGCGAACAGCACTGCGGATCGATGGATGCTGGAAGCTGTGAGTTGCTTTGTTCAGGTCTTTCGGTCTTTCTGACATTTCCGAGGGAAGACTCGCCCAGCGTTTACGCGCCTGCCAGCCATGCCCTGCCAACTGCTGAAACCGTCGCCAGTCGGGCACCTGGACTGAACGAACGACCTCCCAAGCTCCGTCTCCTCTGATCGCGTCCGGGCCACGAGGCCCGCGGCGTCCTGTCGGTTTTGATGAACGGGACAGGCTGTCCCGAGGAGACGACCATGAATACCCTTTCACGACGCGGCTTCCTTGCCGCTGGCGCCGCCATGCTGGTCTATGCGCACCTACCGCGCATCGCGGCGGCGCAGGGCGCCGCCCCGCTGTCGCTGCGTGCCGCCACCCGGACGCTCGACATCGACGGTCGCGCCGCCACCGTCTGGGGTCTTGCCGGGCCGGCCGGACAGGGTCTGACACTTGATCCCGGCGCGCGGTTCCGGGTGAATCTGCGCAACGATCTCGATGTTGGCACGCTGATCCACTGGCATGGCCAGATCCCGCCTAACGCGCAGGATGGCGTGCCCGAAATGCCTTTGCCGATGCTCGCCCCTGGCGAGACACGCGCTTACGACTTCGCGCCGCTTCCCGGCACCTACTGGATGCACGCGCATGTGCCGATCCACGAGATGCGCCTTCTGGCAGCGCCGCTGATCGTGCGCAGCGCCGAGGATGTCGCCGCCGACCGCCAGGAGGTGGTGCTGTTCCTTCACGATTTCTCGTTCAAGGCGGCCGAGGAGGTGATGGCCGAGATCCTCGGCGGCCATGGGACCGCCGACGGTCACGGGGGCGGCCACGGCGCGGGCGTGGGCGGCATGGCGGCCATGGGTCAAGGCGCGATGGGGAACACGCCGATGGGCGGCATGGATCACGGCGCCATGGACGGCATGGCGATGGACCTTAACGACTACGACTGGGACGCCTATCTGGCCAACGACCGCACGCTGTCGGACCCCGAGGTGGTGCAGGTCGAGCGCGGCGGGCGCATCCTCCTGCGGGTGATCAACGCCGCCGCGGCGACGGTGTTCTGGATCGAGACTGGCGAAGCGCAGGCCCGGCTCGTCGCGGTGGACGGCCATGCCGTTCAGCCGATTTCCGGCACGCGCTTCGGCTTGGCCATGGGCCAGCGGCTCGATCTCGAAATCGACCTGCCGAACGCGGGCGGCGCCTGGCCGATCCTCGCGCTGCGGGAAGGCGCGCGCGAGCGCACCGGGCTGATCCTTGCCACGCAGGGCGCCGACGTCCGACGCATCGACACCATGGCGGAGGCCGAAGCGCCTGCCTTCGAAACCGACCTTGCCCAGGAATCGCGCCTGATCTCCGCCGATGCCCTGCCGGATCGCCCGGTGGACCGCCGCCATATGGTGATGCTAGGCGGATCGATGCAGCCCTATGTCTGGACCATCAACGGGGCCGTCTGGGGCCAGCATCGCCCGCTTGCCGCGCGCAGCGGCGAGCGGGTCGTGCTGTCCTTCCACAACATGTCGATGATGGGCCACCCGATGCATCTGCACGGGCATGTGTTCCAGGTCGTCGGGCTGAACGGACGTGCGGTCCGCGGCGCGCTGCGGGACACGGTCTATTTGCCGCCGATGTCGATGGTCGATATCGCGCTGGACGCGGGCGAGGCCGCACGCTGGATGCTGCATTGCCACCACATGCCGCATCTCGAGACCGGCATGATGACCGAATTCGCAGTCAACGCATGATCGGGCAAACCGCCAAGGAGGCGTGAGAAATGGCCAGCAAGACAGATCACCATCACCACAACCACGGCCATGTGCACGATCACGCGCATGACCACGCCGCCGTCGCGCGGGACGACACGCACAAGGTCAAGGACCCTGTCTGCGGCATGATGGTCGACCCGCACACGACCGAGCACAAGGCCGAGCATGCCGGCCGGCCGTATTACTTCTGCTCCGCCGGCTGCCGGGCCAAGTTCCTGGCAGAGCCGGAACGTTACCTCGATCCGGCGACCGCGGCGGCCACGGCAGAGCCGGTGCCCGAGGGGACGATCTATACCTGCCCGATGCACCCGGAGATCCGGCAGGTCGGCCCCGGCTCCTGCCCAATCTGCGGCATGGCGCTGGAGCCGGTGCTGGTCAGTCTCGAGGCCGGACCCAACGAGGAACTGATCGACATGACACGTCGGTTCTGGATCGGACTGGCGCTGACGATACCAGTGGTCGTCCTCGAAATGGGCGGCCATTTTCTTGGCTTGAGCCATTATGTCGGCCAGCTGACCTCGAACTGGCTGCAACTGATCCTCGCAACGCCGGTCGTTCTCTGGGCCGGCTGGCCATTCTTTCAGCGCGGCTGGCAGTCGCTGGTCAACCGCAGCCTCAACATGTTCACCCTGATCGCCATGGGCACCGGGACCGCCTGGATCTACAGCGTCGTCGCCACAGTTGCGCCCGGTATCTTTCCCGATGCGTTTCGCCAGCATGACGGTTCCGTCGCGGTCTATTTCGAGGCGGCGGCGGTCATCACCGTGCTGGTGCTGCTCGGGCAGGTGTTGGAACTGCGGGCGCGAGAGAGCACCAGCGGCGCCATCCGCGCGCTGCTCGACCTCGCCCCCAAGACCGCCCGGATCATTCGCGACGATGGCATGGAGGAGGAGGTTCCGCTCGACAGCGTGCATGTCGGCGACCGCCTGCGGGTGCGTCCCGGCGAGAAGGTGCCGGTCGATGGCGAAGTGCTGGAAGGCCGCAGCGCCGTCGATGAATCGATGGTGACGGGTGAATCGATGCCTGTGACCAAGGAGGCCGGTGCATCGGCCATCGGCGGCACCATGAACCAGTCCGGCGCGCTGGTGATCGAGGCGCGGAAAGTTGGCCGCGACACCATGTTGTCGCAGATCGTCCAGCTTGTCGCCGAGGCGCAGCGGAGCCGCGCGCCGATCCAGCGCCTCGCCGACCAAGTGTCGGGCTGGTTCGTGCCGGCGGTGATCGTGATCGCGATCCTTGCCTTCATCGCCTGGTCGATCTGGGGCCCGGAGCCGCGTTTCTCCTTCGGTCTGATCGCTGCCGTGTCGGTGCTGATCATCGCCTGTCCCTGCGCGTTGGGGTTGGCGACGCCGATGTCGATCATGGTCGGCGTCGGCCGTGGCGCGCAGGCGGGCGTGCTGATCAAGAACGCCGAGGCGCTGGAGAATATGGAGAAGGTCAACACCATCATCGTCGACAAGACCGGCACTCTGACCGAGGGCCGGCCCGCTGTGACCGCCATCGTTCCGGCTGCTGGCTTCAGCGAGGACGAGGCGCTGCGGCTTGCCGCCAGTGTGGAGCGGGCCAGCGAGCATCCGCTGGCGCTGGCCATCGTCCGCGCCGCCGAGGAGCGCGGGATCGCGACGGCGCCGGTTGCGGATTTCGACTCGCCGACCGGGAAGGGCGCGCTCGGGGTGGTCGAAGGCAAGCGCATTCCGCTTGGCAATGCGAAGTTCCTCGCCGAGCAAGGCGTCGATGTCGCTCCGCTCGCCGATGAAGCCGACCGGCTGCGCGAGGACGGGGCGACCGCGATCTTCATGGGGGTGGATGGCCGCGTCGCCGCGATCTTCGCTATCGCCGATCCGGTCAAGCCCTCGACGCCGGAGGCGCTGGCCGCGCTGAAGGCGCAGGGCATCCGCGTGGTCATGCTGACCGGCGACAACTGGACCACAGCGAAGGCCGTCGCGCGCCATCTCGGCATCGACGAGGTCGAGGCCGAGGTTCTGCCCGATCAGAAAAGCGCGGTCGTGCAGCGGCACAAGGCGGCGGGCGAGGTGGTGGCAATGGCAGGCGACGGCGTCAACGATGCACCGGCGCTGGCCGCTGCGGACGTTGGCATCGCCATGGGCACCGGCACCGATGTGGCGATGGAGAGCGCGGGTGTCACGCTGCTGAAGGGCGATCTGACCGGCATCGTGCGGGCGCGGCGGCTGTCGCAGGCGGTCATGGGCAATATCCGCCAGAACCTGTTCTTCGCCTTCATCTACAACGCGCTCGGCGTGCCGGTCGCAGCCGGGGTCCTCTATCCGTTCTTCGGCATCCTGCTGTCTCCGATCATTGCGGCCGCCGCCATGGCGCTCTCATCGGTCAGCGTCATCACCAATGCCGCTCGGCTGCGGAGGGTGAAGCTATGACGATGCCGGTGCCACGGCCCTCGGTTTGCCCATCACTCCCTTGTGAGCCGGATGCGGACCGTGACGGCGAGACAATACATCCATGAAAAAAGGTGTGACTATGAGAAACGACAGCAACATCAGCCGGCGCGCCATTCTGGCCGCTGCCGGCGCGCTGCCCCTGCTGATGTCCACGGCCGGCTGGGGACATGCCGAAACGCTGCCGCTGGTGAGCGTTACCAAGGATCCGTCCTGCGGCTGCTGCGATGGCTGGGTCGCGCATATCGAGGCCGCGGGGTTCCCGGTGCGGGTTGTGGAATCCACCGACATGGACAGCTTCAAGCAGCGCCTCGGCGTGCCGGCCGAACTGGCATCGTGCCACACCGCCGAGGTGGACGGCTATGTGATCGAGGGTCATGTGCCTGCCGCGGCGATCCGCCGCCTGCTGGTCGAGCGGCCTGACGCGACGGGGCTGGCCGTTCCCGGCATGCCTGCCGGCTCGCCCGGCATGGATTTCCCGGGCGTCGATCCCGAGCCGTATGAAGCGTTCCTGTTCGGCCCGACCACCCGGAGCTTCGGGCGCTTCCTCGGTTCGCGGGAAATCTGAAAGGCGCCGCCGACATGAACGCCAGGCTCGCGGATGATCTCAAACAGCACCTCGCTGTGGCGGCCTGCCTCCGTCCGCGGGGCTGGCGCCCCACGTCGGGTGGCGCGCGACGTGAACGCGACATCGCGCAGGGCCGGCGTGCCGCCGGCAAGGAAGGTGGCGCATGACCGAACGGGCGGGGGTCAAATTTCGGGCGAGTTGCGGCCGACTGCGCCGGTTTGCGATCTGCATCCTGCTGCTTGCCATCGGCGCACTGGTTCTGCAGGTCCCAGTCCATGCGAGCCCGACCGGACACGCCATCCACCAGCAACAGGCCGCTGCCCAGGCAAGCCACTGCACCCAGCATCACGTGTCGGACGACCATGGCGCCAATCAATCGGCAGGCTGCGTGAACACGGACAGTAGCCCAAACCTTGCGGATTGCTGTCAGACCTGTCTGACCGCCGCAGTTCCCGTCGCGCCGCCGGAGTTCGGCCCGCCGACGAGCGGTGAGGCTTTCACGGTTGTGCGCCCTGACCCGCACGACCGATTCCCCGAAGGCATCCTGAGACCACCACGTCCTATCGCTGCGTGATGCGCAGGGGATCGCCGCGAGAACGAATGTTGTCTCCGGCCGCTCCTGTGCAAACCCGAAAGACCAGCGAACAGAACGGAGAACCGCGACCCGAAACCCCGGGTCAGCGCTCTGGATCGAAAGGATGAAATCAATGAACCGAACCGCAATCGCCCTTTCCCTCGGCGTCCTGGCAGGCCTGCCTGGCGCTGCCCTCGCTCAGGCCGGGCATGACGCCCACCACCCGGGAACCCCGCCCGCGCAAGTGCAGCAGGCTCCCGTGCCGACGCCTCCCTCAGGCCAGATGGCTGGCATGCAAGGGATGATGCCAGAGCAGTGCCAAGCCATGATGCAGGCGATGGCCCCGGAATGCATGAGCGCGATGCACCAGATGATGCAGGGCGGAATGATGCAGGGGATGATGGGCGCGCCGAACGAGGGTGCCGCCCCGGCCCACGAAAGCCTTCCGGAGTTCACCCGGGCCTACGTCGAATCGATGAATGAAATGCACGGGCCGATGATGGACGGCGTCATGGCGGATGATCCGGATGTCGCCTTCGTCCGGGGCATGATCCCCCATCATCAGGGCGCGATCGACATGGCCCGGATCGTCCAGCAATACGGGGACGACCCGCAGACCAGGGCATGGGCGGACCAGATCATCGCGGCGCAGGAAGCCGAGATCGCCGAGATGCAGGCATGGCTGGAGGCGAAGGCCGGCGACGCGCCGTCGCCCTTTGCTCAGACCGGCGGAACGGTCTACTCCGCCAACGAGGGCGGCAATTCCATCAGCGCCTTCGATCTCGGCACGGGGGCGTTCGTCACGGTTACGATCCCGGTCGCGCCTCACAACGTCGATCTGACGCCGGATGGCAAGCTGCTGCTGGCGGTCGGAGATCCTGCCGCCGAGGGGGATCACGGCTCGGACGGCCATGGGCACGGCGCGGAGGGCGCGGCCGAGGGTCTGCTGGTCATTCTCGATCCGCGGGACCTCTCGGCGCCCACGGCGACCGTGACGGTAGGCTCGCACCCGGCCCATGTGGTCGCTGACCGGCAGGGGCGCGCTTTTGTCTCGCTGGCCGGCGGCAACGAGATCGCTGTGGTCGACCTCGCAAAGGCCGAGGTCATCGGGCGCATCGCGACGGGGGATTATCCGCACGGCCTTCGCCTCAGTCCCGATGAGAGCCAACTCTATGTGGCTAATGTCGAGGATGGCTCGGTTTCCGTCATCGACACGCAGGATCTGACGGAAGTTGCGCGCATTCCGGTGGGCGCAGCGCCCGTTCAGGTCGGGTTCACGCCGTCTGGCGATCAGGTCTACGTCTCTCTCCGGGACGAGAACCGTGTGGCCGTCATCGACACCGCCTCCCGCGAGGTGACGAACAGGATCGACGTCGGGCCGAACCCGATCCAGATGGTCGCGACACCGGATGGGGCCTACGTCTACGTGGCCAACCAGGGCACCGACGCGGAGCCTAACAACACCGTTTCCGTGATCGACACCGCGACCGGTCAGGTCGTGAAGACCCTCACCACCGGCGGCGGCGCCCATGGAGTCTCGGTATCGACCGACGGGGCATTCGTGTTCGTGACCAACATAGCCGACGATACCGTGTCGATCATCGACGTGGGGAGCCAGGACGTCGTCAAGACCCTACCAGTCGGTGATCGCCCGAACGGCATCGTCTACGGCGGCGCGGCCCGCTGAGTCTCTGGCGCCGGGGTTCACTCCGGCGCCAGCTTTCGACCACCGTTTTCACGATCGACGATGACCGTAAGGCTCGATGACGCGGGCATGACGTTCGCGAGCTTGCTTGCCTCCGACGGCCTTCCGGCGGCGGGGGCGCCCGCAAACCTCTAACGGCCGATGCGCCCGTTTGTTAACTTCTTCCAGACGTCCTTCCGACTTGCCTGGAGGAGACGAGAGGGGCGCTGATCCATCAGCGATATCATGCGCCGCGGACCCGGCTGAGCGCTTTTTTTGCGGCCTGCGATCCCGCGTGACGGCGTACGCAGCAAGCCTATCGGCATTGCGGGGATGTCCGATCAGCAGGTTGCCACTCTGCCTCGGGTTGGCTCGCTGCCCGCCGGCCGAGTCTTGGCAGCGGCGGCGCGCTGGTCTAGACGGCAACAAACCCGCTTGGACCCGGTGCAATTCCGGGTGGCTCTTCCGGCCGCCGATCCGCCGGACAACCTGTTTTCACCAGACACACAAGACGGCACCGATCCGGGTGCCGCCACAGGACGGTTCATGACTTTCTTCCCTAATTATCGCGACGAATGGCTTGGCAACATCCGAGCCGACATCCTTTCGGGCCTCGTCGTCGCCCTGGCGCTGATCCCCGAAGCGATCGCATTTTCCATCATCGCGGGCGTGGACCCCAAGATCGGCCTCTACGCCAGCTTCTCCATCGCCGTGATCACCGCCATCGTCGGCGGGCGGCCTGGGATGATCTCGGCCGCGACCGCTGCGACTGCGGTGCTGATGATCACCCTCGTGAAGGACCACGGGCTGGAATACCTGTTAGCTGCGACGGTGCTGGCGGGGCTGATCCAGATCGGCGCGGGACTGCTGAAGCTGGGCCGTTTCATGCGATTCGTCTCGAAGTCGGTGATGACCGGCTTCGTCAACGCGCTCGCAATCCTGATCTTCATGGCACAGCTGCCCGAGCTCGACCCAACGCGGGCCGGCCCGCTGACCTGGGCGCTGGTCGCAGCCGGGCTCGCGATCATATATCTGTTCCCGACGCTCACCCGCGCGATCCCGTCACCGCTGGTCACCATCGTGGTCCTGACCGCGCTGGCCTGGACAATGGGCTGGGACGTAAGGACGGTCGGCGACATGGGCGCGCTGCCTGACACGCTGCCGATGTTCCTGATCCCCGACGTGCCCGTGACCTTCGAGACGCTGGCGATCATCCTGCCCTACTCGGTCGCGGTGGCAATTGTCGGGCTGCTGGAAAGCCTGATGACCCAGAACATCGTGGATGAACTGACCGACACCGCCAGCGACCGCAACCAGGAATGCATTGGCCAAGGCGTGGCCAACACCGTCACCGGCTTCATCGGCGGAATGGTGGGCTGTGCGATGATCGGGCAGTCGATCATCAACATCAAGTCGGGTGGACGCGGCCGGCTGTCCAGCTTTGCCGCCGGGGTAATCCTGCTGTTCATGGTCGTGGTGCTGGGCGACCTGGTCGCCATCATCCCGATGGCGGCGCTGGTCGCGATCATGGTCATGGTGTCGATCGGCACCTTCTCCTGGTCGTCGATTAGCAACCTGCGCACGCATCCGCTGTCGTCGTCCGTCGTCATGATCGCGACGGTCGTCACTGTGGTTTACACGCACAACCTGGCGATCGGGGTGCTGGTGGGCGTGCTGCTGTCGGGCATCTTCTTCGCGGCAAAGATCGCGCAGCTGTTCCGTGTCACCTCGACGCTCAGCGAGGATGGCCGACACCGCACCTATGTCGTTGAAGGCCAGCTTTTCTATGGCTCGGTCGAGGATTTCATGACCGCCCTCGACTTTCGCGAAGCGGTCGAGCGCGTCACCATCGACGTCAGCCGCGCGCACATCTGGGACATTTCGTCGGTCCAGGCGCTGGACATGGCGGTGCTGAAGTTCCGCCGCGACGGGGCTGAAGTGGAGATCGCCGGCATGAACAAGGCGACCGAGACCATCGTCGACCGGCTGGCGGTCCACGACAAGCCGGGCGCCCTCGGCAAGCTCATGGCGCATTGAGGAAGATGACATGACCAACACCATCATCGCCCTGATCGACGGGTCGGACTTCTTGCGCCCGGTTCTGGACCTCGCTGCCTGGGCCGCGACGCGCAACGACGCGCCCGTGCACCTGCTGCATGTGCTGCCGCCCAAGGGGCCGCCGAAGTCCGACCTGTCGGGTGAGATCGGGCTGGGCGCGCGCTCAGCCCTGCTGGGCGAACTGTCGGCGCTGGACGAACAACGTGCAAAGCTCGCACTGGCGCAGGGCCGCGCGGTTCTGGACGACGCCACCGAGATTCTGAAAGCCGCCGGGGTGACGCGCGTGACGGCACAGTTGCGGCAGGGCGACCTGCTGGAGAGCCTGGCCGCGCAGGAGGCCGGGTCGGGCCTGATTGTCGTCGGCAAGCGCGGAGAAAGCGCCGACCGCGCGCCGGGGCATCTGGGATCGAACTTCGAACGCATCGTGCGGGCGTCGAAGCTTCCGGTGTTGATGGCGCCCCGACAGACGCGCGAACACCTGCGTCGCGCGATCCTGGCCTATGACGGCAGTCCATCGGCGCGGCGGGCGCTGGAACGCGTGGCGCAGCTGCCCGCCTATCGCGGCCTCAAGATCGAGATCGTCCGTGTGGGCGACAGCGCGGATGCCCGAACGGCGCTCGATGAAGCGCAGGTCGTGCTGGCACGGGCCGGCATCCCCGCCACGACGCGGCTTCTGCACGGCACGCCCGAGGAGGCTATCCTGGCGCATCTGAAGGACAGCGGCGCCGACGTCCTCGTCATGGGGGCCTATGGTCATTCCCGCATCCGCAGCCTGATGGTTGGTTCCACCACTACGGCGATGCTGCAGAAGGCGCAGGTGCCGGTGCTGCTGGTACGATGATGGCAGCGCCTTCACCCGAGCCACCGCCACGGCGTCATCTCGCGAGACGGACTGGGGGACGGCAAGGAGACGTGCTCTGATGACGATCACGACCGGCGGCACCCAGACCGCGTCGCTATCGGCCGAAGGAAATTTCAGGTTCGCGACGAACATCGTCGATAGCAGCGTCTCGATCATCGACGTCGAGAGCCAGGACGGTCTCGGTCGCCGATCGGCCGAATGGCATTGGCGCCGGCGAATCCGGCCGCGGAGGAGGTGAATGGTGCCAGATGCAGTTCCAGCGCATTTTCACAGCCACCGCTGGAGCAGATCGGCAGGCCATCCTGGCATTGACACCAGGGACATTTCCACTATTCTGGAGATATGGAAAGAGAAGGCACCATCGCGGCCTTGGCCGCGCTCGCGCAGGAGACCCGTCTCGACATCTTTCGGCTGCTGGTGCAGGCGGGCAGCGAAGGACGCGCGGTCGGGCAAATCGGCGAGAAGCTCGGCCTGCCCTCGGCCACCCTCTCGTTTCACCTGAGCCAGCTGAAGCATGCCGGCCTGGTAACGTTCCGCCGTGAGGGGCGATCCTTGATCTACACGGCCAACTTTGCGGCGATGAACGGGCTGATGGCCTATCTCACGGAGAACTGCTGCGGCGGCGATGCCAGCGACTGCGCGGGTGGAGCCGTTGCCTGCGATCCGTTCAACAACACCGGGATCAAGGAGGGCAGCAGCGTATGAGCGCGAACGACACCGACGTCATCATCTATCACAATCCCGACTGCGGCACGTCGCGCAACACGCTGGCCATGATCCGCAACTCCGGGATCGAGCCTCACGTCATAGAGTACCTCAAGACTCCGCCCTCGCGCACGCTGCTGCAACGGCTCGTCGAGCGGATGGGCGTGTCGGTTCGGGACATCCTGCGCGAGAAGGGTACGCCCTACGGCGAACTCGGTCTCCACCTCCCCGGTCTGACCGAGGAGCAACTGCTCGATGCGATCGAGGCTCACCCGATCCTGATCAACCGGCCCATCGTGATCACGCTGAAGGGCGTCAAACTCTGCCGTCCCTCCGAAACCGTGCTCGACCTCCTGCCGTCCCAGACGGGGGCCTTCACCAAGGAGGACGGCGAGAGGATCGCCGATAGCGCGGGCAACAGACTCGCCTGAAGCCACAAGGACGCCATCGCCCATGTCTGCATTTGAACGTTATCTTTCGCTCTGGGTCGCATTGGCCATCATCGCCGGTCTGGCGCTTGGCCAGATCGCGCCGGGGCTGATGAACTTCCTTGCCGCGCTGGAATACGGCTCGGTCAACTTCGTCGTCGCCGTGCTGATCTGGGCGATGGTCTATCCGATGATGGTGGCGGTGGATTTTCGGGCGCTGGCGCGGGTCCATGAACGGCCCAAGGGTCTGATCATCACGCTGGCCGTAAACTGGCTGATCAAACCCTTCACCATGGCAGCACTCGGCGTCCTGTTCTTCGACTGGATCTTTGCGCCGTTCATCGAGCCTGGCACATCGGGCCAGTACATCGCGGGTCTGATCCTGCTGGGCGCGGCACCGTGCACGGCGATGGTGTTCGTCTGGTCGCAAATGACCAGGGGGGATCCGAACTATACTCTGGCGCAGGTGTCACTGAACGACGCGATCATGGTGTTTGCGTATGCGCCGATCGTGGCCTTGCTGCTGGGTGTCACCGACATCACCGTGCCTTGGGCAACGCTGATCCTGTCTGTCGGCCTGTACATTGTGATCCCGCTCGTCGCGGGTATCGTGACGCGGATGCTGATGACGCGCGGCGCCGCCAATCCGGCCGCTGCCGAAGCCACCGTTGGCGCGTTTACAGCCAAGGTGAAGCCATTCTCGGTTGTGGGCCTGCTCGCGACAGTCGTGCTGCTGTTCGGCTTTCAGGGCGCGGTGATCCTGAGCCAGCCATTGGTCATCGTGATGATTGCGATCCCGCTCCTGATCCAGTCCTACGGGATCTTCGCGCTGTCATACTGGGCGGCGAAAGCCTGGCGTGTCCCGCATAACGTCGCCGCTCCCTGCGCGATGATCGGCACGTCGAACTTCTTCGAGCTGGCCGTCGCGGTGGCCATCGGCCTGTTCGGCCTGAACTCCATCGCCGCCCTTGTCACAGTGGTTGGCGTGCTGGTCGAAGTGCCCGTGATGCTGTCGCTGGTCTGGTTCGCCAACCGGACCACGCACTGGTTCCCGGCTGAGGAAACCGCCATCGGGGCACTCAGAACAAGGGAGCAGAACTGATGTTTCGACCAGCGCCGATTTCACTCGATTGCTCCGCCGCCCGAGGCCCGCGCGACCTCCTGCGCCATCCCGTTTGACCCCGAGCTCCGCGAGCAGAAGGATTTACAATGCGTTTGCGTCCACTTCCCGATCCCGACCACCTGCCAGCCCTGGACACGCGCTTTGTCCAGAGGCGCCCGGCGATCGGACTTGGACCCGAGGAACACAAACCGCGGATCCTGCTGCTCTATGGCTCGCTGCGGCCACGCTCCTATTCCCGGCTGGCGACCGAGGAGGCGGCGAGGTTGCTGCGCCTCTTTGGCGCCGAGGTCCGCATCTTCGATCCCTCGGACATGCCGTTCCCTGACCAGATCGCGGGCGACGATCACCCGGCGATCCACGAGCTGCGCCAGCATGCTGTGTGGTCCGAAGGCATGGTCTGGTGCAGCCCCGAGCGCCACGGCCAGATCACCGGCCTGATGAAGGCGCAGATCGACAACCTGCCGCTCAACATGGGTGGGATGCGCCCGACACAGGGGCGCACGCTCGCGGTGATGCAGGTATCCGGCGGCTCCCAGAGCTTCAACGCGGTCAACTCGCTGCGGCTCCTGGGCCGCTGGATGCGGATGATCACGATCCCCAACCAGTCGAGCGTCGCCAAGGCGTATGATGAGTTCGACGAGGCCGGGCGGATGAAGCCCTCGAACTACTACGACCGCATCGTTGACGTGATGGAGGAGCTGGTCCGCTTCACCATTCTCACCCGCCGCCATGCGGCACGCCTCGTCGACCGCTACTCCGAAAGGAAGGCCGCAGGAAACGCCGTGGATCCGGCGGTGGACCTCTCTTCGATTGCCACCGCGTCGCAGAAGCGCTCGGCATGAGAGGCGTCGACCATGATGTCGTGGTGATCGGGGGCGGACAGGCCGGCCTTGCGGTCGCCTACTACCTTCGCCGCGCCGGTCTCGATTTCGTGGTGCTGGACGCGGAGGAGCGGCCCGGTGGCGCCTGGCGTCATACATGGGACTCGCTGCGCCTGTTTTCGCCAGCGGGCTACAGCTCGCTGCCCGGCTGGCCCATGCCGCCGAGCCAGACTAAGGGCTTTCCGACCCGCGACGAGGTGATTGATTATCTGACGCGCTACGAACGCCGTTATGAATTCCCGATCGAACGGCCGTGCGAAGTGGAAGCCGTGGAGCGCGACGGCCAACGGCTGCGTCTCCGCCTGAAGGATCAGCGTGGCCTCACAGCACGCGCGGTCGTCAGCGCCACCGGGACATGGGGCGCGCCCTATTTTCCGGACTACGCGGACAGGGAGCTCTTCGGAGGCATTCATCTCCATTCGGCGCACTACCGAAACCCGCAGCCGTTCGCCGGCAAACGGGTGCTGATCGTCGGCGGCGGCAATTCCGGGGCGCAGATTCTCGCCGAAGTGAGCGAGGTCGCCGAGACCATCTGGGTCACGCTCAAGGAGCCGGTCTTTCTGCCTGACGACGTCGACGGCCGGGTTCTCTTCGAGCGGGCCAGCGCGCGGGTGCGCGGAGACTTCGATCAGGCCGCAACCACCACGCTGGGCGACATCGTCATGGTCCCGCCTGTGAAGGAGGCGAGAGATCGGGGCGTGCTCACCTCCGTCCGTCCCTTCGAGCGTTTCACTGCGACGGGCGTGGCCTGGCGAGACGGGACCGAGACGCAGATCGACGCTGTCCTGTGGTGCACGGGTTTCCGTCCTGCAACCGAGCACCTTCTGCCCCTCGGCGTGGTCGAAGCTGACGGGCGTATCGAGGTGGTCGACCAACGCGCTGTCAAGGAACCAAGGCTGTGGCTCGCGGGATACGGGAACTGGACGGGCGCCGCCTCCGCAACGCTGATCGGCGCAGGGCGCACGGCGCGAGAGCTGGCTCCCCGCATCAGGGATTCTCTTGCCGACGCAAGCCTGGCGTCCTGACCGCGCTCGTGCTGGCGGGGTGTCGTACGGGGCTGCGGGATGAACCTACTGCCCGCCACATCCCCGCGCCTGCTCCCGCATGACGGCGTAGTCGCTCAGCATTTCGGCGACCGCAGAACGCTCCGGCAGGAGCGCGAGTTCGTCTGCCGCCCGCGTCTGTAACTCCTGACTATACTCCACGACCGGCGGACAAAGTGCCATGATCCTTTGTTCAGAACCGACCGTCGCGCAGCCGCTCAGCAAGCTCGTCGCGATTGCGAGGACGGCGAGCCGCGGCCTCCAGCATCCGGCGTTGGGCATCATTGATCTTCTCCGTGGTCTCATAGCGTTCGGAGAGGCGGCCAGTGCGCTCGCCGGAACGCCGGAGTGCGAGCAGGAACAGCAGCACCGCGAGCGCGGTGGCGCCGTAGCGTAGCGTCGCCCGCATCCACGGGCTGGCGGCGAACCTGGTCAGGAGCGTGGCGATCATCGACGCCCCCGCTTCCAGTCATCGAGCCGCGCGTAGATCGTGACCGCGATGCCAACGAGCGCCACGGCGATGAACACCCAGCGCAGCGTGTCGAGATAAGAC
>NZ_UZWE01000067.1 GCF_900631945.1 Paracoccus haematequi
CGAAAGCCCCGCATAAGATACGTCGTTAACGACGTCGCTATGCACGTGTCTTAGCCGATCACCCCACGCTCAGGCAGGCGGTGGCAACCGGGCGGTTACAATCCACAACAGGTTTGGTCGGCGAAAAATCAAGCCAGTCGGAAAGGGGTTCAGGGTCCGGCTCAACCACAGCTGGGTATTTCTTGCGATTGAACTGCTTGCGCCGCTCGAGTCGTTGTTCGTAAACGTCCGTAAGATCGATGTCGTCGAGACGTGCGCCGACATCCTTGTATGGGGAGGCTTCGATCAGCTCCATCGCGTAATCCCGGGAGACGAACTGCCTGCTCCAGAGCCCGCCCTTCATTCGGGTCGAAGTCTTGAACTCCGGAAACCCGGGCTGGTGAGGACCTTTTGATTTGAGGCTGATGTAGTCATGGCCTTCGCGGGCGATTTCATAGCCGCGATTTTTCAGAGCCTTGATCAGTTCGCTGCGATCGGAGACCTCCTCATTCCGGATCCATCCCACGGCGATTTCATGCAACAGTTCCCTGGGATCAGGATCCCTGGCAGCTTTGCCAAGGCGCTCGGCGTTACGATTAAGCTTCAGGACGTGGTCCGGAAGCCTCAGCGCCCGGCGGCGAGACGCATCGAGGGGATCGGCCCATCCGGACCTGGCGTTCCATTTGTCGCGGAACGCGTCCAGCAACTCAATCGAAGCCTCGCCAGGAGGGTGCGGGTTGAAGCTCTTGATGACCAATGCCGGGGAACTTGGCTGTTCGTCGCGGCATGGCCGGGTCTTCCCGCGCTTTTTCTGTCGGGCAACAGGGGCGCAATATACCCCGCGCGGGATCAGGAAGTTGAGTTCCAGACGCCCGGCATGGCTGTGACTGGCCCAGAGGATGGGCGGACGCTGGTGCCGAGGGATGCCGGCAAAGACCGTATCCTCGAACTCCCGCATCAGCCGGTCGAGCATGTCATCCAAGGCTGAATCCCGGCCTTCGAACTTTTCGAGGTCGATGTCTTCCGGGGCGAAGCTGAGGACGCCCGAACTATAGCGATGCTTGAAGGGCAGGCTCGCGATCATCCGCGAGACGAGGTCCGGGTTGCCGCGCAAGATCCGGGGCACGGGCTTTCGGTCTTCGAATACCTTGCGACCATCCGGAAGCTTTTTCGGGAAGGACGTTGCCGTCAGATACCTGATGGCCGAGAGTCCGGTTTCGTCCTTGGCCCCGGTGTGCTTGGAGAAGGTAATGATCATGACCGCGCCCTTTCATCGATCAGTTCGCCGTCCAGCGAGAAGGCCTTTTGGATATCGTGGGCGATCAGACGAAGATGCAGGGCGAGCGTCAGGCCGTCGGCATCCTGCTTGTGGGTGTTCACATGCCGGGCGAGCTGGTTCAGGTTGTTGCCGATTGCGGCCAGCAGATAGTTCTGCCGCCGCAGTTCGCCCGCATTTACCTTGGTGTCGGTTTGGCTGACCACGATCGCCTCCCGACACGCCGTGCGCATCAGATCGGCCATGGTCACGCCGGCATCCTGCGCCTTGCGCTCGATGTCGGCATATTCGGCGTTGGACAGACGGATGTGAAAGACCCGACGTGGATCGGGATGTTTTCGGCGTGCCATGCTAGCTCCTGTGCTATGACAGAGGCGCTGCATGCATCGGGGGATCGAAGGGGGTGTCCCCCTCGCAAGCTTTCCGTCCACACACAGCCCTCAGGCGTAGGTGTGTGGACGGAAAGGAGCCTTGCTTTCTGGGAATCAAATCCTCTGAATCGCCTGTAAGGGACGTTTCCATTCGGAAAGTGTGGGGACGGAAAAACCATCGCGCCCTCGTATGTGGCCTGACTATACCTCACATTCCGGCGCATGATGGCACCGTGGTCATCGCCGAAAGACCGGCTCCGACCGAACGACTCGCGGCTTCGAACGCAGAGAGCCGTCGCAATCTCGGACGGCGGATGAGGGTCAGAAATGGTCAGCCAGGGCCTGGCGGCGGTGGCACCGAAGAGGTCCAGCCGCCGCATCACGGCACCTCGAGGATCGCCCAGGCCGGGGCGTGGTCGCTGGCCTTGGGCCTGCCCCGCACCGCGCGATCCACGCCGGCATCTTGCAGCGTCGAGGCGAGGCGCGGGGAAAGCAGCAGATGATCCAGCCTGAGGCCGGCGTCGCGTTCCCATGCGTGACGCAGGTAATCCCAGAAGGTGTAGACGGCGGCATCGGGATGCAGGGTGGCGATGGCATCGGTCCAGCCCTGCCCCAGCAGCGTCTGGTAAGCCTTGCGGACCTGCGGCAGGAACAGCGCATCGTCGCGCCAGCGGTCGGGGTTGTAGACATCGCGCTCGGTCGGGATGATGTTGAAGTCGCCCGCCAGGATCACCGGGATATCCAGGCTGAGAAGCTGCCGGGCATGGGCGGTGAACTGCTTCAGCCAGGCCAGCTTGTAGTCCAGCTTCGCCCCCGGCGCCGGGTTGCCGTTCGGGGCGTAAAGGCAGCCGACCAGCAGGCCGTTGACTGCCGCCTCGATATAGCGGCTTTGCGACGGATCGGGATCCTTCGGCAGCCCTCGCCGGGTCAGCACCGGCTCGCCGATCCGCGACAGGATGGCCACGCCGTTCCAGCGGCTTTGCCCGTGCCAGACGGCGGCATATCCGGCCTCCGCCAGGCGCTTTTCGGGAAACCGGGCCTGCGCGGCCTTCAGCTCCTGCAGGCAGACGATGTCGGGCTGGGCCTCGGCCAGCCATGCGAGCAGCCCGTCCAGGCGGCCGTTGATGCCGTTGACGTTGTAGGTGGCGATCTTCAGGGCCCTGCCCTCCCCGTCAAAGCAACCGGCCCTGCGGCTCGTCGGGCGCGTCAGGCGGCAGCACCATCAGCGCATCATCGGCGAGTGGACGCTGCAGCGCGCGGGCCTCGGGCCAGTCCGCCGTCATCCAGATTTCGATCTCGACCTCGGTGGTGAGAATCACCGGCATGGCCTTGGGGTGGATGGGTTTCACCACAGCGTTCGGCTCGCAGGTCAGGAAGGCGAAGAGCTGATGCGCGCCGTGCCGGGGCGTCTTCATCGAACCCCTTGTGCCGGTCCACGGCGTCCAGATGCCCGCGAAGAAGAACAGCGGCCGGGTCTCGTCCAGGGCGAACCAGTGCAGCGGCTTGCGTTTCGTCGCCGGGTCTGGCTTTACCCCATATTCCGAGAAGGCGGAAGCCGGCACCAGGCAGCGGTTCTCGACCGCGAGCCAGCGGCGCCAGTGCGGACTGGACGCGTTGCGGATATTGGTGACGCCGGCATCGGGCGCGCCCTTCGCCTTCAGGAATTGCGGCGGCGTCGGCATGCCCCAGGTCAGCCGGGCCAGTTCCCGGCCGCCCGGCGTGTTGCGCACCACCGGCGCCTGCCGGTCAGGATAGACATCGAGGTCCGGCTCCAGGTTGCCGAGGCTGTCCTGCATCACCCGCGCGAGGTCGCGGATCGCCTGCTGGTTGGTGGTCAGGTGGTAAAGATTGCAGATGGGACGACCCTCCTTGGCATGGGGCTTGGCACCTCGGACGCCAGCATAACGCCGGGCTGCGGACAAGATATCCCCAGGTTCTTCGTGCCGTCCTGTTGACAGGACCAGGCGAACGGAACAAAACGGGAACAAATCTGTTCGTCTCTTGCCCTCCTCCGGAGCCTCGCCGTCCCATGCCTGCCCGGTCCTTCAACCCCGCCCTTGCCGCCCTGCGCGACCAGATCGCCCGGATGGAAGGCGACGGCGGACCCACGCGCGGGGCGCTGCCCTTTGGCGTGCCTGCGCTCGACCGGCGGCTGCCGCAGGGCGGCCTGGCGCTTGGCTGCCTGCACGAGGTGGCGGGCGGTGGCAATGGCGCGGTCGATGGCGCGGCGGCGGCCTGCTTCGCGGCCGGGATCGCCGCGCGGCTGCCCGGCCAGGTGCTGTGGTGCGTGACCCAAGCCGACCTGTTCGCGCCGGGGTTGGAACAAGCCGGACTGGCGCCGGACCGTGTGATCCATGTCGAAGCGGGCGACGATGTGTCCGTCCTGGCCTGCATGGAGGAGGGTCTCCGCCATGGCGGGCTTGGCGCCGTGGTCGCCGATGTCGCGCGCCTGTCGATGACCGCGTCGCGCCGGCTGCACCTGGCCGGCAAGGCATCCGGCACCACCGGCATCGCCCTGCGCCGCTGGCGGCGGCAGGCGGATGCGGCGGATTTCGGGCAGCCCACGGCGGCGATGACCCGCTGGCGGGTGTCGGTCCTTCCCTCGACCGCCCTGCCCGTCCCCGGCCTCAGTCGCGCCCGCTGGCTTGTGGAACTGATCCGGGCGCGGGCGGGCGAAAGCTTCGATCTGGAACTGGAGGCGTGCGATGGCTCGGGTCATCTCGGTCTTCCTGCCGCTGTGGCCGACCGACCGGCTGCGGCGGCAGGCGGGCGACGCAGCGCCCTCGCCTGAGGCGCCGCTGATCCTGGCAGGCCGGGTCGGCAATCGCCGCCTGGTCACCGCCGCCTGTGCCGTGGCTCAGCAGCTGGGGCTGCATGCCGGAATGCCGGTCAGCAAGGCCCAGGCCCTGGTGCCGGGCTTGCGGGTCGCGCCTGCCGATCCGGCCGAGGATGCCGCCAGCCTTGAGCGGCTGGCGCTGTGGGTGCTGCAACGCTTCTCGCCGATCGTCGCCGTCGATCCGCCGGACGGGATCGTCATCGACTCGACCGGCGCCGACCACCTGCATGGCGGCGAGGCGGCAATGCTGGAGGCGCTGACCGGCCGGCTGGCGATGTCCGGCGTCACCGCCCGCGCCGCAATCGCCGATAGCTGGGGGGCCGCCCATGCCCTGGCCCGGCATCGTGCGGCCCCGGTCTTTCTGTGTGAGCCAGGCACAGGCGAAAGCCTGTTGCCCCCCCTGCCCCTCGCCGCGCTGCGCCTGCCACCCGCGACCGTGGCTGGACTGCGAACCCTGGGCTTCGTCCGCATCGGCGATCTTCTCGGCCAGCCGCGCGCGCCGCTGGCCCGGCGCTTCGGCCCCGAACTCTGCCGAAGGCTTGACCAAGCCCTCGGCCAGGCGTCCGAACCGATCGAACCGCTGCGCCCCAACGGGCTGATCGAAGTGCGCCGCAGCTTTGCCGAACCCATTGCCGCCGCCGAGACCATCGCCCGCTATATCGGCAAGCTGGCCGTGCAACTTTGCGCCGCCCTGGAAGAGCGCGAGCTTGGCGCGCGGCGGCTCGACCTGCTCTGCTGGCGGGTGGACAGCAATATCCAGACGGTGCGCGTCGGCCTCGCCCAACCGCAGCGCGACCCGAAGCGGCTGACCCGGCTCTTGTGCGACAAGATCGAGACCATCTCGCCGGGATTCGGCATCGAGATCCTGTCGCTGACCGCCACCATCGCCGAGCCGCTGGCAGCCCGGCAGGCGGCCAGCCGCCTGATCGAGGAACCGGCGGCCGATCTGTCCGGCCTGATCGATGTGCTGGCCAACCGCGTCGGCGTCCGTGCTGTTTATCGCCTGGCCCCCGTGCCAAGCGACGTGCCGGAACGCTCTGTTGCCCGCATCGCCCCCCTGGCCGAGCCGGTCGGCGCCGGCTGGCCGGATCACTGGCCGCGGCCTGCGCGCCTGCTGCCCCGGCCCGAGCCGATCGAGACCATGGCGCTTTTGCCCGACCATCCGCCGGTCTGGATCGCCTGGCGCGGCATACGCCGCCGGGTCCGCCGCGCCGATGGGCCGGAGCGGGTGTTCGGCGAATGGTGGAAGCGCGACGCCGAGCTGATCGCCGTGCGGGACTATTTCCGCATCGAGGATGACGGGGGCGAACGCTTCTGGATCTTCCGGGCGGGCGACGGCGAGAACCTCGGGACCGGCAGCCACCGCTGGTTTTTGCACGGGGTCTTCGGATGACCGGGCCGCGCTATGCCGAATTGCAGGTGACATCGCAGTTCTCGTTCCTGCGCGGCGCATCCTCGGCCGAGGAGCTGTTCGCCACCGCGGCGCTGATGGGCATCGAGGCGCTTGCCGTCACCGACCGCAATTCCCTGGCCGGGATCGTCCGGGCTTGGGAGGCAGCCAAGGCCACCGGCGTCCGGCTGGTGGTCGGCTGCCGCCTGGACCTGGCCTGCGGCACCGCACTGCTGGTCTATCCGACCGACCGGGCGGCTTATGCCCGGCTGTGCCGGTTGCTGACACGGGGCAAATCCCGCGCCGGCAAGGGCAAGTGCCGTCTGGAGTGGTCCGATCTGGCCGATTACGCCGAGGGCCTGATCGCCGTTCTGGTCCCGGACCTGGCGGACGACACCTGCGCGCTGCGCCTGCGGCGGCTGCGCGACCTGTTCGGCGACCGCGCCTATCTGGCGCTGACCCTGCGCCGCCGCCCGAACGACCAGTTGCGGCTGCACGAGTTGTCCAATCTCGCCGCCCAGCAGGGCGTGCCGACCGTTGTCACCAACGATGTGCTTTATCACGATCCTGCCCGCCGTATCCTCCAGGACGTGGTGACGGCCATCCGCCACAATGTCACCGTCGAGGCCCTGGGCTTTCGCCGCGAACGGCACGCCGACCGCTACCTGAAGCCGCCCGAGGAAATGCACCGGCTGTTTGCGCGCTATCCCGAGGCCCTGGCGCGGACTGTCGAGATCATGGACCGCTGCCGCTTCTCGCTGGACGAACTCTGCTACCAATACCCCGAGGAACGAGACGATCCCAGCCTGACCTCGCAACAGACGCTGGCGCGGCTGACCTGGGAGGGCGCGGCGGACCGCTACCCCGAAGGCCTGCCCCCGGAGGTCACGGCCAGCCTGACGCATGAGTTGGCCCTGATCGAAAAGCTGGAATACGCGCCCTATTTCCTGACGGTCCACAGCATCGTCCGCTTCGCCCGATCCCGCGACATCCTCTGCCAGGGGCGCGGCTCGGCCGCCAATTCTGCCGTCTGCTATGTGCTGGGCATCACCGCCATCGACCCCGGCCGCAACGACCTGCTGTTCGAGCGTTTCGTCAGCGAGGAACGCCGTGAGCCGCCTGACATCGACGTGGATTTCGAGCACGAGCGCCGCGAGGAAGTCATCCAGTGGGTTTACGAGACTTATGGCCGGGACCGCGCCGCGCTGACCGCTACGGTGATCCGCTATCGCTCGAAAGGCGCGCTACGCGATGTCGGCAAGGCGATGGGCCTGCCCGAGGATCTGATCCAGGCGATTTCCGGGCAGATCTGGGCATGGTCCGACGAGGGCGTCAGCGACGAGCAGATCCGCGCGCTGAACCTCAATCCCGAGGATCGCCGGCTGCGGCTGACGCTGGACCTGTCCCGGCAGTTGCAGGGCGCCCCCCGGCACCTGTCGCAGCACCCGGGCGGCTTCGTGCTGACGCAAGACCGCCTCGACGACTTGGTGCCGATCGAGCCGGCCGCCATGGAAGACCGCCAGATCATCGAATGGGACAAGGACGACATTGACGCGCTGCGGTTCATGAAGGTGGATGTGCTGGCGCTCGGCATGCTCACCTGCATGGCCAAGGGGCTGGCGCTAATCGCCGAGCACAAGAGCATCGTCCATGACCTGGCATCCATCCCGGCGGAAGATCCACGCACCTATGCGATGATTCGCAAGGCCGACACGATCGGCACCTTCCAGATCGAGAGCCGGGCGCAGATGGCAATGCTGCCGCGGCTGAAGCCGCGCACCTATTACGACCTGGTGGTGCAGGTCGCCATCGTCCGGCCCGGCCCGATCCAGGGCGACATGGTTCACCCCTATCTGCGACGACGCGAAGGAAAGGAGCCGGTCGAATATCCGAGGCCGGAGCTGGAAAAGGTGCTGGGCAAAACCCTCGGCGTGCCCTTGTTCCAGGAACAGGCCATGCGCGTGGCGATCGAATGCGCCGGCTTCACGCCGGGCGAGGCCGACCTGCTGCGCAAGAGCATGGCCACCTTCAAGTTCACCGGCGGCGTCTCGGCCTTCAAGGACAAGCTGGTGTCCGGCATGGTCGGGCGCGGCTATGAGGCGGAGTTCGCCGAACGCACTTTCAGGCAGTTGGAGGGTTTCGGCTCCTATGGCTTTCCGGAAAGCCACGCCGCCTCCTTCGCCCTGGTCGCCTATGCCTCGGCCTGGCTGAAGTGCTGGCACCCGGACGCCTTCTGCGCCGCGCTCCTGAACAGCCAGCCGATGGGCTTCTATGCCCCGGCGCAGATCGTCCGCGATGCCCGCGACCATGGCGTCGAGATCAGGCCCGTCTGCATCAACGCCTCCCGCTGGGACTGCACCCTGGAGCCGACCGGCCGGCCGGAAGACGAGGAAGGCCGCTTTGCCGTCCGTCTCGGGCTGCGCATGGTCAAGGGACTCGCCAATGCCCACGGTGCCGCCATCGTCACCGCCCGCGCCGATCAGCCCTTCGCCTCGGTCGAGGATCTGTGGCGCAGGGTCCGCGCGCCGCTGGCGGCGCTGACCCGGATCGCCGAGGCCGACGGCTTCCGCCCGAGCCTCGGCTTCTCCCGCCGCGACTCCCTTTGGGCCATCAAGGGACTAGCCCCCGAGGAACTGCCGCTGTTCGCGGCGGCGTCAGACCGCGAGTGCGAAAGCAACCCCGAGGCAGCCGAACCCGCGATCACATTGCATCCGATGACTCTCGGCCGCGAGGTGGTCGAGGATTACGGCCATACCGGGCTGTCGCTGCGCCGGCATCCGGTGGAATTCCTGCGCGACAGACTGAAGCAGCGCCGTATCGTCACCTGTGCCGATACCATGGCCAGCCGCGACCGGACCTGGTGTTCCGTGGCCGGCCTGGTCCTGGTCCGCCAGCGGCCCGGATCGGCCAAAGGGGTGATGTTCATCACGCTGGAAGACGAGTCCGGCGTCGCCAACCTAGTCATCTGGACCAGGGTCTTCGAGGCGCATCGCCGCACCATTCTCGGCGCAGGGATGATCGCCGTCCGGGGCCGCATTCAGCGCGAGGGCGAGGTGGCGCATCTGGTCGCCCATCAGCTGACCGACCTGTCGCGCGAGCTAGCCGGCGTCGGCCGAGGCGGCACCGCCTTCCCCCTGCCCCACGGGCGTGGCGACGAGTTCCGTCATGGCAGCCCAGCCCCGGATCCGCGCGGGATCGTGCCTGAAGGTCCGCGGCCCCGTGACATGTATGTCCGCGACCTGCATCTGGACAGCATCAAGGTGAAGGGGCGGGATTTTCGGTGAAGGGATGCCGCGCGCCGGGGAAAACGACCTGAAGCCGCTAAGGGCGGAAAGCTGCCTGATGGCAGCGCCGCATGGCGCTCGCAGCATCGGACTGAAGCAGCCGTTCGTTCATGGCGCAGCGACAAACGATGATAAGCGACTTGCAGGGCGGGAAGTGGACCAACGGCGGTTCACATTCAGAACGCGTAAAAGCTGATCGCTATGCAGCCCTTTGTCAGGAGCGATAGCGATCTTGCGCTGATCATACTCCGGGGAGGCGCACATAGCTTCTGGTTATATCGAATACGATATTTCGACTTTGTTCAATGCTGCAAACTCTGCTCTGATCACGAAGCAATTCACTGGAGATGGGGCGTTCATGCAGGTATCAATCATTGGCGCCGGTGGCATCGCCTATAGCTATGCAGCCTTCCTAGCCGATCGGGGCCACAACCCGATGCTCTGGTCGCCTAGCGGAAAGCGAGGAACCGAACTGGCTGAAGGCGCACTGTTGAAAGCGAGCAACGCGCTGGAGGGGGTGTTTGACGTCGACGTATTGAGGTCCGCGCAGCAACTCGCTGATGGCGAGGCCCTCATCTTCGCGATCCCCGCTTTTGGCTACCGCGACGTGATGGATCGTATCGCGCCGGTCCTGCGCCCTGATCAGACTATCATTCTCAGCGCGCATCTGTCTTTCGCAGCCCTCTATCTGTCGAAGTTGCTGTCAGCGCGCGGCCTCGATTGCCCCATCGTGGCCTGGAATACTACTGCGTCCACGGGTCGGCAGACCAGCTCGACATCGGTTTCGATCTCGCTACTTCGGCCGAAGGTCGAAATGGCGGTCATTCCACACAGCGCTGGCGAGGAAGCGCTGTCGCTGTGCCGCAACCTGTTCGGGGACCGGTTCTCGCTTGTCGAAGACATGATTGGCGTCGATTTGGGCAATCTCAATCCGTCGGTGCATTACGGAATCGCAATGTTCAATCTAACGCGGATGGAACTGGGGGAAGAATGGGCACAGCAGCCATATATAACTCCTGCCGTTGCGCGTTTTCTAGAGGATCTGGACCGCGAGCGACTGAGGGTCGCCGAAGCCTTCGGCGTTCAAGCGCGCAGCATCCACCAAGCCTATGCCGTGCCCGGCAAGATCGAGATCGGGCCATTGGCCGAGATGCTGCGCCAGATCGTCGCCACGCGCAAGGGGGTGAACGGGCCGACCTCGCTGGACACGCGCTATGTGACCGAAGACGTGCCCTATGGCTTGCTGACGACGGTTCGGCTGGCCGAACTGGCGCAAGTCGATGTGCCGTTGCACCGGGCGGGAATCACGATCTTCTCGTCTCTCTACGGACGGGATTTCGCGGCAGAGAACCAGATCCTGCCCGAGATTGCAGAGGCTTTCGTGTCGATCGAGACCCTGCGGAAGGCCGTCAGTCAGGGATGGACCGCCATCTGATCCAGATTGCAGCCGACGAGATCGCTCAATCCTGTCAACCTGTTTGCGGACAGGTTGACGGCCAGATCGTCCAAGGCCTTGCCAAGCAGCGGCGCACCGAGAGACTCGGAGACCACCTTGGCCTTTTTCCGAAGGTCGCACCAGGTCAGCGGATCGCTGGCCTCGCCGCGCGGCGCCGTTATCGGCGATACGACATCCCGCCCTCGGCTTCTGACCGTGACACGCGCCAGCGTCTCCTGTGGGAAGCGGGCGTCAAATGACGGATTCAGAACCAGAGACACGCGCTGCGCGAGCGTTTCGACAGCATGATCGTTCAGCACATCCTGTCGCAGATGCATCAGCCCATCCTGCCCTCTCACCATGGCGAGGGAAAGGCAATAAGGGATGCTGTATTGCACATCCGTCAGGTTGCTTGGCCGCGCAAGGTTCGAAATCCTTAGCGCGCCACTCGTCGTCTCGACCGTGATCGCGTCGGCGTCGGCCAGATCGTGATCGGCGATCAGTCCCAGCAGGGCATCGAGCGGCGCATGGACGTGACGGCAGCAGGCGTAAAGCTTGTGATAGACATGGTTGATATGCGCATCGCCCCCGAACCGGATCGGATCGGGCAGATCGTAATGGCGGACGCTTTCCAGAATGTTTCTGGGGCCGGTATGGCCGGCTTCGGCCAGCCGCAAGGCGGTCAGTCCGGTCACGACCGACCATGGAATACCCTCCTTGACATCGCTGCCCTCGGGGCTGGGATCGCGTGGCGGCGGCGCACTTGCAAAAAGCTGGTTCGGCGCGGTCTCTCCGGCGATCGCCAGCGCATGTTCCAGAACGGCTGCGGACGTGCCGCACAACGCCCCCGCCGCCGCGACGGCGGCATAGGCGCCCCATGTCCCGGTATTCCCGTAGCTTCGCCTTGCGGCGGCGATGGTGATACCGACTTCGTATCCGATCACGATGGCGGTCAACATCTGTTCCCAAGACGCCTTTTGCGCCTGCCCGATCGGGATCACGGTCGGGATGACCACCGCACCCGGATGGCCGCGCGCCAACCTGTGGCCATCGTCCAGATCCTGCGCCGATGCGGCCGCACTGTTCGCCCATGCCGCGCCCAGTGGTGAACTGGCAACGCCCGAGAACCAGACCGGCACCTCTCCCTGTCCCATCAGCCCGACCGCGCGGCGGACGGCCAGCGGGCCGCGATCCTCGTGTCCCGCCGCGGCGGCCACGATCAGGTCGAAGAGGCAGCGCAGAGCGGCATCACGGGTCTGTCCGCTGATGACGCTGCCCCGCGTCTCGACGATATAGGATGCGATGGAGGCCAGCGCCGATCGTCTCAACTAATGCTCCATGACCAGATGATCGGTCCCGGCCTGACGATATCGTCGCTGCGGGGGCACGTAATCCGCAGCCCTGACCGGACTCGGGACTTCATCGTTGGACAGCGGTTCGCGAATTCTGCGGCGCAAGGGGTCGGGGACCGGCACCGCCGACAGCAGCTTGCGCGTATACGGGTGCTGCGGATTGCCGAAGACCTGTGCGCGCGGCCCTATCTCGACAATCTCGCCCAGATACATCACCGCCACCCGGTGACTGATCCTTTCTACGACCGCCATGTCGTGACTGATGAAAAGATAGGCCAGACCCAATCTCGCTTGCAGATCCAGCATCAGATTCACGATCTGCGCCTTGATCGACACGTCCAGCGCCGAGACGGATTCATCCGCCACGATCAGACGCGGTTCCATCCCCAAGGCGCGGGCGATGCAGATGCGCTGGCGCTGACCACCCGAGAATTCATGGGGATAGCGCCCCGCCACCGATGCCGGCAGGCCGACTTGCTCGAGCAATGCGGCAACCCGATTCCGCGCGGTTTGCCGATCCGCCAGACCATGCACAAGCAGCGGTTCGGCAATCGCGGCGCCGATCGTCTGGCGTGGATCCAAGCTGGCAAAAGGATCCTGGAAGATCATCTGCATCCGGCACCGCTCGGCCTGCAATTGGGCCTTGGTCAGCGACGACAGCGACTGCCCGGCGATCAAGACATCGCCCGAACTGGGTTTTTCAAGATGTAGAATGGACCGCCCGGTCGTCGATTTTCCACAGCCGCTTTCACCGACCAAAGCCAGTGTCTCGCCTGCGCGCAGATCGAACGAGACATTCTCGACCGCATGGACGCGCCCACGAATACCTCGAAAGATGCCACCTCTGATGTCAAATCTTGTGGTCAGGTTCTGGACCTGCAACAGCGGTTCTTCGTCGCGTCGCACGGTTTCGATCTCGGGTATCGGCGGCGTGATCGCCTTGCCGCTTTCGTCCATTTCGGGAAACGGCGTCGGGCGATCCGACCCGCCCATCGCGCCCAGTCTTGGCACCGCGAACAGCAGCGTGCGGGTATAGGGATGCTGCGGTCTGGCGAAGATATCGCGGCAATCGCCGGTTTCGACCACGTCGCCGCGCCGCATCACCAATGCGCGGTCGGCGATTTCGGCGACCACGCCCATGTCATGCGTGATGAACAGGACGCCCATCTTCTCCTCGTCCTGCAGTTCCTTGATGAGTTGCAGGATCTGGGCTTGGATTGTCACATCCAGCGCCGTCGTCGGTTCGTCCGCAATCAGAAGCTTGGGCCGGCAGGCAAGCGCGATGGCGATCATCACACGCTGGCGCATCCCGCCCGAGAACTGGTGCGGAAATTCGTCCATCCGTCGCTTGGCCGAGGGGATTCGAACCCGGTCCAACAGGGCCAAGGCCTCCGCCCGCGCGGCGCGGCCACCCATGGACCGGTGGATTGAGAGCGATTCCGCGATCTGATCGCCCACCTTCATGGTCGGGTTGAGCGAGGTCATCGGTTCCTGGAAGATCATCGCGATCCTGTTGCCGCGAATATCGGCCATCGCGTTCTCGTCCAGTTTGGTCAGATCCCTGCCGTCGAACCGGATATTGCCCTGCGCGATCCGGGCGCCCGGTGGCAGAAGCCGCAGGATCGACAAGGCCGTCACCGATTTTCCCGACCCGGATTCCCCGACGACGGCCAGCGTTTCATTCGCATGTATCTGCATCGATAGATCGTGGACGGCAGCCTGCCATCCATCGCCGCTGCGGAACTCGGTCCGCAGGTTCTGCACATCAAGGATCGGAGAGGTTTCAGTGTTCATCGCAGGTATCCCACTCATTCCGCGCGGGTTTTCGGATCGATCGCATCGCGCAAGGCGTCGCCGAGGATGTTGAGGGCCAAAACCGTCAACAGGATCGCAAGACTGGGAAAGAGGACAAGCCACCAGGAATCCAGGATGTTCTCGAATCCCTCGCGGATCATGCTGCCCCAGGTCGGCGTGGGCGGCGGCACGCCAAGCCCGATGAAGCTGAGCGAAGCCTCGGTCCGGATGGCGCTGGCCATCCACATCGATCCCATCACGACGACTTCGGAAACCATGTTGGGGAAAATGTGAAGACCCATGAGCCGTGGATTGGAATATCCCATCGCCCGGCCCGCTTCGATGAAGTCACGCTGCTTCAGGGCGATTGTCGGCGCGCGGGCGACCCGTGCGAAGGGCGCAATCTCGGTGATGGCGATGGCGATCACGAGGTTCTCGAAACTGGCGCCCAGCATCGCGGCGATCATCAGACCCAGAAGAAGGGTCGGAAAGGACAGCATGACATCGAGGAAGCTCATCACCACACGGTCGAAGACGCCACCGATAAAGCCCGACAGAATGCCGATGGCCGATCCTACCACCATCGCGATCAGGATCGCGACGAAGCCCACGACCAGCGACACCCGTGCGCCATAGATCAACCGCGACAGCACATCCCGCCCATAGGTGTCGGTGCCCAGCCAGAATTCGGCGGAAGGCGGTTGCAGACGGTTGACGATATGCTGTTCCAGCGGATCGTAGGGGGCCAGAAGCGGGGCGAACACTGCCGCGCAGACGATCACGGCCAACAGGGCCAGCCCGACCCAGGACAGACGGTTGCGGCGAAACGCCAGCCACAGGGCGTTCTGGCGGACGGGAATATCGGATGTGATGGACATCAGTTGTATTTCACCCTCGGGTCGACCAGCCCGTAGGCAATGTCAGTCAGCATGTTCACAAGGATCACGAAGGTCGCGAAGACGACCATCAGACCCTGCAGCAAGGTGTAATCGCGGGCATTCAGCGCCCCCAGGATCAATCGGCCTAGCCCCGGCCGCGAAAAGACGATCTCGGTCAGGACAGAGTTTCCGATCAGCGTTCCGAAATAGAGGCCGACGACGGTCACCACCGGGATCAGCGCGTTGCGCAGCGCATGGCGCCGGATCAGCGGGCCGGGGCGCACGCCCTTGGCGCGGGCCGTGCGGATGTAATCCTCGTTCAGCACGCCCAGCATGGAAGATCGCGTGACCCGCGTGATATAGGCCGTCATGATAAGGCCCAGGTTCAAGGCGGGCAGCGCGAGGTTGCGAATGTGATCCCCTGCCCCGCTGCCACCGCTGCTGATGACGGGGAACCAGCGCAGATGGACGGCAAAGGCCAGAAGCAGCAGGATGCCCGAGACGAAAGCCGGGAAGGATAGCCCGACAAGCGACAGAACCCTGCTGAAATAGTCCGGCCACAGGTTCCGATGCAGAGCGGCATAGGTTCCCAAGGGGATGCCGAACAGCGCGCCGATCACAAGTGCCGCTGCCGTCAGCTCCAGGGTATAGGGCAGGACGATCGCCACTTCTTGCAGGACGCTGCGCCCCGTCGATAGCGAGTGTCCGAAATCGCCGGTGATCGCCTTGGCCAGGAAATCGACATATTGGATGTGGATCGGTTGATCCAGTCCAAGCTGCGCCCGCATCGCGGCCAGGGATTCGGCGCTGGCCTGATCGCCCAGGATCGCGATGGCGGCGTCCCCCGGCACCAGCCGGACCAGCACGAAGACGACGGTCAGCATCAGCAGCAAGGTCGGAATCGCCAGCAGGGCGCGTCGGATCACGTATTGGGTCATGCCACGGCTCCTTTGATTGTCAGTCGATCTGCATCGAATGGACGCAGAACCTCGGGCACGACACCTGTCGTCACCATCTCGGCCATCGCCGCCCCTGCGGCCGGCACGAGCTGGAAACCGTGACCCGAGAATCCGAAGATATGAAAAAGACCTTCGGTCTTGCCCGGACAGATGACGGGCAGAAGATCCTGCGTCTTGCCCTCGATCCCCGACCAACAGCGGGTGATCCGGGCTCCGGCGACCGAAGGCATCAATTCTTCTGCGGCCGCGGCTCCTCTGGCCAAGGCGTGGAAATCCATGGCGGTGCGCCCGCTATCCAGATCATATCGCCCCTGTATTCCCCCGCCCAGAACAAGGGTGCCCTGCGAGGATTGCTTGAATGACAGCGACCGGCCGATGATGCTGACGACCGGGCGGATCGTCTGGGTCAGCCGTTCCGTCACCATCATCATCGAGGCCTTGGCCAACAGGGGGATCGTCTCGCCCGCCATCGCAGCAACGCGGGAACCCCAGGCGCCTGCGGCATTGACGGCCTTTGACGCAACGAACGTGCCGGCTTGCGTCCGGACCGTCCAACCGCCGCCCGTGCGATTCAGTCCCTGGACCGGCGCCCCTTCCACGATGGTCACGCCGGCACGCCGGGCCGCTGCGCGGAATGCGACCAGAGTGCGATGAGGATCCGCCGCACCGTCATCCGCTGCATAGGCGGCACCGATGAATTTGGGATTGATGCCCGGAACCAGTCGGCGCAACTGATCCTGGCCGATGAGCGCCTCATTGGAATATCCGTTATCTCTCAGGCGCGAAATGCGCTGCCTCTCGGCACCCATCTGGTCATCGGTTTCAGCAACCCTGAGCTGGCCATGGGCATGAAACCCGCAGTCGTCGTCCACCAAGTCGGCGATCCGGTGCCACATGTCCATCGCGATTGTCGAAAGCGGCATTTCAAGCGGGTTTCGCCCCAGGGTGCGCACACCGGCCGCGGATGCGCCAGAGGCGTGGCGTCCAACGAACTCGCCTTCCAGAACGGTGACATCGGCCCCGCCTCTGGCAAGATGCAAGGCTGCGGACAGACCGTGCAGGCCGCCGCCGATGACGATGACGTCAGGGCTGCTCATGGTGCCTCGCGCCCCTCTTCAAGGGCAGCGAGTTCTCCCAGCGTCACAGGCTTCAACGGCGGACGGATTCGGAAGAAGCCGGTTTCCGCGCGGCTTTGATTGTATTCCTCGGACAGGATCCGGTTCACGCTGTAGCCGCATTGGCGACCTTGGCATGGACCCATTCCGCATCGGGTATAGGCCTTGACCTGGTTCGGGCCGCCGCGGTGCAGCTTGGCGGCGGCGCGAATTTCACCGGCCGTCAGTTCCTCGCACCGGCAAATGACTGTCTCATCAGGGATATCCGCATCGGGCGGCGGGTAAAGCGCGTCGATCACCGGGCGTGATGCCATCTTTTGCGCCAAGGTCGCGCGTGTCTCGCGAAGCCGCTGATCCAGCGATCCCACGCCCAGGCGCTGCGCAATGCCCAAGGCGGCAATCCGCCCTCGCGCCTCGGCGGCAAGCGCCCCGACGATACCGGCACCGTCCCCGGCCAGATAGAGGCCATCCACGCTGGTCATGCCCATGTCATCGGTTCGCGGGATGAAGCAGCCTTGGCCCTCGGACCAGTCATGATCGCAATTCATCGCCAGCGTGGCATGGATCGACGGCACGACTCCTTCGTGCAGAAGCAGCAGCGATGCCGGCTTCCTGTGGGATTTTCCGTCGGACGTGGTATAGGATACGGTTTCGACCCGATCCTGCCCGATCGCCCGAAGATCGCGGACCCCGCGCAACCACGGGAAGCCTGCCGCCCGCAATTGCCGCATCCACTTCAACCCCTTGATGAGGTCGCCTCGCCCGCGAAAGGCAGCCATCGCATGGGGGGCAACCCTGCCCACCTGCCCGCGTGGCGTCGTGTCCAGATAACCTGCAATCTTGCCGCCCAAGGCCAGCAACTGCCGCATGTAAAGCAGCGGCAGCGGCCCGGAACCGGCGATCCAGACAGGCTCATCCGGGATCTGGGCCGAGGTTTTCAGCAGGATCTGTGCGGCGCCGACCGTCATCACGCCGGGCAGCGTCCAACCGGGGATCGGAACCGGCCGTTCTTGCGCCCCGGTCGCCAGCAGGACGGCGCGATACCTGCGCGAGAAGGCGGCGTTGCCCTGCGACATGAAGACCTGAAAGCCCGGCTCTAGGTGCCACAGGCGTGTGCCGGGCATGTAATCGACACCGGACGCGCGGAACCGCGCGATCCTGTCCGCGCCCTGCGCATAGTCCGGACCCAGAGCCTGCCGCACCGCGTCCGATCGCGCGCCTTCGCCGGCCCGCCAAATCTGACCTCCGGGCGTCGTCTGTTCGTCGATGACCAAGGGGGCCAGCCCCAGTTCGGCCATCTGCACTGCAGCCGCCATGCCTGCCGGTCCCGCGCCGACGATCAGGATGTCGTGTTGGGCCGTCATGGCGCGATCCTTAGCTTGCCTTTGGCACGCTCGATCCGCATTCCGGGGCGCGCCTCGACCAGACAGGTCTGCACCGACGTTTCGTCATCCACCGTCGCAAGGCAATCGAAACAAACGCCCATCAGGCAAAACGGCGCACGTGGCGTTTCCTTGACCGGCGTGTGCCGGGCGATATGCGGCGTCGTGCGAAGCAGGATTGCAGCTACCGTGTCGCCGGGACGGGCCACGGTCTCGACGCCGTCGATATGGACATGGAAAGAAGGATCACCGGGATCAGCAAGCTGTCTGAACATTAAAGCGCCTATGGTGGAAAGGTTCGTAGGTTTCGGGAAGTGTGCCCGATGCGACATGGTCGGCCAGTTCCTTCGCGTGAACCGCGGCCAGGGTAACGCCCGAATGGCAGCTGGCGATGAAGATGCCGGGATGATCGGGCGATTGCGCATAAACGGGATGGCCATCCGGGGTCATGATCCGAAGGCCCGACCAATGCCGCACCAACTGCACCTTGGCCAGAGCCGGGGCAATCTCGACGGTCTTGCGGGACAGCCAAGCCGAGGCCCGCGTGGTCGAAGACACGTCCGTGCCGACTTCCTCTTTCGTCGCACCGATCATGATCGTGCCCTCGGCCGTCTGCCTCAGGCCGCTGCACGGAAGGGGAAGAACAGGCGCAAGTCGTTGCGTGACCAAAACCTGGCCGCGTTGAGCGCGGATGGGCACATCCAGCCCGACCTGACGGCCCAGCCGACCGCTTGCGATCCCTGCGGCGATCACGACGCGCCCTGCCCGCCATTCCCTCGTCCCGATCCGGACTGCGTAACCCCCGGCTTCTGGACGGATTTCGCGAACTTCGCTATTTCCTCTGACGTCGCCACCCTGGCGCACGATCGCCTTGTGCAGGGCGGAAAGCAGTTGAAGCGGGTTCACATGCCCGTCCCGCTTGCCGAAGCTGGCCCCGCTGACGCGGTTGCCAAGCCGCAGATCCGGTAAAAGTTTCTGGACTTCGTCGCGGCTCAGCATCTCGACATCCGGATCGCCGGCCTCGGGGTTCAGTGACAGATGTTCATCATGCAATCGATCGATCAGGGCCTTGCGCTGCGCGAAGCCGTCATCACCCATGCAGAAGGCAAGCCCGCCCTTGCGTTCATAATCGATCTGCGTGCCCTCGGCGTTCTCGCGCAGTTCCTGAAGGAATTCGGGCCAGATATCGGTGCTGCGCTTGGTCAGATCCTGATAGGCGGGCATTCCCTTGCCCTTGCCCTGCCCCCAGATCAGACCGAAATTCGCCCGTGCCGCCCTGAAATCCGTATCCGCGCCGTCCAGCACGAGAACACGCAGCCCCCGCAGCCCAAGGCCATAACCGATGGCGGCACCGACGGTGCCCGCTCCGATCACGATCGCATCGAATTCCGCCATGTCGCCCCCTGTGAAGTGTTGTCACGTTAGACCAGGCGGCGTTATCGTAACAAAGTCCAATTGACACCTTTGGTATTCCATCAGGTTATGAGGCAGCGATGGCGCGCACCTACAGGCAACCCACCTTGCGGCAGATCGAGGTCTTCAAGGCGGTGATCGAAACCGGCACCGTCAGCCGTGCCGCCGAGACGTTGAACATGTCCCAGCCAGCGGCCAGCAAGCTGTTGTCGAATCTGGAAGCCGATACCGGGCTGGATCTGTTCGAACGGCGTCGCGGCCTTCTGATCCCGACGGAGCGGGGGCAGCGGTTCTACGAAGAGGTCGACCGGATCTTCTCGGGCCTGGATCAGATTGCGCTGGCCATCGACAATCTGCGCAGCGAAGAACGAGGCCGCCTGACCATCGGTGTCCTGCCGGCCCTGTCGGGGCGCTTCATCTCGACGGCGATCCGCAGCTTTTCGAACGAACAGCCCGAGGTCTTCGTCTCGCTCCATGCCCGATCGTCGCAGTTCCTCGTGGACTGGATGCGATCCGGAAAGGTCGATGTATGCATTGTCGCGGGGCGCGTGGAAGATCCGCATATCCAGGTAGAGCCGATCCTGAACATGCCCATGGTCTGCATGTTGCCGCCGGATCACCCGCTTATGGAAAGGCCGGAACTGACCGTCTCGGATCTAGCGACCGAGCCACTGGTGGCGTTCATGCACAGCAGCTATACGCGGCTCCGGCTGGAACGCGCATTCGAGGCTGAAGGCCACCAACCCCGCGTCGTGACCGAAGCCACGACGGCCCAGAATGTCTGCGAACTGGTTGCGGCCGGAATGGGCATTGCGCTGGTCCACCCGATCTATGCGGAAACGGTCGAGGGGCGCGTGTCGGTGCGCCCCTTCGTGCCGGATAATTTCCTGGATTTTCAGCTGTGCCGCCTGCGTCACGGCCGGAACCGTCGTCTTGTCGCGACATTCGTGGAAATGGTGCGAGCGACGGCCAAAGCCTTCGCTCGCGACGGCATGATCACTCGATCAGATCGGTCAATTCGGTGATCCGGGGCGCAAGATTCATCTCGCCCTCCAGTTCGTAGCCGTAATCCAACTTTGCGTTGCGCAGCCAGACCTGACGAAGGTTGAACAGCGGCACGGCACAGATCTGTTCGTGGATCAGCCGCTGCGCTTCCGACCAATGGGCCAGTTGCTTGTCGGGATCACCTTCGACCTTAGCCGCATCAATCGCTTCGTCCGCCACGTCGCAATGCGAGAAATTGGTGATCGCGGTCGGTTTGTCTACAATGGCATCCGAGTGGTAGAATTCCGTCAGATAGGTATCCGCGATCGGGAACCGAGCCGCGCCGTAGAAGGTCGCGCCGCTCAGATCGTTCCGGGACATCTCGTGATAGGTCGGATGGTCGACGACCTGCATGTCCAGCGTGATCCCGGACTGAGCCAGCTGCGCCTGGATCACCTCCATGATGGGCAGTTGGGCGTTGTTGCTGGAAACCACGGACTTAATCGTGACGCCATTTTCAAAGCCTGCCTCCGCCAGCAGGGACTTCGCGGCTTCGGGATCATAGGCATATGTCCAGGCGCTGCAATCTTCGCCCAGATAACCCGACGGCACAACGGAGCAGCCCTTCGGTCCCACCTCTTCGCCCACGAAGCTCGCGATCTCATCCACATTGATCGCACGCGCGACCGCCTCGCGGACACGTTTGTCGGTCAAAGGCTCCATTGTCGTGTTCAGATGCAGGGTGCGGTATTCTGCGGGCCAGAAAACGTCGACTTTCGCAGTGTCCTCGCGATTCCAGCGGTCAATCCAACGCTGCTCGCGCTTGCCATAGATCATATCCAACTCACCTGATGTGAATGCCAATTCACGGCTGGCATCCGCCTGGATCAGGCGATAACTTATCTCGTCGATCTTCGGCGCACCTCGGAAATAATCGTCGTTTGCCACGAAGACCACCTGCTGCTGGGTGTCATAGCGCTGGAACGCGAATGGACCCGTCCCGACAGGCTGCCTTCCAAAATCGTCGCCCCCTTCCTCGGCCGCTGCCTTGCTGACGATATTGCCGCCATGGTAATTCGATACAAGACCAAGAAATCCGGGCACCGGATGGGCCAGCACGATGCGAACAGTATGGTCATCAACCGCTTCAATCGTCTCGAACGCCTCATAGGCCGCAGCGAAGCTCGAGCGCTCGGGATCTTTCGCCCGCTCCAGCGAATAGACGACATCCGCGGCGGTCAACTCGCCCCATTCCCCGTGGAACTTGACCCCCTGCTTCAATTTGAAGATCCACTCGGTCCCGTCGTCCGAGGTGGTCCAGCTTTCAGCAAGGTCCGGTTCGAGTTCTTTCGGATCAGCGCTACCGGGTGGAAAACGGACAAGTCCGTTGAACACCCAGCCCATCGGCCCCTTTTCTGCTGTCGAAGACGCGCGATGAGGATCGAGCGTCTTGATCTCGGGCGCGTTGATGCCAATACGCAAAACCTTGTCTTGCGCCAGACCTGGCCCTGCCCACGCCAACCCGGCCAGCAAAGTCGTTGATATAGCAGCCGCTGTCGTAAAATTTATCATCTTGCTCCCCGTCGCATTTAGCTAGACCTATCTGGCATTTTTACAGGACATCCAGTCAAATAGAGATAAATGGAACCGGTATTCCCTCAGGCTATGGGCAGAGTGATCGCATCGGCATTGATGATTTGACCGCCACAGGAATGGCTCATGGAATTTTCGGCAGCGGCGCCCAACTTCCTAGCAGGGTAGGTTTCGCTGCGGCTTACACGAACGTCTAGTTCGGAGAAGGCTCCATGCGCCGCACGGCTGAGTGACGAACGGCAGCAATAGGCCGCACCTTGCTGTCAGCGATGCGCCAGATAGTCCGCCGAAACGTAACCCGAGATACCAGGCTTGTCGGTGAGCAAGACCCTGCACCAGACCTTACCGCTATTCGTCACGCAGTTCTGGCGGGTGAGTCGCGTTCCGTCGGGCAGGCCAATGATGATTCTGTGGTTGAGGCCCGGGCCCTCGCGCAGTTTCAGGAGATCGTCTGGCCCAGCGCCCTTCACCACTGCACCGGAACCGACCGCGCATCCGGTGGCGATCACGAGCGCGAGAAGAGCAGCAAATTGAGTTCGCATCATCCGTCCTGAATCGTTTTGCCCTCACTACGACACCGTCACGCCAAATGACAGCACGCCGGTGTCGTCGCGAGTAAGGGCTTGTCGAAGGATAGCCATTGAAGGCCCGGTTCCCCTTGGTAGAACAGAATTTCTGACCGGGATTTCACCGCAGTGTCAGTCGAGCGGCAGCTTCGGAGGATGTGGCCGCGCAGGATGAGGGTGGGGCCGGCGGGCTGTTCTGGGCCGAGATTTTCATCGTCAGCGACGATCAACCTGCAGGTGCGGCACAGAAGCTGCGGGTTGAGATGGGATTGTGCCAGCAGCGTCTGCTTCCCTCGGTCGCTGGATAATCGGTGCGAACCTCGTTCAGCCGCCAGATGCCATCCCGGATATAGGTCACGCTGCGCTCGCTATCCGGCCAGACATAGACATTCAGCCCGACCTGTTCGCGGGTCTCCTTCATCTCGTCCGCTGTTTGATAGAAGATCAGGCCACGACAGGGCTTTTCCGATGTCACCTCTCCTGCCGCGCTCCTGACCTGACAGGTGAAGCGGTCATAGGGAAGATCGCCGCTGCTCCATTCCTCCAGAAGGCGAGCGTTGGCGGCGCAAGCGGGCGCGATTCTGTCGATGCAGCCCATGTCGAAAGCACGGGACGCCTCGGCCAGCACCAGCGGCGGTTCGGGTTCTTCGCCATCCTCACGGTGCGCGAAGGCCAGCGGTTCCGTTGGCGCTTCACCGCTGCGGACGATTTCGATCAGCATCGTGCCATAGCGCAGGCAGGCCTCGCCATCGGTGGTCGCGACCCGCGGGTGGAAGCAGCCGCGCTGATAGGCGGACAGGGCACCGGCCAGATCGGCGGGCTGTCCCAGGCCCTGCGTCAGCATGTTCCCCACCAGCTTGCAGCCATAGGGTGAGACCGAGACATCGGCGCCCCGGCAGACGTAATCGGCCCAGCGATACGCATCCGGCAGGCGCTGGTTCTGGTCAAGCGCCTGTTTCGCGGCATGGTAGCATTGCCACAGGTCGCCGTCGTTTGCCGCCGAGATCACCCGGTCGCAGGCCGCGCCGCGAACGTGAAGGGCGCCTTCCCCATCCCCCTGGGCACCCATGGTGTCGGCAAGCTGGTCGCATGTGCTGCCTGCCTCATCCCCGCCGCGGCAGCCCATACGCAAGACGGCGAGACGGGCTTCGGGATCATCGCGGCCCGGGATTGTCAGGCCTGACAGGACTTGGCCTTCAGGGCCGTAAAGCTGCGCCAATGTCGGGCAGCCCTTGTTATTGGCCGGTCCGCATGCCTCTCTCAGCATCGCTTCGGCCGTGGCCAGGCCATCCGGCGCATCCAGCGCCGCGTAGCTGTGCAGCGCCCAGGCGCAATCCTGCGCGTCGCCCTCGCCGGGGCTGAGGCAGGATCGCGCAAGCCTGTCATACCGTGCCGCCATGACCGGGCGGCTTTCCCGGAAGGTCGGATCGAGAACGCCAGCAAGGCTTTCGCAGATCGTGTCCTGGGTGCTCCGCGCATCGCAAAGCGCGATGACGCGGGCCGTTGCCGCACGCCGATCCGCGTCCGGCCAGAAATCGACCATGCCGGCCAAGCTGGCGCAGGCCGGGGGATCGCCCGCTGCACAACCGCCGCTCAGGAACGCCTTCGCCTGGGCGACGCGACCCGTATCCAGCGTCGCGGCATCGCTGTAGTTCAGGAAATCGCGGTAGAGGTAATAGGCGCCCTTGCAGTTGCGTTGATTGGGTTCACGTGGCCCCGGGGTGCAGAGCCCGGCCTCGATCCCGGCCAGGGCATACCGTTCGTTTCCGGTCAAGCCGGAGCCGCGGGCCGCGCGGACCGTGTCCATGTCGTCGCTCAGCCTTTCGCAGATCCAGGCGATCCCCTGCTGACAGGCCGTCAGATTGGCTGCGAAGATCGACGATGCCTCGACCAGCGAAGGCGCGCGGTCGACAGCCGTGCCCCGCGCCAGCAGAACACAGCCGAACCGATCTTGCGCGTCGCACAGTCCCTTTGAGATTTCCGTCGTCACGCTGCCATCTTCGGGCCCGGCATCGGGCAGAGCCAGCTCCCGCGTAAGCTCCAGCGTGTTGCCCTGACGGTTGACGGCCATCTGGCAGCCTTCCAGATCCCCGGCCATGCAGCCCAGCAATGCATATCGGGTGACGCCGCGGGGCCGCGTCCCGGACCGTCGGGCGCATCATGGATCCGGCTGGCGAATTCGGTGCAGGCCGCGCCAAGGCCGAGATCGCAGGCCCGTTTCAGATCAGCCGGATCGCCGCTTTCTAGTCCCCGCGCGCGCATGGCCTGTGCGGCAGAGAGCCGGACTGCGTCATCGGACAAGCCGGCATCCGCCGGGGCAAAGGCCGTTCCGTCATGGACCAGCGCCTCGGCGAAATCCGCGCCTAACACACAGGTGGCGTCCATCTGAACGCGGGCGACCCGATCCCGGAGGTTACTGCTGATAAGTCCCAACGACAGCGCATAGCCGCCCGAATGCAGCCGATAGCCAGACATCGACGGGGTATAGGCGGGCATGGAGCGGGCATGGCCGTTCAACCCCTCGACCGTATCGGCGCGGGCCGCCACCACGTGACAGGTATTCGGTGGTGCAAGATAGGATTGCAGGCGGTTGGTGTTGATCTCCGGGGCGGCCCCCTCTTGCCCACAGAAATATTGGACCGAGGAGACCGGCAGATAGCCGGTAGCACGTTCAAGTCCCTTGCCCGTGGGATAATCCAGCGCAAACCATGCGCTCCCCTCCGGGCCGAAGGTCACATCCCGCAGCAAAACCTCAGCACCCGCCTCCAGAACACGCGCTTCTGTTCCAACGGGCGCGTCGTAAATGGGCTGCCCCGTGCAGACGTGACGGGTCTCCAGCGGCTGATAGGGCGGAAGATCCTGCGCCAGCGCCCACTCCGGATGAATGGCGGCCAGCAGAAACACAGTCAGGGCACGCAGGGTATTGTTCGTCATGAGGGTCGTCCGCGATTGAAAGACACAGGTGCCGAATTCAGCATGACTCGAGGCGTGTAAAGATGGAACTCAAGTCGGTCCAATCCTCCTGAACAAGCCCATGTTTCACCCTGTCGCGTCCGACAGCCTCGTAGCAGCTCTGCAACCTGCATGATGCGTGACCCGGGCACGGGCACGGGCACGGGAAACATCGACTTCCGGACCATTCGGTCGCACCATCCATTTGACCGCAATGTCCAGGGTCCTGCCAAGGAGTGCTCCGCTGCCCCCGCCTCGATCCGTGCAACCCGGTGTTTTTCAAAGACCTCATAATTAACCTATACAAAAGGGCTAATTGGCCGGAAGACAACCTCAGGGTATTACAGTCTTGTTCAATGCTGTCTTAGGTGGTTCTCATGTTTCGACCTGAAAGCGTTTCCGCTTTTCGTCCCGCCGTATCCCCGGACGACTGGAAGATCATCATGGCTGCGATAAGCGCCTACTCGCACAATGCCGAATACCGCGAGTTGTTGAGACGCCTGGAGCGTCAGGCGACGCTCAATGGGATCGGCGAGCAGTCGAGGACCCTCATGTCATCGCGGCGGCAATAACGGTGAACCCGGCGGCTTCCCTCTTGGGCTTCCTCAGATCCAGGCGCGCGGCGCCGCCCCGCAACACGTCGCGGCCCCTCTGAGCAGGGATGGCGAAATCGTTACCGGATGGCATTCTGCCGTATGCGCATGGTTTCGCCTACCTTTCGCGCTACACGTGAAAACCGCCAGAGCGTTGCACCATTGCCGGCTCTTGAGTTGAGGGTAGCGTCCCCTTGTCGCGGCGGGCAGTTGGTCAGCGAGTTCCCAGCGTTCCCGTCTCTGCTCGTCGCGATAAATCATGCATCCCTTCATCTCTTCTGAAAATGCGGCCGCTGCGAGTCAGCTGCGCGGAAGAGCAGCCCAAAGACCAGAAAGGTCCAGCCGGCACCACCCATCCAGCCGGCCATGACATCGCTTGGGTAATGCACGCCCAGCATCACACGGCTGATGCCGGCCAGGAGGCTGACAGCGATGGTCGCGCCGATGATGGTCCTGCGCACAGGGGACCGCCAGCTGATTGCCGAGAAGACCAAGCCGAGGCTGATATAGACCACTGCAGCATTGAAGCTGTGGCCGCTGGGAAAGCTGTAGCCGTCCGCCGCCACAAGATGCGGCACGACATCAGGGCGAGGCCGGGCAAAGCACTGCTTCAGTAGGAGATCCAGCGCCCAGCCCCCGGTGATCGTGACAAACAGCACCACCGCCTCGCGCCGGAGGTGGAGCATCGCCAAGACCCCCAGGGCGCAGACGGCGAACAGATGACGCAGCAGGACGCCGCCCAAGGCGGTCATGTCGCGCGCGGCAACCTCCAGCCATTCCGGCCCGCGCAGGTCCAAACCGGAGGGACCGCGAAACGCCAGCAGTCCCAGATCATCCACGCCGGCGCTGCGGCCGCTCACCACCAGCACCGCGAGGACCGCGAAGATCGCCCAGCAGATCGCCGCTGCGATCAGCGCATGATGCCGTGCGAGCGGCACCCGATGAACAGGAACATGGCTTGCCCTGACTGGATTGCGTTCCATCCGATCATGCCCCTGCAACCTTCCCGTCAGTAGGATCGTCCACGCGCCCTTGGTCCTGCAAGCGTGCCGTCCGCAACTCCCTAGCGGACGGCCGTGTCGAGCAGCACCCAGGGAGATGGCCAGGGGTCTAGTTTGCAGCCGGGCCTCATACTGCGAAGCCTGCGCCAACCCCATGAAAGGCTCTCGCGACCGTGCCCGTTGCGAGAGCCTCCCATGAAGGATGTGCGTTGCCTTCACGCCATCGAACGGGCCGAAAGACGGAACGTTCCGTGTGAACAAGAAGACCCTGTGCGTGTCGTGGCGCACAGGATCCTCTGGGGTTAAGTGCAAGGACTTGCCTCAACCTGTAGGTATTGCGGTTCTGCACGTCATGCAAGTTCACCGGGCGGTTGACTGCGGGTCAACCACGGCTGCATTCTACGTTTTCCACCTAGAAACATTTGATCGAGCGAATTGACATAAGGGGCGGCCTGCCTTGCCGTTGGGATCACCGCACGGTGGCCAGGACAGGTCGTGCCCTCCTTCGCGGGCTGCGGTTGGTCAATGGCCTCGCCAATGTCCATGATGCCGATCGTCCCCGCAAGAGCCTGGCGGGATCGCCGATGTCCTTAGCCGCAGGAGATTGCCTCGATAAGGCCGGTATTCTCGTCGTAGCTGACATTCATCCGGGCCCGGTTGACGTCGGACTGAACGGCACAGTTGGTGCAGGCTTCGCGCCAGACGACACCGGCCGGTTTCTCGGGCAGCGCATCCGTTGGTCGTCCCACCAGGTGCTGATAGGCGGATGCCCGGCACCGGTCCCCAAAATAGTATCTTTTCGAGCCGCCGTCGGTTTCGGCGATCCAGATTTCCGGCTCGCGCGGGTGGTTTCGGATCGTGGAACCCTCGGGTGCCCAATAGGCGAATGGCGGCGGGGGATCGGCCTCCATCACAACATCAGGCTGCGACAACGTCCCTTTGCCTTGCGACGCAAACTCCTTCGATTTGCAGCCCGGGAGAGCAGCAGCGATGACCGCCGCCAACAGAAACCTTGCTACCGGCATTGCATCCGCACCGTTTGCTACAGTGGTCACTATAGCACGAGCACCTGATCGGGCGAGAGGCGGTCCGCGCATCATCCTTCCGAAGAAAGGGGATCGCGTGGCCCGCGATCACCCAGGCTCGACCACCAGTTCGGACAGAGGTGACGATGGGGCAACAAAGACCGCCGTGTCGGTAATCGAGTTCGGTGCAGGCATCAGGCGATCCGCGGGAGTCCATCTCGATCAACCGGCTTCCGACCCGGCTGCGGTCCCGAAAGAAACATTTATCAAGAGCTGGTTACAGCAAATTCATTTGACCGGCGCAGCGGGGTCGCAGCATCTACGCCGATGAACCAGATGATCGCCATTCTGTATCGCAGCGACGCGCTGACTGCTGCGGATAGCGCGGCGGATGATGAAATCCTGTCGGCAGCGCGAGAGCGCAATGCATCCAGAAACGTCACAGGCTTTCTGCACCGCGAAAGCGATGTCTTCTATCAATGGCTGGAAGGACCGGCGGAGGCCGTCAGGGAGATCTTCGCGTCGATCATGAACGACCCTCGACATCGCAACGTCAAGCAGCTGAGCGAGATCATCATCACGGAGCGCAATTTCCGGTTCTGGTCGATAGCTGCCTCGGATGAGAGCACCACATCGCTGTTCGACTGGGCGGCGAAGGGCGGGATTTCCCTGCATCAGGTTCGGCCCGATCAACTCCTGTCGTTTCTACTGCACTGCGCACGACGGGTCTGAGACCGGATTGTCGCCGAGGCGGCGCACCCTGCCCCAGCCCAAGCGGGCGGAACAATCTCGGGTGCCGCCCCCAACGCGTTGCTGACGCCTGGATCTGTCTGGCTGCAGGGCTGCGTTGGCCGGAACCCAAGCCCTCGGTTGGGCCTTCTCAGAACAGGCAAGAAAAACCGAGCAGCAGTCGTGGCTTCAATCGACCATTACGCCCTGGTCGCGGATGACGATCCGCTGATCCGCATGGATGCCCAGGCGATCCTGGCCGGCGCCGGCTTCCGCGTCCATGCCGCAGCCAGTGCCGAAGAGGCCTTGCAGATCCTTGACCGGCATGGCCCTGCCATCCGGTTGCTGTTCACCGATGTGCAGATGCCGCCGGGCCCTCTGACCGGGTTCGACCTGGCCTGGCGTTGCGCGGAGACGTGGCCGCAGATCGGCATCCTCGTGGCCTCTGGCGCAGTGCCGCCGGAGCCGGGCGATATCCCTGAGCAGGCCGTGTTTCTCCCAAAACCGTTCAGTGAGGATCTTGTCCGCAATCACCTCAAGGCGATCCTGTCAGACAGCCAGGGTCCGCAAGACCGTCAGACCTCGCTGTCCTGACGGACACGAGTTCTTGTCGCCCTATCTCCATGCCGACCTGTTGGCACCGAGCAGGGTTTGTTCTCTCAGCGAACCAGTGTCAGACGGCGCGAGTTGGCGCGTGTCCTTTTTACGTAGGGCCGCAGAGCCGCGACCATGACCCGCTCCGGGCTTGCCCCCCTGCCCGCCGCCTCCAGCATCGCGAAGAGCGACTCCGCCGCTGCCGCCTGCTTTTCCGCCACCATGCGGAACGGCTCGCCAGGCGACTGGGCCATGATCCCCATCATTCCCGCTGTCCGAAGACCGATCACCGTCTGCGCGTCGATCCCCAGCCGGGCCAGCTGAATCCACAGGCGGACGGGGTTCGCAGGCATCGTGAAGCCGATCATGGGGATACATCCTTTGCGCTGTGGGGTCATTTTGGACGGCCATTCCGAACAATGGCAGGGAGCCTTATCGTCAGGATCAATCGCTACACCGTCTCGAAGATCACGAACCCCGACATCGTGTCGGCGACCTCGTCGTAGCGGCTGGCATCGGTGACGATGCGGATGATCGGCGCCTCAAAGGGGTCGTCGTCCTCGGGAATGACCTGGACGGTCCGCGGCACGGCAAACTCCCCTGCCCTTGCCGGGATCGCCACGAACTCGATCTCGCCGTCGCCGATGGTGCCGAATTTCATCATGCCTTCGAAAGGGCCGTGACCGTCGATCGCAAACCTGACCCGCCGCATCGCCTGCTCCTCTTGTCGTGGCAAGAGCGAACGGCGATCCCGCCGCCCTGTTCCGGGCAAACGGGCGCAGTTAGGAAAGATCAATAGCTCCCCTCGTGGCGATCCTCACTGGCGACCTCGCCGAGGCTATCCCCCCTCGTCGATGCGGGGTAGGAACCAGGCCAGCAGCCCGCCCAGCGGCAGGAAAGAGCAGAGCCGATAGACCGTCTCGACCCCATGGCTGTCCGCCAGTCCGCCCAGGACCGCCGCCGCAATGCCGCCCAAGCCGAAGTTCAGCCCATAGAACAGCCCGCCGATCAAGCCGATCCGGCCCGGCAGCAGCTCCATCGCATAGATCAGGATCGAGGCGAAGGCACTGGCCATGATCAGGTTGATCGCCACCGTCAGCACCCCGGTCCAGAACAGGTCGGCATAGGGCAGCACCAGCGTCAGCGGCAGCGGTCCCAGCACCGAGATCCAGATGATGCGGTGGCGTCCGATGCGGTCGCCGACGATGCCGCCAATCAGTGCCCCCGCCGCCGCCGCCAGCAGAAAGATGAACAGCATCATCTGCGCCGAGGGGATCGACAGCCCGAAACGGTCCATCAGGTAGAAGGTATAGAACGACCGGAAGCTTTCGCTGTAGGCGTTCTTGGAAAACATCAGCAGCGTCAGGACCACCATGCCGATGCCGATGGTCAGCGGCGCATGCCGGACATGGGCGCCGCCGTCCTTGGTGGCGCTTTTGCGCATCGCCGCGAACTCGGCGCTGATCCGGCGCTGCTTGCTGCCGATCCAGACCAGCAGCAGCATCGCCATCAGGGCGGCGACCGCGAACCAGGCGAGGCTCGGCTGGCCCCAGGGCACGATGATCAGCGCTGCGAAGACTGGGCCAAGCGCGCCGCCCGCCTGCCCGCCCACCTGAAAGATGCCCTGCGCCAGCCCCTGCCGCCCGCCCGCGGCATATCGCGCCATCCGCGTGGCCTCGGGGTGGAAGATCGACGAGCCGATGCCGATCAGCGCCACCGACACGAGGATCACCGCATAGCTGTGCGCAAAGGCCAGGCTGACCAGCCCCGACAGGGTGAACATCATCCCCGCCACTGGCGAATAGGGCGCGGGATGGCGGTCCGTCACCATGCCGATCACCGGCTGCAGCAGCGATCCGGCGATCTGGAAGGTCATGGTGATCATGCCGATCTGGACGAAGTCCAGGCCGTAAGCGTCCTTCAGGATCGGATAAGCCGCCGGGATCAGCGACTGCATCAGGTCGTTCAGAAGATGCGTCAGCCCCAGCACCATCAGCACGGTCACATGGGTTCCCGCGCGGGGGGCGGACAAGGCGGCGGTGGTCCTGGCGGCTGCTTTCCGGGAAAAAGGCGGGCAGGACATCCGGTTCCCTGCACCGCATCTCTGCCTTCAACATCGGCGGGGTGCAAGTGAGGGTGCGCGCTTGTCCCCACCGTGGCAAAGCAGGACAGCACAGCGTCCGTTCCGGCAGTTAACAAAGGCTGGTTGACTGCCGGGATTAACCATCTGTCAACGCTCTCCGGCTACCCCTCCTGTCAACAAGGAGAACATCGCCATGAACTATCGGGTCGCAAACTATGAATCGATGAACGGGAACCTGGCGCTGGCCGGGCAGGCCGTCACCGCCTGCCGCGAGGGCGCGCCGCGGCTTTCGCTCACCCCCGCCGAGCGGGAGGAGTTGCTGGCCCGAATTCATCGGCAGATCGCGGACCTGCACGCTCTCGAGGTGCGGCTGAGGAGGCCTGTGGCTCGCGCGGCAAGGAACCGACCTTCCGAAGCTGCGGATGGCTTATGAGAAGGTCAAAGGACTGAAGGCGCCGGCGTTCCAGCGGGGTGTCCGGGTGAAGCCGCAATAAGAAAGACCCCCTTGCGTGGCAGCGCAGGGGGGCCTTTCGTAACCGGCCGATTGTTACCGCGGCGGTTGAGCCTTGAAGCGTTGCGCGAGTTCAGGATCGCTAACGAAGTCGTCGAGGAACTGGTGCCAGGTTTCTG
>NZ_UZWE01000070.1 GCF_900631945.1 Paracoccus haematequi
CTCGAAAAGAGACCCCCCACCCCCTGCAGGCACCCCCTGCTGTCTGGCTGCAGGGTCACAGGCTTTTGGCCCGTGGCGATGCGTCGTTATGCCCCACGCATCTGCCGAAAGGTGGGCGCTAGGGTGGACTGGATTTTCTCGTAAGTTTCTAATGCACTGTTTTCACATCGAAATGTCGATGTGTTTGGTGCGGGCGGCGGGACTTGAACCCGCACGGGCTTGCGCCCCAGGGAGTTTAAGTCCCATGCGTCTACCATTCCGCCACGCCCGCGCCATCGTTTCGCTAGCGGGCGGGGGGCGGATTGGCAAGCGGTTCAGTCGGTGCGGCGCTAGAAGCTGCGGGTTGGACGGTCGAAGACCTTGCGGCCCATCAGGCTGCCGACCAGATCGACCATCAGCTTGGCCGTGCGGCCGCGTTCGTCCAGGAACGAGTTCAGCTCGACCAGGTCCAGCGAGGTCACCAGGCCAGATTCGTGCAGCAGTTCCATGACCAGATGCGCTTCCCGGAAGGTGGCGCCGCCAGGGACGGTGGTGCCGACGGCGGGGGCGATGGAGGGATCCAGAAAGTCCACATCCAGCGAGACATGCAGCATTCCGTTCGCCGCCCGGACCCGGTTCAGGAACGCGCGCAGAGGCGCGACGATACCCTGTTCGTCCAGCACCCGCATGTCGTTCACGGTGATGTCGATGGCCAGCAGCGCGGCATGTTCCGCCGGATCGACGCTGCGGATGCCAAACATGCAGATGTTCTGGCCCGGCACCGGATGGGGAAAGCGGGGGAAGGGATCGAATCCCGGCAGGCCGAGCGCATAGGCGATGGGTGTGCCGTGCAGGTTGCCCGAGGTGGTGGTCTCGACAGTATGGATGTCGCTGTGGGCGTCCAGCCAGATCACGAACAGCGGGCGGTCCTGCCGCTGCGCATGGATCGCGGCCCCTGCCACGGTGCCAAGCGCCAAGGCGTGATCGCCGCCCATGATGATCGGAAAACCGTCCTGCAAGGCCTGGGCTGTGGCGTCGCGCAGCGCCTCGGTCCAGGCGATCATCTGCGGCAGGTGGTGGACGGCGGGATTGGCGCAGGTCGCGTCAGGGGCAGGGCCGGGCTGCACGTCGCCGCGATCCTCGACCTGGTGGCTCAGGGCTGTCAGCGTCTGCGCCAGCCCGGCGACGCGATAGGCGGCAGGCCCCATCAGGCAGCCGGGCCGGCGCTGGCCTTCGTCGATGGGCGCGCCCAGAAGGATGCAATGCGTCATGTCGGGCCTTTCCGTGTTGGCCCCTTCATAAAAAACACCCGGTGCGGGAATGTCCACGCACCGGGTGTCATATCTTGCCGATAAGGCGCCGCCTAGAACTGGGCAGTCAGCCCCAGCCAGAGGCGACGGCCCTCAAGCACGGTGTTGAACTCGCTGGTGCGGATTTCCTCGTTCAGGACGTTGTAGACTGCGGCGTTCAGCGTCGCGGTCTCGGTGACCTGATAATTCGCGCCGATGTCGACAGTGGTATAGCCCGAATACTTGCGGCCTTCGACGCCGTTGATCGTGACAGGCGCGCCGTTGCTTCCGATCCGCAGGCCCGAGGCGATCTCGGATCCGTGGTAATTGGCCGAAAGCCAGGTGTCGAGGCCGGTCACGGGCGTCGTCCAGTCGAAGCGCAGGCTGGCCATGTGCTCGGGCGTGCGGGCCAGGGGGAAGCCGTCGAATTCGCCCGATTTCTGTTTGGACTTGGTATAGGTATAGCTGGCGCGGGCGTTCAGCGTCGGCGTGATCGACCAGTCGCCCGTCAGTTCAAGCCCGGTGATCTCGGCCTTGTCCACGTTGAAGTTCTGGAAGATCCGGTAATATTGCAGGCTGCCGTCCGCCGCGGTGTATTGCGGGCCATCGGTCCACAGGACAGGGGTACCATCCGGGTTTTCCAGGATCTTCTGTTGCAGCTTGTCCTTGAACCGGGTGTGGAAGGCGGTCGCGCCGACCGTGAATGTGCTGCCCTCATAGACCGCGCCGATCTCGATATTGGTCGTCTTTTCGGGATCGAGCTCGTCATTGCCCAGGATCACGCCACAAGAAGGCGGAGTATTGCGCGCGCAGTTGCCGCCGCCGGTCGTATAGGCATAGCCGGGGGTGATCGTGCGGATATCGGGTGCGCGATACCCGGTCGAGATGCCGCCCTTGATCGTCAGCGCGTCGGTTGCGTCCCAGACCCCATAGATGCGCGGCGTGACATGGCCGCCGTAAAGCTCATGGTCGCTGTAGCGCACGCCCAGCGTCAGCGCGAAGTCGTCGCGCAGACGCCATTCGTCCTCGGCGAACAGCGCCCATTCGTCCAGGGTGAATTTCTCGTCATAGCGTGCGTCGGGAGGCAGGCCCGCCTGCGCGCCGGGGTTCTGGTCCTTGATGGTGGTCCGGATAAACTGGCCGCCATAGGTCAGCTTGTGCTGGCCATTCCATTCGAAGCCCTGATTGGCCTTGGCATCCAGGACCGAGTTGCGCACCTGCGGGGACCGGAGGTTCTGGACAAAGGCGCTGTCCAGCGCGGTCCGGTTGTAGCTTGTCCGTTCGCCGATTTCCTGCGCGAAGCTGACTTCGGTGTCGATGTCGCCGAAGCTGCCCTTGTGGGTCAGCGACCAGTGATCGCGGTCGTTGTCGCGATAGGACAGGTCGTCTGCGGCAAGGCTGGAGATCTGGGTGCGGCCCGCCTCCAGCAGCACCTGGTTGCTGTCGTCCACATGCCAGGTCAGGCGCGCGCCGGCATCGTAATCGTCCGAAGCGTCAGGGCCGTCCTCGATGGACGAGGCGTCCTGGTCGAACTTGCGGGCCCAGACCTGCAGGCCCAGCGTATCGGCGATCAGCGGGCCCGACGCATAAACCGAGACCTGGCGGCTGTTTTCGAACCCGTCCTCGCCCTGAAGTGTCGTCTCGGCGCTGACCGAGCCTGACCAGACGTCCGCGACCGGCTTGGTGATGATGTTGATCACCCCGCCCATCGCATCCGAGCCATAAAGCGAGGACATCGGGCCGCGAACCACCTCGATGCGGTCGATGGCGGCGACCGGCGGGATAAAGCTCTGCTCGAAGCCCGAACTGCCGTTGGTCCGTGCATCGCGGGTGTTCTGGCGTTTTCCGTCGACCAGGATCAGCGTGTACTGACCCGGCAAGCCCCGGATATAGATGTCCTGTTCATTGGCGACGCCGGTGGTCACGACGCCCTGCACCTCGCGCAGCGCATCCGTCAGGCTGGTGAAGCTGCCCTTTTGCAGTTCTTCCGCAGTGATGACCGAGATGCTGGCGGGGGCGTCTCGGACGGTCTGCTCGAAACCGCCCGCAGTGATGACGATCTCGTCCAGGACAGTCGCGCCGGTTTCCTGCGCCTGCACGAAAGCAGGGCTGCACAAGGCCGAGGCGGACAGCAGCAGGGTGGGAAGGCGGGTCGCCTTGGGGCGAAAGAAAGCGGATTTGGTCATGCGGAACCCAGGACTGAAGGTGATCAAGTTGCCTGGGTCTGCCGAACCGCATCCTGGGTGTTAACTCGGATTAATTGCCGCTGCCTCTCTTCTCAAGTCGGAAGGAACGGGCAACGCCGGCCCTGTGGCCTGGGGGGCACAGTGGGCTGCTCATGTACGCACGCCCTTGAAACGGTCCTCCCATTCGGCGCGCTGGTCGTCGCTGATCTTGGCGAACAGCACGTCCGGGACGGCGAAGGCATGGCCGGGGGGCAGGGCGGTCAGCGCCGCCGCCACGTCGTCGGGCCAGGCGCGGTCGTCGGTCTGCATCGCGGCCAGCATCGCGTCGGCGGCAAAGGGGATGAAGGGCGCCGACAGCACCGCGTAAAGCCGGATCAGGTTCAGGCCCAGACGCACCTGCATCGCGGCCTTTTCGGGGTCGGTCTTGTGCGTGGACCAGGGCGCCGCCGATTGCAGGTATTCGTTGCCCAGCACCCAGATGGCGCGCAGCTCGGCGGCGGACTTGCGGATTTCGGTCGCGGCCATCAGGGCCTCATAGGCGCGGATCCGCGCGGTCAGAGCCTCGATCAGCGCGGTTTCCTCGGGGCCGTAATCGCCGCCCTGGGGCACGGTCTCGCCGAATTTGGATCGGCAGAACTTGGTGATCCGGCTGACAAAATTGCCCAGCACATCGGCCAGATCCTTGTTCACCGACTGCTGGAAATTGTCCCAGGTGAATTCGCTGTCCCCCGATTCCGGGGCGTGGGACAGCAGCCACCACCGCCAGTAATCGGCGGGCAGGATTTCCAGCGCATGGTCCATGAACACGCCGCGCCCCTGCGATGTGCTGAATTGCCCGCCGTCATAGGTCAGATAGTTGAAGGACTTGATGTAGTCGACCATCCGCCACGGCTCGCCCGAGCCGATCAGCGTGGCCGGGAAGGACAGGGTGTGGAAGGGCACGTTGTCCTTGCCCATGAACTGGGTATAGGTCACGTCCTCGGCCCCTTCGTCGCGGCGCCACCAGCGGCGCCAGGCGCTGTCCGGCTGGCCATGGGCATCGGCCCATTCGGCGGTCGCGGCGATGTATTCGATGGGGGCGTCGAACCAGACATAGAAGACCTTGCCCTCCATCCCCGGCCAGGGCTGGTCGCCGCGCTTCACGGGCACGCCCCAATGCAGGTCGCGGGTGATGCCGCGGTCCTGCAACCCCTCGCCGTCGTCCAGCCATTTGCGCGCAATGGATGTGGTCAGGATCGGCCAGTCGGTCTTGCTGTCGATCCAGTCGCTGATCTGGCCCTTCAACGCCGACTGGCGCAGATACAGGTGCTTGGTTTCCCGCACCTCCAGGTTGGTGCTGCCGGAAATCGCGCTGCGCGGGTTGATCAGGTCGGTGGGGTCAAGCTGCTTGGTGCAGTTCTCGCACTGGTCGCCCCGCGCCTTGTCGTAACCGCAATTGGGGCAGGTGCCCTCGATATAGCGGTCGGGCAGGAAGCGCCCGTCGTCGACGGAATAGACCTGCTTTTCGCTGACCTCGGCGATATAGCCGTTATCGGCCAGCTTGCCCGCGAAATGCTGGGTCAGCACCCTGTTGCGGTCGCTGGAAGAGCGGCCGTAATGGTCGAAGGACAGGCCGAACCCCGCTGCCAGCGCCGATTGCTCCGCGTGCATCCGCGCGCAGTAATCCGCGACCGCCTCGCCCGTCTTCGCCGCGGCAAGCTCGGCCGGGGTGCCGTGTTCGTCGGTGGCGCAGATGAACATGACCTCGTGCTCCCGCGCGCGCAGGTATCGCGCATAAAGGTCGGCGGGAAGCTGGGATCCGACGAGGTTCCCCAGATGCTTGATGCCGTTGATATAGGGCAGGGCAGAGGTGATGAGATGGCGGGCCATGGGTCGCGTCCTTTATACCGACGCCGATGTAGATCCGTTGGCCGCCGATTGAAAGCAGGTCCGTCGGGCACGGCCCGCTCTAGCGGGTCGCGACGCATTCCTGGCGCGACCCGTCCCACATCGCGTCGGACAACGTGGCCGTGCCGCCCTTCGTCCACCATTCATATTGGCCCGATACATAACGCGCACCCGAGCCAGAGATCACGTTGACGAAGATGCGCTGTTGGCCGTCGATCGGCAGGATGGCCAGCATGTTAGGTCCGGCATTCAGGTATTGCACATCGAACGCCGTGCCTTTGCCGCATTGGAAGCCGACAATCTGCAAGGTGGCCCCATCCAGCGGCAGGGCGACGCTGGTTTGGGTCGCCTGGGTGGCAGGGGCGGCAAGAAGGAGTGCCGAAAGGATACTGGCGGCGGTGCGGATCATGGGAGCCTCGACTTGGATGGGTGTCCAAGTGTAAGGGTCTGGCCGAACCCAGGCAATATCCGACCCGGATCCGGGCTTGGCAGCCTTGTCCCCCAAGAGCGCGCTGATTTTGGAACGGTTTATTCCTCATAGCTACGACTGACATGAAATAGCCTAAGGATCTCACGCTATGAAACACTTTTCAATCTGAAATTGAATAACGCTGATTTCTAACCCTTTGAATTGTAAAAAAATCGAGGCCTCTCAAAACCGTTTATTCTCGTGACGAATATGTTATTGTGATTCCAAGTCTCGGATGACTCCAGAGGCGATGTTCATTTGGAGGTATTGAATGTTTGCGACAACATATGCTAAGCAGGTCGCCTTGGCCGCCGCTCTTGTCTGGGCCGGTGCCTCGGCATCCCAAGCCACAACCTATACCGTTTTCGACGATGTCGCGGGGGGACGCGCGGATTTCGACGCGACCGCGACCGCGGCCGGGGGAACGGTGAAAGTCGATACCTGGACGAGCCTGTCCAGCGGCACATTGATTGACCGGGGCGACTATACGATCACGCGCAACAACGGCGGGTTCCTGTCCAGCACCACCTATGGTGATCTGTCGGGCAAAGTGACGGATATCAGCCCTGCCCGCAATAACGGAGGCTCTGACGTCGGTGTTCGTACGAAGCCGTTGGACTACTTCAATTCCGGCGTGACGCTTACCTTCGACACGGCCATCAACGCGATCGGCTTCGAAGTGGGCGATTGGGCGACCTGCTGCTTCGACCCGGTTACGGAACTGTTCATTTCCTTCGACGGAGGCACCCCGCAGACCGTCGCCTCCGCTTCCACTGCAGCAGACGGACTGTTCCCATCGCAAAAAACGAGCAGCAGATCCGTCAACGAGATTTTCGTCGGCGCCTTCGACGACACCGGCTCCTTCAAGTCGATCTCGTTCTGGGGCAACGGCCTTGGCGAATACCTCGTGTTCGGGGGCGAGGTCCGCTATGCCCTTATCGACGAGGGCGGGCTGCCGCCGGTCGCTCCTGTGCCGCTGCCGGCATCGGCCCTGCTTCTGGCCGGAGGCGCCGGTGCTTTGGCACTGGTCCGGCGTCGTCGCAAGGCAGCCTGAAACCGCCCCTTATCTTCGCGACAGGCGCCATCGCTGGCGCCTGTTTCTTTTTTGCAGAGGGCTTTGTCGCCACTAGCGACGCCGGTCGCGGCGCGAGCTCATCGGCTGGAACGCCACGCTGACATGGGCCTCGCAATAGGGTTTGCCTGCCTGGCTGGGCAAGCCGCAGAACCAGAATTTGTCGGTCGCCGGATCGCCGATCGGCCATTTGCAGGTGCGCTCGGTCAGTTCCATCAGGGTCAGCTTGCGGGCGCGCTTTTCCACCTCGCGGACCGAGGCCAGGGTCTCCGGGCTGATCTCGTTGGCCGAGGGCTGCGGCGGCAGCGGCTGGCCCGCAGGCACGATGGGGCGGCGCGGGACGGGCGTGAAGACGGGCGGGGACACGGGTTCTTCCTCGGCAGGCTCCTCGCGCGCGGGGGCGGCGGCAGGTTCGGGCTGCGGCTCGGGGC
>NZ_UZWE01000071.1 GCF_900631945.1 Paracoccus haematequi
GGCACGGCATGGGCAGGTGGCGGGGGGGGTGCGGGAGGCATTGCCCCAAGGGCCGAAAGCGCGGGAAATCTATATCCGCGATCTGTCTCTCGATGCGATCCGGGTGAAGGGGCGGGATTTTCGATGATAGATCACATGAAAGCGAGGAGGGTCCTACTGGATCATTTTGCCAAGAACCCTCCATCAACAGGCAAGGTGTGGCCAGTGATCATGGCACTGTGGCTGCTCAAGAGAAATGCTATACTGTGCGCGACCTCGTCTGGCGTTGCCAAGCGGCCGAGCGGGGTAACTTCCGAGATGCGCTGCATTGCTTCCGCGTCAGCCTTGAGGGCTCCGATGAACGGTGTGTCCACCCAGGTAGGCGCGACCGAATTCACGCGGACCCCATGATCGGCCCACTCGCAGGCCATTGCCCGAGTCATGTTAACCAAGGCACCCTTTGTCGCATGATAAGCGAGGTTCGGGTAAAGCCCGCCCCCTGACAGCCCCATGATCGAGCCCAGATGCACGATCCGCCCCTTGATCCCCCGTTCTATCATTTCCCGCACAACCGCACGCGATGCCAGGAATATGGAAGTCATATTGACGTCGAGACTTCGCTGCCAGGTCGACAGCTTCTGGCTGATCGCATCCTCGCGCGGCGACACGCCGACCGACGTCACCAGCATGTCAACACGTCCGTAGGCCGTCAGTGCTGCAGCTAGAGCGGTTTCCACCTGACTTTCGTCGCTGAGATCGCCTGCGTGGGAGGTGCATTGAACTCCCCTGCCCGACAGCTCGGCGATGGCGTTTTCCAATGCAGCGGCATTAGCATCCCAAAGCGCGATCCTTGCACCCTGCTCACCCAGGAGGTGAGCGGTTGCCAGCCCGATGGCGCCTGCTCCTCCCGTGATCACCACGACTTGCCCCTCAAAGGGAAGCATCATGCGCCTCCTTTTTGCAGATTGGCCAGCAGACCCTTCGCTGCATTCATCAGCAGCCCCGTGTCCACTGACGCAGCAACAAAGCCATAGCCCCAGTCGAGATAGCGTTGCGCATCGGCCTGATTGGTCGCAAGGATGCCTGCTGGCTTGCCCGTGGCCTTCAATCTGGCGACTGCATTCTGCAAGACTTCCTGCACATCAGGGTGTGCCGGGTTGCCCAAGTGCCCCAGAGAGGCAGCGAGGTCGGAAGGCCCGATGAAAACGCCGTCAACGCCAGACACTGCGGCGATTTCCTCCAGTTGCTCCATTGCCGTGCCGGTTTCGATCTGCACGAGCAGGCAGAGTTCCTCCTCGGCTCGGTGCAGGTAGTCGGCGGCGAGGCCGAAACGGCTCGCGCGTGTCGAACCGGCTACACCCCGAATACCGGCCGGAGGATAGCGCATGGCACGGACGGCAGCCTGGGCCTCATCGGCGCTCTCCACAAAGGGGATCAGCAGCGTCTGTGCCCCTTGGTCCAGATGGCGCTTGATCAGAACCTTGTCGTTCCAAGCGGGCCGCACGACACTTGACGTCTTTCCGGCCGCAGCGGCCTGCAGCAGCGGCATGATGCCGGACACCTCCACGGGCGCGTGTTCACTGTCGAACAGCATCCAGTCATAGCCGACCAAGGACAGCATCTCGGCAAGCAGAGGCGAGACCGAAGACATCCAGATGCCGATCAGCTGCTCGCCTGCAAGCAACCGATGCTTGAAATGATTTATGGAGATTTGCATTGTCGCTCTCAAACAAACTGAACAGCGACCGAGCCAAGCGGCCCGAAATCGGCGTGCAGGGTGTCACCCTTCTTCGCCCAGACCGGGCGGGTGAAGCTGCCCGACAGCAGCATGTGTCCCGGTTCCAGCGTGACATCGAAGGGCGCAAGCTTGTTGGCCAGCCAGGCTACTGCCATCGCAGGATGACCGAGCACACCTGCGGCCAGTCCAGTTTCCTCGATTTCCGAGTTGCGATAAAAGATTGCCCCCACCCAGCGCAGATCTACGTCAGTTGGCCGAACAGGGCGACCCCCCAGAACCAGGCCGGCGGCAGCGCCGTTGTCGGCGACCGTGTCGAAGATCCGTCGAGGTTCCTCGACGCGGGCATCGATGATCTCGATCGACGGAACGACCCATTCCGTTGCTCGCAGCACATCAACGAGTCCTACATTCGGACCTTTCAACGGCTCCTTGAGGATGAAGGTCAGTTCGGGTTCGACGCGTGGAACGCAGAAATCCTCGAACCTCACCTTGGCGCCGTCCTGCAGCACCAGATCGTCGAACATGTAGCCATAATCAGGCTCGTCGATCTTGGAAGCTGCCTGCATCGCCTTCGAGGTCAACCCGATCTTGTGGCCGATGATCTTCGCGCCAGCCTTTACCTTGGCATCAGCCACAGCCGAAGAGATGGCATAGCTGTCAGCAATCTCGATACCGGGAAACATCTCGGAGGGGCGCTTGCCCTGCTTTTTCGTGCGGTGGCTTTCGAGCAGGCTTTCGACGCAGCGGGTGCGTTCATCTTGGGTCAGCATGGCGCCGGTCCTTCAGAGTTTGATGCAGATGTTGCGGAGTTCGGTGTAGAACTCCATCGAATGAATGCCGCCTTCGCGGCCGATGCCGGATGCCTTGGCACCACCAAAGGGCGTGCGCAGGTCCCGCAGGAACCAGCTGTTCACCCAGGCGATGCCCACCTCGATCTGCGCCGCCGTGCGATGTGCCCGCCCCAGATTGCTGGTCCAGACCGAGGTTGCCAACCCGTAGGGCGAGGCATTCGCCATTGCGACACCCTCCTCCTCGGAGTCGAAGGGAGTGATGTGGGTGCAGGGGCCGAAGATCTCGTCAGTGACTACCGCCGCATCAGCGGAAAGCCCGGTCCACACTGTGGGTTGGACAAAATAGCCGCCGTTGAAACCATCGACTTCGGGTGCGCCCCCACCTGCCAGGATCTCGGCGCCTGCGGCCTTCGCCTTGGCGTAATACGAAAGCACCTTATCGCGATGTTCGGCGCTGATGACCGGGCCCATCGTGGTTGTCTTGGCGAAGGGGTCGCCGAACGCAAAGCCCTTGGCCTTCTCAGCCAGGGCCTCGCAGAACTGTTCATAAATGCCACGCTGAACATACAGCCGTTCAGTGCCCAGGCAGACCTGTCCGGAGTTGGCAAAGCACGCCCGGCCTATGCCTTCGAGCGCCGCATCCAGGTCGGCATCGTCAAAGACAAGCCCGGCATTCTTGCCGCCCAGTTCCAGCGAAACCGGCCGCACGCCGTTCGCGGCGGCGCGCATGATCGCTTCGCCTGTCCTTGTCTCGCCGGTGAAGGTGATCCCGTCTATGCCGGGATGGGTGGTGAGGAACTCGCCCGCAGCATCGGGGCCATGGCCATGGACGACATTGTAGACGCCGCGCGGAATACCGACCGCGTTCATCACCTCGCCCAGCAGAGTAGCTGTAGCGGGGGTTTCTTCCGACGGTTTGACGACCACGGTATTGCCGCAGGCAAGCGCGGGTGCGACCTTCCAGGTCATCAGCAGCAGGGGCAGGTTCCAGGGGCAGATCACCCCGATGACGCCGCGGGGACGGCGGATCGAGTAGTTCACGGCGCCCCGGCCATCCGGGGTATCCATTTCGAAGCATTCGGTCCCCGTGACCAGCACCTGATCGGCAAAGACGTTGAAGTTCGCTGCCCCACGCGGAATGTCGATATGAGAGGCAAGAGATGCAGGCTTGCCGGTGTCCCTGATTTCGGCGGCCAGAAATTCGTCGAAACGCGCATTGATTCCTGCGGCGAGCTTGCGCAGCAACGCCACGCGTTCGGCTACGGGCATCTTGCCCCAGGGTCCGTTCAGTGCCGCGCGGGCGGCGCCCACTGCGGCATCGACCTCGGCCCTGCCTGCAGAGGATACCTCGCCGATCACCTCACCGGTGACGGGATAGTGGTTGGCAAAGGTGGGGCCAGAACCCTGGACAAATTCGCCGTCGATGAAGTTGAGATAGGTTGTCACAATCTTGTCCTTGTTCGTGTCTGGTCAGGAGGTGGCCAGTTCGGGATCGCCTGCGGTCATGTGGTCCCACATGCGTTCGATGATCCGACCCGCGCGGGTCGCGCGTGTCTCGGCCTCTGCCTCGGGAATGATGGGCGCAGTGTCGGCAAGTCCGGTCTGAAGGGCGACCAGCTCGATCCGGCACATGTCTTCCAGATACCAGGCCAGAACGGTCGCAGCTTCGATGCTTTCACCCCAGACCACGGCACCGTTGCCGCGCATCAGGAGCGCCCGGCCCTGCCCCATGGCGTCGATGGCGCCCACCGCGCGACTGTCATCGCGGATGAGTTGCGGGTCGTCCCACAGACCTACCCCAGGCTGGAAGTAGCAGCCAAAGCCGTGCCGTGGCTGGGGCACCCGGCCAAGCGCAGCCAGTGCCATCATGTTCGGACCCATGAAGCGCACGACGCCGCCTGCCTGGAGGTGACGGGCATAGATCTGCTGGTGCAGGCGCACCTCACCGAGAACACCCTCAGGCAGGTCCCCATGGACAGGCACGGACTTGCAGGTTGCGCCCACCGGCGTCAGTGCCATGGGCATGGAAGGGCAGACGAGAAAGCTCTCCGTCCCCGTTCTCGCCGAGCAGTGTCCATAAGCGTGGACCAGGCCAGCCCGTCCCAGAGCCCGCGCCGCGATGCGCACGCGGCGGGCCACTTCGTCCTTGTTGTCGTGCATGGTCAGTCCTTGAATGCCGCGATCCGGGGCGCCGCGCCCCATTGGCAGAAACCCTTCGGCTCGAAATGGAACTGCCGGTCCCGCCACAGTGGCTCGTCGTGGATTTCGCAGACACCGGTCGAATACTCGAAGGTCATTCCCTCAGGACCGGTAAAATACAAAAACTGTGCCGACGACGTCGGATGGCGCCCAGGACCGAAAGTGATGTTCACCTGGTTCTCGCGCACATGATGGAAGCTGCGCTGGATATCGTCAGCACTTTCGACCTGATGGTTGATGTGCTGAATGCCAGCCTTGTGGAACGGGAACAGCGCAATGGAATGGTGGATCGTTCCAAGTCTCATCAGTGGTGCATCACCGATCCGGTCGGACACACGGGCGTTGCACACCTGCGTCCAGAATGCCTCATCCCGTTCCGCATCGGTGGTGCATAGTCCGACATGGCTGAAGCCGGTTATTCCCGCATCACGGCTGCCGTGGAACCGGACGGCCGAGACATCGGGGCGCACCACGAACTCGATGCCGTTTCCGGTTGGATCGTTGAAGCGAATGAACTCGCGCACGTGGCGTGCGTCACATTCCTGCGGCGTGCCGTAATGCACGTCACTTCCCATCGCTTGCAACGTGGCTGCCGCCCGTTGCAGGTCATCTGACGAGCCTATCTCGAACGCCGTGACTTGCTCATCCGGATTCCCTTCGAAATAGCACAGCGTATGGGCGCGCTCGTTCGATTTGAAATAGGTCGAGCCGCGGCGGCGTTCGGATACTTCAAGTCCAAGGATATTAACCGCGAACCACTCCGCCCCGGCAAGATCGCGAGTGCCCAGACGGCAATAAACGACGTCCTTCAGTTCAATCATGGCCTGCTCCTCCGAATTCGGGTGCGCGGGATGGCGATCCCCATGCGCAATGGCTACGTGCGTCATCAACCAGTTGACGTGGCCCGCCATGTGGAAGTCCTTGCGCCGTTTCGGCCCGATAGCCGTAATAGATGCCGTCCGGTCCTTCTCCCAAAACAAACATCGCGTTCGAGGCAGCCTGCCGGCCTGGCCCGTGGACGACGGGGATCTGGTTCTTCTGGAAGAAATACCAGTTCTGCATGATGGCGTTGACGCCTTCAACCTCCCAGGTCGCCGCCAGCACCCCGTCGCGGTGCGAAGGATAGAGTGCAATCCGATGATGGGCATCGTCGATGTTCAGATAAACCGCGTCGCCGGCCCAGTCGGCCACCTTGGCGCCGACGCCGCGGGTCCAGAACGCCTCATTCGCGTCAATATCCGTGCATGCCAAGCTGACAGCGCCGAACTCGGTTATCCCTGCATCGCGGGTGCCGTGATAGCGCCAGCCCGAAGTCAGCGGGCGCCACACGATTTCGATGGCGACGCCGTTCGGGGCCATGATCGCGATCCCTGCCTTCACCTGTCGCTTGCGGCAAGCACCATCATCCAGATGTTCTACCGTGCCAAAAGGCGCCAGAGCCTCGGCCCGAGTATCCAGATCTTCCCGGCGACCCACTGTCAGGCCGATGGCCGGATGGGTCGCATCAGACCAGTATGCCAGCGCATAGTTGCGCGCATCAGATCTGAAGTGGATCACGTCATCGCTGGCGACGTCACCCATTTGCAGGCCCAGCTTGTCCAGCGCAAAGCTTCGGGCCGTATCCAGCCCTTGGGGCGCAGGCAGCCGCAAATAGCGCAGGTCGCGGTAATTCAAAGTCATTTCAGTCTTTCCTGATGCAACCGCCGGCCGCGGACGACGCGGCGGTCTATTGGGATCAGTTCAGCGCGGCAGCTTCCTGCAGCAGACCTTCGAACAGCGGCGACTTGGTCTTCCACTGGTCGTAGTAGGCTTCGATGGCTGGGCCGAACCATTCGCGATCCACCTCGACCACTGGCACATCGGTGCCTTTCAGATTGCTCAGGAACTCCTGCTCAAGCTTTGCATAGGCCTCGACAATGGTTGCGGTTTCGGCTGCAAATTCCTCGGCGATGATGGCCTGATCCTCGGGAGTGATCTGCGCCCATTTCCGGCCCGAAGCTGCTGCCAGCATCGGGAACATCCCATGGTCCGAATTCAGGATCACACTGGCATTGGAGTAGTATTTGCTGTTCCAGGTGCCTTCCAAGTCGATCTGCATCCCGTCGATCTGCCCATTGGCAAAGGCGTCGTAAAGCGCCGGAAGCGGCATCGGCGTCGGCACCGCTTTCAACCCGGTCCACAGATCCAGTTCGGGCGCATACGGGATGGTGCGGATCTTCTTGCCGGCCAAGTGGTCTACTGTCTCCACCTTGCCGCTCATCACGACCTGCCGCATTCCCGAAACGGCCCAGCCAAGCCCCTTCAATCCAAAGCTGGGCAGCTTCTCCTCCAGCTTCTTCGTCGTCTCACCGTCCAACAGCTTGCCCGCGGTGACGATGTCCGGCACCAAGTAAGGAGCAGCCAGGATGCCGAAATCATCGTCGCGGTTCGCCAACTCTCCCAAGGTCAGGAAGGCGAAATCCAGCGCCCCGGTCTGCATCTGCTGCATCATCTGCGATTCAGGCCCAAGCTGGCCCGATGGAAAGATCAGGATGTTGACGCGGCCCTCGGTGCGCTCATTGATGCGCGCAACCATGTCGGTGGCGCTTTTCGTCCACTGATGTGCTGGGGGCGTGATCATCGACATGCGATAGTCAGTGGCCTGCGCAGTGCCTGCGGCCATGAGCAAAACTGCTGCGGCACCCTTCAGGATCGTGGTAAACGTCATTCTTTCCTCCCTGTGAAAAGCTCAGGCCGCATCGTTTCGCAGCTGGGCGATGGCGGCAAAGGCACGCGGAACCATGCGGTTACGCTCGGCCATGATGTCGGTGGTAGAGCGCGGATCATGATCAGTGATGCCGCGGACCAGAAGATCGCAGGTGGCGCGATCGAGTTGTGGGGCGCCCAGGTCGTCGAAATAGCTTTGGAAAGCAGGACCCAATCCTTCGAGGAATCGCTCCATCCCCCCCTCCCCTCCGGCAAGGTGGAATACGGTCGAAGGGCCATAGAGGGACCAGCGGGGCGCAAGGCCTTCGCTGATCGCGCGTTCGGTTTCAGACAGCGATACGACGCCTTCAGCCGCAAGATGGATTGCCTCGCGCCACAGTGCGGCCTGCAGGCGATTTACCACATGGCCGAGGATCGGCTTTTTCATGCGGATGACGCTTTTTCCCATTGCTTCATAGAACACGGTCAGGTCGTCCAGCCGCGCAGGCTCTGTGTTGCGCGATGGGCATAATTCGACCGTGGGCATGATCCAGGGCGGGTTGTTAGGATGGGCAATCACCAGGCGGCCGGGGTCGGCAAGCACCGTGCCGATATCGTCGGGTGACAGACCGGAACTGGAGGAGGCGATCAGCACAGCGGGAGGCAGCAGCGGTTCGACAGAAGCCAGAACCTGATGCTTGATGTCCAGCCACTCCGGCAGGCATTCCTGCACCAGATCGGGGGCCAAACCTGCGGCGTTCGTATCTGCAGCATGGACCGGTGCGACGCTCTGCGGCCCCAACAGGCCCATCTCGATCAAGGTCGGCTGCGCTGCTTGCCAAGCTTCGTTCAACGCTGAGGAAGCGTGTGGTGCTGGGTCAATGACTACAGCCGCGTGGCCAGCAGCGCCATAGGCCACAGCCCAGCCCATTCCGATCACACCACCGCCAAGGATCCAGATGCGGGCCATCTCAGAACCACCTTACCAATGCCAAGGTCAATTCGGGCCGGAAGACGATCAGCAAAATGACCGCGAAGGCTACGATAAGGAACGGCGCCAGTAGCAAGGCAATTCGCTCGGCTCGGACCCCCGACAAAAGGGAAGCCGTGAAAAGTCCTGTTCCGACCGGGGGCGTCACAAGGCCCAGCGTGAGATTGAGGCACAGCACGACGCCGAAGTGGATCGGGTCAATGCCATAGACATCGGTTGCCACCGGCAGGAACACCGGCACGACCAGAATGATCGCGGGGATTGGATCGGTGATCATCCCTAGTCCCAGCAGCAGCACGTTCAGGAGCAGGAGGAAAATGATCGGCGAGTCTGTCAGCCCCTGCATATAGGCGGCGACCTTGGCAGGCAGGTTCTCGAAGGTAATGACCCAGCTGAAGACCTGCGCAGCCGCGATCAGGAACAGAACCACCGCCGCACCGCGCGCCGCGCTGACAAGCGCGGGCCAGATATCGGCAGCCGTCATTTCACGATAAACGAACATGCCGATCATGATCGCCAATAGGCTTGCAATTGTGGCAGCTTCGGTCGGAGTGGCAAGCCCGCCCAGGATGGACACGATGATAGAGGCGGGGATCAGAGCCGCCGGAATCGCATCAACAACTGCGCGGATACGCTCCTGCATCGACATCCGGGGGCTTCGCGGAAAGTCGTAGCGATGCGCCTGCCAGCCGATCAGGCCGCAGAAAGCAACGAAGATCAGGATGCCTGGAAGAATTCCGGCAATGAACATGTCACCAATGGGAACCTGCGCAATGACGCCAAAGATGATGAACATCATGGAGGGGGGGATGATCGGCGCCAGCAGCCCTCCCGCTGCGGTGATCGCCACCGAAACGTCCTTCGGATAGCCCGCCTTCTCCATTTCAGGCACCGCAAGGCGCGACATGATGGTGATCTGCGCTACGGTCGAGCCCAGGATCGAGGCCATCATCATGTTGGCGCCCAAGTTCACATAGGCGAGCCCCCCCCGGAGCGGCCCCAGAAGTGCCATCGCGAAAGCCATCAGCCGTCGACCGATACCACCGGCGTTCATGAATTCGCCCAGCAGAATGAATAGCGGCAGCGCCAGCATTCCATAGCTTTCCAGCCCGCCGAACATTTGCTGCGGATAGGATTGCAGCAGCACAAGGTTTCCTGAAACGACGATGTAGATCAGCGCCAATACGGCCAGCGTCAGCGAGATCGGTAGACCCATCATCAGCAGGCCAACGAAGGACATTCCGACGGTCATTGGCCACGCTCCTCTTGATCATTGCGTGCAATGCGGATGTCGCGTTCCAAGGCGGCAAGTGCGTGGACAATGGACAGGATGGCAAACAACGGCAGCACCAGCCAAAACCAGACCTTCTGGAGACCCAAGGTCAGCGTTCGTTCCTGGTAGATGAAGTTGAAGGTTTGTTGTGAATAGGCGGTCAACGATTCAGCACCGAAGGCATGGATCGGGTCGAACCAGCGCCAGCACAGCCAGGCCAGCACTACAAAGAAGCCCAGAACAACCAGGTCCACGCTGATCGCCAAGGGATGCCGTAGGCGTGGGGGAAGGTTGTCGGACAGCAGGGTTACTGCCATGTGCTGCCCACGTGCCAAAGCTACGGCCGCCCCCAGAAAGGCCGCGCACGCCATCAGCAAGATCGCTGCCTCATCCGCCCAGAGTAAAGGCGCGCCGAATGCTCGCAGTATGACGTTGCCGGTCAGGATCACGAAGATTGCTGCAATGAGAAGCGCCGTCGCACCTTCTTCCCATTTGGCAAGATGCTGGTCCAGTTGCCCCAGGATAGATCTGGCTTCGCTGTCTGGGCACAAGGCAGACTCCAGAGCACATGCACCTTCGGTATCGTTCATCGCAATTCCTCCCCGTTCCAAGGAATGATAGAAATTTTTGTTGTGTCAATAAAAAATTCGATATTTTAATTTAGCGTGGAGCGAGGTAGCGTGGATCAAAACTGGGGAGAACAGCTTGAGTCTGATTGAGGACCACCGACTGATCACGGGATCCGAAAGTGTTGCGCGATCGCATAGTGAGCGAGCCATGCAGCTTCTGCGTGCGGACATTGTCGAAGGCATTTTGGCACCGGGACTTAAGCTCAAGCTCGATATGTTGCGCGATCGTTATGAAATCGGTGCAGCCCCACTGCGCGAGGCACTTTCTCGATTAGCAGGCGAAGGACTGGTCATTGCGCAGGAACAGCGGGGATTTGTCGTGTCCGGCATGTCTGCTGAAGAGGCGAACGACCTTGGAGAGCTGCGGCTTTTGCTGGAAATCGAAGCGCTTAGAGATTCGCTATCTCGTGGGAACGAGGCATGGCAGAACCGGGTGATTACGTCATACCATTGGCTGGAACGTGCCGAGCAATCATCACTTTCTTTGGAAGGGAGATTGGATGAGTTAGAGCGGCGAAATTTCGACTTTCACGAGGCTTTGGTAAGCGCTTGCGAGCGCCGCTGGACGCTTCATCTGCGTGGCATCGTGTTCCGCCAGCATGAGCGGTATCGGCGCCTTTCCCGCATCCACACTGCGAAAACGCGGCTGGTTTCCGACGAGCACCGCGCGTTGTTAGACGCTGCATTGGAACGTAACGAAGATGCAGCAATCGCTGTCATAACGACCCATATTCGACGCACGACACGTGCTGTCGGCGAAGCATTGCAGGCCGCAGATCAGCCGTAAGCGCGACGCCGTTCCCCTCCTGCCTCTTGTAGTCTGCTTGGGCCATTTTGCACGCGCATGAGCGTGGGAGTGTTGGCTTGGAGAGAGACGACAAAATGGGCGTCCATTTGGACGGCTTCTCGGGTAGTGAGTAAGCGGGAACCTGAGGCCGTTCAGACTTTGTAATTCCACGGCATGAGAGTATCGATTTGGGCACTCGGCCATCCGTTGGCGATGCGTTCCAAAGACTGGGTCAGCCATGCCGCCGGGTCTACGTCGTTCATCTTGCAGGTCTGCAACAGCGTGGCGATGGTTGCCCATGTGCGGCCGCCGCCGTCTGATCCGGCGAACAGGCTATTCTTCCTCGTGATGGTCTGGGGCCTGATGGCGCGCTCGACAATGTTGGAGTCCAATTCGACAAGGCCGTCAGTCAGGAAGCGTTCGAAGATCTCGCGTCGGGTGACGGCATAGCGAATGGCCTCGGCCAGCTTCGATTTTCCAGAGATGCGCGGCAGGGTCTGTTGCCAAAGCATGAACAGCCCCGCGACGATGGGTGCCGAAACAGCCTGGCGCGCGGCGGCGCGCGTCTCGGGACTTTGGCCACGCATTTCTGCCTCGAGCTTCCACAGATCGGCCATTCGCTCCACTGTGGTAGTGGCGACCCGGCTGTCTCCGGCAGCGTGGAGTTCATAAAACCGTCGTCGGCTATGGGCCCAGCATCCTGCCAGGCGCAGGCCGTCATTGCCCCCGTCCTTGCGCAGCAGCTTGTTGTAGGCAGCGTAGCCGTCCACTTGCAGAATGCCGCGATAGCCCCCGAGATGCCGGCGCACGCAGTCGCCGGATCGACTGTCCTCGAAGCGGTAAGCCACCATGGGTGGGCTATTCCCTCCAAAGGTGCTGTCATCGCGGGCATAGGCCCAGAGCCATGCTTTCTTCGTGGCTCCGGTGCCAGGGGCAAGGGCCGGCAGGCTGGTTTCGTCCGCAAAAACCCGGGCACCCTTCAGGACCTCATCAAGGACATGATCTGCGAGGATCTCCAGTTCGAAGCCGACCCGGCCCATCCACTGCGCCATCAACCGCCTGTCGAGGTCGACCAGATCGCGGGCATAGATCCCCTCCTGGCGATAAAGCGGAAGGCCGTCGGCGTATTTGGAAACGGCGATATGTGCCAGCAGCGCCTCGCTCGGCAGGCCGCTTTCAATGATATGCGCCGGCGCCAGGGCCTGGATGACGCCCTCATAGTCCTTGAACGCGTATTTGGGGCGGCGGGTGACGATCACCCGGAACTTCGCCGGGTGTCAACGGCGGAGTAAAACCCGGCCACGGGGCAGAGCAAAAGTCGGCCACTGTGGCGCACGCATAAGACCGCTGGGAGGGCGGAGCCCGAGCGGGGGTCTTATGCGTGCGCGGTGATTTTTTGAGGTGTTTCAGCCGGCCTTGCGGGCGCGACTTTGAGCGAGACGATAGCTTTCGCCGTTCATCTCGAGGATGTTGACGTGGTGGGTGATGCGATCCAGCAGCGCGCCGGTGAGACGTTCGGACCCCAGTGTTTCCGTCCATTCGTCGAAAGGCAGGTTGCTGGTGATCAGGGTCGCACCACGCTCGTAGCGCTGGGAGATCAGCTCAAACAGCAATTCCGCGCCGGTCTTCGACAGCGGCACAAAGCCCAGCTCATCGATGATCAGCAGCTTGTAAGCGGCCATCTGCTTCTGGAAACGCAGCAAACGCCGCTCGTCACGCGCCTCCATCATCTCGCTCACCAGCGCGGCGGCCGTGGCGAAGCCGACGGACAGGCCTTTCTGGCATGCGGCAGGCCGAGACCGAGGGCTACATGGGTCTTGCCAGTGCCGCTGGGGCCGAGAATGATAACATTCTCGCGGCGCTCGATCCATTCGCAGCGCGCCAGTTCCAGCACTTGCATCTTGTTGAGCTTGGGGATGGCGGCAAAGTCGAAGCTATCCAGGCTTTTGACGACCGGGAATTTGGCCGCCTTGATCCGCCGTTCGACCTTGCGGCGGTCCCGCTCGATCATCTCCCGCTCGGCAAGTCGGAAGAGGAATCCGACATGATCAATGCTTTCGGTGGCGCATAGCCGGGCCAGTTTCTGATACTCGCGCTGGAAGGTCGGCAGCTTCAGGGCTTTGAGATAATGGGCGAGCAGGATATCGGGCGCTTCGGTGCTCATGCCGCTTCTCCCGCATCAGACGACAGAAGGCGCATGTAGGCTTTCGCCGAGGTCTTCTCGACCGTCGCTCTCGGCAGGTAGGGATAGATCGACAGGTCCAGTCGCGGTGGCCGGCGCTCGACCCGGCACAGGACCAGATGCTTGACGGCATCGAAGCCGATCGCGCCGAGCTGGATCGCCTGCTTCACCGCCGCATGCAGGTCCGCAAAGTCGAAGCTCTCCAGAAGACGGAGCACCTGCACGTATTCCCGCCGGCCATGCTTGGCCATGCGGCCTTCCATCAGCCGGCGCAGCGTCGCGAACTCGTCCGGCAGATCCCAGCCCTGCAACGGAGCTGCCTGATCCAGCGAATTGATCTTCTGCTCGATCAGCGGCAGGTAATGAACGGGATCGAAGATGACATCTTCCCGTTCCCAGCTTCTGGGATGACGAGCAATGATCTCGCCGCGGCAGCCGATCACCACCTCATTGACATAGCCCCGAACCCAAACATCCTGGTGGCCGTAGGCGACCGGCACGGAATAGTCGTTCGTCTTGTAGCGGGCCAAAGACTGCGCCGTGACCTTTGTGCTGACCTGGTGGCCGTAGGCGACCGGCACGGAATAGTCGTTCGTCTTGTAGCGGGCCAAAGACTGCGCCGTGACCTTTGTGCTGACCTGGTCGCAGGCGTCGAAGGGCGATGCCGGCAAGGCGCGCATGGCATCCAGGTCCCGTTGAAGCCGCTCGCCGATCGTCTCGCTCTCGCCGCGTAGCTTGTCGCTCTGGCGCTTTCGGCACTGCTCTTCCAGAAACGCGTTGAACGCATCCCACGTCGGAAACTGTGGGATCGGAACCATGAAGTTGCGCCGGGCATAACCGACAAGGCCCTCGACATTCCCTTTGTCGTTGCCCTTCCCAGGACGGCCGTAACGATCCCGGATCAGGTAATGGGACAGGAAGCCACTGAACAGCGCTGCCCGTTTGCGCGTGCCGTCGGGGAGGATCTTCGCGACGAGGCAGCGGTCGTTGTCGTAGACAATCGATTGTGGCACGGCCCCGAAGAAGGCAAACGCGTGGATATGGCCATCGACCCAGGCCTCGGCCACCGCCGCCGGATAGGCCCGCACATAGCAGCCGTCACTATGTGGTAGATCGAGCACGAAGAAGCGTGCCTTCTGCTCAAGACCGCCGATGATCACCATCGCCTCACCGAAGTCGGCCTGCGCATGGCCGGGCGGATGAGCCAGTGGCACAAACACCTCCTGCCGACGCTGATCCCGCTCGCGTATATAATCCTTGATGATCGTGTAGCCGCCGGTGAAACCGCATTCGTCGCGCAGGCGGTCGAACACCCGCTTGGCGGTATGGCGCTGCTTGCGCGGCACCTTCAGATCCTCATCAAGCCAATGCTCGATCGTCGAAACGAATGCATCCAGCTTCGGTCGCCGGATCGGTGAGCGACGCTGATAACCAGGCGGCGTCGAATAGGCCACCATCTTCGCCACGCTGTCGCGCGATATGTTGAAATGCTTTGCAGCCTGACGCCGGCTCATCCCCTCAGAGACGGCCAGGCGAACCCTCAGATAAAGTTCCACGGTGTAGATCCCCACGCCCTCCTGCTGTCGTCGCAGAAGGGTAAATAGGTGGCCGGGTTTTAATCCGGCGCAGCAGGACTATCCCGCCGCTTCCGTGGCCGAATTTTGCACCGCCGCTCTCACCTATGGTGGCGAGGGGCCGGTCACCTCTGCCGACAGCTATTCTTGCGAATGACCACATACAGCATCCACCACGACAGAAGGACACCATTCCATGGCACAAACCACAACCGCATTTCGTTTTGGCACCTACGGCGACCCGTCGGTCCTGAAGTTGACGGACGTGGATCTTCCTGAACCTGCCCCAGGCGAGATCCAGATCGAGCACGAAGCCATCGGCGTCAACTATATCGACATCTACCATCGCAAAGGGGTCTTTGGCGCGCCCCTGCCCCTGCCGTCGGGCTTGGGCATGGAAGGGGTCGGCATCGTCACGGCACTCGGGGCCGGCGTGAACACCTTCGCCGTAGGTGATCGTGTTGCCTATGTGGGCGGTCCTCCCAACGCCTACAGCCACGCCCGCAACCTGCCGGCCGGCCGCGCCCTGGCCGTTCCGGACGCGCTGAGTTCGAGGATGGTCGCAGCCTTGATCTTCAAGGGGCTGACTGTCGAATATCTCATTCACCGGTGCCGCAACGTCGTGCCAGGAGACACGGTTCTCTGGCATTCCGCCGCGGGCGGTGTCGGATCCATTGCCGGCCAATGGCTTTCGAGCAAGGGCATCACTGTTATAGGCACCGTTGGATCCGCCGAGAAAGTCGAGATTGCCCGGGCGAATGGATGCAACCATGTAATCAACTATCGCGACGAAGACTTCGAGGCTCGCGTCAAGGAGATCACCAACGATCGGGGCGTAGACGCGGTCTATGACGCGGTCGGTGCCGACACGTTTGCTAAGTCGCTGAACTGCCTGCGCCCGCGCGGCACCATGGTCAGCTTCGGCGAAGCCTCTGGTCCTGTTGATCCGATCCCTGTCGCCTCTCTCGGAGCAAAAGGGTCGCTGTTTCTGACCCGCCCGTCGATCGCGCATTACACCGCCGATCGTGGCGAATACGAGACAGCAGCGAAGAACTTGTTCACAGCGATCCAAGACGGCATCGTTCGTGCGCCGGACATCACAACTTACGCGCTGTCGGAAGCTGCTCAGGCTCAGGCCGATATGGAAGCCCGGCGCACCACCGGATCGGTAATCCTGCTGCCTGAGGACATCTGCAGGACAAAAAGCAGAGCCTGAAAGTCGTGTCGTAACAAGGTTGAATGGCACCGCCCATCGGCAGCTTTTGGGAAGGCGCCTTTGCTGGGTCTGGAAAAATTTCCTGCGGCTGTTTTGCCTCGGACTGTCGCCTAAGGGCTCAAACTCCCCCACCGTTTTCTGCGAACTGACCTTTGCCAATCGTCCTTTTGCGGCTCTGGCCCTAACGGGTTTTATGGAATGCCCGGAGAAGAACTCGCGGCGTTCGGAGGAGCGGGGGACCGATGACTTCATCGAAGTTAACGGCGCTGCGCAGCAACGCAATATAGGTCTGTGTAATTTTTATTCCGGTGCGATAGTGCCCAGTGGCGTGGTGCAGCCGGCACTGGTCGTCACCGAATTGTTCGCTGCGGGCCTGCTTCATAGGGATGCCGCTATTGCAAGCTGATGACGGGTTCCTCTCCCATCGGCACGATAGTTTCAGCATCATGCAGCAGGCTCGTTGGACAGCCTACTTGTGATCCTGTTCCACCAGCAACGGCCCGACCAGGCGAACGGTTGCATCATCATAGGGAAAGATACCGAGCAAATCGGTTGAGCGCTTGATCTCTGGTCTGCGACGACGTGCCACGAACCCCTGCCCAATGGCTGATATGTCAAAGCCCAGGGCATCCGCATGATCCGACTGGCCACCTAAACGGCTTCGTCATGCCCGACCTCGTTGATAGGCCATCAGCAGGATCATCTGCCGTGCGGTCTCGCACACGGCGATGCTGCAGATCGCGCAGCGGAGTTCGCAGCAGGCGTTGAGCCCGCTTCAGGCGCGCGTCACGGAAACGGCGTAACAGCGCTCACGCTCGCATGAAGGGTTGCTGCACCATACGGTTGCGCAATCTGGCGGCAGCATGGGGCGAGAATGGGACATTCTGCCCTGCCGCCGCCTCACTCGCTTGAACAAGGATAAGCTGATGATGATCGCTGCCATGAACGCTTGGGCCGAACTGGAAAAGGCCAGTTCCAATATGATGAACACCCATCTGCGCCTGAACGAAACAATGACCGCTTCCCGCAGCGTCATCGGAGCCCGGATGACGGTCATGGGCAAGGCGGCTTGCCGCCCTGCCCAAGGGGATTATGCCGAACTCGGTGGAATGATGCATGAGAAGGTTGTGGCCATCGCCAAGGTCAACGAGGCCCTTGTCGAGCAATGGTCGGCAATGATGGCTGACGCCACAAAGCAGGCGCAGCACCTCTGCGACCTGCTACTGGGCGCGCGCCCTTTGCGCGCGGGCGATGTGCTGGGCTTGGCAGAGCGCTCGATGGAGCATGCTACCCGCATGATCACACGCAGCATGGATACCGGCGGATTGGCCTTGGCGCCGGTGCATCTGCAAGCCACAGCCAATGCACGACGCCTGAGCGAGTAGGTTTGCGGCCGAGACGGTGATGACGCCTGGAATGGACCGATGCAGTTTGTATAACGAGTGACGCCTCGCCTTCGGCGGCGGGGCCTTTTTTGCCGGTGTCGCGCGAAGACAGCAAAGATCGGAACGCCATCGCATAGTTGCCGGTGATTTTCGATAATGCCTCCATTTCACCATCTGCCGCTGCGAGGAGAAGCCAGCTTCTCCCGACGGCCAGGCAGAGAGTTGCAGAGGCGGGAGACCTGGGGACCAAGTGCATGCGCGAAACATCGGCGCGGAGCAGTTCGTCCTTCTTTCCTTTCTTCCCCGGGGCTTGGCACTTAGGGGCAGGATCACTGATGCAAAACGACCTTATGCACCCCATGTTTTAGGAGGTGCGACAGAATGTTCTGTTCCTGCCTCACAGAGGGCCGGACAATGGCCGTACGAATTCCTGCCTCTCCAAAAGATGCACGAGCCGAGCCCAAGAGCGAGGACAAAGCCCTGGATGGCCGCCAGAATAGCCAAGACGACGAGGCTTCCCGGAAGATGGCCGACGAAGGCGACGTGTCCCAGAAGAAGAACCGCCTTCCTGATGAGGACAGTGCGATTGTCCACGTTAACGGTTCAGGCATGAGCATCTGCCTTTACCTTGTGAAAGAGTACAAAAATGAAGATAACTTACAAAACATCGCAGAACGAACGCCCGTCGCTTGCAAATGCAGACGCACTGGTAAGTCCCGCAGCACAGCGTGGTCTGTTCGCAAGAGCATTTTGGCGGGCTGTCGACTGGCTCGCTGGCGACCCTGCTGTTGTCACCCCAGTCAGGGTGCGGTCTCTGGCTGATGTCAGGATCAACAGCCATTACGACGCGCTTGGGCGCAGCTGACGTCTGAATGGATAAAGGTGGCGGCGGGGGAAACCTTGCCGTTCTCGGAGGGAACGCAACCCGCCTGGGTTCGCGCATGCCTCTGCGCATTCAACGGTTGCAGGGCATGTTGCCTCACCCCCTCTTGCTTGTCGCCTCCCCCAGCATCTGTATCGTCTTGTGGTCCCCTGGCCGTCTCCTCCTTGAAGGCTCTTGAAGACCAGCGGTTACGATAAGACGTAAATGCCGAACAGCATTTGATTGGCAGATGGTCCTGCGCGGGCAGCGGGCTTTGTGGCCTCACCTATAATATCAAATGGCTGTTCTTCAGTCTGCGCCATCTCGACGTTAGGGGGATGCGCTAGCCCAAATGCGACTTCGGCTGCCGGGAGAGTTTCTCGCGTTTCTAGCCGCGTCCCTGGAGTGTAGCAGGGGCGGCGGCTTTGCTGTCGGTTACGGACAAAGCGTGCCACCTTTAGCGCGGCAGTTCCAAAATTTGACTGCTTCTTCCAACGTCCGTAAGGCGCGCTGAATTTCATCTTGGATTTCTGCGATCTCATCCTCTCGGCAGGATTGGAAGGCTGTCACGCCATTGCGATAAGCCTTCATTTCCTGGAGGCAGCTATCGAAAGCATAACGATCTTCGAAGGTATTAGAGGATCTGACGCAGTATGGCTCGGACGGCTCAAAGCACATTGCGCCCGCCGCGCCTGGTGAGACGAACGGTAACAAGGCGATCAAGGCGGCACGGATCACGAGCATAAGAAGTTGCCGCAGGTCACTTCAGCATCCGCAAGGGCATGCCTGGTCACATGCATCTGGAATACATTTTTTTCCAGATCGAACCCGACCGTGAAAACTTTCGACATGACCGCTCCCCTTTGTGGACCGATGCAGACCCACCTGGCATATCAGATGCCATCAGGGGGCGGCCGCATCATCAACGCCAACCCGACGCCTCTCGCCCCCCACCCCCTTGCTGGGGAAGCGCCCGCAGCACCAAATTCGGAGGGCAAGGCTTAATTTTTCACACGCTGCTCCGGACAAGGACTGAGCGTCTGCGGCTTATCTGACGCTCTGGGTTCGACGCAGGTTCATGACTGAGCGGACGGCGATGCGTTTTGCCTCCTCGGGCGCAACCCCGAGGGCGGCGCAGTTCTTCAGGATCGCCTGCATGATCACCATCTCGCCCTCATGGTTTGCCGGCCCGGCCTCTGGCGGCACGGCATCAACCGTCATCTGCTTGGCTTCACAGCAAGACCTGCCACTGTTCCCTTGGTGCTAGGTGCGGCGGCGATGACCTTGGGCTTTTCCTTCTTGGGCTTTTTCTCGTCACGTTTTCGCTTGTTCATGCCTTTGGCCATCGGTCAGTTCCTTGTTGGCCGTCGATGCGCGACGGATTTTCGCAGGGTAGGTCGCTGAATTCAGAATAGATAGACACGTCTCCGGCATCCACGATTGGCGGATGCGCGATCAGTCTTCTTTCCGCTGCGCCAAACGCGATCCGGGCCGGTTGAAGGAATAACGTCGGGCAATGATAACCCCTGCCAGCGACGCCACGCTCGGGACGCCATCGCACCGCCCTTGTAATGGGGCGGTATGATGCCCACCTGTCTATGGCAACGCTGTTCCTTCGACTTCTGTCTCCTTCTGGCTTCAGTCGCTCTTTGATGACGCCAAGCCAGGCCATCGCATTCAGCGGGTGGCACCAATGAGGAGATCTCACGATGGCCAACGGCACCGTGAAATGGTTCAACGCAACTAAAGGTTTTGGCTTCATTGAGCCTGAACACGGCACGAAGGACATTTTCCTTCACGTCTCGGCGCTGGAACGCGCCGGCATCCATCAGGTGGCTGATGGTCAGGCAGTGACCTTTGATGTGGAACGCGGTCGCGATGGCCGTGACTCCGCCTCGAACCTTACACTGGCCTGATCCCAGACTCCCAGTGCCCGGCCCTGTCAGGGCCGGGCAACTTATCGAGGAGCGACACAATGGCCTCAAAAAAAGCCGAAGCCCTGTTCAAGGTCACGGCGTCACAGACCCTGTGGGATCGAACGAACGACGCGGCAAGAGAGATAATCTCGAGCGAGATCAGCCAGCGAGACGCCAACAGCAAGCGATTGCGGAGGCTCAGACTGGCACGGGATGCCGAAGCGGCGGCGGCCCCTCTTGAACAACCAGCGGCCAAGCGGCCGCGAAAGAAGAAGGCCTGCGCACAAGCCGCATAAGCCGGTTATCATCGCCTTCGCAAACGCCATGCTGAAAAGCGGCGCGCCTTGGCAGCATCAGACCCACGCATAGACAGAAACACTAGGGTCTGTGGGGATTCACACTCGGAGGCTGATGTGATTCATAGTCAGGATGGATCGCAATGTTCTGACGGATGCCCAATGGGCGAAGATTGAGCC
>NZ_UZWE01000050.1 GCF_900631945.1 Paracoccus haematequi
GTTTGAATGGTGGGGTTGAATAGGGGGTTGAAGGGGGGTTGAAGCCTGTCATGCACCTACCTCAACCAGATACGACACGCGGCGCGATGCCGGTCCTTCGGTCTCGATACGGACCTTGCCTGATGCCAGCAGGCTCTCCATTGCGGACTTGAACGCCCGCTTAGTGACGGCTTCGCTGTCAGGATGTTCGCTGAATAGCTTGGGTGCATAGGTGGAAGCTCCAGAGGGATTGACCCTGCGCCCCTGCCCCGTGAACTCGCGAAGCAGCTTGATGAACACACGTTCAGCCTTGGCATTGCCAGCCATGCGGTCCAGGGCAGTTTCGGCAGGATCGGCCACGAACACACCATCGCGCCAAGTTAGGCTGATCTCGCCGCCCGTGCGCCCGTAGTTAGCCTTCTTGGTGGACAGCACCCGCGCATCCGGGTTCATCTCAATGCCATCCTGCGCCACCCGTTCGAGGTATAGCCGGGACCGCACACTGTTGTTCCAGCCGGTCGATCCGCTGGTGCCGGTGCCGCTATTGAGGCCAGATAGAGACGGATGGGCCAGCAGGATCACCGCGCAGTCGTGGCGGATAGCCAACCCACGCAACAGGCCAATGAAATGCCGCGCCTGTGCCCGGTCGTTCTCGTTGCCGGGGAACAGGTCTGCCAGCGTGTCTAGCACCAGCAGCGCGGGCGCCTCATCCGCCATGCGCTTGTCCAATTCCGCATAGAGGGGCGATGGGGAAAGGACGCCAGATCCGCGATCTAGGAAGGCCAGCAAGGCATCCTCGCCTGCAAGGCTGCGGATGGTCAGGCGGTCCAGGTCGCTGAACTGCATGTCCGATGCGCGCACCACGTCATCGAGGCGGCGGTGCAACTCGGCATCGTCATCTTCCGCACTGATGAATATGGCGCCGCCGCCCGATACATGGCGCTCCAGCCATGTGCCGCCCGTAGCGACTGCACAGGCCAACTGCAGGGCCAGCAGTGACTTCCCTGTGCCCCCATCGCCGCCCAGCAGGGTCACGGTCCCAGAGGGCACCAGATCGCGCACCAGCCAGTGCCGGGGCGGGACTTCCAGCCCCTCCAAGTCAGACGCGGAATAGAAGCGCGAAGCCCGTGGTGCCGGATCCTCGGTATAGAGGCCATCCGGGTGCATGGACCGCCGGTCCTTCTGATCGAGATTGGCAAAGACATTCAAGCCGCGCTCCTCCCTTGGACATAATCCAGGAAGGCCGCTTGATCGCGGGCAGGCATGCGGTTGAAGCAGGCCAGGGCATAGGCCTTGCGCTCGGCCGGGCTGGCCCTATCCGCCCAGAACGAGGCTTCGACCATGAGGCTGTTCATGGCGATGATCGGAAAGCCGGGACGCAAGGCATCATAGCACTGCTCCAGCATTTCGAGCCGGTCGAGCGGATCGCAATCCAGCACGGCATCGGCGAGATTTCTTGCCGCAACCTCTCGCCTGATGTTATCATCGATCCACGACAGCCAGTCTTGAATATCGGCCCCGGTCCCGCCTGCATGCGAGATCGGGGCTATGTTTTCCCCGCTCATTGCCCGACCCGTGTATGCAGCTGGACATGGTGCTTGCGGCAGAGCCACCGCACGTCGCCGGGGCGGGAATAGTCGTCGTGGTGCGCTTCGGCCTTGGCTCCACATTGTTCGCAAGGTTGCGGCGTGAGGATACCTAAGCGCTTGAGGGTTTCGACATAGAGATGCGCTGCATAGCGCCGGGGATTGTTCCGGCGCCATTGCTGTTGGCGGGTGAGGGGCTTGGTCATCGGCTGCCCTCCACCAATCCCGTCAGGCCCTCATCGGATAGCGATTGCCGAACCTGATTGGCGTGACCTGGCGAAAGGCAGAAGATGGTTTCTTCCGGCTGGCCGGGCCTATTCACCAGGATGGCGGTTTGGCCGGAAACGACCGTGACGCGGAAGCTGCCCTTCGGTTTGAGGAGCAGCAGTTCGTCCAGACTGCGCGCGATGATCATGGCCGGGCCTCATGCCGCAACCGGGCGTGAGGTGATCCAATTACGGATCGAATCAGTCGGCCAAGCGACCGCACGCTGCCCAAGGCGGATGGGTTTGGGAAACTCCCCCTCGCTCATCATCCGGTAAATGGTCGAGCGGCCAAGGCCGGTCATTTCCATAACTGCTGGAAGGCGAAGCAATTTATCTGGCATGTCAAAGCCCTTATCCTGACACGTTTCATCATCCCGCTCTCGCGGGTTTCGAAGGCACGTGGACAAGCCGTCCACGTTTTGTGTAGGATGGGGTTGGAAGGCTCGCTAACTTTCCAACCTCGCCCGCAGAGCCTGACCGCCAAGAAAGGCATCTGCGGGCGTCACCGCGCTTTCGCGCTCACGGTGCCGTCCTGATCCGAAAGTCATATGTCCCAAGGGACGCCATAACCATCATCACAAAGTCATAATGCACCACCCCTTGGCGCAGTGCAAATGCGCGCTTTGCCGCCACTGGCCATTTCATATGGGTCATCTGTGGATAATCTGTGGAAATGTAGAGCAGTTCATCGAAAAAACCCTGTGCTGACAGGGCGTGCGCCAATCACGGCAAGCGCAGCGATTTCCTTCCCGATGCTAACGTGGCGACACGTGCCAGCATTTGTTCCTGCGGCTCGTCCAGCAGGAAACAGGCTGCGCGCGTTATCTGCGGACGATGTATAACCAATCTGGCAACTCGCTCTGGAAATCGACGCTCGTATTGGCACCATCATCCAATCCTCACGACTTTGGCGCTGTCCTGCGCCAGATACCCTGCCCAAGCGTCCATCATCTTGCGGCGCTTCTCGAACAGGTCGGACCTCGCATAGGCACGCTCCACATCACTGCCGACTGTATGGGCCAAGGCCCGCTCGGCAATGTCGTTCGGGAAGTTCGTCTTTTCCTGCGTCCACGTCCGAAAGCTGGTGCGAAACCCGTGCACGTCCACCGGGAAGCCAAGTTCCTTGACCAGCTTGGAAAGCGTCATGTCGGACAACATCTTGCCTGCCTTGGTGCCGGGGAAGATCAGCCCGCTGTTGTTCTGCATAGCCTTGGCCTCCTCGATGATGGCCAGTGCCCGCGACGAGAGTGGCACCCGATGCGGCCGCTTCATTTTCATCCTGTCGGCGGGCACGTTCCATGCCCTCGCATCGGTGTCGATCTCGTCCCAGCGCGCGCCGCGTGCTTCCAGTGACCGGGCGCAGGTGAGGATCAGGAACTCCAGGCACAAGCGCGTGGACATGCCTGCCTGCGACTGACGCAACGCCGTCAGGAATGCCGGAACCTCGGTATAGTCCATCGCCTTGCGCTGCTGTCGCGCGGCTGTCTGCTTTGGCAGGGCGTTCGTGATGCCGATGGCGGGGTTGTCCTTGCGCCAGCCCTGCGCGATGCCCCACTTCATTACCTTGCTGATCCGCTGGCGAACGCGGGATGCGGTTTCTGCCTTTTCGGTCCAGATCGGGCGCAACACCTCCAGCACATCGGCACTGGTCACGTCCGATACCTTGGTGCGACCTATTGTCGGGAACACATAGGTCTCAAGCGTGCTGATGAACTGGCTGGCGTGCTTCTCATTCTTCCAGGTGGGTCGCAGCATGTCATAGATTGTCCGCGCGGCCGTCTCGAAAGTCTGGATCTCCTGCTGGGCGCGGCGTTCCAGTAGTGGGTCGCCGCCCGAACGCGCCTGCTTGCGGTTCTCGTAAGCGGTGGCCCGCGCCTCGGCCAGCGACACGAAGACCGCGCTGCCTAGGCCGATCTCCCGCCGCTTGCCTTGAATGACGATCCGCTGCACCCATGCCTTGTTCCCGTGGGCATCCACGCGCAAGATCAGGCCGTGCCCGTCAAAGTATTTTCCCGGTTCACTAACCGTTTGGACGAACCGGGCGCTGAGTGCTTTCTCTGGCCTTCTCATGAAAACAACCGCATAACCTTTCGACCCTCCAATGCGTCCCCCATTCGGCGCGGGAACGCCGTGAACAACAGTGGAACTTACGGGAACATACAACTTGCTATGTGTCAATAAAATCAAAGCACAACGGAACATCTGGGAACGTTGTAGAAATGGCGGAGGCGGTCATTCCCTTCCGCCATCATCCGAAGGCCGGCCATGACCGATTTCGACGACTGGCTGCGCGCCACCTTCGCGGAAACGCAGGGCTTCACCCTGCTGATCGTCCTGGTCGGCACGCAGGAGGGTCGGGTCAATCTGCTGCGGTCGGCGCATCTGCATGTGATCGGCGACGATATCGCCTGGCCTGTCATGGCGGCGCATCTGGACGGATCGGGCGTGGCCTGGGACGCGGTCGCGCTGTTTCGGGCGGGGCGCGAGGGGCTGGTGGCCGACGGCATCGCCAAGGAGCGGCTGGATCAGCTTATGCGCGCGCTGAACGGCGACCGGACGCTGATCCGGGACGGCGAATTCTTCAATCGCGACGGGCTGCGCCTGCGGCTGGACGATGCCGAGCCGCAGGTGCCGATCCTGAACTGATCAGCAGGCGGCGGGCGCCGGGTCCGCGCGCCCGGCCAGATCCAGCCCGCGCGCGGTCGGCGGCTGCCAGGTGGGCGACTGCGCCACCGCGCCCTGGGTGTTGGTGCCCAGGACGGAACCGCCCAGACCCCCGCTCCACCCGCTGCTGCCGGTGTTGTTGGCGTCGGTGCTGTCGGCGCCAGGCTGCGGGGCGGTCGCGGCCTCGGCCACGGTGTCGCGGGCCGGGCAGTCGCCTTCGCCCGACTGGCCCTGCGCCTCGGTCCTGGCGGCGGGGGCCTCGTTCACGGCGCGCGGCTGGTCCACGGCGGGAACCGGCGCGGTCTGCGCCCAGCCGGTGCTGGCCGCAAGAAGGCTGGTGGCGATGATGGCGCTGATGCGGGTCATGGCGGGCCTCTGACACGAAGGGGACGGCGGAAAACGCCCAGGCTGCGGCGCGGGTTCCGCTTGCAGCCTGCGGCCTCGGCGACTAGAAGGGCGGGAATTTTTCAGGCCGCCCCGGCTTTGGCGGCCCCTATGGCACGAGGACGATGATGCAGGTCAAGGAAACCCAGAACGACGGTCTCAAGCGGGGCTACCAGTTTACGCTTCCGGCAGCCGATTTGGCCGCGACGGTCGATGCGAAGCTGAAGGAAGCCCAGCCCGAGGTCGAACTGAAGGGCTTTCGCAAGGGCAAGGTGCCCCTGGCCATGCTGAAGAAACAGTTCGGCCCGCGCATCCTGGGCGACGCCATGCAGGATGCGATCGACGGCGCGCTGAAAAAGCACCTGGACGAATCCGGCGACCGTCCCGCCACCCAGCCCAAGGTCGAGATGCAGAACGGCGAAGGCTGGAAGGAAGGCGACGACGTGGTCGTCAACGTCTCGTACGAGGCGCTGCCGCCGATCCCCGAGGTCGACCTGTCCAGCCTGACCCTGGAAAAGCTGACCGTCCCGGCCGAGGACGCGGCAATCAACGAAGCCTTGGAAAACCTGGCGAAATCTGCCCAGAACTTCGAGGACCGCCGCAAGGGCAGCAAGGCCAAGGACGGCGACCAGGTGGTCATCGACTTCAAGGGCTTCGTCGACGGCGAAGCCTTCGAGGGCGGCGCCGGAGAGGATTATCCGCTGGTGCTGGGGTCCAACAGCTTCATCCCCGGTTTCGAGGACCAGCTTGTCGGCGCCAAGGAAGGCGACGACGTGACCGTCTCGGTCAAGTTCCCGGAAGAATACGGCGCCAAGCACCTGGCGGGCAAGGACGCGACCTTCGAATGCAAGGTCAAGGCCGTGAAGGCCCCGAAACCGGCCGAGATCGACGACGAACTGGCCAAGAAATTCGGCGCCGAGGATCTGGAGGGCCTGAAGAAGCAGATCGCCGGCCGCCTGGAGCAGGAATATGCCGGCGCCGCCCGCGCGATCCTGAAACGCTCGCTGCTGGACCAGCTGGATCAGAAGGTAAAGTTCGACCTGCCCGAATCGCTGGTCGAGGCCGAGGCCCAGCAGATCGCGCACCAGCTGTGGCACGAGGAAAACCCCGAAGTCCACGACCACAGCCACGGCAGCATCGAACCGACCGACGAACACAAGAAGCTGGCCGAACGCCGCGTGCGCCTGGGCCTGCTGCTGGCCGAGATCGGCCAGAAGGCCGAGGTGACCGTCACCGACCAAGAGATGACCCAGGCCGTGCTGCGCGCCGCGCGCCAGTATCCGGGCCAGGAACGGGCCTTCTTCGAATTCGTCCAGCAGAACCAGGCCGTGCAGCAGCAGCTTCGCGCCCCGATCTTCGAGGACAAGGTGGTCGACCACATCGCCGAACAGGCGAAGGTCACCGAAAAGACCGTCACCAAGGAAGAACTGGAAAAGGCCGTCGAGGCCCTGGACGAGCTTTGATCGCCCGCTGAACCCTGCTTCGAAAGGCCGCGCCGTCCGCGCGGCCTTTTCGTTTGCGCCATCCTTGCGACCGGCCGCCCTGCCCCCTATCTTGCGGTCATGTCAGGCCAACTCCACCTCATGAAGCTGTGCGTCGGCGCCGAAGGCCCGGACGATCTGCTGGAATGGCAGCGCCGCTTCGGCGACGGCCCCGCCGTCCATGTCACCCGCATGTGGCCCAAGCGGGAAGACGAACTGCTGGCGGGCGGCTCGATTTATTGGGTGTTCAAGGGGGTGATGCTGGCCCGCCAGCGGATCGTCCGGCTGGACGAACACCACCGCGACGACGGCATCCGCCGCTGCGCCCTGATCCTGGACCGCGACATCGTGCCAGTGACGGCCGTGCCGCGCCGCCCGTTCCAGGGCTGGCGCTATCTTCCCGCCAAGGACGCCCCCGCCGACATGCCGCGCGGCCGCGCGGGCGACGCCGCCCTGCCCCCGCAGATGGCCGCCGCCCTGGCGGAAATGGGCCTTGTCTGACGCTTGACGACGCCCCGGCCATCGGTTAGCCAAGGCGCCACGCGGGTGTAGCTCAATGGTAGAGCAGCAGCTTCCCAAGCTGAATACGAGGGTTCGATTCCCTTCACCCGCTCCAACCCTCCTTCACGAAAAACCTTTACACGTCAATCGCTTACTCGCGATGGCGTCGCCGTGCGTCGTCCAAGACGACGTTTTCGGAAGGGACAAACGCGGCCAGTAAATGCTGGGCGGGGACACTGCGCCCCAGACTGGGCCCCAGACCTCCCCCCAGACTCAGGCCGCATCAGCCGCGACACGCCCCGGTTGAGCCTATTAAAACCACCCCCGCCGACATTTCCGGGGAGATGGTTTGCCACCCTTTCCCCCCGTTTATGCTCATCTCCCCGGAAAGACAGTTTTAATTTCTGGCCTTCTCAAGTTAGAGGTTTTCCCAATCATGATTGAGAAAAGACGCGTTCTTGACCCCGCACTGTCATTTGTGGGTCTCAAGAAAGAGGATCTGGCTGGTCGGGTGGCTCAATGCCGCCGCCACGTGATCGTCGCGGCCCGGATCAGGTCCGCCGATATCCAGGGACTGCCGCCGCGCATCCTCTCTCTCGACGAAGACGGGGATCCGGAGCGGCGCGAGTATCTGCTCGAGCTGGATCAGATTCCCGACATGAGGATCCCCGTGCTAACCTTGGCGCGCGACAAGAGACGGGCCAGGAGGCTCTGGCAGAGACTCTCAGCCGCGTCGATGATCGACATTAAACACCTCTCCGAAGCCGAGCGCGGTCACCTCCGGATGACCGCCGCCCAGGGTGCGGTCGTGGCCGGCAAGGTCAGCATGCATCGCGCTGACGAGATTGTCGCTGCCCTTCACGAGGAAGCCCCCTGGATGAGGGAACTGCACATCGACATGCTCCGCGCTCTTCGAGAAGCGGCCCGGACAGGGGCCGGATTTTACCTCCCGCCGTCTCTCGTCGTCGGCCCTCCTGGGACTGGAAAAAGCGCCGCGCTACGCCGGATCGCGGAGATCCTTCGCATCCCGCACGTCGCGATCGACGCGTCCACGGGCGGACATTTCGGCGTCGTGGGAATGGAACGGGGGTGGGGAGCGGCTCACCCCGGCGCGGTATCCCAGACCATCATCGGCCGCCGTATCTACAATCCGGTCATCATACTCGATGAAGTCGAGAAAGCCGCCGGTGACGTCCAGACGAATAAAGGCAACACCGTCCCAGGTCTGCAATCCACCTTGCTGCCTCTTCTCGAACCAATCACCGCAGCAGCGTGGCGGTGCCCTTACTATGGTGTGCCAGTAGACGCGCGCGGCGTCACCTACCTCATGACAGCCAACAGCCTGGACGGCCTCAGCGCGCCCCTCCGAAGCCGCCTCCGCGTCTATCACGTCGATCATCTCAGCGCTGATCATCTCGTCCACGCGGCCCGGCGGCAGTGCCTAGAGTCCGGTTTGGAGGAAGACGTTCGGGAGGCGATCAGCGGGCTTGTCCGCGATCTGCGGGCCCGGCGGCCGGTCCACCTGCGCGAGATCAGCGCGATTGTCGGGCGCATGAAAGCGATCGATGGGCCAGAAAGTTTCCTGCACTAATTATGCCGCGTTCCGGACCCCATTAATAACAAAGGCCGCCCGAGTTTGGGCGGCCTTTGTTCGGAAGAAGGGACAGTTACCCGGAGAGTTTGACGCTCTCGATCTGAGCGACGGCCATGTCACGAAGCGCCTTTTCAGTAAGTCCGAAATGGTCGACGGCATCGGGGTATCGCTGACGCACCCGGTCGATGACGAACTTAATATCATGATCAGGAATGTCGGCGCCGGTTCTCCAGACATCGAGGATGTTGAGACGGGGGTCGTTCGCGCGGCCGGCGACGAGCAGGAGGACAGCGTTGCGCAGACCGAGCATCAGGGCGTCCCTGTGTTTGGCGTCGATCTCGACGCCCGTCGCGTCGCTGAGCCTGCTGAGGTAGCCGTTCAGCTTTATCGTCACGATGCTGCCTAGGATCGCCAGGATGGCGAGGATCGTCGGCATGAGCGCCGCCAGGAGCTGGTCAGTGAGAGTCGGTTCCATCAGGTTTCCTTTCTGAAAGACGAGGGTCAGGCGCAGAGCCGGTCGCGCAACCGGAAGCCCAGCAGCGGCCAGATCTTCTCGCGGGCATTTCTGCGGGCGATCTGTCGGCCGATCTCGGCGTCGAAGTTCTGCGGGGACGCACAGGCACTCTCGCCAGTCACGGTGAATCCGTTCTGAAGTGTCAGCGCGCAAACGGTCAGACAGCTATTCGGGAAGACGTGGTAATCCTCGCCCGCGATCTCTTCATCGAGCATGTCCGGGGTTACCCGCGCGGCGGTAAGGCCCTTGTCTTTAATCTTCGCCTCCACGGCTTGTTCGTCGCTTTCCATGTCAGGTCCTTTCTGAAGGGGATCAGGGGTAGTATTGCTGTCCGATCACGCGCGGGCAGTCCTCTCCCGGAAGCGCGCCGCAGGCGTTAGGCGTATGCATCCAGGCGAGGACGATGAGCGCGATGATGAAGAGGTCGTCCATCACGCAGCCGCTTCGAGAAGCGCGGTCCACGTCATGCGCCCGGCGATACCGTCGGGCAGAAGCTCGGACTCTATCTGGAAAAGCTGGACCGCACCGAACGTTCCAGGGCCGAACTGCCCGTCAACCGCGATCGGCTTATCAAGCTTCAGAGCGGCGTTGAGCAGCGTCTGCAGCTCCCGCACCTCGGGACCGGTGTGACCGCGCCGGAGCGTCTTCCTGGGGCTTGCTGCGGCGGGTGCCGGCTTGCCGCCCAGGCGCGCGATCTCGGCGCTCACCGCGTCTCGGATCAGGTCCCCGATGACGACCGGATCCCGGCTGTCGATCCGACCCCACGGGTCATAGTCGAAATCCCATTTTCCAGCCTGTTCGACCCCGAGCGTGATCTCGACTTCGGCGTGGGTCAGGACGGTCTTACGGGTGACGGGGATGCTGTATTCGATCGCCAGATCCGCCATCTCGGAGATGAACGCCGAGACCTGGGCCGCCTTCGGGAAGAAAGCGCAGGACCGGGGACTGGACCACTTCGCATCGTGCATGCAGGCCATGGCGACGCCGATAGAGCCGGTATTGAGCCCGCGCGTATGTGCCGCATAGGAGCCACTGCGTAACGGCTTGCCGGGCGCGTTTGCGCTGATCGGATGCCGACCAGAGTGCCTCTTCCCGTCTCCGTCGATGATCCGATGGTAGTGCTCTCGATCAGCCACAGTGACACTGAAGGGCCCTGCCGAGTGGTGCCCGACGATGCGGTTCATTTTAACTGTCATTTTAATAACTCCGCGCGGGTGATTCGCGAGAAGATTCGCACAAAAGACCGAAAACGGCTGTTGATACGCGCGCTGACTCGCCATTTTAGCGGCACAGAGTCCGGATAAATGATATCAATATAGGGAAGCGGGATTTTCTGTTTTTACCTTATTTGAAAGGAGAAACTGAAAAACCCGCATCATGCATACCTTTAAATCTTATCTGTATGCGCAAGTTGTTGTATTTATTTGCATCCTTGGTGGCTATCTTGAGACTCTAAAGCAGCGAGGAGTCACGGGATGGCGCGAGAGCAAAGAGAAGAGGAGCTGATCGTCGCCTCCGATCTTCAGGTCATAAATGATATCAAATCGGTCACCGAAGCATCCAAACGCAACGCTGATTTTAATAACTTCTTGTGGGCTCTTTCCAGAATGCACGGCCTTACGGAAGGATCGGCCGAAGCTCTCGCGGCGATCTCGATGCAAGCCTCGATTATCGCTTTCGGAAGGCCGGGAGAAAATAGCCGGGATAGCGCGCTCATGACGTCAGTATGTCGTGACGCACTCAGCGATCTCCGCTCCCGTCTCGCGACATACCCATGGAACCAGATCGCATCGGAGATCGCGAGGCCATCGAAGGCCGTCCAGATCGCCCCGGCTGTCGCGACGCTCTACCTGTCCCTCGACGTAGCGCCCCGTGGCGCACCTCCCGGATATCACCGCCTCCTACTTCTCGGCGCCGGACTGGATACGGACACGGACGACGCGCAGGGCGACGCGCAGCAGGCGGCCGAGGACCACTTCCTCAGCCCTGCCACCCCCCTTTTCGAAAACGAGGACACTGACAGTGACCCGCGTCGCGACTATCGCAACGCGCTCCGCCGCCGCTGCATCAGAGAGTTCCGGGAGGCGATCGCCGCCCTGACTGAGAACCCGTGTGAGAACGCCGGGACAAACCGCGCCGTAGCTGGTGCATAAAATCGAGCAAGAAGAGAAAACAGCATGAGCAACGTCACCCAGATCCACCCGCTCGCGGGCAAAGAACGCACCGGTTTCATCGGCCGCTTCGCGATGCGCAGCATCTTTCTGACCCAGGCCGCACCGCGCGACTGGATCGACGATTTCCTGATCCCGCGCGGCAAGGCGACGATCTTCGGCCTGGACCATGGCCAGGGCAAAACGACGGCTCTGCTGAGTGCGATCGTGGTCGCCTCCGCGACCGGGGTCTGGAGTCTCTTCGGGAACAGGGATCATAAGCGCCCCTTGAAGTGTGTCCTCGTCACGGCAGAGGAGACGGAAGAGGATGTTATTCAGAAACTTGCCTATGATCGCCCCGCCAGCGACCATCTGCGGATGGCCAAGGAGGCCATGTCTAAGGGAAATTTGATCATCATCTGCCTCGACAAGGTTATGGAGGCGTCTCAGACCGGGGAGCGTATCTTCGGTGACGACGGGGCACCGACCCAGGGTATCGGCCGAGAACTGCTGAACGAGCTGGTCCTCATGAAGCCGGACGTTATCATCTTCGATACGATGCGGTCATGCGGGTCCGGCGACTACAACTCCGATCTCGTCTCCTCTCAGACGCTCAGCGCGCTCAATCTGCTCGCGAGGCTGGCCGAGGCGGCTGTCATCATGACCGTCCACGTCACTAAGGACTCGGCCAAGGTGAAGCTGACGGATCAGTCATCGCCCTCGGCGCTGATCGGGATGATCCGCGGATCCGGCCAGATCGTCTCCCAGGCGCGGCACGTCATCGTGCTCCACCGGACGGACGATCTTTTCAAGGGCGTCACCGGGCTTGAGAAGGGCGACACTCTCTACGTCTGCGGCGTGAAGTCGAACCTGGGCTTTCCGCTGACGCAGGAGCTTTTCCCCGTTGTCAGGTCCCATAAGCACCTGACGTTCATGGCCCGCTACGACGGCAAATCCCTCCTCGACTCCTCGAAGTCGGAAGAGAAATGGCGCTACATGCGCGTCCTGAAGATCCTGCCGAAACTGATCTTCGCGGCCGCCATCTCGGGCAAGCCGTTCAGTCTCACCGGCGCCTTCTCTCCCGAAAAATTGGCCGAGTCGACGATCAAGAACTTCCTCCCGGAGGGGGCCACGCCCGCGATGGTCAACTCCGCACTCAAAACCCTCCTCGCCGGGCATCAGGTCTTGCAGGTTAAGACGACGGCCGGAGGCGTCCCGAACCGATACGACGTCGTGGAAGGGCCTTACGCGACGGCTGACCGTGAGGGCGCTGAGCCTCCGGCATCTAAAGGCGCCGTCGACACCGATCTCCTGCACTTCGCCGCGTCCGACGAAGCTGTCGTCTATCAGGATATCCTCGACTACGCAGTGAGGCGCGGAACGCTTGCTGAGGGCGTCGAAGACCTCTGCCGGATCGAAGCGGGTGACCAGCGGATCCCCGAGATCCAGTCCGAGGACGACGAACGGGCGATGGACGAGGTGCCCGGCATGGACCAGATGCCCGACGAGTGGGAGCAGCGTGAGGACGGGACGGATATCGAACTGCAGTTCGGTGAGCCGGGAGCCGACCATCCCAAATTCTCGCTCGGAGAAGCGCCCGACTTCGATGTCTAACGCCGCTTCGGCGCGCTGAAAGCGGCCAGCTCTACGATCTGGCCCGCGATATCAGCCGGAAGGTCGGCGTCGATCTTCACCCTCAGATAGCCCGGACCGCTAGTCCGGGCTTCCTGTATTTCGAAAGGAGGAGGTAGGTCCGCATCATCGATGGTGATGCCCGTCTGCTCAGGATCGATATCCTCAGGTGCCACTCCGAAGGCCAAGGCCAATGCGGCGAGCTTTGCCGCCGGGGGCCGGGTCTTGCCATGGAGATATCTCCCGTAAGCGTCTCTCTCCAGCCCGGCTCTCCTGGCGTTCTCGGCCTGCGTCCGGCCGCTCGCGTCCTGGAGCCGACGGAGATTGATGGCATAGTCGGGGAGATCGCTCATGCTTCACGAATACGGCCCTCTGTGGGCCGTATCAAGCCGTAACACTATGGGGCGCCAAGACGATCTTAGACGTGTAGGTATAACCGCCGGTGGCGTTCCAGACGGGTTCCTGCGTCTCCGGATCTACGGTCCAGGCGCCGTTGAAACGCACCGCGATCTCCAGCGTCCAGGGGATCCTGACGATCACCTCCGCGTCGTCCGGCGCGATGGCTTTGATCGTCGCCGGCCTCACCATCGGGATCTCGTCACCATCCCCGATCAGTTCCCCGTTCTCCTCGAGGAGCTGTCCACGGTATGTCCGGACGGCAAGCGGTGAGCCGACGCCGGACCCGTAAGTCCTGACGGTGAAGGGTGCGGCCCCATGGTGATCCAGGTCCGGCGTCCGATCCAATCTGATATCAGGATAGTTCATCTCAACCGGACGCATGTCGACACCGGGGATCAGGATCGCCCCGCCCTGACGTTCGAGCCCGACGCCGGGGTGAGCCGTGATATTGATCGTCTGCGGCATCCGACGACCTACAACGCCGGCGGACTGATACGGTCGGGTGTCGGGGTATCGGTAGGGCTGGACGATCAGCGTCAGGTCCCCGCCGAAAACGATCAGATCCTGGTCAGCGTATCGGTCTGCAGGGTCGGAGATCCCGAGATAGCCGAGGCCGATCCGCGTCGCGTTGGCGATCTGCTGAGACGTGATGTGCAGCCTCAGGTCGATCGTGGGAGCGGCCGTCGGTTCGAGCCGGTAGACGGGCCGGTCGATCAGCTCGATCAGCTGGACGCTTCCCGAATAAACCTTCTTCTGCCCTGCGGGCGCGTAGGTGTTCGTCGCAGCGGTGGCGACAAAAACATCTTTCCGGAGGACGGGCGATGATCGCAGTGCGACGACCCGGCCAGGGATGGGCTTCATCTCGCGCGGCGGCTTAGCGGACTCGGCCGGGCCGTCATACTGTCTGATCTGCTGCTGCGGCCAGTCCGCGTCGTCGACATGTCTCGACTCGTCGATCAGGACTCGCTCCCGGATCCGGCCCTGGAACGGGCGCTCTACTCGGTGCCTCTCGCTGTCGGCCTGCAGCGGGATGGCGATGATCTTGTCTTCGTGAAGGGGCTTATCGACCATCACGACCTCCTCGTCGCCACCAGGATCCGGTCCCATTTCTTCGCCGTCTTGTTGTATGACGCGACGACAAGGAGATCGACGACGGCGCGCTCGGGCGGGTTGTCCACTTCGTTCTCCTCGTTCCCCGCAACCCACGTTACCGGATGCGGCAGCGCCGAGATCGACGTGACGGTGGCCCCGTTGTGGCCTTGGATCACGATGCTGCCTGCCGGATCCGGGCTGCCATCGGCTTTGTATGCGGGTATAGTGTGCCCCGGCACGGTCAGCTGGACAGTCGCGGGGGACGCGCCGTGCTGCAGCATCCCGGCCCATCTGATGCCGGCAAACTCCATCCGGTGATCCGGGTTGCCGGCGATCGAGTTCAGATGTTCGGAAAGGGCGGTCATGCCCGCATGATCGCAGATCGCCGTCCCGGAGACGCTGAACCCCGCTTTATCCTCCGCTTCGTCCTTGAGAACGGACGCGATTGGGGACGCCAGCGCCTCTGCCGCGGTGATGCCTTCCTTGACTTTGAACCCGTCGTCTCTGACGACTTCCTGTCCCATGTCCCCGCCCTCGGGGGTGTCCGTGATGATCGGCGGGGACACACCCTCTTCATCGTCACCCGCTGATGCGCCGCCGGTGATATCCGCGCGCTTCGCCGCGCTGATGAGCATTTCAGAAAGCTTGACGGGATGTGGGATGACGATGCTGGAGAACGTGCCGTTCAGCGTGGCCGTGGGGTGAGACATGAGGTTCCAGGCGCCGGGGTGATGGGCGTGGGGCCGCAGGCCGCCGAGGACGACGGCGGAGGAGATGACCCCGGTCGCGACGTCTTCCACTTCCGAAACCTGGACATGCTCGAGATTGGCGATATCGAAAGTTTCAGTCTGCGTCGCGCGCCCAGGCAGCCACTCCCGGAGATCCCCGAGTTTGGGCCGGGATTTCGCGAGGCGGTGTCCCTCAAATCCCCCGCGCTCTGTCCTCCGGATGGCCCACCCGCCGTCCCAGTCCTGGCCGGGCATCTTCTCGCGATACTGATAGCCGGACGGCATCTCGCCGGCGTCGACCATCCGCTGACGGTCCGCTTCGGTGACGCGCTTGATATCCTGGTGCTGTCGAGCCCACTCATTCATGTCAGAAGCCCTTCTGCACGGGGACGGAGAAGCCGCTCGACAGCGACGAGATGATCGGGTCGCCGCCCAGTTGTCGGAACTGCATCGAGATGCGGGGCTTGGGCAGATAATCCCGGACGGAGATCATCTCCTCGCTTTCGAACATCGGCGAACCGACCGGCTTCGGGACCTGGTTCTTCGCGTTGATCTCGTCAACAACGAGTAGCTGATCGGCGAGGCCGCCCGTGATCTCGACGTCATCGACGAAATACGAGGCCTGGCCGGCCGCCAGGGCCGCGATATCGGCGCTGGTCCCCACGCTCCCGTTCACAGCGACGGTCCCGGAAGGGGGCGCAAACTCCCCGCCGGTTCCGACGGGCACCAGGATCGAAACGCGGGCGATGCCGCCCCCCTCGCCCTCTGTCCACTCGATGGACTCAACCTGCCCCGTCGCAATCCCGTTCTCCAGCCTGTCGTCGCGGACGGTGATCCGGTCCTCCAGCGTGAGCATGCGGGCAGTCGTCGCCAGGCACTCCACGTCCAAGCGGATGCAGTGCGCCGCCCTCAGGATCTTCGCGGCGCCGTATGCGATCAGGTTACGCAGGACGAGCTGCGCAGCGTCCCCTGCTTCCCGAAAATAGGACGCTTTGATGTTCCGGAAGCGCCGGATGTAGCCGGGGCTGCCCGGCCGGCCGGATTTTACGTGCGTCACCTCGTTCACGAGATCCAGTTCAGGGTTCGCGAGGGTGAGCTGCTCCGTCTCGTCATGCGCGCCGCCGTATGTCGGGCGGATCCCGGCATAGAGGGTCAGGGTCAGGTCTTCCCGCCTGGCCTTCTCGACGCTGACGACGGTCTGCAGGCTCGGCGCGGCGAACCGCTCACCGATCAACCTCACGTCTTTCCGGCCGATCTGCAGATACGTGATCGGATCGGTTCGCGGACGGCGCACGGTCACGTCGACTTGCGGCGGGTCGAACGTGATCGCGGGCTCTACGCTGCTCGTGAGCTGATCGAACTGACTCCCGGTAAAGACCAGGGACCCGATCGCTTCGCGGTATTCGTCAGGGGTCAGCGTCTCCTGCTCACCGATCAGACTCCCGAAATCGATCACGCGGGACATGTATTCATTGTGCGTCGACGTCACGGTCATGGTCAGCTGCCGGATAGGCGAGTGTAAGAGGGTCGGCCGGAGATCAAATATGGGATGGTCCGGGTTGTTGAGACCTTCGCCGTGCAGCTCGATATCCTCATTCATCACCCCGCCGATAGGGACCAAGCGAGGGTTCGCCTCCAGCGGGTTCTGAAACACGTCCGCAGCGACGTAAGGCTCGGACCGGCGCGGCGCTTTCGCGTCCGCGAGCCTTTCGGAAACGGGGATAGCGGCGAAGAGCGCGTCCGTCCGGGCGCTGTAGTCCGGGTGCCGGCATGCGATCTCGATGGTCATCAGGTCGCCGGCCAGCGCGATGGGGTAGCCGACGATCTCGCCGGTGCCTTGCGGCTCCCCGTCGATGACCAGGGTCGCGAAGCGCGGCCCGTCCAGCAAGCCGGCGCTGGGCCGCACTGTTTCGAAAGCAAATGTTGCGAAGCCCCCGCGCTGCTGAACCCAGCGCACGTTCAGGACGCCTTCAAACTCAAGCCCGTATGTGCGGGTGCCGTATGTCGAGTGCCGGTAGACGTGGATCGTCATTTCTCTTCCAGCTCCAGGTTCCAGGTGTAGTCCTTTTTCCACTCGTCCACCTGGACGGAGAGTCCGGTGATCTTGCATTCGAGAAGGAGGATATAGCCGACGGCAGCAACGGGCTGTGCGAACGGCGCACCTGGGGGGACGCGGATCTCGCTGCAGTCCTCCAGAACCCCCGCTTTCTCGATGACGGTCCGCCCGATATCGGCACCGGCGTAGAAGAGCGGGTCCGGCAGCTGCACGGTCATGTCGTCGCCGGGGAACATGTCGGAGAACGCGGGGGACCGGCGGCCCCTTCCTGAAATCGTCACGCGCAGCTTTCGATAAACGTCGCGGGCGACGTTGATCAGTTCGCCATTGACCGTCCGGCGAAGGTTCGTCGCCTGGCTGATCGGGGTCACGCTGACCGCGACGTTCCGGTCCGCGCCGGGGAGAAGCGGCTGGCCGTTCAGTTTAAGTTCGCTGTAGCGCATCACATCACATCCCGCTCCTTGCCATAAGCGCCGCGTCCCGCTCGACCTGGCGCGCGACGTCGGGTGTCGTCCTGATCGGGATCTGACGGCCGCCGCCGAGGTCGATCATCACCTGATGAGTGAGCTGCGGGTATTTTTCGGCGTAGTGGGACGTCCGGTCCTCGGGGGCCAGCGGCTTCCCGATGATATCCAGGGCTTTCGCGGCACCACTGAAAGTCACGTCATCAACGATCACGCTTGCTTTCATCCCCTGAAGCGCCTCGTTCACCCCGTCCAGCGCGCCGTTCGTCAGCTCAGCCGCGGAGATGGTCAGGCCGCCGGGCAGCTGGACGGTCCCGTCGGGCGCCAGGTCCCATCCCAGTTCGTCGGCAAGGTCCGCATATGCCTGCTGAGCGCCGGCGATCGCGAAGGTTTTTGCCCGAGAGCCCAAGTCGGATAGGGACTCGTTCATCGCCTCTTCGAGTTCCGCGTAGAGAGCCGAGAATGACGCATCGCTGCCGATCTTTTCGTAGATCGACATGATGAAGCCGTCGCCGCGGTTCTTCCGAAGCTCATCCATCGCGGACCGGATGTATGCGGACGCGTAGGCCTTGCCGGCTTCCTCGCCCTCCTCCTTCGCGACCTCCTCGCCCAGGGCTTTACCCCGGTCGACGATATCCGCGATCAGCGTGATGTGCTCCGCTTCACTGACCGCCGCGAAACCTGCAGCGACCCCGGCCCCGACTTTAAGGAGGGGGCTTTTAGCGACATCTGCGAGCCTGCTCAGGAGCGTAGCGACACCGCCGGTTGCTGCATTTGTAGCGGCCGTGCCGATGCTGGTGAGCTGAGACACCACTGCGCCGAGAACCTTCTTCCCGGCGAGAAGCGATAGGGACGAGATGACGCCGAAAATGGTTCTTCGGAAGAATAAGAGGCCCAGGACAAGTGCGGTCTTCTCACCGAAGGAGTCCAGACCGAAGAACTCGGCGAGCGCGTTAAAGGCCGTCTGCACATATCCGATGGCTGTCTCGACCATCCCGAGGGCTTCGACGAGCTGGTTCACCCAGCCGACGTCCGTCTCGCCCTTCTCGAGATAGTCGAGGAACTCAATCACCCTCGCCTGGACCCACTCCAGCGCCTCGCTGACCATCGTTACTCCGGCTGAAATGACCCGCACCCAGCCCACGTCGGTTGTCCCGGTCTCGAGATATTCGTTAAGCTCCATCGCGCGATCTCGGACCCACCCGAACGCCGCGCCGACGCCGCGAACAGCAAAATCCAAGGCCTTGATCCACCCTGGTTCGGCGTTACCGTTCATCACGTAATCGGCGAACTGCTCCACCTTCGTAAGAGACCAGTCGAGCATACGCACAACGACGTCGAGGGCGCCGACCAGGGGCCCCTCAGCAATGTTTCCACCAACGCCGCGAAGGATACCCAGGATCCGGTCCCCGAAAATCTCCATCCGGTTGGCTACGTTCTCGCCGAAGTCGCCGAAGACGGTCCCGACGTCCTCCAGGTCTCCCTGGATCCCGGACATGAAAGCAGTTCGCGAGTTCAGGATGCCGATGAAAGCATCCGCGTAGCCGCGGGCAAGGGACGTGCTCATGCCGGTCATCGCGGCTTGCTGCCGGTCCTTCGCGAGGAAGAGTTCGCGGGCCCACTCCTCGTCCATTTGACGAATGTTCGTAAGCCTGGAACGCTCCTTGAGGTAGTCGTCGATCGCTCTCGGCGTCATCTCGAAGAGAGCGGCCGCCTTCATGGCGTCGCCCGTGAAAAGTTTATTGAACGCGTTCATCTTGCTGGCTTCGTCCAGCTCGTTCACAGCGACGGAGATCGCCTTGATCATGTCGGGCAGCGGCAGCAGCTCATCCGTGCCCGCTCGGAACAGGGTGGACGGCTTGATGTTCAGGGCATCCAGCATGTCCTTCGCGGTCTGATCGTCAGCGCGCGCCGCGTCGACGACGGACAGCAGAGCCTGCATCATCGGATAGAGGCCCTGGCCTTCGTCATTGCCGGTCGCGCGGGACAGCAGGGACTCGACGGCTTCCATCCGGGAAGCGGAGGAATAGCCGCCTTCAGGTCCGACGCCCCAAGTTTTCGCGGCGCTGGCAAGGCGGTTGATCTCGTTGCCGGTCTCAAGCGTCGTCGACGCGATGGTGCGCATCGTGCCGAGAAGGGTCATGGCCCCGGCGATAGCGCCTCCGAACGACAGCATTCCGATCGCGCCCTGAAGGTTGCTCACAGCGGCGGCGGCGGGCTGGATGCCGGCGGTGATGATGCGGCCGAAGTCGGAACGTGCGGACGCGGCGACGCGAGACGTCGCACCGGTGAGCCGGGTCGCCTCTGAAGCCATCATCCTGAAAGCGGCGCGGACGGCGGAGACGCCGCTTACGCCAACCTTGGCTTCGATATCTGCTCCGCCGGCCTCGGCCATCGTCTTACCCTTCCGTCTCGATCCCGTTAGCCCGCCTCATCTGCCGGCCGATAAATGCCCCGAACTCCTCCTTCGTGCCCCCCATGCCCGCCCGCGCCGCGATGGCGCCGTGGGCCAGGTCGGCCTCCCTCAACTGGTTCGATGAGACCGTCACGGCGTAGGCTTGCCTGGGGCTCATCTTCATCACCGCTTCGTATCCGTAGGCTCGGATCGCCCGATCAGCGATCGCGGCCAGGATCTCGGTCACACTGAGGTCAGCCGCTCGATCTCCGGATCCACCTTCACCATCGCTGTGCCGCTCTTCGGATCGACGCTGACCCCTGGAATCTTGGCCCCTGGGCTTGCGGATGCCGAGTCCGAAGAGGAGCCGGCAGCTTCGCCGAAAAAATCGGAGATACCGTCCGGGAAGGTCAGTTCGAAGATCCCTTTCGCGAGCTTGAGCTGGTCGCCGGCCGCGATCGCGTCGACGTGGCTCATGTCCTTGGCTGACTTGGGATTGCCGCCCAGGGAAAGGCAGATCATCTCCGAGATGAACGTGGGTGCGGTAGCCAGGACGGCGGCCCAGCTCACCCCGGCTGCGGCGTCGCGCTTCTCGATCACGTCGACGACAGCGGGGTGACGCCAGAGCGTTGCGATGACGTCCTTGAGGTCCACTTTCGAGAACTCGATCTCCCCCTGGGAGATCTGCACGATGTTTGTAGGGGGCAGAATGTCTGCGAGCTGGATGCGGGCCATGGTGTCCTCGTGCTATGGCGTTGAAGGTGACGCCCCCGTGAGGGGGCGCAGGGTTCAGGAGAGAGCGGGAAGGTCCATCTCGTAGCCGATGCCGAACTTCTTGCCGGCGACGACCATCGCGGTGCCCTTGATCTCGATCGTTGTCAGGCCGGAGTCGGTGACCATCTCGCGCGCTGTGGAAGGCTTCCAGAGCGTCTTGTAGAGACAGACCAGAGAGCGGACGCCCTGGTTGTTCAGACCGATGAACTTTGACTGACCGATGATGCCGGCGGAGGACGCGATACCAGTGACGAAGCGGCCGGAGATCGAGGGCCAGGACACGTCGAAAGTGATCTCGTTCCCCTCGAACACTTCGAAGACGCCGGTCCTGACGTCGACGAGGTATTCGCCGCCGTCTTCGGGTTCACCCATGACAGCATTCTCGGAGTCCGCGTTCAGCGCCGAACCGATGATGATATCGTATTTCTCGATATCGTAGATGCCGGGGCCGAATGTGAAGGTGTCCGTGCCGGCTTCTTGGCTGTGCGTGTCGACGCTGCCGCCCATCGACACCGCGCGGGTGATCGGGCTGAAGGACTTGAAGCGCGCGGTCAGCTCGACGTTGACTTCGTTGGTCAGGTCGAAGCGCTTCGTCTTGACGCTGAACAAGTTCGACATGACCGGCTCAAGCGTTTCGTTGATCGCCAGCGTGATGCTTTCCGGATCGCCAAGGTGGTAGCCCGGCAGATACTGCGGCGCAGGCCCCTCACCGGTCCATTCCGGCGTCAGGATCAGCGGACCCTTGGACTGCGTGTAAGTGCCGATGCTCGGCGGGCGGAGGATGGTCTGAGACATGGCGTTACGCTCCGTTACGCTGGGTTCTGTAGGCTGCGCGAATGTCGTCGAGGTGGATCGTCTCGACGGAGAAGGTCATGACGACCGACGCGAGCGTCTCCTCGGACTCGTCGAGCTGTGAGACTTCGGAAAGGGGGATCACGTCCCCGGTTCGCGTCATGATCAGGTGCAGCGCGGCACGGCGGGCCAGGTCCTCGGCGGCGTCGAGCGATTCCACTCCGTTTCCGGGGCGGGACGAGAAAGCCGTGACGGTGACGCTCATCGAACGGCGCAAAGGCCCCTTGTTGGACCCTTCCACAGTGACGCTCTCGGTCGGAACTTCGACGACAAGACCGTCGTCCGCGTCGCTGAGATCGCTGACCGACCCGGCCGACACCCGCACGTCCGGGAACGCGTCGGCGAGCGACTGCGAGATGAGCTTTCTGACTGCCGTGCGGGGGTGCATGCGCTGGTGATCCTTCCTTTACGAAAGGATACCGCGCATCACCGAAAACGACTGTTGCTACGCTAAAGGATCCTGGGGACCGGGCGCTGCTCCGTCTCGGCCGCCACAGATGACGTTTTCGCATTCACGAAGGCGTAGCCGTCATCCCTGATCTGCTCCAAGTAGACCTGGCCGTCGTCGAGCAGGACGCGGGCGCCGGACAGCCCGCGCTGCGGGTCCGTCACGCCGGCCGCGATGAGCTGCGCGCGGCGGAGCTGGATGCGTGGCCATGGGCGGAGGATCTCGACGCCGCCTTCGTTGAAGACCTCTTCATGCTTAGGCTCGTAGACGCCCTCGACAGTCATCGTCCGGCCGTCTTTGAGCGTGACCAAGAAGCGCCTGCCCCCGCCGACAGTGCGCGCGATGGGGCCGGCCAGGGCGACGTCGAAGAGGCGTGCGAAATCCATGTCAGAACTCCGATCTGGCGCGGATGATGGCGCCGCTTAGGCTTGAGAAGGCGTCTGTCGGGAGCGGCGCGGAGAAAAGCCGCGGAGTCATCGAAACCGGAACCGGCTGGTGATATACGATATCAGTATTTCGGACGCCGTTCGGCTCGTCGGGATACCTCAGTTCGACCACCGCCAGGGCCTCCTCTTCACCTCCGGAACCCGCGATGCGAACGAAAGCTCTCGCGGCCTCAATACCGCTTGACGGGATATCGGCAGACATGGCGAAGTCCGCAAAAGCCTGATTTTCAACCGTTTCGCCCGTCGCATCGTTCGGTGGGTTGGCACTAAGGTTTCCGGGGGCGGCGTAGCCTTTCACGAGGTAGCGCCACGGCTGCGCGGGTGCGTAGGGGGACATGCGGCCGGCGGTCACGGACGAGACCCAGTGTCCGCCCCCAGACACGGCATGAAGACTGATCGCGCTGATCTGGGATGCCTGGAATCCTGAGTCGATTCGGTTCCTGTCAAATGTGAACTCACCTTTCGGGACAGTATCGACATAGACGCTGACCTTGGATTGCTCAGGGGGTCCGGAGAAGTCGACATCTACATAAATCCATGATGTCGATGGGGGAGCCAGAGCGCTACCGATCAACATCTGGTTCGCCGCGAGTCCACTCTCTGACGTGAAGATCGAGTGATAGACGCTGATACCATAAGCAGAAATTTCGACTGACACCGGAGCCACCGGCACGGAGCTTCCGCCCGACATATTTCTCTGCAGTGAGTCCTCGTCATGAAAGAGGATCCGCGTGCCGTTATAGAACGATCGCACGAGCATGCCGGAGAACGCCCGATCCCCCGCTTCTTCCAATCTTTTGTAGATGCCGCCTCGGGCCAGATTGCTGTCGACGCGGACCTCGTTCTCTCCGGAGGGACCGTAGCCCCTCCCGATCGTGACGTTATTCGATGCGTAGACAGGCATCATCCAGCCGTCAGGCTGAGAGCACATGTCCATCGTGCTGACATACTGAGCGAACGATTCGAGGATATCCATTTCTATACTCTCACTGCTACGGCGATCATGAATGACGTCACCCGAAGATCCGACGGTCGACGAAACGCGACGTTTACCCCGGCCGACGTTAGGCGATAGGGCGCGGCGGGTCCGGGTTCCGGATCTGGCTCAACCGGATCCACGGGATCAACCGGTCCAGGCCCTGACCCGCCGGCCGATGAGCGGATAGACGGCGGTATATTCAGAAGGGTAACGATCGATACCAGCATGGCGGTTACCGCAGGGGCACGACGAAGAGGTCTCCCGGATCGTCGCCGGTCGCGATAACGGAGAGCGTCCCTGCTTCGAGAAGGAGATGGAAGGGCACGCCGGCGGCGATGTATGCGCTGCCAGGGTTTGGGCTCGCTTCCCCAGACTGGCTTACGAAAACCCCTACCGTGGCGGTGATCTGATACGCGCCCGCGCTGACCTCGACAGGCCACGTCATGGTGTTGTCCACATACGTGTGCAGGCCGCGGGAGAAGTCCAGCTGGGGGATCGGGAGCGCCGATCCGTGGATTGACCGGGGTGCTTGAAGGGCGCCTCTCATCAGAAATCTCCCAGACGGACGATGACCCGGGCGAACTCGCCGCTGGTCTCAGCGTCCTCATAAGCGGTGCCGACGATCGTGCCGGAAACGTCCGTCGTGAAGCGGCCGTCGGCGAAGAAGATCGGCTGGCCGGCGCTGACATTTTCGGGAGACAGGACGCGTTCCAGGAAGAGACCGGCGGAGAGCAGCCGCAGGGGCTCGCCCTCGGAAGCCGCATGGGTCGCATAGCCCGCGTCTAGGCCGGAGATGACGAACTCTCCGGGCGCGGTGTCGCGATCAGCTGTGACGTCGGTGTGCATGTGCCGTTCCCTTCCTGAAGATCTGTTCGGCGGCCGGGCCGAGGATCACCCGACCGCCTCCCGCTGGGGGGGCGGGATGCTTAGCGCTGCTGCAGGCGAACGCGGACGCGGCCGACCCCGGCAGAGACGGTGACAGGATCGCCGGCGGAGACGCCGACGCGGAGGTTGGGCTCGGCCTCGTCGCCCGCGTCAGTCGTCAGGACGCCAGTGCTGGAGACGTAGATCGGAGTGCCGGTCTCGACCGCAGCGTCGGACGCCACGTCGATCTCGTAGACGCCCTCGGTCTTGAGGCCGTAAAGCTCGCCTGCGGCGGCTTGGTTAGTGGAGATGCCGAACAGCTCGCCGAGGATGACGAACTGACCGCTGGCGATGGGGACCTCGGCGGTCAGGTTGAGCGTGTCGCCGCTCGAGACGTAGTTACGCATGGGGTTTCTCCGTATCATTCGGAAAGAGGGGGACGCCCCGGTGATGAGCCGGGGCGCTGGTTGATCAGGCGCCGGTGCCGGTGGACATGACGTAGCCGCGGCGGCCGGTGAGCTTCGCCCCGCCGTAAGCCCGGGCGATGAAGCTGATGCCGTTCACCAGCGGGTTCACGATCTCCTGCAGTTCGACGCCTTCGTAGCCTTCCAGATACGCTGTCGCGACAGAGTCTGCTTCGTCCGGGGACGATGCGAGCATCCAGGACCCGACCGGCATCTTGTTGCTGACGACGATCAGGGGCTCCACGCCGGCGAAGACGTTGTAATCCTCAACTTTGGTGGCCTGAATCGGGGCGAAGATCGACTTCGCCACAGCGTAGTCAGCCGAGTTGACGATCAACGCGAAAGGCTCCAGCTCCATCTCCTCGTCGTCCAGATCGGTCTGGATGGACAGGCGATGCACGGCCTCGGCGTAGGACGCGACGGACAGCGGTGCAGTCATGACGTTCCCGAACGATGCATCGAACGCCGGCTGACCATCTTCGAGAACCGGGTTGCCGAGCAGCGCGTCCCAGAACAGCCGCTTCTCGAAGCGGTATTCCATGGACCCGGTGTCCTTCACGTGCCGCTGGATGACGCCCATCTGATCGTTGACCAGGGTCTGGAACGTCAGAGCGAAGCCGATCGCGTATTCGCCGATCGACATCTTGCCCATCTCGGTCTGCATGGTCGTGAACTCGACCTCGCCGCCTTCCGGGATCGGACGAAGGTTCATGCCGGACCCAGCGCTCAGCGTGTAGACGTCGCGGAAATCGGGAACGGTGATGCGGCTCGTCAGGGGCTCCCAGGTCTTGACCTTGTTCTTGCGGTATTCCTTGATGCTCATACGCAGAGCATCGCCGATCGCGGTCGTGAACGAGAAGTCAGCGCTGGAGTGCATGCCCGGATGAGCCGCAGCGCGGACTGCGTGCGCGATGATCTCGCGGTCAGCCATGTTCGACAGGCCGCGGGTCCCCTTCAGAGAGGCTTTTGCGATATCGACCATCCGTGCGCGCCGGAACAAGCCGGCCTCGGCGCCGGAGTCAGCGGACTTGATCTTGTCCAGGATTCGGCGGGTCGCGTGCTTCCGGACCGTATCCGCTTCGTCGCGGAGGATGGACGCGCGGGTCCCGTTGATCGGACCGGGCGAACGCTCGGCACGGGCTTCGAGGATCTGCATACGCACTTCATCCAGGCTGGTCCCGGAGTTGATGTGCCGCGTCGCGAACTTCGCCGGCATCTTGTGACGGGTCGCCATGGCCAGGATCTGAGTGATCCGGCTGCGTTCGGCTTTCCGGCTGCGTTCGCCGGTAGCCTCTTCCTCTTCCTCGCCTTCGGCAACGACTTCTTCGGTCGCCTCCGAAGCCTCGGTCAAGGTGGCGACGGTCTCCGTCAGGGACTCGACGGCGGCAACCAGGTCTTCGTGAGCCATTTCGGCATCTTCGCCGTCGGCCACTTCGTCGAGGGCCCCTTCAAGCTCTTCCAGCTCGTCGACGGTCTCGGAAACCTCAGTCGCGGTCGCATCAACGACGTCAACCGCTTCCTCTTCCTCGGTCGCCCGGGTCCTCTTTTTGCGAGCGCTCACGCCCGCAGCTGCGCGTTTACCAGCCATAGCTTTTCCTTTTCGTTGCTGGGGACGGGATTTCTTAGAGCGCACGGACGCGAGGGCGTCGGCGGGCACGTTGACGACGGAGAGTTCGGTCGGCATCCAGGACTTGACGGTGCAGACGGTGTTCCCGCCTTCCTCGACCGTCTCGATCTCGAAAATATCGTAGCCGACGCTGATGCCGCGCCGGACGCCGTTGATCAGGTCGTCGACGACGCCGGCCACCTCCGGGTCCTGGGACGCGGAGAGCTTGACGCGGGCCATAGCCTTGCCGTCCTCGATCCAGTGATCGATGACGCGCCCGACGGTCTTTGAAACCTGGTCATGCTCGATGATGAGATTGACGACACCGGCATCCATCCTCGACGTGTCGATCGCGTCGTCGCTGACCACGAGATCCTCGTAGTAGTCGTAGAGATCGACACGTGAACCAGCCGAGTAGCACAGATCGATCGTGCGCGCTTCCTCGTCAAAAGAAGCGGGCATCACGCCGTTCGAGCGGGTGCGGTTGCGGTTCTTGAGGATGCGTTTGGTGCTCATGAGGACATTATGCGACAGGGGACCGAAAACAGGTGTTGCTACAGCTCGGGGCCCTGCTGGGCCTCGGCAGCGGCGATGGCCGCGTTCTCCGCAGCCTCGGTTTCGGCGGCCTGTTGCGCGCCAACCAAGAACCCTCCGAAGTTGAAGGTCATTCCGTCTTGCGCGAACAGCGTCTGCTCGCGACGCAGCTCGGCATACTGCACGTCAGGGTCTATGCCCTCAGCGTAGCAGGCCTGGCGCCACGTCATTGTGCCGATAGACATGCGCTGGGCTCTCGCCTGCATGTCCTTGGCGGGCTCGAAGCTGACGCGGCTGGGCGGGATGAGCGTGACGTCCAGGTGGGACAGATCGACGCCCACGGCCAGCTCGTAGGCTTCCCGGAAATACAGCTCGATGCGCTGGAAAGCAGGGAACAGGGTGTTGGCTTGGAATCTTTCGATAGTCTTGTAGAAGGCTTCGAGAGCGACCTTACTAGACGCGAAGTTCGCGCGGCTGACGTCCCCGGTCATGAAACTGTAGGGCACGCCATAGCCAGCTGCGATATCTTCTCTGTTGATCCTGATGTAAGCCTCGTAGCCGCCGCTGGAGCTGGGCGTGATGGCTTTTACGTCCGCGCCCGCTTCAACGTCGAAGATCAGGGCGGGCGACAGATGGGTCGGCCGCTCATAGTCGGGGTCTGCCGCCTGCTGGCTCGCGAGTTGATCGAACAACGGGTTGGACTGGCCGTCGTCCATCGTTGGCTTGCGAACGACAGCGACGCCGAGGCAGCACTCGATACGAGCCTTCGCCAACGCGGCGGTAATGAAAGCCTCCAGCGCCTCGACTTTGGTCAGGACCTGGACGCCGGCGGGGATACCGCGAAGCTGCCCCGGCCACTTCCGCTCGAAAGCATGGATGACATGATCGGCATGCACGAACTCTTGCCAACGATTCCCCTGCCCGGAGTCGAAGGAAAAGTGAAAACCTATGACCATCCCGGACGGCTTGATCTCGATACCCTGCACCACCCGGTTGTCGGGGTATTTCGGCGTCGCGGTCGCGTCGAGCAGGTCCGGATCGACGACCTGGAGTTTCGGGAGATAGCCGTCTTTCGCTTTACCGTCACGCAGGATGATAATGCCCTCGCCCGCTTCGACGATGGATCGGCAGAAAAGATCCTGGATCGCGTAGAGGGTTAGCTGTCCTTCGTAGTCGCACTCCGTCGTGGTCGCCCAGGTGAAGAACCTGGAGTCGTAGCCGGGGGCGCCGGAGAAAGCATAGCGGATACCGGTGCCAATAGAGTGTTCGACGCGCACCTCAGTCGCGCGGGAGGCGTTCGGGTTGGTATGGACCAAGTTCCGGGCAGCGCCGCGCAGCGATCCCAGCGCTGACGGGATGCGCTCGAACCGGCTGTGCTGCATGATCGGGTCCCCGTTCAGATCGACGGGCGGCCTGTAATTCCGGGTCGCGCGCTTCGCCGGCACGGGCGCCGGTTTCTTTCGGAAAGAGAAGAGACGGTCGAGGATACCCATCAGCAGACCTCCACGGCGCCGGATTTAAGGAGATGGTCGCGGAAATACCGGATCAAGAGGCAGGCCTCGGCGCGGCCGTCGTCCTTCTCGCGCCGGAGGTCCGCCGCGTTATTCGAGAAGAGGGAGCGGGCCATGGCGAGGCTGAGCTTCTTGTCGCTGGACAGGCCCATCTTCTCTTTCCACGCCTTCGGTCGGACGAGATGGATCCGGGGCTCATCGTCGACGAGCTGGAGCGCAGCGCGGGTCAGGCCGTAGCCGACACCGAAGCGCCATTCCGACGTGGCCCCGGCCCTCGGCCTCGGCTCGACATGCTCCAGAATGATCATGTCGGCCCGCTCTTTCCGGGCGATGCGGAGGATCTCGCGGGCGTCCGGCAGCGGTCGACCGTCGACGGTTTCGGTGACCGGCATGTCGTAGATACGCGCAGGGCCGATCTCGCCGTCGATCACGTCGGCGAAGGCCAGGGCACCTTTAAGACCAGGATCCACACCGCCGATACGCATCAGCGCACCCTCAGGACGCCGCGCAGGATGCGCGGCTTTGCGGCGGCGGCGGCGTTCGGATTGATGTTAAGCGACCGGCACAGCATCGAGTGCAGGAGGGTCATCTCGCTCAGCGTCCGGAAGGTGATCGTCTTGCCTTCGTGCGCGATTGAGTAAGCGCCCGAGGACATAGCTTCCTCGAGCGCTTCAAGAATTTGCAGCCTCTCGGCCGGGGTTTTGGTCACGAACGTCGACATGCCGTCAGTATGCGGCATGCGACCGAAAACGGCTGTTGCTACAGGGTCGAGCCCAGGATGAACCCGAGTGTCGAGACACCCGCGTCACCCAGCGCCTTCCGAATATCAGCCCGCCGGGCGTCACCCTCTGCGGTGTCGGGTGCGGCCACGATGACGCGGGTGTCCGCGTCCAGCTTGGCGAGGGCGAGCTTGACCAGCGCCACGGCTGATCGGTCGGCGCCGCGGGGGGACCACAGGCTCATCCCGGAACCGTAGGCGCCGTTGAGGGCGTCACGGAGTTCCGGATAGACCACGATTACGCCGCCGGCAGTGCTCGACGCGGTTGACCAGATGCCGACCCGGCCGCTGTCCCCCGCTTCCGAACCCAGATCGGTGTAACCGGCGACCTTCAGGCCGGCGTCCGTCACTGTGGACATGGGGATGCGGAGATAGCCATCCGGCGAGACCCGGAGGCGGGCCGCGTTCTGCTCCGTGATCATGACCCCGCTGTATTCATCGCCCAAAGACGGGGCCGAGGTCCCCTCGTCCCATTTCGAGAGAGAGGGCGCGGGGCCGAAGAGCTGGCGCAGGAGATCGCACGCGGGCTTGTAACTCGCGGTCCCTCCGCCGCACTTGTCCATCGCGAGGTCCAGAACCGACTTCGGGCGACTTCTGACGCCGGGCGTTGAGAACGCGAAGAAATCGCCGGGCTTCGACCCGCCCCAGAGATCCAGCTCTGCGCCATGCTCGTTGATGTAGCGGTCCTTAGCTTTGCCATCCTTCTGCGTCCAGCCGAGATGCCGAAGGATTGGCCGTGGGTCCGTGCGCTTAAACACTTTTACTTCCTCGGCGGCTTCTGCTTTGTCGTATGCCATGTGAACCTCCTCGTGTCTTATTATCCGGACATGAAAGGGTCTGATGATTCGAGCAAGCCTTATTTGCAGGGAAAATCGCGCGCTTTCACCGTTTTCTTAACCAGACAACAAGAAACGATCATACGATCACAATGCCGTCAGAACCTGAACTTGCTGAAGCCTTTCGAGAAGGAGTTGCCGAAAGGATTGCTGCGCTGGGGCGCGGACTTCGGCCGGCGGACGGGCTGGACCTGGGCGGCGGCGGCTTGCGACAGCGTGGGCTGCTCCTCTGCGGCAGAGGGGACGGTGGCGGCGACCAGCTCTTTCGCCTCTGCTTCGTCCATCCGCTCCAGGGCGGCCGAGGGCGGCGCCAGGTGGTGGGAGCGGAGGATGCCCATTTTACGGAGACCGTGGAGGGCGGCATAGGCGTAGACGTAGGTGTCGAAGGCCTCGTTGCGGGCCCCGTCCTTTTTGATCTTCCAGAGATATGTGGTGTTGCCGCTGCTGTCCCTGCCCGACACTTTATGCTCAGCGGTCATCTGATCGAACCACCAGGCCTCGCGGTCGTCAGGTATATGCATCGCCAGCTGACCCTCAGCCGGCGCGGTCATCATGGACTGGATCCGGTCCTTCAGGGCCTGGGTGCCGATCTGGTAAAATCTCGAACCGAACGATGCCGCGCGCCGCTTGTCCGTCTGCACGCTGTGCGTGTTCGGGAAGGGGGCAGCGTGGGGGTTCTTGGCGCCGGAGATGGCCCAGACCCGCGCGCCCGAGCGGGCGTTGCAGTAGGTGTAGACGGCATCTGTCAGGTATCCGGAGTCGACGCAGGTCGCTGCCACGGGCAGCTTGGTGCCGTCCTCGCGCTGACGGGACGCGCGGATGAGCGTGTCCAGGATCTGCCAGGGCTTGTCGGTGTTGGGATCGCCAGGGATGATGTGATGCTCCAGTGCCCAGTTCTCGTCCCCGTCGCCCCAGCCTACGAACTGGGCCTCCAGCCTGTCAGCCTGCACGTCGACGCCACCGGTGATCGCTTTGATTTTATTCGGGAGGAGGGCCCAGGTAGGTTCGACGCGCCCCTGTAGACCAACCCCCTCCATCTCGAAAACCTTTGCCCCCGCAGCGCGAGGGTAGGTCTTAGCCAGCGCGGTATTGACGAAGGCCATGATCTCCCCGCGATCGCCCTGAGCGTCGAGCCATTCGCGAACCAGTTCTGAAAGATCCTGCTCAGGCGAATACAGCTTGGAGGCCTGGTCAAATCCTGCCCGTTTATTCTTGACGGCCGGCTTCCCGCAGCACTTGCAGAGGGCCCATCCATGCGTGTCGTCCCACAAGCGGTTCACGTTCGGGTCCTGACGTTCCCCGCAGCATGAGAAATGCCTGGTCTGCCGCCACTTAACGGCCCACTTGGTCATCATGATGCGCTTGCGCTCGGTCTCAGGCCAGGGCTGCTTGCAGGCCTCGCAGTGGTATGCGGCGATCTCCGGCTTCGCTTTTCCGTTCTCGTCTTTGTATTTGACCTGCTCCCAGACCAAGAACTGCTCGTGCCCGCAGCAGGGGCAAGCAACGTATGCGCGGCGGCGATCGGACCTCAGGATCCGCTTCTCGATTTCACTCTCTCCCTCCACAGTCGGAGAGCAGACAACAACCATGAGGGGGCGCCGGCTCTTATAGAGACGGTTCTCGAACAGCCTGAACATGCTGCCCTCTTTCGAGGAACCAGGCACGTTATCCGCCTCATCAATGCCGAGGAAGTCGCACGTCAGCATCGAAGCGCGGGCGGGGTTGCCAGCGGACGTGATAGTGACCGAGCCGCCGATATGTTTCTTCTCGCCGATAGCGTTCTCGCTGGAGCGCTTCAGAAACGCCCGCTTCCCGCCGAAAGCCTTGAGAAGGACGGGCGTCGCGAGGATTAAAGGCTTCAGCTTCTTTTCGGAAAATTTGTGAAGCAGATCGTTGTCAGGCTGGACGATGATGCTGTTGCCGGGGTCGAGATGGACGAACGCCCCCCATATGCACTCGAGGACGGTGGTCTTCATGAGCTGCGTCGCCGCGCTGATCACGATCTCTTTGACGCCCGGTTCTACGGCAGCGCGCATCGGTCCTCGCGCCACTTCGACGTCGGCTACCCGAAACTTGCCGCCGACCGCGCCCGCGTCCTTGTTCAGATACCGGAACTTGTCCGCCCACTCGTCAGGGGGGAGCTGCTGCGGCGGGTCCACCGCTGCGGCCAGGGCCTTATTCAGAAGGGAACGGAAGTTTTCCGCCGGTCCCGACCAGTCAATGTCCTCATTCCGGCTCAAGCCTCATCCCCGTCATCAGGCGCGGCCTGCCCGCGTTCCACCTTGATGTTCTCTACGGCTTCGGAGGCTATGTCGTAGCCGCTCTTCAGCGTCTGCAGGAGGTCCAGGCATTCCTTCCTGATCTCGTCGTAGCAGGCCTTCTGGTCAGTCAGGGGGACCATCCGCGTAGCAAGGCGTCCAGGCAAGTTGAGGATACCCGCCTTGATGTTCGCACGGTCCTCCTCGGTGATCTGGATGATCATGTCGACAGGCAGCAGCGAATAGCGCCGGGCCATTTCGTTCATTTCTTCGATCATGGCGAGGTGGTGAGCCCTCTTGGCCTTGGACTTCTCCAAGTTGTAGCGGACTCTCTTTGTCGGAGAGCCGTCCGGTGAGGCTTCGCCGTCGTCCTGATCGTCATCATCCTCGAAATCCTGGCCGGCTGCCTTGTCTGCAGCCCGCGCTTCTTTCCAGGCGATCACGTCAGCGATGCTGACGCGGGTCGCACCGCCCTTCCCGCCCTTCCCCTGGGCCAGGAATTTCGTCGGCAAAGGGTCATCACGTTGCGTGATCCACGAGTTCACGGTCCGATACGTCACGCCCAACAGCTTCGCAGCGTCCGATGCGGTGACGGAGCCGTCTTCGTGAAGGACGATGGTGGTGGTCATGTCTGCAACGCCTCTGGATTCATAGCTGCAGCATAGCATCAGCCACCGAAAACGACTGTTGTTCAAAGACTTATCGGCTTCTCGAAATCGATTCTGACAAGTAAATATGAACTGAAGTTTCAAAATTTTACAGGAACGAGAGGCTCACACTCGCCAAAACACTCATGTAGGGCACCCCCCTGGGGGGAGGACCCGGAGTCATTTTTTGCAGCATTTTCAACGGTATAAATTTATGAAATTCCCCGGAAAACTTACTTATTAACTAACTTTCCTACTTAACTTTACGAAGCTCAGCCTTGACGGCGGGCTGCACGATCGTCTTGAGCATGACCCTGTATTCTTTTCTCCAGTTCGAAATGAGACCCAATTTCGGGGAATAACTTTGGCGCTTATAATATTCCGCGACCAGGCGGATCCGGCTGTTCCTGCCGACGCGCTCGTATAGTCCGATGACGCCTTTCCGGCGTCCGCGACGAAGTATTCGGGAGAGGAAGGAACGTCCCCCCCTCCGCGCCGCGTGCGGATCGCCGACGAAATAGCGCCCGACCTGGTATGTCGCCCCCGAAGGCCGCTTCTTCCCGTTCTTGCCCGTCTTGTATGAGCGCGCGGACACTTTCTCGGCGAGGAGCTGCTCCGTTGCCCCGCCGCGGCGGAACTTCTTGTTGATGTTCCCGAACTTGTCGCGCGCGGCCTTCACGCCCATCGCGGGCCGGATCCCCTTCTCCTTCGCGCCACCATGTTCGAGAGGCGCCAGATAGCTGGCCTGCAACTTAGCGATCTTGATCCGCGCGTGGACGCCCTTCGCGTTCGATCGTCCGGACCCCTCCTTTGCCTTGTCGACGATGACTCCCCGCACATTCGTGGTGAAGGGCATCGGCCTGTCCAAGGTCTTCTCGAGATACTCCGGCGTCTTCTTTCGAAGCCCGAACGCGGCATCATTGACGGCCTTGGCCGCGCCGCGGCTCACCGCCGTCGCCGCCTCGTCCATCTTACGCTTCATGCCCGCTACGTCGAATTTTACGTCCATGGCCCACCATACCCCACTGCCGCGAAAACGACTGTCACCAGCCGCCAGCGCCGCCTGAATAGAGAGGATAGAGAGAGGGAGGATTCTGACTGATCTTTCCGAATATCAGTCTAATCAGACTAATATAGACTAATGAGGGGGCAAAAAGGCCTTAAGGCCTTTTTAGCCCCCTCATATCTGATTATAAGTCTAATGTAGAGAAAACAGCGAACGTGTCAATCCCCTAAAATGCGCCGCTTTGTCATTTTTTCGGGAAGCAGGGAGAATATGTTGCGGAAATGACACGCTTGTTAAAATCGGGTTAAAGTGAATGTTAAAATAATCTGCGGGGATAGCAACAGCTATTTTCATATGCTCGTGCTACGGTCGTCCTATGCTGACGCCTGAGCTGTATTTTTTTCTGATGATCACCGCCGCGATGATCGTAAAGCTGATGAACCCCCCGGTTTCTTCGCTCCGGGAAGGAGTCTCGGCCATGCTCAGCTCATACCTCTGCGCATATGTTGGCACTGCCCCGGCGGTCACCCTGCTCGGTCGATTTTCCGAAGGCCATGAGGAGGCCGCGACCCTGCTTGTTGGGGTCCTGATGGCTCTTACGGGATTCAAAATCGTGCAGACGATCATCCGCCTTTCGACCGAGGTCAGCGCAACCATCACGCCCAGCAAAATGTTGAAGATCGTAGACCTTTTAATCTCCTTGCGCACGGGCGCTCTGCCCCCCTCGCGTCAACTACCCCCGCCGGAGCCCGCGCAGGAGCCTACCCAGGAGGGAAGAGACAATGTGCAAAGCTGATCGCGACCGGATCGAACGCCGCTGGACCTACGGCCTGCTCCTGGTCTGGCTCGCATACTCGACAGCCGCCTTCGCCGGCCGCTCCACCGAGTTTGCTCACGAGGTTGTTACTAATCCCGATATCCAGCTCATGCCCGCTATTTTCGTTTCTCCTTCCCAATAAGGTAAAAACGAGAAACCGGCCGAGTTTTTAATAAGGCCGCGTAGCAACAGTGCTAATCATCCGTCGTGTTAATCCCTGGGTCGGGGGAAGACACGAGGAGAGAGCACGTGAAGCACACAGTATTGACCCAGGCGCAGATAATACCGGCTGACATAATCAGCATGCTTGTCGCAGGAACAATCACCCTGGGTGAAGCCCATCGCCGAGTTGGCGGAAGTAAATCGAACTTCATTCGCCGCATCGCAAAGAACGTCAAAGCCGGGATCGCCCCGACGTCTCTCCTGACGCGCTTCGCCTCAATCAAGACGGAGTATGACACGCTCGCCTCCGTAGCGTGCAGCGTCCCCACCGCAGGGGGCAGCAATCCCGACCGCGTGGTCGCCGCAGAGGCCCGCGCCCGTGAAGCTGAGAAGCAGCTGAAGGACCTGACCGCGCTGAACGCGATCCTTGCCGGCATCTCCTCAATCCCCGTCCGCCCCGAGCCCCTGTGGCTTTCCGAAAAGAAGGCTTCGGAAGAGGAAAGCGTGCCGGTCCTGGTCCTGACGGACTGGCACCTGGGAGAGCGCGTCGACCCGTCTCAGGCCGGCGGATACGGGTTCGACGTGGCCATCGCCAAGTCCCGCATCTCGCAGACCGTCGACCGCACCATCGCGATGACCCGCCGCCATCTCGCTGGCCTGCGCTACCCCGGCATCGTGGTCGCTCTGGGCGGCGATATGGTCTCCGGGGGTATCCATGCGGAGCTGGCAGAGACGGACGAGCTGAGCCTGATCGCATCCGTGATCACGGCCCGCGACGTCCTCGTGTCCGCGATCACCCGCTTGGCCGACGAGTTCGGGAAGGTTTTCATCCCGACCGCGCTCGGCAACCACGGCCGCTTCATGGACCGGAAGCCGCGCGCTAAGGGCTATGCGGAGAGGAACGCCGACTTCATCATCTACGAGTTCATCGGCAAGGCCTTCGAGAACGACCCCCGCGTCCACATCGTCAACCCGGCGGCCGGGGAAACGGTTTTCAGCGTCTACGGCATGAATTTCCTCCTGACCCACGGCGACCGCATCGGCGCAAAGGGCGGGGACGGCATCATCGGCCCGATCGGCCCGATCACCCGCGGTTCGTTCAAGACGGCGAACTCCCTCGAAAGCCTCGGCGTCCCGGTTGACCACATCATCATGGGCCACTGGCACCGCTCGATCTTCCTCCCGACTACGACGGTGTGCGGCTCGCTCAAGGGCCCCGACGAGTATGCCCTCCGCATGCTCCGCGTCCCGGCCGAGGACCCGTCCCAGACATTGATCGTGGTCCATCCTGAGCACGGCATTACTTTCCGGCAGCCGATCTTCCTCCGGGACGACGCCTGCCCGGACAAAGGCGCCCGCCGGGACGCCGGCACCGGCTGGGTCAGCGTCTTTTCTGACGCAGCATGAAGGGTGACGACATGATTTTGCTCTTCATCATGGGTTACGAACTCATCACCTCAGCCCTCCTCCTGACCATCTACATCGGGGTGGAGAAAGCTCTCGGGCAAGACGCGTCCGGACGTGAGGCCAGCGACTGGGTATTCCTCATCTCGGCGACCTTGGCGGCCTACTTCGTGTCCCTGTCGCTGACCTTCTCCTTAGCGAGCTACGTGGCTCAGGCGTTCGCCTGACCCTCTCGAAAGACCCCGGCCCCCAAGGCCGGGGCACCCCCCTCCATTCAGAAGGAAGACCACCATGGACAACACCCCGCGCACCCTGACCCCCAGCCAGATGAAGGCCATCCAGCGCCTCCAGTATCTGATGGAACAGCCGTCCCTCGAAGACTACCGCCGCCGCGCCGGGATCTTCGCATACCAGGACCGCGCCGCCGCCAGGGAAGCCCGCAGGGCCGCATCCAAGGCCGAGCGCAAGGCCCGTATGGCTCTCGTCCGCTGAACCCCTCCCGAACCCTTCCCCGGCCGACCTGGCCGGGGCGTCCCCCGCATCATTCAGGAAGAACAGCCATGACCCCCGCCCGAGCTTCCCTCGCCTACGACAGCGACGCCAGTCTCCCCGAGCCGACCTGGCCCGACTACGAGCGCCCGTCCGACATCAACGCTCAGATAGACAACCTCATCAATTTCAAATGGCCGACGTGTGTCCGCCCGGTCCACGATGTTCGCCTGGAGACATCAGAGGAGAACTCGGGTGATCAGCTGATCCTCTGGTTCTATGACGGCACCGCCTGCCGGTTCTTCCACGCGTCGGAGTGCTGTGAAGACATCGTGATCCAGAGCGTGGACGGGAACCTGTCCGACCTGATCAACGCCCCGCTTATCGGATGTCGGATTGACGAAGATAACGTCTTACACCTCAAGAACGTGGCTCGCGAGGTCCGCATCAGGTGGTCTAAATCCGGGGATACGTCCACCTGCGGCACGAAGAGCGCAGCCGTGGATTTCCAGTTGATCGAACTGCCGGCTTCCTGATCTTCCCGAACCCCTCCCCGGCCCGCGGCGGCCGGGGCCATTCACGAAGGACGATGACATGACCGCCGTCAAATCCCGCGCCGCAGAACTCGCCGAACTCCTCCAGCTCCGCATCTCCGGCATGACAACCGCCGAAATGGCGCTCAAGCTCGGGATCACTCGCGTCGCTATCTGCAATCGGCTCGAGCAAGCGGGCATCCCGATGAGTCAGCCGATCTCCCCTCGCGCCGCGGTCCGTTCCTGTCTCAGTTGCAGTCGGCCATTTATTAGCACTCAGCCGGCGCACCGGATCTGTGACTGCTGCAGATCATGACGAGTAGTGCTGACGATCGAAGAGAAACGCTAAGTCCCGGATCAAGCGCTTCTCCTCGATCTCGGCTACCCGTCGCGCGTCGTCTTGGCCGTGCCTCCAAATCGCATCGGCGATCCGCTGTATCGACGGCATGACGATCTGGTCGATCTGACGCTGGATGTTCGTGCGCTCGTAAAACCGAAGACCCGAGTCCACCATCTCCCCTTCCTTCTCGAAGTGATCCGCGACCCGTCTGAGCATCGCGCCGCTGATCGTGCCGGGCGGCTGGGCCTCCCTTGCCTCGCGGACCGCAGGACGTTCGCGATTCCGCTGGCTCATCAGGCGCTGGATCAGCGGCTGGTCCTCTTCCGATGACCTTTTCCTGATCTCTGTGACGCCGAGCCAGAATCCGTCGGCAAGACCCGCCCTGTAGTGATCCTTCTCGCTCTTCGCGTCGTCGGGCGGGGTTGCCTCGGTCAGAGACTTCCGGAGCACGACGTCGAGCACTGACTCGTTCTTCTCAGCATCCCGCCGACGCTCCAGGTCTTCAATGTGCTGCCGCAGGCTTTCGGGAAGATAACCGGTAAGCGCGCGGTGGATGGTCCGCGTCGTCACGCCCAGTTCCCTGGCCGCGTCGCCCTTCCACCCGCGCTTCGCGTGGCCGGCTATGCGTTGGAGACGCAGCTCTATGTCGTGATCCATGTCTCCTCCGTCCGTTCGTCAGACAGATGACAGAGCATCGCACCCGGCGCAACGTCCCAGCCATCCTCCCCCTTCCTGAACCCTTCTCCCGCCCAGGGGTGATTCGCCCCGTCAGCGCATTTTGACGCGTTTTCCGCCCTGATTTTGACGCGCTGATGATCAGCGCGCTGACGGAAAGAAGGCCTGTGACTTCAATGTCTGATTTTGTCTTTCTCTAACCGAATAAGGGGCAATCATCATACAGTCCCGGCCACCTAACTGACGCATACCGATAAATTTTAAAGGTATGCGCAAAAAGGATTTTGACGCGTCACCCACAGCCCTTATGTTGATAATACGAACGCAACAATAAGCAGACATGGAGAAGCACTATGGAACACCCCAACGAGATCAGGACGAGCTGCTATATGGGCACCAGGGAGCAGATCAGGGAAGCCGAAGAAGGCGTCCGCCTAGTGAGGCGTCTGGCTCACGAGATGGCCGCCACCACGATCCATCCCGAGATCCACCTCTTCGCCTACTCTCCCAGGTCAACCTTGCTTGAAATCGGCGCTATCTACCCGACCCGCGTCGAAGGCGCCGAGGAGATAGTCAGGGAATTCTTGTTTCAGGTTCAGCAGCGGATCGGCGTGCGGTGGCATCCTCACCGTCTACATACGCTGCACCCGACCAAAGGCATGATCACCATGTCCGCGTCGCAGAGGGCGGAGGCGGAGAGCTGGGGAGGCCCTGTCGACTGGGACGGCGAGATGCGGACCGGACTTCTGGATCGGGGATATCCCGCTGACGGACTGAACGAGGAGGTCAGCATCCTCAAGATCGAGACCAGCTGGGAGATAGTCGGTTCAGATGGCGGTCTGATCCGCGTCTGATCAACGAGCCCCCGGCGGACCGGGGGCTTCGTCTACCCCTCATTGCTGCCGGGTTCGGCAGCAGCGACGGGCAGATGAACCCGAAAAGGAGAGCACATCATGAAAGACAGCATCACCTACAGGGACTTCGGTGTTCCGAACACCGCCGCCCCGCATCACATCGTCATCAAGGTCCCATCCGATCGCTCGGCCGACGTCGAGTTGTGGGAAGATTTCGGCGCCGCCGGGATCGGGACGAGTCTCCAGCTCATCTGCCGCGTCATCCTTCCCCGCGCAGTCTGGCGTGCGATCGCGCCCTCCGTCGAGACGCACATGATCGCCCGAATTCGTGAACAGGGTCTGAAGACCTCCAGGATCAGGATCGGTGATAATCGCATCGACCGCATCCTGGGCCGAGAAGTCATCGTCCTCGCGTGGGCCGTTGAGCACATGACCCCCTCCCAAGCGGAGGCCGCTGTCGCCCGCTGGAAGCACTACCGACCCGAGGAAATGTGGTGGCTCTTCCAGCAGATCGACATGGACGGCCGCGCCTGGGACGCGCCGCAGAATGGCTGGAGAGCCGCCATCAAAGTCGCCTTCACGAAAAAAGAAACTTCGGAAGAGGAAGCAGCAGCATGAACGCCAGCATCAGAGACTCTATCACCGCGGTCACGCCCCGGCCGATGACCGCCCCGCCCCCGGCACCCGCCAAGGAAGGTAAGTGGGTCGCCCGGAAAGCCGTCAAGCTGGTCGAGCGCCCAATCGGCACGGACATGATCATCGACCTCCACGATGACGGCCGCCCTAAAGCCGTCAGGGGACGGGTCTATGCCTGGGGGACAGGCGTCGAGGTCGGCCGCTACAACGTCTCGCTCACCTCCTGCACCTCGGTCACCGCCGCGCAGGAAGACGGCATCCGCGCCGCCAGGGCGATCGCGCACATCCACTCGCCGGACGACCTCGCAGAAATCATGGACAAGCTTTTTTCGATGGGCGAGGTCAGTAAATGAAGCTCGAGAAATTCAACGATCGCGAGCGCTTCGAGCTGTCGGTCAGCGCCTCCCGCACCCACTTCCGCCGCCGGGGCATCATGCGGAATTTCCGGCTGACGGGACGTGAAGTGGACGAGCTTATGGCGCTCACTGACGGGATGACGACGGACGAGTTGAGCCGCGTCCAGGTCCGCAGCCGGGCCGTTCGGGAAGAGGTCCTCAAGCTTTACTGCCGCTTCGATGAATACGGCCTCAAGTCACACAACATTATGGGGATCTCTCGCGATAAGGCGAACCGCTGGCTCCGGGAACTCGAGGATGAGGCGGAAGCGTGAGTGTCTTTATGGGCTGTCCGGGACAGCCCATCGACGCGCTCACCGAGCACGCCGCACCGGCCGGATGCCGGACTTTCGAGAAGGAGAAGACGATGCACGCTGATACCACCAACCGGATCACTCCCGAAGAAAACTGGCGGCTTTTCTGTCGCGACCTGAGGATCAAACTCCCGGAAAAACGTGAGGCTGACTGGGCATTCCGCATCAAGATTTCCCGCGCCGAATACGATCGTCGCGCGAAGGCGGGCCTCCTGAAACCGGGCATGTCCTACCTGATCGACGAAGAACCCCAACCCGCCTTCTCTCGCTTCAAAGGCTGGCTCCGCCACCGCAGCCTCGATCGTCAGATCCGGTCCGCCGAGGACAACCGGGAGCACGCCAAGGCCATGCTCGTCATCGCGGAGGACCAGCTCCAGCACGCCCGTGATCACTACGATCAGGCTGACTGGGATTTGCTCAAAGCGAGGCAGGACATGGCAGAGAACGCGGGGACATTTCCGATCTTCTGAGGTGAGCGTCTTCATGGGCAGCCGGGGGGTGCCTATGGACGCGCTCATCACGACGCGCCGCACCCGGCCGGAAGCCGGGCATTCAGAAGGAGAAGACCATGACGAAGCTTCGCGTGGACGTATGGGGAGGCCCGATGAGCATGCAACATCTCGGACGTCAGGAGTTCGACACGCTCGATCAAGCCGTTCCGTTCATCGGCGAGATGCTCGACTCGGGCATGCTCATCAACCTTCTGCACGAAGATTTCGCCGCGCCGGCAGAGGAGGTCTCGGCCGCAGCGGACAAGGTGATCAAGATGCTCGAGGACATGAAGTAGACCACCCAGAAACACACAAGGGGACCCTAATGTCCCCCTGAGGCGGTCGGCGTAAAAGCCTGACCCCTTGGCATAGCCGACCATTAACGTAGGGAGCATCAGCAAGCACCGCACCTCCGCCGCACCCCGCCGGCCGCCCTGGTCGCTGTCATGGAGAGGGAGTTCGTGTCACCTGATGCTGCCGTTGAGGCGTTCGTTCATGCGCAGGTGCAGGATCTCTTCGTGAGGTGCCGACCGGGAGGGTAGCCGCCGCACATCATGCTTGTTGCTCAGCAAACCCCCGCGTAGAGATCAACCACTTGATTTTTACCGGGAAGAACTCATGCGGAATAAGCTTACTTGGGCCATCGTGCTGGTCATCATCGCCGCCCTTGCATACTGGATGACCCGTCCAGACGAACTGGCGATGCCCGACGGCGGCGAAATGACGGAGGCGCAGGTTCAGGAGACGCTCGAGGAGATACGTTCGATGCGTCCCGAAGGAGAAGACGGGAAATGGACCCCGGAACAGCAGCAGCGGCTTCGTGCAGCATGTCCTGTCTACGCCGATCACTACCCCGTTGAAAATGGTCCTGCCGGGGACGCTGAGATCGCCGATATCTGCGACAGCGAAGTCAGGCAGACGAGCGGCCAATAAAAGAACGGGGCGCCAACGCGCCCCGTCCAATCTCACTTTCGGTCCTTCGGCCCCAAACGGGGCCTCCAGTGGGCCCTAACATGTTCGGGTCGGTCGTAGCGGACCCGATCATAGGCTCGAACCCACCGGGGAGTTTTGGACATGTCTGTCACGTCTGCATCCTTCGGTTGCAGTTTCCTGTTGAATCGAGACGCAGGACATGTGACAATCGTCATTGCAACGTGAGCGATGTCCAAGGCCTGCGGCCCGTCGATATCAGCTTTTCAGGAAGAGCCGGGCCTTGTGCTCGGCTTTTCTCGTCCTGAAGAGCACAAGCGGGTCATCCCGCGTTCCTGCTCTCGATTAGACCTCCACTGTTGAGTAGTGCGTCACCGCACCCCGTGGTCCAGACATACACCGGTTTTAACAACGTCACAAGCGCTTCGTGGTAAACGGTCACGACTGCGTTGCGACACAGAATTATTCGTGATAGGCATCATGCAAAATCAGGGGGTGGCTATGGACATGATTGCTACGCTAAGGGCCGAACAAAGCGCACTCCGCGCAAGGCTGCAAGAGATCGACCAACTGCTTGAAGAGTATGCGAAATGGGAGGCTCGAGTAGCGAGCGTCTTCGGGCCACACGGTGCCCCTAATCAGGTTTCCCCGGAGGCCACACAGGTCCCACAGGAGGCTACCACGGAGCGTCCGATCACCCCTATTGCCGAATTCGAAAAGGCGGTTCTTGAGGTGCTGGGAACGGCAGAATCACCGCGCAATCGCACCGATCTCCTGTCTGATCTCGAGGCTGCGGGCATCGTGGTTGGTGGTAGTGACCCGCGGAACACACTCTCCGCCCGCCTTACGAGGATGCCACAGATCATTAACCTGAAGGGCCACGGCTACTGGCTCAAAGATCGACCTTACGAACCGGCAATGTATTTCGGAGCTGACGATCTGTTGACGGAGCGCGAACCGGAGCCGCCTGTCATGAGTTTAGGGATCGCGCCTGATGAAACCCCCGGCACCAGCCAAGGGGTCGAACAAGGGTCAAATCCGATAACTGCTGCCTTCCGAGAGTTCCTGGAGAAGCGAGACGATGACGATCTGCTGTGAACTTCCGTAAGCGCAACGTGACCTGCGTGTGCGCACCGGGTGCGCAGATCAGTCCCACCCGAGGAAGAGCTTGAGCCACACGACGCCGGGCAGAACGTATCCGAACACGAACAGAAACGCGCCCTCGCCCAACTTCGACGGATCGCGGGGCGCGTAGACGGCCAGCTCCCAGATTGCCAAGGGGCTCATGAAGATGCCGGCAAAGGCGTAAAGAGCGCACATCGCTCCCACGGCGTGGGCGACAACAAGAATGACCGTCCCCATCCAGACCCCCGCTTCCGAATAACGGCGACCTTGTAGGAACGGGATCAGGCCGAGGATCCAGCATCCAGCGCTCGGCCAGTTGAAGAAGCCGAGCGTGTAAGAGCCAATAATCCCTCCCACGCCGACAACGAGCATCACCAGACCGATCAGCTCGTATTTGAGGCGCATCATCGCATAGCTCATCGTCATCTCCTCGTTGCTCTGGGATCCACAGCATAGAGATACATGTCGAGTCTGTCATCACTTAATCGGACATTTCGAGACATTGAAGGTTGCTATTGTCCCAGACCGACTTATATTGGGGATGTGTGTATCTCCTGACTCATGCTCACCTAAGCCCCCGCGAGAGCGGGGGTTTTTTTGTATCTCGGGCCTGTGGGTGAGTGTAGGACGGAGAAAATACCCGCCGAAGGCCCGGCTGACCGGCTTGCGAAGTAATACGAACTCGGCAATAATTCGTCTTGCGGAGATGGAGGATCGTATGAAAAAGGATTGGAATGCCGCCGGCGTCGCGAAGGCCATCGAGGGCTACGGTCATGACGATATCCCTGACGCCATCGACCAGGCGATCCTGTCTGTGGGCCCCGGCGCAAGCTTCCAGGCCTTCGTCCAGGCCTTACGCGTTGTGCGAACGGGCATAGACACGTCGTTCTGAGACCCGGCCAGGGTCTACGCCAAACCACCAAAAAATCCAATTTCGTGAACACCCGAGGGGACCGATATGGGCATCATCGGCGGCGCCGGCCTGGGCGAGCTACTCAACATCCTTCTTCAGCGGCATCTCCTGACTACTCTTCTTGAAGAGCACGTTCGTGTTCGGGAAGAGCAGGAAGACGAGAAGGAGGACGCGCGATGACGGTCCGCCTCCTCACACCGGACGAAGCAGCCGAACTCCTTCGCATCAGCCCGCGAACCCTCAGACGCATGCGCGGCCGGGACGGGCCGCCGTTCGTGGCGATCACCAGCAGATCGATCCGTTATCGAATTGAAGACATTAATTACTATTTAGAAAGCCGGAAAAACGAATGCCATTTCGCACCAAGAAAAGCCGCATTTGGCAATACGATTTCGTCATCAAGGGTAGTCGATTTCGCGGATCTTGCGAAACCGAAGATTTCGAAGAGGCAAAGCTTGTCGAAGCGCGGCTGAAGCTTGAGGCCGCACACGCGCCGGAGGCGACCGGTCGGTTCACGTTGGGTCAGGCACTGGGCACGTATTACACGGACGTCTGTCAGCACCAGCCGAGCGCGCGGACAGCGATGAGCCAGGCGCGCGGCCTGCTCCTCTTTCTCGATGAGAAGCGTGACACCGGCGCGCTGACCACGGCCGACGTCCAGGCGTTCATCAACAGCCGGCGCGCTGACGGCATCACGCCGGCGACGATCAACCGGCAGCTCGATATGCTGGACCGTTCGCTCAAGCATATGGCCCGAACCAATCGCTCCGCCCTTCCCGAAATCGACTTCCGGAAGATGCGGTTAAAGGAGCCTGAAGAGCGCGTCAGAGAGCTGACGATGGAGGAGCAGGAGGAGCTGTTCAAGCACCTCAGGTGGGACCTCCACCCCTTCACCATGTTCGCGCTGATGACCGGCGCGCGCCTCGCGTCGGTCGCCAAACTACGCTGGTCCGACATTGACCGACGCCACGGCCGGATGACGTTCATCGGGAAGTATGGCAAGCGGTATCGCTTCCCGATCAGCCCCGAGATCGGCGCGTTGCTGGACGCCATCCCCCGGTCGGACGATCCCGTGGCCGGCAAGTTCGTCTTCCTCTACCGCGACCATCGACGCCGCGGCTACCCGCTCACACCGATCTCGCACAAGGGCGGCGGGCTGATGGAGGACTTTCGAGAAGCGCTGGAGATGGCGAACATCGAGGATTTTCGATTTCACGACTTGCGCCACACTTTCGCCACCAGAGTCCTTCGGAAGACCGGAAACCTGAAGCTCGTTTCGCGCCTCCTCGGACACGCGTCGATTGAAACGACCATGCGTTACGCGCACGTTCTCGAGTCGGATCTGAGCGACGCCATGGTCGACTTCTCGATCATGCCCCAGAATGGCCCCCAGACATGATGCGTTTCCTCAACAATAGTTGGAGAGGATTGGTAAAAGTGTCAGCTTCCCAAGCTGAATACGAGGGTTCGATTCCCTTCACCCGCTCCAAACCATCTCGAAGATTACGTTAGAATAGAAGCGATTGCTTGTCTTCCGTTCTGACGCTTCGTGTTTTGAAGTTTTTCGGAAGTGGCTTGAGTGGCCAAAAACGACTGCTCGGGGATACTCCGCCCCAGACTTTCCCCAGACCTGCAGCCCCTTCTCGCTTCACGATCGCCCACACGCGGCGTCAATCATCTGGAGCTTGTCGGGCGCGAGCCCCGCGTGGTTCAGGGCGTCCAGGATGTTATCCAACAGCCGGCGAGCGCCCAGTGCCGAAGCTGGCCGTAGACAGATGACCACTTGCCGAACTCCTCTGGCAGATCCCGCCAGGGCGCGCCCGTTCCCGGGACCCGGAAAAGTCCATCCAGAACAAGCCGATAATCCGCAGGCTTGCGCCTGTGAGAATGCCGGACCGAGCGGATGAAGCCCTCGAAAAAGGCCCACTCATCGTCGGACATCAGGTTGCGCGCCAAGCTCACCTCCCACGCAGAGATGATCTTGAATCACAGCCGACCGCGCAGGGGAGTCCCTTTGTCAACACGACCTGGACTTCTTCTTACTCAGATATTCCCGCCGGACGCATCGGACGGGGCCGGGCGCTACAGGCTGGAATATAGGCCTTCATAGATCGGCAGCAGCGTGTCCGTCTCGAACAGGCTGCTGACCGAGGTGCCGTTCCAGATGTTCAGGATCGCCTGCGTGAACATCGGCGCGGTCGGCACGATGCGGATGTTCGGCGCGGATTTCACGGCCTCGGTCGGCTGGATCGAATCGGTGATGACCAGCGATTTCATCACCGACTTGCTGACGCGTTCCACCGCCGGGCCGGACAGGACGCCATGGGTGATATAGGCGTGGACCTCGGTCGCGCCGCTGTCGGTCAGGGTCTGCGCGGCCTTCACCAGCGTCCCGGCGGTGTCGCAGATATCGTCGACGATGATGCAGACCTTGCCCTCGACATCGCCGATCACGGTCATCTCGGCCACCTCGCCCGCCTTCTCGCGGCGCTTGTCGACGATGGACAGAGGCGCGCCGATCCGGGTCGCCAGTTCCCGCGCCCGGGCCACGCCGCCCACGTCGGGGGACACGACCATCAGATCCTGCATTCGGCCCCGGAAATGATGCTGCACGTCCAGCGCAAAGACCGGCGCGGCGTAAAGGTTGTCCACCGGAATGTCGAAGAACCCCTGGATCTGGGCCGCGTGCAGATCCAGCGTCAGCACCCGGTCGATCCCCGCCTCGGTCAGCAGGTTCGCCACCAGCTTGGCGCTGATCGGGGTGCGGGCCTTGGCGCGGCGGTCCTGACGGGCATAGCCGAAATAGGGGATGACCGCCGTGATCCGTGCCGCCGAGGACCGCTTCAGCGCGTCCGACATGATCAGCAGCTCCATCAGGTTGTCGTTCGCGGGGTTCGAGGTCGGCTGGATGATGTACATATCCTCGCCGCGCACGTTCTCGAACACCTCGACGAAGATTTCCTGATCGTTGAAGCGTTCCACCCGCGCGTCGCACAGGCTGACATTCATGCCCCGGTGCATCGACATGCGCCGGGCGATGGCCGCCGCCAGCGTGCGGTTGGCATTGCCGGAAATCAGCTTGGGTTCGGTCATGACGGGCATGGATGGGCCTTTCGCGGGGATTCGCCAGATTGCGCCCGCCTTACCACCGGGCTAGCCTGCGGGCAAACCGCGAAGGATCGTCATGCCGACCATCGACTATTATTTCGGAACCATCAGCCCCTGGGCCTATCTGGCAGGCGACCGGCTGGAACGGATCGCCGACCGCCACGGCGCGACGATCAGCTACAAGCCGCTGGACATCCTGCAGCTTTTCGACCGCACCGGAGGCGTCCGCCCGGCCGACCGCCATCCCAGCCGGATGGAGTATCGCGCCCAGGAACTGCCCCGCTGGGCCGAGCACCTGGGCATGGCGCTGAACGTCCGGCCTGCATTCTGGCCGGTGAACATGGCGCCCTCTTCCTATGCCATCATCGCCGCGCAGCAGGCGGGTGGCGGCGATCTGGGCGGGCTGGTGCAGGGTGTCCTGCGCGCCGTCTGGGCCGAGGACCGCGATATCAGCGACGATGCCGTGATCCGCGATATTCTGGGTGCGCATGGCTTCGATCCCGCCCTGGCGGACAAGGGGCTGTTCATCGGCGCCGAGACCTATGGCCGCAACCTGGAACAGGCGGTCGAGGCCGGAGCCTTCGGATCGCCCTTCTATATCGTCCGCGAAACCGGCCAGCGGTTCTGGGGCCAGGACCGGCTGGATTTCCTGGACCGGCACCTGTCTGCGGCATGAGCGGCATCCACAAGCGGCACTGGCCGGGCGACAAGGATCGCCGGGCCCTTGCGCTGCATTGCATGATGGGCAACGCGGCCTATTGGGGACCGATCGCCGCGCGGCTGGAGCGTCGAGTCGATCTGTCGGCCTTCGACATGCCGGGCCATGGCCGCAGCGGGCCCTGGACGGACCAGCCCGGTGGCCCCGACTTCCACACCGCCGTGACCCGGATCGCCGCCAGCTTCATCGACCGCCCGCTGGACCTGATCGGCCACAGCCTGGGCGCGACCGTGGCCCTGCGCATCGCCGTGGCCGCGCCGGACGCCGTGCGCAGCCTGACGCTGATCGAACCCGTGCTGTTCGCCGCCGCGCCGGACCCGGAACAGGCAGCCCGCGACGCGGCCTTGGCGGATCTTCTGGCCCAGGGGCGGGCCGAGGACGCCGCGCGCGGGTTCATCGACATCTGGGGCGCGCAGCCCTTCGACACGCTTCCCCGACCCGCGCAACAGACCATGGCCCGGCAGATTGGTCTTGTCGCCCAGACAGAAGACACCCTGACGCGGGACCAGGCCGGCATCCTGCGGGACGGAGGGCTGGAATCCATCGACGCGCCGGTCATGATCATCGCCGGCGAACGTTCTCCGACCGTGATCCACCGCATCGCCGATGCGCTGGCTGCCCGCCTTGCCGATGTCGGCCGGGCCTCCGTGCCGGATGCGGGACACATGCTGCCCCTCACTCATCCCGACCAGACCGCCGGACTGATCGCCCTGAACCTGGACAGGATCTAGACCGCGCAGTCGTCCTTGTGCGGGCCTGCGCCGAAGGTCAGCCACCCGGCCCGGATCCGCGCCACATGTGTATCGTCCCAGGTCTGGAAAAGGATCTCGAAGCCTGGCCGGGTGACGCTGTCCGGGATCGGCCTGCTGGTTGGCACTGTGGCCGATAGCCCCCATGGACACCGACATGAACGGCGCGCGCCTCTCAAAGAACACCGCCTGCCGGATCACGCGCGGCCCCTTGCACGGCCACAGCGGAGGGTGGTTTGCGAAGGCCGAGAACAGCAGGGAGGATCCCCGGCAAACGCCCACCGCATGATGGTCGAATGCCTCATCCTCAAGATTCCTTCGACAGAAGGATGTCCAATCCCCGGTCCTGTTCGAGCGGACGCTTAGAGATTTCGGCGATTTCCTGACCAGCCTCGCCCTGCCTCTCAGGCCAGGGCCTCCTCGAACGCGCGCTCAAGGACTTCCACCTGTCCCCGACCGTCCACCAAGGCGGCGTCAAAGCGCAATTCCGGCAAGGGCATCTGTCCGGCCGCCTCGCAATATTCCAATGCAGCGCGCATGATGCGGCCCTGTTGCGCGGCGCCCAGCCGACAGGCAGCGTCTTGGTGGGAGGAAGACTGCTTGACCTCGATAAAGACCAGGCATTCCCCATGTCTCGCGATCAGGTCGATTTCCCCGGCCTTGCCACGCCAACGCCGCGCCAGGATCGTCATGCCCTTGCCTTCAAGCACGCGCGCCACGCTGTCCTCGGCCAAGGCACCGGACAGATGCGCAAGGCGTCCCCGCGTCCTGCGGGCCAAGGACACCTGCCTGGCTTGCGGCGGCACCGCCCAGGGCAGGTCCAGTGTTCTGACGGCATGGCCCATTCTCAATCCGTCCCTTCATCCGCCAGCCCGAGCGCGATCTGATAGACATCGCGCCGCGCCATTCCCAATTCCGCCGCCACCTCGCGGGCGGCATCCTTCACCGTCATCGACGCCAGCCGCGTTTGCAATGCGGCGCGCACCGTCTGCCCGTCCGCCTGCACCGGCTGCGGCCGGTCCACCAGCATCACGACCTCTCCCTTCAGGGTGGCCATGCGCGGATCCTGCGCCAGTTCGGCGGCGGTGCCCCGGATCACTTCCTCGAACCGTTTGGTCAGTTCGCGCGCCACCACTGTAAGTCGATTCGCGTCAACCTCGCACATTTCTTTCAATGTTTGATTAACGCGCCTGGGGCTTTCGAACAGGATCAGCGTGGCATCAACCGCCATCCAGTCGCGCAGCCATGTCAGCCGGGCGCCTTTCGTTGCTGGCGGAAAGCCCAGGAACAGAAAGCGGTCGCTGGGCAGGCCCGACAGGCTCAGCGCGACCAGCGGCGCCGAGGGGCCGGGAATGGCATGGACCCGATGGCCCAGGGACGCCGCCTCTCGGGCAAGGCGGTATCCGGGATCGGCCACCAGAGGCGTCCCCGCGTCCGAGGCATAGGCGACGCTGGCCCCGTCCGCCAGGGCCGCCATCAATCCGGGCCGGGCACGTTCGCCGTTATGGTCGTGATAGGGCAGGATCCGCCTGCCCCGCAACGGAATGCCGTGGATGTCCAGCAGGTGGCGCAGCACCCGCGTATCCTCGGCCGCCAGCAGGTCTGCGGCATTCAGCACGTCAAGCGCGCGCAGCGTGATGTCGCGCGCCGTGCCGATGGGCGTCGCCACCAGGTAGAGGCCGGGGTCCAGCCGCGTCGCCTCGACATGGGCCGACAGGCGATGGGCGGATTGGGGTTCTTCGCGTGTTCCGGTCATCGCCTTCTCCTTCCGACTGATTGCCAAGCAGGCCCGTTGGTCCTAGGCTGCCCGCACCTCGCCGATACCTTACAGCAGGGAAGTTTCATATGGTCGTTTCCGCCACAACCCGGCCCGCCGCCGGATTGCGCCGCGCCTTTACCCGTGCCGCAGCCATCCTGTCCGCCTTCGTCCTGGCGGCCTGCGACCCCGTAGGAGGATCGCAGCAGGCCAGCGGCCCCGCCATCGGCCCGCTGATCAACCCAGGCGAGCCGGTGCGGGTTGCCCTGCTGGCGCCGGGCGGCAGCGGATCGGCCGATCTGGAATGGCTGTCGCGCAGCCTCAAGAATGCCGCGCGCATGGCCGCCGCCGACGCGCAGGGCGCGACGATCGACCTGCGCGTCTATGACACCGGGACCAGCACGGAACAGGCCGTGGCCCAGGCCAATGCGGCCGCCGATGCGGGCGCGCAGATCATCGTCGGCCCCCTGTTCGCGGAAGGCGCCAATGCCGTGGGCAATGCCATGCGGCCGCGCAACATCAACGTCCTGTCATTCTCCAACAATGCCGAGATCGCGGGCGGCAACGTCTTCATCCTGGGCAACAGCTTCGCCAACATCGCCGACCGGCTGGTCGGCTATGGCGTCCGCCAGGGCAAGCGCAACATCTATGTCGTGGCCGAGGATGACATCGCCGGACAGTTGGGCGGCCGCGCCATCGAGACCGCCATCGCCCGCAACCGCGCGCGGCTGGCGGGGCGCATCAACCACCCCGTCTCGGTGACCGGCATCGACACCGTGGCCCCGCAGATCGCCGCGGCGGCCCGGTCGGGGCAGGTGGATGCGGTGTTCATGACGGCCAACAACCAGGCTGTCCTGCCCTATCTGACGGAAAAGCTTGCCGCCGCCGGGGTCCGGTCGCCCGTCACGCAGATGATGGGTCTGACCCGCTGGGATCAGCCGCCCGCGCGCATGACCCTGCCCCAGTTGCAGGAAGGCTGGTTCGCGATCCCCGATCAGGGCCTGCGCGCCCAGTTCGACGCCCGCTATCGCGGCGCCTATGGCGAACAGCCGCACGAACTGGCCAGCCTGGCCTATGACGGCGTTGCCGCCATCGCATCGCTGGTGCGCAGCGGACAGCGCAATGCCCTGACGACGACGGGGCTGACGCAGCGCGCGGGCTTTGCCGGCGTCGGCGGCGTCTTTCGGCTGCGGCCCGACGGAACCTCGGAACGCGCCCTGGCGGTGGCCACCCTGCGCGGCAACCGGCTGGTGATCCTGGATCCGGCGCAGCGCGGCTTTGGCGGCGCCGGGTTCTGATCTTGGCCGACCTGCCCGAGACGACGATTCTGCAAAGCGCCCCGGCCCTGTCCGGGGCGCATCCCATCTTCGACCCCGCCGCCTTCCTGCCGATCCTGGACGGGGCGCTGTCGGGCCTGACCGAAGGCCGGGCGATCCGGGCGCGCACCGTGGCCCTGCTGTCGGACGCCCGGTCCGAGGCCATGCGCGCCATCGAGGCGGGCCTTGCCAGCCACCCCCGCGCCGCGCGCGAAACCGTGCGCGCCATCGCCACCCTGACCGACGGCATCGTCATCGCCACCCATCATGTCGCCACCACCTGGCTGCATCCCCAGCGGTCCCCGTCCGAGGCCGAACGGTTGGCGGTGCTGGCCGTCGGCGGCTATGGCCGGGCGGAAATGGCACCCGAATCCGACGTGGACCTGCTGTTCCTGACCCCGTGGAAGATCACCGCCTGGGCGGAAAGCGTGGTCGAATCCATGCTCTACATCCTGTGGGATCTGAAGCTGAAGATCGGCCATTCCATCCGCAGCGTGGACGACTGCATCCGCCTGGGCGCGGGCGACATGACCATCCGCACCTCGCTGGTGGAACACCGGCTGGTGACCGGCCACGCCCCCCTGGCCGAGGAATTGCGCGAACGGCTGTGGGTCGAGCTGTTTTCCAGGACCATCCCCGAATTCATCGAGGCCAAGCTGGAGGAACGATCGGCCCGCCACCAGCGGCAGGGCGGGCAGCGATACGTCCTGGAACCCAACGTCAAAGAGGGCAAGGGCGGGCTGCGCGACCTGCAAACGCTGTACTGGATCGCCAAATACATCCACCGCGTGGACCGCGCCGTCGAACTGGTCGATCTGGGCGTCTTCACGCGCGAAGAACATCTGGCCTTCTGGCAGGCCGAGGATTTCCTGTGGGCCGTGCGCTGCCACCTGCACCTGATCGCGGGCCGTCCCGTCGATGTCCTGTCCTTCGACATGCAGGTCGAGGTGGCGCGCCGCATGGGCTATCGCGACACATCCGCCCGGCGCGGGGTGGAGTATTTTATGCAGGATTACTTCCGCCACGCCACCCATGTGGGCGAACTGACCCGCGTCTTCCTGACGGAACTCGAGGCGCGCCATGTTCGCAGCGCGCCCTTCCTGGGCCGGCTGTTCCGCCGCCGCCGCAAGCTGCGGCACGGTTTCGTCGACAACCTGGGACGGCTGGCCATCGCTGACGACGCCGCCTTCCTTCAGGATCCGCTGAACATCCTGCGCCTGTTCGAAGAGGCGCTGCGCACCGGCATCCTGATCCACCCCGACGCCATGCGGCTGGTCGCGGCCAATCTGGACCTGATCGACGACAAGGTCCGCAGCGATCCCGAAGCGACGCGGATTTTCATGGATCTGCTGCTGAAGCACGGCAATCCCGAACGGGGCTTGCGCCGCATGAACGAGCTGGGCGTGCTGGCGGCCTTCATCCCCGAATTCGAACCCGTCGTGGCGATGATGCAGTTCAACATGTATCACCACTACACGGTGGACGAACATTCCATCCAATGCGTCGCCGCCCTGGCCGAGATCGAGCGGGGCGAGCACCCGGAAGATCTGCCCCTGTCCAGCGAGATCATGAAATCGGGCATCAACCGCCGTGTTCTCTATCTGGCGGTGCTGCTGCACGACATCGGCAAGGGACGGCGCGAGGATCACTCGATCCTGGGCGCGCGGCTGGCGCGGCGGATCGCGACCCGGTTCGGCTTTCCGCAGGACGACATCGACACCGTGGAATGGCTGGTGCGCAACCACCTGCTGATGTCGGACGTGGCGCAGAAACGCGACATCGCCGACCCGCGCACGCTCCGCGATTTCGCCAAGGCGGTGAAGACCCGCAAGCGGCTGGACATGCTGCTGGTGCTGACGGTCTGCGACATTCGCGGCGTCGGCCCCGGCACCTGGAACAACTGGAAGGCCGCGCTGCTGCGCAGGCTGCACGAGGAGACCGCCCTGGTCCTGGAAAACGGGCTGGAGGAGATGAACCGCGACCGCCGCCAGACGGAAGCCAAGCGCAGCCTGCGCCATCTGCTGATCGCCAAGGGATGGGAGGCCAAGGCCATCCGGGCCGAGCTTGGGCGCCATTACGACAGCTATTGGTCGGGGCTGCCCACCGAAACGCAAGCCAGCTTCGCCGAAATGCTGAACGGCATCGGACCGGACGAAATCCGCATCGACCTGCGCGCCGATCCCGACCGCGACGCCACCCGCGCGGCCTTCGTGCTGGCCGACCATCCGGGGATCTTTTCGCGGCTCTGCGGGGCGCTGACGCTGATGGGCGCGAACGTGGTCGATGCGCGGACCTATACGACGCGGGACGGCTTTGCGACCGCCGTCTTCTGGGTGCAGGATCCCGATGGCAGCCCCTTTGACGAAGACCGGATGCCCAGGCTGCGCCAGAAGATCCTGAGCATCCTGAGGGGAGAGATCGTCGCGCGCGAGGCCTTTGCGACCCGCGACAAGCCCAAGAAGCGCACGCGGGAATTCAGGTTCCCGACCCATGTCACCTTCGACAACGAAGGCAGCGACATCTATACCATCATCGAGGTCGACACCCGCGACCGTCCCGGCCTGCTTTATGACCTGACCCGGACGATGGCCGCGAACCATATCCAGATCGTCAGCGCGGTGATCGCCACCTTCGGCGCGCAGGTGGTGGACAGTTTCTATGTCAAGGATATGTTCGGCCTGAAACTGCACAGCGACGCGAAACGCGACGCCTTGGAAAAGAAACTGCGTTCGGCCATCGCCGACGGGGCAAAACGGGCAGAGGCATAAATCATGAAATCGGGATTGGTGCGCGGATTCCTCTCGGTAGGGATCTGGACCTTCGTGTCGCGCGTCTCGGGCTTTGTCCGCGACATCCTGATGGCCGCCTGGCTGGGCAGCGGCGCGGTGGCCGACGCCTTCTTCGTGGGCCTGTCGCTGCCCAACATGTTCCGCCGCTTCTTCGCGGAAGGCGCCTTCAACACCGCCTTCGTGCCGATGTTCGCCAAGAAGCTGGACGACCGCACGGATGCCCAACGCTTCGCGTCCGAGGCGTTTTCGGGCCTGTTGATGTCGGTGCTGATCCTGTCTGCCGGGGCGATGGTCTTCATGCCGGGGCTGGTCTGGCTGATGGCATCCGGCTTTGCCGGGGACGAGCGCTTTCCGCTGGCGGTTCAATACGGCCGGATCATGTTCCCCTATATCCTGCTGATCTCTCTGGCCTCGATGATCTCGGGCGTGCTGAACGCGAACGGCCGCTTCACCGCCGCCGCCGCCGCGCCGGTGCTGCTGAACCTGCTGTTCATCGCGGCGATGGCGGTGGCCTGGTGGCAGGGCTGGGACGTGGGGCTGACGCTGGCCTGGGCCACGCCGCTGACCGGGATCGCGCAGCTGGCGCTTGTCTGGTGGGACGCGCACCGCACCGGCTGGTCCTTCGCGCCCCGCCGCCCGCGTCTGACGCCCGACATGCGCCGCCTGCTGGCCGTGGCCCTGCCCGCCGCCTTCGCCGGGGGCGTGGTGCAGATCAACCTGCTGGTCGGCCGCCAGGTCGCCAGCCATTTCGAGGGCGCGATTTCCTGGCTGTCCTATTCCGACCGCCTGTATCAACTGCCGCTGGGCGTCGTCGGCGCCGCCGTGGCGGTGGTGCTGCTGCCGGAACTGGCGCGGCGGCTGCGGGCGGGCGATCATGCAGGCGGGCAATCGGCCTATTCCCGCGCCACGGAATTCGGCCTGTTCCTGACCCTGCCCGCCGCCTTCGCCATCGCCGTGATCGCCGAACCCATGGTCCGCACCCTGTTCGAACGCGGCCAGTTCACCGCTTACGACACCGCCCAGACCGCCCGCGCGCTGATCGTCTATGCCTTCGGCCTGCCCGCCTTCGTGCTGCAAAAAATCCTGCAACCGCTGTATTTCGCGCGCGAGGATACCAGGACCCCCTTCCGCTATGCCCTGTGGTCGATGGTGGTCAATGCCATCGTGGCCTTTGGGCTGATGCCCTGGCTGGGCTTCCTGGCAGCGGCCCTGGGCACCACGGTCGCCGCCTGGATCATGGTCGCGCAGCTGTGGTGGGGCACTCGCGCCATGGGCGACGCCGCCCGCGCCGACGACCGCCTGCGCCGCAAGACGCCGCTGATCGTGCTGTCCTCGGCGCTGATGGCGGGGGCGCTGTCGCTGATGATGGATTGGCTGGACGCGGCCCAAGTGGGGAAGGTGCCGGGTCTGGCGATCCTCGTCTTCGGCGGGGCCGCGATCTATTTCACGCTCAGCTTCGCGACCCGCGCCTATCGGCTGTCCGACCTGAAGGCGGCGGTGCGTCGGCGCTAGCGCGCCGTATAGCCGCCGTCGACCAGGTGATAGGATCCGGTGATGAAGCTAGCCTGATCAGACAGCAGGTAAAGCACCAGCGAGGCGACCTCATCGGCCGTGCCCAGCCGCTGCAAGGCATGTTGCGTGGCAAGATAGTCCAGCGTCTGCCTGTCCAGATGCTCGTCCAGCATCGGCGTGCTGATGAAGCCCGGCCCGACCGCGTTCACGCGGATCCCGTCCGCCGCATGTTCCAGCGCGGCCGCCTTGGTCAGCCCGTTCACCCCGTGCTTGGCCGCGACATAGGCCGAGGATTTGGCGAATCCCACTGATCCGAGGATCGAGGACAGGTTGACGACGGCCCCGCCGCCCGCCCGCTTCATCGCCGGGATCGCAAAGCGCATCCCCAGGAAGACCCCGATCAGGTTTACGTCGATGACCTTCCTCCAGGCTTCGACCGGATAGTCGCCCGTTGTCGCCTGCGCGCCGCCGATCCCGGCATTGTTGACCAGATGCGACAGCGACCCGGTCTCGTCCTCGGCAAAGCGGACAAGCGCCTGGATGTCGCTTTCCAAGGCCACATCGGCCGCGAAGGCCAAGGCCCTGCCGCCCGCCGCGACGATGGCATCCGCGACCTTCTGCGCGGCGTCGCGGTTCAGGTCCGACACGATAACCGTGCCGCCCGCCGCCGCATAGCCCTCGGCGATGGCGCGCCCGATGCCGGAAGCGGCGCCCGTCACGATGCCTGTCGTGCCTGAGAATTCGATCTTCATGCCTTGTCCTTTCCTGGATGGGAAACCGCGCCGATCATTGCACGGAAACCGTCAGCGCGCCCTGATCTGGCGCAAGACCCGCTGCACCCCGCCATCGACCAGCAGGAAGCTGAGAGCGAAACCCACGAAGAAACCGGCGACCTCGGCGATCCAGCCATAGCCCGCGCCGCCGAAGACGATGCCGAAGACAAGCTGAAAGGCCAGCAGCATCCCGATCAGCGTGAAGGCCCGCATCCGATTGGCCTGGACGGCACCCAGCCGTGTCCACAGCAGGAAGGTGAAGGCCCCGACAAGCCCATAGACCGCCGGATAACCGCCGATCAGCGGCCCGACGCGACCCGGCAGCAGCGAAATCGCCGCCGTATAGACCAACGCGCCGCCGATGGCCGATCCCAGGAACAGCGCGATCACCGCCCAGGGCCGGAACTCCCGTGCGATCATGTTGCCAAGCGCCAGGGTGAAGACCACCACGAAGGCCGCATGGGTGAACGAGGAGTTGACGAAGCTGTAGGACAGGATGCGATACGCCTGATCCCAATCGACCGCGCCCAGGTGCCACATGCGCTGCACCATCTCGGGCGCGAAGGCGGTCATCTGCATCGCGGACAGCCGCAGCCCCACCCCCTGCGCGCCGCCGATCAGCCCGGACTGGCCCAGCAGGAACACGATCTCTCCGGCGATGGCGGGCAGACACAGCGCCCAGACGGCGGCGGGGATCGGGTTGAGGGGCGAGACGGGCATGGCCTGGCGCATCGGGTTTCCTTCGCGGTTGCGGTCGCTTTGGCCAAGGGCTAAGCCACTGGCAGCGAAAATCCAAGCAGGCCCGACATGACCGAGACGCCGAAAACCCGTTTCACGCCGCGCATCTTTTCCGGGATCCAGCCTTCGGGCGGGCTGACGCTGGGCAATTACCTGGGCGCGCTGAAACGCTTTGCGGCGCTGCAAGGCGGCCCGGCGCAGACGATCTATTGCCTGGTGGACCTGCACGCGATCACCGTCTGGCAGGAACCCGACAAGCTGCGCCGCAATATCCGCGAGGCCGCAGCGGCCTTCATGGCCTCGGGCGTGGATCCGCAACAGTCGATCCTGTTCAACCAGTCCCAGGTTTCCGCCCATGCGGAAATGGCCTGGCTTTTCAACACGGTGGCCCGCGTCGGCTGGATGTACCGGATGACCCAGTTCAAGGACAAGGCAGGCAAGAACACCGAAAACGTCAGCCTGGGCCTGTTGGCCTATCCGGCGCTGATGGCCGCCGACATCCTGACCTATCAGGCGACCGCCGTCCCGGTGGGCGAGGATCAGAAGCAGCATCTGGAACTGACCCGCGACATCGCCGCCAAGTTCAACCACGATTACGGGGTCGAGCAGTTCCCGATCACCGAACCCCTGATCGAGGGCGTGGCGACCCGCGTCATGTCGCTGCGCGACGGGTCGAAGAAGATGTCGAAATCCGATCCTTCGGATGCCAGCCGGATCAACCTGACCGACGATGCCGACGCCATCGCCCAGAAGATCCGCAAGGCGCGCACCGATGCCGATCCCCTGCCGGGCAGCCTCGACGGCCTGAAGGACCGGCCCGAGGCGAAAAACCTGGTCAATATCTATGCCGCGCTGTCGGATGAAACCCCCGATCAGGTGCTGGCCCGGTTCGAGGGTCAGGGCTTCGGTGCCTTCAAGCCCGCCCTGGCGGAACTGGCCGTCGCCGCGCTGGAACCCATCACCCGGCGGATGAACGATTTCATGGCCGACCCCGCGGAAATCGACCGCATCCTGGGCGAAGGCGCGATCCGCGCAGACGAGATCGCCACCCCGATCCTGGAGCGCACCAAGGAGATCATGGGCCTGCTGCGCACCCGCCCCTGATTCCCCGACACCCGCCCTTCCCAAGCCGCCGCTGCCTGCCGCATCGGCGGCTTTTTCACGACCCGCACCGCAGGGCCGCAGTTTTCTTTTGCGGGCAAGGCCTTGCGTCAGTTCCGACTGAAACAGTCAACTATTTGATTTCAATGGTTTTTCGTTGCATTATCCCTGCGGGTTCGATATAAGGGATGCAACAAAGCCAGCAAGCGACACCGCCAGCCAGCTGTCCGAACCTCCAGCAAGCCAGCGTTACGCCAGCCAGCTCGTGGTTCAACCTGCCAGCGTCCTGCCAGCAGCATCGGGACATCCGCCAGCAAGACAGCCTCGCGCCATCCTGCCAGCACCGCCTCGCAGCCCTACAGGGATCGCATCACATCCGCAGCGATCTCGAAGCTATGCAGCCGCGCCTGATGGTCATGGATCTGCCCGGTCAGGATCACCTCATCCGGTCGATGCTGGGCGATCAGCGCCTGAAGCTGGTCCTTCACCTGCCCCCTGTCGCCCACAGCGCTGATCCGCAGCGCCTCGTCCACCATGCGCCGCATCTGCGGGCCGATCTCGGCATCCAGATCGGCCACCGGACGCGGCAGCTTGCCAGGCATTCCCGTGCGCAGCCGCGCAAAGGCCAGTTGCATCGAGGTGCGCAGATAGCGGGCCTGCTCGGCGTCGTCCGCCGCAAAGACGTTGATCGCGATCATCACCTGCGGCCTGTCGTTCCAGGGGCCAGGGCGAAAGCGTTCGCGATAGACGGCAACGGCACGTTCCATGTCGCCCGGCGCGAAATGGCTGGCAAAGGCATAGGGCAGGCCCAGATGCGCGGCAAGCTGGGCGCCGAACAGGCTGCTGCCCAGGATCCAGACGGGGACATTGGTCCCCTCGCCCGGCAGCGCACGGACGGCGGCACCGGGCCGTTCCGGACCAAGGTAATCCAGCAATTCGACCACATCCTGCGGAAAGCTGTCGGCCATCGGATCGCGGCGCAGCGCCCGGATCACGGCGCCATCGCCGCCGGGCGCGCGCCCCAGCCCCAGGTCGATGCGACCGGGAAAGGCGGTCGCCAGCGTGCCGAAAGCCTCGGCCACGGTCAGCGGGGCGTGGTTGGGCAGCATGATCCCGCCGGCGCCCACGTGCATGGTGCGCGTCGCCTGCGCCACCAGCCCGATCAGGACGGCGGTCGCAGCACTGGCGATGCCCGGCATGTTGTGATGTTCGGCCAGCCAGAACCGGCGATAGCCCCAATCTTCGGCATGACGCGCGAGGTCCAGGGTGTTGCGGATCGCATCGGCAGTCTCGGCCCCTTCGGGCACCGGCGACAGATCCAAAAGAGAAAACGGAATGCTCATGAGCCCGAGCTATGATCTCGGCCCCGGAATGCAAGCGGCCGGATGCAGATTCGGCAACCGGCCCTCTTCTGTGGCAAGTATCCTCGGGGGTGAATGGCGCGCCCGCGCGCCAGAGGGGACGCGAGCGCCCGCTGCCCTTACATCTTGCGCAGATAGGTCCATGTCGGAACACGTGCATCGCGGGCCACCGACCAGCTTTCCGCGTCGCCCAGATAGACGAAGCCGCAATTCGTCAGCACGCGGGCCGAGCCGGGGTTGTCCTGGAACACCTCGGCGAACAGGGTGCGGGCCTTGTGCGGGTTGGCCTTGACCAGCGCCTCGACCGCTTCGGTCGCGAAGCCGGTGTTCCAGAACCCCGCGCCGATCCAGAAGCCCAGTTCGGACTGGTCGCCCTCCATCCGGGTCAGCGAGACGACGCCCAGCAGTTCCGCCAGCTTGTTGGCCGATCCGTCGATGGCCCACACATCCTCGGTCCGGTCGGCGGACAGGGCGCGCGCCACGAATCCCTCGGACGCGCCGGGGGGCAGGGGATGGGGGATGGCCCGCGTTCCCTCGGCCACCCGCTTGTCCGCGGTGTAATGCGCGATCATTCCCGCGTCGGACGGACGCAGGGGACGCAGGATGAAGCGTTCGGTTGCGATGACGGGCTGGTTCAGCGCGGCGTCCGAGACCTTGAAGTCGTCCAAACGCGTCCCCTCCCGCATCGGTGCTGACATGACCATTTTTCCTCCCCGGAAAAACAACTGGGGACCGGCTTTCGCCGATCCCCCTGTAACAGTGAATTGTTAAGCTCGGGTTACTCGGCGGCTTCGATGGTTGCGGGAACGACCGAAATGAAGGTGCGGCCCTTCAGGCCCTTCTTGAAGGTCACCTGGCCATCGGTCAGCGCGAACAGGGTATGGTCCTTGCCCATGCCGACGTTGTCACCCGCCCACCATTTGGTGCCGCGCTGGCGCACGATGATGTTGCCGGCAGTGGCTTCCTGCCCGCCGAACAGCTTGACGCCCAGACGGCGACCGGCCGAATCGCGACCGTTGCGGGACGAACCGCCTGCTTTCTTATGTGCCATGGGTCAGTCTCCTTACGCGTTTTCTTTGGTGCGCGCGCCGACGGCGGCCTTCACACCGGTCTTGTCTGCGCCGTTGTCCAGAACGTCGGTCACGCGCAGCAGGGTCAGCTGCTGGCGATGCCCGCGCGTGCGCTGAGAGCTGTGCTTGCGGCGGCGCTTGACATAGGTGATGACCTTGTCGGCCTTGATCTGGTCGATCACCTCGGCCTGCACGCAGGCGCCGTGGACCAGCGGCGCGCCCAGGGTGGACCCGACCATCAGGATTTCATTGAACTGGACCTTGTCGCCAGCCGCGGCATTCAGCTTTTCAACGCGCAGGACGTCGCCCGCCTGCACCTTGTATTGCTTGCCGCCCGTCTTCAGAACCGCGAACATCGCTTCGTTTCCTTCGTTGCCGCGTCCTTCGGCCCCGGATCGAACCGGCGTTGGGGGATCGGACCCGCCTTCGGACAGCGCATCCCGCGCATGGGGATGTCATTGAAAATAACACACCGGCCAAAGGCATTCGCCCGGCCGGTCCGCCTGCATATGGCGCATTCGCCCCTCCAAGTCAAGCCGCCTTGCCCGAAGCAGAATTTTTGTTGCGCCGTGGAACCTTGGCATCGACCGAGGCTTGGTCAGCAGCCCACCAAGGACACCCACCATGCAGAGCTTCACCTGTCCCGCCTGTCACGCCCGCGTCTATTTCGAGAACACCTTCTGCGCCTGCGGCGAGCCGCTTTTCTATGAACCCGAGGCCCGCGCGATGCTGAACCAGGCCGACCCCTGCGCCAACCGCGACGCCATCCAGTGCAACTGGGCCGCCATTCCCGGCGAATCCCTGTGCCGGTCCTGCGCCATGTCCGATGTCGTCCCGGCGCTGCATATCGGCGACAACCAGCAGCTTCTGGAACGGGCCGAGCGGGCGAAACGCTGGGTGCTGGCCAACCTGTCGAACTGGCAGTGGTTCACCGACGCCGATGGGGGAATGCGGCCACGCTTCCAGATGCTGTCGGAAAACACCGGCGGGCGGGCCGTGCAGATCATGATGGGCCACGACAACGGCGAGATCGTCATCAACGTGACAGAAGCCGACGAACTGATCCGCATCCAGCGCCAGCACAAGCTGGGCGAACAGTACCGTTCGATGGTAGGCCATTTCCGGCACGAACTGGCGCATTTCCTGTTCGACCGCCTGGCCGTGGCGCCGGGCTTTCTGGACGGGTTCCGCCCGCTGTTCGGGGACGAGACCGCAGATTACAATGCCGCCCTCCAGGAGCACTATGCCAACCCCAAATCTCCCGGAGAGGATTTCATCACCACCTATGCGACTTCTCACCCGCACGAGGACTGGGCAGAAACGGTGGCGCATCTGCTGCACATGGTGGATTTCACAGACAGCTTCGTCAGCGCGGGCCTGTCGATGAAGGCGGTGCCCGAAGGCTATCAGCCCTATGCCGACCAGAACGCCGACAACCTGCTGAACATCGCGGCCGAGGTCGCCATCGCCATCAACGACATCAACCGCGCCCTGGACAATTCAGACCTGTATCCCTTCATCCTGACGCCGGCCATCCGCGCGAAGATGACCTTCGCGCATGGATGGATCAGCGACCATGCCGCGCGCGGGGCCTAGGATTCGGCCTTTTCCTCCAGCATCAGCCATTCCTCCTCGGCCGCGGACAGGGCGTGCTGACGCTCGGCCAGGGCCTCGGTCGCCTTCTGGAACTTGGTGGGGGCGGTCTGGAACAGGTCGGGCTGGGCCAGGAATTCGGACAGCTTGGCGATTTCCGCCTCAAGCCGTTCGATCAGCCCCGGCAGCGCCTCGAGGCGGTGGCGTTCGGTGAAGGACAGGCCGGAACGGGCGGCCTTGGCTCTCTCGGGCGCGGCCTCGGGTTTTTTCACGGGTTCGGCTGTCGTGGGCGCATCCTCGCCCCGCTGGGCGCGGTAATCGGTCCAGCCTCCCGCATAGACGGTGGCCTGCCCATCCCCCTCCATCGCCACGGTGGTGTCGGCCACGCGGTCGATGAAGTCGCGGTCGTGGCTGACTAGCAGCACAGTTCCGTCGTAATCTCCCAGCAGATCCTGCAACAGATCCAGCGTTTCCACGTCCAGGTCGTTGGTCGGTTCGTCCAGCACCAGCAGGTTCGAAGGCCGAGCCATCAGCCGGGCCAGTAGCAGCCGCGCCTTCTCGCCGCCCGATAGGCTGCGGACAGGCGCGCGGGCCTGCGCGTCGTCGAACAGGAAATCCTTGAGATAGGCGACCACATGCCGGGGCTGGCCGCGCACCATCACCTGGTCGGCCCGCCCCGAGACGCGCATCTCGGGATCGCCGGTCAGCGATTCCCACAGCGTCTGGTCGGGGTTCAGCGCCGAACGGGTCTGGTCGAAGACCGCCAGTTCCAGATTGGTGCCCAGCGTGACAGTGCCCTGATCGGGGGCGATTTCCCCCGTCAGCATCTTGATCAGCGTGGTCTTGCCCGCGCCGTTGGGACCGACGAAGGCCACGCGGTCGCCCCGGTTCACGCGCAGATCGAAAGGCCGCAGGATCGTGCGCCCGCCGAAGGCCTTGGCGATGCCCTTGGCCTCGATGACCTTCTTGCCCGATTGCGGCCCGGAGTCCAAAGCCATCGCAGCCGTGCCTTGCCGCCGGATCTGGGCGCTGCGTTCCGCCCGCAACGCCGCCAGGGCGCGGACCCGGCCCTGGTTGCGCTTGCGCCGGGCGCTGATGCCTTCGACGGCCCAGCGGGCCTCGGCCTTGATCTTGCGGTCCAGCTTGTGGCGGGCCTCATCCTCGGCCGCCCAGACGGCTTCGCGCCAATCCTCGAACCCCTCGAAGCCGCGCTCCTGGCGGCGGACCTCGCCCCGGTCGATCCACAGGGTCGCGCGGGTCAGGCGGCGCAGGAAGGCGCGGTCGTGGCTGATCAGCACATAGGCGGCGCGGGTCTGGGACAGGTGATCCTCCAGCCAGCCGATCGCCTGGATGTCCAGATGGTTGGTCGGCTCGTCCAGCAGCATCAGTTCGGGCGCCTGGGCCAAAAGGCGCGCCAGCGCGGCGCGGCGGCGTTCGCCCCCCGATGCGGTGGCGACGGGACGGGCGGGATCGAATTTCAGCCCCTCGGCCGCCATCTCGACGCGATAGGACTCGGATTCAGGCAGGCCGGAGGCGGCGAACTCGCCCAGCGTCGCAAAGCCGGACAGGTCGGGATCCTGTTCCATATAGCCGGTGGAGACCCCGGCGCTGACCACGACCTCGCCCCGGTCGGGTTCGACCAGGCCCGCCATGACCTTCATCAGCGTCGACTTGCCCGATCCGTTGCGCCCCACCAGGGCCACCCGGTCGCCGGGCTGGACGGTCAGGGACAACCCCTCGAACACGGGATCGCCGCCGAAGGTCAGGGAAATGTCGGTCAGTTGAAGAAGGGGTGCGCGTGCCATGCCCGCGCCCTAGCCTGCGCGGGGCGGGCGGTCAATGGATCCCGCCCAAGGGGACTTGCGCATCGTGCAATTCGCTTTCACAACTCGGGCCACGGTTCAGGAGGCTGCCATGGCGCGCAAGATCATCATCGACACCGATCCCGGCCAGGACGACGCCGTGGCGATCCTGCTGGCGCTGGCCAGCCCGGAACTGGAGGTGCTGGGCCTGACCGCCGTCGCCGGAAACGTGCCGCTGGCCCTGACCGAACTGAACGCGCGCAAGATCCTGGAACTGGCCGGCCGCCCCGACATTCCGGTCTTCGCGGGCTGCGACCGGCCCCTGTCGCGCCCGCTGATCACGGCCGAACATGTCCACGGCAAATCCGGCCTGGACGGGATCGACCTGCCGGAACCGCAGATCGGCCTGCACCTGCGGCACGCGGTGGATTTCATCGTCGAAACCCTGCGCCGCGAACCGGCGGGCACGGTGACGCTGGTGCCCATCGGCCCGCTGACCAATATCGCCCAGGCCTTTCGCCAGGCGCCCGACATCGTGGCCCGCGTCCAGGAAATCGTCCTGATGGGCGGCGCCTATTTCGAGGTGGGCAACATCACCCCCGCCGCCGAATTCAACATCTTCGTGGACCCCGAGGCCGCAGCCGAGGTTTTCGCGGCGGGGGCGCCGCTGGTCGTCATGCCGCTGGACGTGACGCACGAGGCGCTGACATCGCGCGACTGGATCGATGGAATGCGCGCCCTGCCCGGCCGCTGCGGTCCCGCCATCGCAAGCTGGACGGATTTCTTCGAACGCTTCGACAAAGAGAAATACGGCAGCGAGGGCGCCCCCCTGCACGATCCCTGCACCATCGCCTGGCTGCTGCGCCCCGACCTGTTCACGGGCCGCCATATCAACGTGGAGATCGAGACCGAGGGCCGCTTCACCGCAGGCATGACCGTGGCCGACTGGTGGCGCGTGACCGACCGCCCGGCCAATGCGAATTTCATCCGCCATGTGGATCGCGACGCGCTGTTCACGCTGCTGGCCGACCGGCTGGCGCGTCTGCCCTGACCTATTTCGGGCCGGGCAGCGGCACGGTGCCCGCGCCATCCCCCAGGGCCGCGTTCAGCCGCGCGACCAGGGCCTGCGTCATGTCGATGGCGTCCATCGACACGAAGACCGTGCGCCGGTCCAGCACTGCCACGGCACCGCGTTCCTGCATCATCTCGGCCATCAACGGCCGCGCGGCGCGATAGAAGGCGGTGCGGTCGGCCTCTGCCCAGGCGTTCAGATCCTGGACCACCTGCGCCCGCTGGCGGCGCACCTCGGTCGCGCGGGTATCGAACGCCTCGGCCAGCTTGCGGAATTCGGCCGGATCCATGGTGCCGCGCTGTTCGGTCAGGGTCGCTTCCTCGGCGGAAAGCTGGCTTGCCAAACGCTCGTTCTCGGCCTCGATCTTGCCGCCTTCCTCGTCCAGCACCCGCTGCGTCCGCCGGCCCCAATCGGATGCGGCGAACAGCACGTCCTGATCCACGGTCAGGATCGGCGCCGCACTGCGCGCCGCATCGGCCGGGGGCTGGACGGCAGGCGCAGGGGGCACAGCGTCCTGCGGGGACTGCTGCGCCAGGGCCAGCCCCGGCGCGACCAGCAGCAAAGCGACCGCAAGCCGCCGGTAAACCGCCATCAGAACCGCGTCGAGATGGTCAGGTCGAAGTTCTGCGGTTCGTCGTAATCCTCTTTTCGGATCGCCTTCGAGAAGTTGAACCGCAGCGGCCCGATGGGCGTGGTCCAGAACAGCGACGCGCCGACCGAGGCGCGGATGTTCATCGAATCGTCGACGATGGCGCCGCCGGTGCCGACCGTGTTGTCCAGCCCCCAGATCGACCCGACATCCGCGAACAGGCCGCCCGAAATCCCGTATTCCTCGGGCAGGCCGACCGGGAATTGCGCCTCGGTGCGGACCACCCAGAAATAGTTGCCGCCCAATCCGTCCTGGTTCTCGGCGGCCAGGTCGCGCGGGCCGATGCCGTTGGGTTCGAATCCCCGGATCCGGGTGCCGCCGCGATAGCGGTCCAGGATCCAGGTCGAATAATCGCTGTAGGAATGGATCGCGCCGGCCTCGAATTCGGCGCGCAGGGTCACTTCGTCGCGCCAGGCCGTGCTTTCCACGCCCGCCAGAAGGCCGGTGGTCACGCTTTTCGTATCGCCGCCCAGCCCCGCGAAGTCCTGAGAGAACCGCAGCTTGTAGGTGGTCAGCGGATCCAGCCCGGTGATGCGGGTATCCCAGTTGTAGCTGTAGCCAAGCGCCGAGGTGACGCGCTGCCCTTCCTCGGCCTTCAGCAGGTCCGAGCTTTCATCCTCGACCCCGCCCAGCGTTTCCTTGGACAGGCGATAGCGCAGTTCAAGCCGCCCGTTTTGCGAGATCGGAAATTCGATGGACGGACGCACCCCCACGGATCGGGTGTTATAGTCCGAGTTCAGGCTTTCGGTGACGTTGTAATAGGTGTTGAAGCCGAAGCGCAGGTCGCGGCCCAGGAAATAGGGCTCGATGAAGGTCAGCGACGACGACTGGTCGCCATCGGCGGTCGAGATCGACAGGCCGACCGTCTGACCCCGACCCAGGAAGTTGTTTTCCTGCAAGGACGCGTTCAGCCCCACGCCCGAGGACACGCCATAGGACGCCCCGAAGGATAGCGACCCGGTGGGCTGTTCCTCGACGTTCACGTCGACGATGACCTGTTCGTTGCTGCTGCCGGGGCGGCTGTCCACCTGCGCGTCGCTGAAATAGCCAAGCGCGCGAATCCGTTCGGCGGCGTTGCGGATTTCGCGGGGGTTGAAGGGATCGCCCTCGACCGTGTTGAACTGGCGGCGGATCACCTGGTCCAGCGTGGTCGTGTTGCCCTCGATGTCGATGCGTTCCACGAAGACGCGCGGGCCGCGGGTCAGCGCGAAGGTCAGATCCAGCGTCTGGTTCTGTGGGTTGCGCGTCACGCGGGGTTCGATGTTGACGAAGTTCAGGCCTTGCTGGATCGCCACGGTCTCCATCCGGCGGATGGTGTTGTCGATGGCGGCGGGGTTGTAGACATCGCCCCGGTCCACGCGGTTCTGCGCGGCGAAAGGCCCGGCATCGACGCCCGGAATTTCCGAAATCGTGTTGACCTGCGCAAAGCGATAGCGCGGGCCTTCCTGGATATTGAAGGTGATATAGAAGGCGTCGCGTTCACGGGCCAGTTCCGGCGCCACGGCCTGCACCCGGAAGTCGGCATAGCCCCGCGAACGATAGAAATCGGTCAGAAGCTGTTCGTCCAGTTGCAGCCTTTCGGGCGCGAAGGTGTCGCGGCGGATGAAGGTGCGCAGGATGCCCGCCTGCTTGGTATCCAGCACGTTGCGCAAGCGGCGATCGGAAAAGGCGCGGTTTCCGGTGAATCCGATGCGCTCGATTTCGGTGACATTGCCCTCGCGCACTTCGAAGACCAGATCGACGCGGTTGTCGCTGCGGCGGATGATGCGCGGATCGACGCGGGCGGCCAGGCGGCCCTGCGCGGCATAGGCCTGGGCGATGTTGCTGGCGTCCTGCAAGGCCTGGCTGGGCTGATAGACCCGGCGCGACTGGCTTTGCACGATTTCGGCCAGCTGCTCGTCCTTGATGCGGCGGTTGCCCTCGAAGCTGATCTGGTTGATGGTCGGATATTCGCTGACCCGGATCACCAGGACGCCGCCTTGCGGGACGATCTCAACCGTCTCGAACAGGCCCGAGTTTTGCAGCCGTTGCAGCGCGTCGTTCAACTCGCCCGCCGACACGTCCTGGCCGCGCGCGATATTGGCATAGGACAGCACGGTCGCCGGTTCGACACGGACCGCGCCCTCGATCCGCACGTCGTTGAAGACATAGGCCGAAGCCGCGCCGGGGATCAGCGCCGCCGGGGCTGCAATCGTCAAGGCCGTCACCAGGGCGACCGCGCCCCTGCCCAGTTTCCGTGTCATTGCTGCCCCTCTTGATCGTCAGCCTGCTTTGGCGCTGCTTGCGGCGCCTTCTTTTGCACCCAGCTTTTGCCTCAAACCGCCTGCCCTGTCAAAAGCGCATCGCGGTCAGGGGCAGAAAAGATCGTTGGTCAGGCCGAAAATCATCAGCGACAGCACCGCCGCCATCCCGATCGCGGTCAGCAGGCTCAGCGCCCTGTCCGAGGGCGGGCGGCCGGTCAGGGCCTCCCATGTGTAGAACATCAGGTGGCCGCCATCCAGGACCGGGATGGGCAGCAGGTTCAGGAATCCGATGGCGGCAGACAGCACCGCGATCCACCACAGGAAATTGCCGCCCCCCGCGCTGGCCGCCTGCCCGGTGCTTTCGGCGATGCTGATCGCGCCGCCCAGGTTGCACGTCCCGATCTGGCCCGAGATCATCGCCCACATCCCCGACAGGGACGAGGTGACGATGCCCCAGGTCTGCGCACCGCCCAGCCACAGCGCCTCCAGCGGCCCGGCGCTGCGGGTGGCGGGGGAAAAGAAGCTTTCGCCGCCGGTCACGCCGATCAGCCAGCGGCGTTCATAGCCGCCGCCCTCGGCGGGCAGATCCTGCATCTTCGGGACCAGCGTGTAATCCGCGACGCCCGCGCCGGGGCGCCAGACCTGCAAGGCCAGCGGCTGACCCTCGGCGGCCTCGACCGCCTCGCGCATCTGGGTGAAGCGGCTGACCGGCTGGCCGCCGATGGCCATCACGACATCGCCCGCCCGCAGCCCCGCATCCGCAGCGGCGCTGCGCGGGGCCACGCCGCTGATCCGGGCGGGCATCGGATCGGGGCCGCGCACGGTGATCTCGGATCCGTCGCGCAACACGCGCCAGTCATGCCAGGGCGCCGGGGGCAGGGTTTCGGCGGCTTGGGCGATGCCGCCCCAATCGCGCACCGGCTGGCCGCCGACCGCCAGAACCACATCGCCGGGGCGCAGTTCGTTCACGACGCCCGGCGGAGCCTCGGCGATGGTGCCGACCTGCGGCTGTTCGACCGGGATGCCCTGAAAGATCGCGAAACCGCCGAAGATCAGGATCGACAGGATGAAATTGAAGACGGGCCCGGCCAGCAGCGTGGCGAACCGCGCCCAGAGCGGCGCGCCCGTCAGCGTCTGCCGCCGCACCGCCGGATCGACCGCGCGCCCCGGCCCCGCGCTGGCCGCATTGGCGTCGCCAAGAAACCGCACATAGCCGCCCAGCGGAATCGCCGCCACCTGCCACAGCGTGCCGCGCCGGTCGCGGCGGGACAGCAGCCGGGGACCGAAGCCCACCGAAAAGACTTCGGCCCGGATGCCCGACAGCCTGCCGATATAGTAATGGCCGAACTCGTGGACGGTGACGATCACCGCCAGGGCCACGAAGAACGCCGCCAGCGTCCACAGGGTACCGCCGAATTGCGGGATCAGGTCACTCATGCGGCGGCTTCCTTGCGTGCTTCGCGGTCCCAGTGCAGGACCGTTTCCAGATCCGCCGGATCATCGCCGAAACCCGCCCGCGCCGACAGGGCCTGCAAGGTCATTTCCACGCGAGGGGCCATCTGCGTGAAAGCGATGCGCCCGGCGATGAAATCGTCCAGGGCCTGTTCCTTGGCGGCGTTGAAGACCGCCCCCGCCATGCCGCCCGCCGCCATTACCTCTCGCGCCAGGCGCAGGGCGGGCCAGCGGACCTCATCGGGGGCGCGGAAGGTCAGGCTGCCAAGCGCGGCCAGATCCAGCGGCGCCACCGGCAAGGGCGCGCGACCGGGCCAGTTCAGCGCATAGCCGATGGCATGGCGCATGTCGGGCGCGCCCAGATGGGCGATGGTGCCGCCGTCCACATGGCTGACCATCGCGTGAATGATGGATTCGGGGTGGACCAGAACCTTGATCTGATCGGGGCGGAGCGCGAAAAACTCTTTCGCCTCGATGACCTCCATGGCCTTGTTGAACATGGAGGCGCTGTCGATGGTGATCCGCTGGCCCATCGCCCAGTTGGGATGGGTGGACGCCTCGGCCACCGTCGCCGCCGCCAGCCGCTCCAGCGGCCAGTCGCGGAAGGCGCCGCCGGATGCGGTGATGGTGACATCCTCGACGGAGTCGAGCTTATCGGATCCAAGAGCCTGAAAAACAGCGGAATGTTCGGAGTCGACCGGCAGGATGGTTGCGCCGCTGGCCCGCGCCGCATGGCGAAGCAGCGGCCCGGCGCAGACCAGCGATTCCTTGTTGGCGAGCGCCAGAACCCCGCCCTGTGCCAGTGCGGCCAACCCCGGCGCCAGCCCCGCCGCGCCGACGATGGCCGACAGGATCCAGTCCGCGGGGCGGCCTGCTGCCTCGACCAAGGCGTCCGGCCCGGCGGCGGCCTGGACGCCGCTGCCAGCCAGGGCATCGCGCAGATCCCCAAGCAGGTCGGGATGCGCGGTCACGGCGATCTCGGCCCGCAACTCGCGCGCCATCTGCGCCAGTCGCGCGATGTTGCGCCCGCCGGTCAGCGCAACGGTGTGATAGGCGTCCGGCCCCGCCCGGCGGATCAGGTCGACGCCATTCGCGCCCACGGACCCGGTGGCCCCGAAGATCGAGATTCGCCGCATGGATCAGTTCACCGCCGGCAGCGCGGTCAGCAGCCCGATCAGCATTGCCGCCAGCACCGCCCCCGTCACCGCGTCGAAGCGGTCCATGAAGCCGCCATGGCCGGGGATCAGGTTCGAACTGTCCTTGACCCCCGCCCTGCGCTTGAGCCAGCTTTCGGCGATGTCGCCCATCTGCCCGGCAAGGCAGACAAGGGGCGAACACCAGACTAGCGAGACATCGCCGCGTCCCATACGCCACAGCAGCAGCCCCAGCAGCAGCGCGCCCGCCCATCCGGCCACCGTGCCCGACCAGGTCTTCTTGGGGCTGAGCGAGGGCCAGAATTTCGGCCCGCCGATCATCCGGCCGAAGAAATACCCCGCCGTGTCCGAGATGATCACGATCCCCATCAGCCACAGCACGAAGTTCAGGCCATAGTCTTCCCGGAATCCGACCAGCCCATAGGCGACCAGCATGATCGCCGCACCGAAGATCGCATAGGTCCAGCGGTCGCGCGGCTGGGCGCCGGGGATGCCCGCGATCAACGGAAACAGCAGCGCAAGGATCGCCGCTGGATGATCGAAGCCGTGGGCCACGACCTGCGACATGAAGGCGATGATCGCCAGGGCAAAGGGCCTCCAGGCGCCGAAGATTCCGGGATGAAGGCGCGGGTTCTTCCAGCCCGTCATCGCCGCCAGTTCCCAGAAGGTCACGGCGGAAATCACCGCCATCGCCAGCCGCAGCCAGTTCCCGGTCGCCACCGCCAGCATCACCCCGATGCCCAGCAGCACCAGCGTCGAGGCGACGCGCCGGGACAGATCGGCCCATTTGCCCGGCGGGGGCTTCACGGCATTGACGCGCCCCGCGCTCATACGCCCCCGAAACGCCGATCGCGCATCCCGAAACGGTCCAGGATCTGCGCAAGGTGGTCGGGGGTGAAATCGGGCCACAGCGTCGGCGTGAATTCGTATTCCGCATAAGCCGCCTGCCAGGGCAGGAAATTCGAGGTCCGGGTTTCGCCCGAGGTGCGGATCACCAGGTCGGGATCGGGATGGTCCGCCGTGTCCAGGCAAGCGGTCAGGTCGGCCTCGGTCGGCGCCTCGATCTCGCCCCGCGCGATCTTCTGCGCCAGCCGGGCCGAGGCGCGGACCAGTTCGTCGCGACCGCCGTAATTGATCGCCACGGTCAGGTTCAGCCGGGTATTGCCCGCCGTCCGCGCCTCGATCGAGGACATCAGCGCGCGCAGCTTGTCGTCCAGCCGGTCCCGCCCGCCGATGAAGCGCAGCCGCACGCCCTCGGCCGCCATGCCGTCGGCCTCGTACTGGATATAGCGGCGGAAGATCTTCATCAGACCCAGGACTTCCTCGGTCGTGCGCTTCCAGTTCTCGGTCGAGAAGGCATAGACCGTCAGCCAGTTCACGCCCAGATCCGGACAGGCGCGGACGATCTGCTTGACGCGCTCGGCCCCCCGGCGGTGGCCGACCAGGCGTGGCCAGCCGCGTTCGGTCGCCCAGCGGCCATTGCCGTCCATGATGATCGCGACGTGTCGAGGCCGCTGATCGACCCCGCCGGTGGTCAGCAGCGGTGCGGTTTCAGCGGCCATAATCGTTCCTCAGACCTGCATGATCTCGGCTTGCTTGCCTTCAAGCGCCTGATCCACGTGGGCAATCATCTTGTCGGTCAGTTCCTGGACAGCGGTTTCCCAGAACTTCTGGTCATCCTCGGGCATGCCGTTGGCCTTGCCCTTCTTGATCTGGTCCATGCCGTCGCGGCGCACGTTGCGGATCGCGACGCGGGCATGTTCGGCATATTGCGCGGCGACCTTGGTCAGTTCGCGGCGGCGTTCCTCGTTCAGTTCGGGGATCGGCAGCATGATGATTGTGCCGTTCAGTTGCGGGTTGATGCCCAAGCCGGATTCGCGGATGGCTTTCTCGACCTTGCCGACCATGCCCTTGTCCCAGACGTTGATCGTGACCATGCGCGGTTCGGGGACGTTGACGGTGCCAAGCTGGTTGATCGGGGTCATCTGGCCGTAAGCCTCGACCTGGATCGGTTCCACCATCGAAGCCGAGGCCCTGCCCGTCCGCAGGCTGGAGAATTCGTGGCGCAGGCTTTCCATCGCGCCCTTCATCCGCCGTTCCAGATCGTCGATGTCGATTTCGATGTCCTCTGCCATGGGGAACTGCCTCTGCATTGAATTTTGATTGCTTGTAACCAGAGATGCAAACCTTGGCAAAGACTTTGCCCCACATCTGGGCAAGCCTTCGCCAGTCCGGTCCGGCTGGAAACGGTTCTAGTTATGGACCCGCGTATAGGTGCCCCGGCCTTCCAGGATGCCCCGGAACCCGCCCGGCTCGTCCAGCGAAAAGACGATGATCGGCAGCCGGTTGTCGCGGGCCAGCGCAATCGCGGAGGCGTCCATCACGCCCAGGTGCTTTTGCAGCACCTCGTCATAGCTGACTTCGCCGTAACGCTTGGCGTCGGTGTGCTTTTTCGGATCCTTGTCATAGACACCGTCGACCTTGGTGCCCTTGAAGATCGCCTCGCAGTTCATCTCGTTCGCGCGCAGCGTCGCCGCCGTGTCGGTGGTGAAATAGGGGTTGCCGGTGCCTGCGGCGAAGATCACGATCCGCTTCTTTTCCAGGTGGCGGATGGCGCGGCGGCGGATGTAGGGTTCGCACACCTCGTCCATGCGGATGGCGCTGATGACGCGGCAATGCAGACCCTTGGCCTCCAGCGCGGCCTGCATGGCAAGCGCGTTCATGACCGTGGCTAGCATCCCCATGTAGTCGGCGGTCGTCCGCTCCATCCCCTGGGCGCTGCCTTGCAGGCCCCGGAAGATGTTGCCGCCGCCGATGACCATGCAGACCTCGACCCCCATCTTCTGGACCGATTCGACCTCGTCCGCGATGCGGGCGACGGTGGGCGGGTGCAGGCCGTAACCCTGGTCGCCCATCAGCGCCTCGCCCGAGATTTTCAGCATTACCCTGCCGTATTGCGCGGGCGCCGTGGCCCGATGATCGGTCATGTTGGTTCCTTCGTGTCAGCGCCGGTCGCTTTCATCGCCGCGCAAAATGTCGCAAAAGGCGGCGGTGTTCAACCATCCGAAAGCCCGCCTGCCGTGATCGACCTGGACCAGATCGACCCCGCGCGCCACCTGCTGATCGCAGGCCCGACCGCCAGCGGCAAATCCGCCCTGGCCTTGCGCGTGGCCCAGGCCCAGGGCGGGCTGATCGTCAATGCCGACGCGCTGCAAATCTGGTCCTGCTGGCGGGTGCTGACCGCCCGCCCGTCCCCCGGCGACGAGGCGGCGGCGCCCCATGCGCTGTATGGCCATGTCGCGCCGGGCGTGCCCTATTCCGTGGGCGACTGGCTGCGCGACGTGGCGGGGCTGCTGGACCGGCGGCTGATCGTGGTGGGCGGCACCGGGTTGTACCTGACCGCCCTGACGCAGGGGCTGGCCTATGTCCCGCCCATCCCGCCCGCGATCCGGGCCGAGGGCGATGCCCGGCTGGCCGCGCCCGGCGGGCTGGCGCGCATGGTGGCTGATCTTGACCCCGCCACCCGCGCGCGCATCGACACCCTGAACCCGGCCCGCGTCCAACGCGCATGGGAGGTGCTGACGGCCACCGGGCGCGGCCTTGCCGACTGGCAGGCCGACACGCCCCCGCCCCTGATCGCCCCTGCCGATGCGCAGCGCATCCTGGTTACGGCAGACCGCGACTGGCTGGCTGACCGGATCGCGCGGCGGTTCGACTTGATGATGCAGCAAGGCGCACTGGACGAGGTGCGGGCCATGCTGCCGCAGTGGGATCCGTCGCAGCAATGGGCACGAGCCATCGGCGCGCCGGAACTGACCGCATTCCTGCGGGCCGAGACGGACCTGCCGACCGCCACGGAACGGGCGATCATCGCCACCCGCCAATATGCCAAGGGCCAGCGGATCTGGTTCCGGGGGCGGATGAGGGACTGGCAACCGCTTGCCGCTGATGCAAAAAACACACGCCATGATTGATCCGCGCATCGCCTGATTGAGCGGACGACAGCTTTCGGCAATGATCCGCTTATTTAGTGGTGTTTGCAGGCGGTCCTCATGTCAGCGTTCGGGCCTTCGCAGTGGAACGGTTTTCCTTTCTCGCCCAGCCGCATCCGGGCGGGACGGCGGGTGGCGGACAGCGACGTCAACGCGCCCGGCATTCCCGATGCCCCCGACGCCGTCCCCGACCGCCCGACCGTCGACACGCCCGCCGCGGTGGCCGCCCCCGCCGCGCTGCGGCCCGCCCTGCGCGAAGGCCGCCCCGTCGGGCGCCAGCAGGGAATGCGGCTGCTGCCCTTGCAGGCCTTCATCTGGGGCAGCCGGGCGATGCCGCCGCAGCCCCGCACCCGGCCCGATCACGCGCTGATCTGGGTGATCGAAGGGCGGATGCGACTGGATTTTCCCCGCAGCCATGTCATCCTGCGCGCGGGCGATCTGCGCCATGTTCCGGCGGGGACCGCCTTCGCCGCGATCCCTGCGGCGGGGACGCAGGGACATGTCGCGCTGATCTCGGCCAGCCTTGCGGCGCGGGTCCAACCGCCGCTGCCGGATCGGGGAATGGCCGCGCATGTCGGTTCCCACGCCGCGCAGCTGGAGGCGACGCTGCACGAACTGGCCTTGGAAACCGCGAAACCGGATGCCGGAACGCTGTCCTGCCTGCTGAACCTGCTGTCGCTGCGCCTGGGCCAGCTTCAACCCGGCCGCCCGCCCGAACCGGCTGCGGGCGCCGCGCCGGATCTGCCGCTGATCGAAGCCTTCCTGGCGCTTGCGGCGCAGCGGCTGGGATCGGCGGGATCGGTGGCGGAACTGGCGGCGGACCTGAACAGCACGATGGGGGCGCTGGACCAGGCCTGCCTGGCGGCGCGCGGCAAGCGGGCGGTAGACCTGATCCACGACCTGCGACTGGAACGGGCCGTCGATCTGTTGCGTCACACGCAGCGCCCCACGCTGCGCATCGCGGCCGAACTGGGCTATTCCAGCCATGCCCATTTCATCCGGGCCTTCGTGGCGGCGACGGGACGCACCCCCGACGCCTTCCGCGCTCAGTCCTGCTGATCGGCCTGCGGATCCGCCTGGGGTCTGCCGCGAAAGCCGGTGGCGACCACGAATTTCTCGGATGAATCGCTGCGGCTGGCGGGCGGCTTGACGTTCGCCACCTTGTCGAAATTGCGCTTCAGCATCGCCTGCATTTCCGTTTCCGCGCCGCCAGCCAAGACCTTGGCAACGAAGGTTCCGCCGGGTTCGAGGATGTCGAAGGCCAAGGCCGCCGCCGCCTCGACCAGGGCGACGATGCGCAGGTGGTCGGTGCCCTTGTGGCCGGACGACGCGGCGGCCATGTCCGACATCACCACATCAGCAGGACCGCCCAGCCAATCCTTGACCTGCTGGTCGGCCCCCTCGGACAGGAAATCGAGCTGATGGATCTCGGCCCCGGCGATGGGATCGACCTCTTGCAGATCGACGCCCAGAACCTTGCCGACCGCCTTGCCGGATTTCTCGCCCAGGGCGTTCACGCGGCCCACGGCGACCTGGCACCAGCCGCCGGGCGCGCAGCCCAGGTCCACGACCCGCGCGCCGGGCACCAGGAAGCGATACTTGTCGTCCAGTTCCAGGATCTTGTAGGCCGCGCGGCCGCGATAACCCTCGCGCCGGGCGCGGGCCACATAGGGGTCGTTCAATTGCCGTTCCAGCCACAGCTTGCTGGACAGCTTGCGGCCCTTGGCGGTCTTGACCCGCACCCGCAGGTCGCGCTGACCGCGCCCGCTGGATTTGCCCTCGCGGCTGCCGGGAGCCTTCGTCATCGTCATGCCACTCCGTTCAATCCATCGGCTGCCAGCACCCCATCGCGCACCATCTGGGCGTAAAGCAACCCCTCTCGCAGGCCGCGGTCCGCGACCGACAGCTTGCTGGTGGGCCAGACCCGCATCAGCGTTTGCAGGATCGCCGCCCCCGACATGATCAGCGCGTGGCGTTCGCGGCCGATGCGCGGATCGGCGCGGCGGCCGTCGGGACCAAGCTGAAGATAGGAATGGATCACCCGGTCGATCTGGTCGCTGGTCATCTCCAACCCGTCGACCTTGGTGCGGTCATAGCGGCGCAGCCCCAGGAAGCTGGCCGCGACCGTCGTCACCGTGCCCGACGTGCCGATGATCTGGAACCCGTCATCGGGAGAACCTTGCGCATAGGGGGTAAAGCCCGACAGCATTTCCTCGAAATACCAGCTCATCAGGGCGAAGCGGCCCTGATCGTCCTCGACATCGGCGAACTGGTCGCGCAGCGTGGCCACCCCCAGCGGCACGCTGATCCAGTCCACCACCCGCGCCCCGCCGGGCTGCGGATTGCCGAAACCGTCCGACAGCCGCATGATCGCGCGGGGGCGTTCCTTGGGCTCCACATCTTCCAGGTCGATCCAGACCAGTTCCGTGGACCCGCCGCCGATATCCACGACCATCAGCGTCTCGGTCTTGTGGCTGACCAGCGGCGCGCAGGAAATCACCGCCAGCCGGGCCTCTTCCTCGGCCCCGATGGTTTCGATCTGCAACCCGGTCTCGCGCCGGATGGTGCGCATCAGGTCGCGGCTGTTGCGCGCGCGGCGGCAGGCCTCGGTCGCGACCAGGCGCATGTTGCGCACCCGGTGCTGTTCCAGCTTGCGCCGGCAGACTTGCAAGGCATGGATCGTGCGCGCCATGGAACTGCGCGACAGCCGGCCAGACGCTTCCAGCCCCTGGCCAAGCTGCACCGGCTTGGAGAAGCTGTCGATAACCTGGAACTGACTGCCCTTCGGTCGGGCAATCAGCATCCGGCACGAGTTTGTGCCGAGGTCGAGGGCAGCATAAAGCGCCCCCTCCTCGGGGTTTCGGGTGCCAGACGGCTCTACCGCAGGTTTCGGGAACGCGTCCGCACCCGCAGGACGCTTGGGCGTCATGACAACACGCCCTCCGATATCAAGTTGAACAAAACGTAACGCGCCCCCCCGACCCGATCAAGGGGCGGCGAAACGGTGATTGCCCAAGGGATGCCAATCGGTTGATAAAGGACACAAGTTTGCGCAGGGAACATCATGTCCACCACCTTCCTGACCGGACCCATCGCCACCCTGCCGGGAACATCCGCGACCAGCGGCATCGCCAAGGTTCCGGTCCACGGTTCGCTTATGCTGGGCGCCGAGGGTTTCGCGGGCGACGCCCAGGCCGACAGGCGCGTCCATGGCGGCCCCGAAAAGGCGGTGCATCATTATCCGCTGGATCATTACGCCGCCTGGCGCGCCGATCTGGGCGCCTTGCCGGTGCTGGACGCGCCGGGGGCCTTCGGCGAAAACGTCTCGACCCAGGGCATGACCGAGGACACGGTGGCGGTGGGCGACATCTTCCGGCTGGGCGGCGCGCTGATCCAGGTGTCCCAGGGCCGCCAGCCCTGCTGGAAGCTGAACCACCGCTTCGGCGTCCCGGACATGGCGCGGCGGGTCCAGGACACCGGCCGCACCGGCTGGTATTACCGCGTCCTGCAAACGGGCGAGGTCGCGCCCGGCGACGATCTGATCCCGGTCGACCGGCTGGCGCCCGGCTGGACGCTGCGGCGGCTGTGGCGGGCGATGTATGTGGACCGCCTGAACCGCGCCGAACTTGAGGGGATCGCCGCGCTTGATGTCCTGGCGGACGGCTGGCGGCGTCACGCGCAGCGCCGCCTGGACAGCGGCCGGGTCGAGGACTGGCGCCCTCGGCTGGAGGGCAAGGCATGAAGCCGCCGCTGGTGATCTCGATCCAAAGCCAGGTGGTCTTCGGCCATGTCGGCAATTCCGCCGCCGTGTTTCCAATGCAGGCGGCGGGGCTGGAGGTCGCGGCCATTCCCACCGTGCTGTTTTCCAACCAGCCCGCCTATCCCACGCTGCGCGGCGTGCCGCTGCCGCCCGCGCTGTTCGCCGACCTGCTGCTGGGGGCCGAGGAACGCGGCCTGCCGCAGCGCGCCGTGTGGCTGGTGACGGGCTATATCGGCTCGGTCCAGGTCGGGCAGCTTGTCGCGGATTTCGTGGCCCGCGCCAAGGCCGCCAACCCGACGCTGCGATATCTGTGCGACCCGGTGATGGGCGATCACGGGCCGGGGCTTTACGTGCCCGCCGAACTGGCCCGGATCATGCGCGACCGCCTGTTGCCGCTGGCCGATCTGGCGACGCCGAATTCGTTCGAACTGGGGCACCTGACCGGCCGTTCCATCGCCAGCATGGCCGATCTGCACGCCGCGGCCGCCGATCTGTCGCTTGCGCCGGACGCCACGCTGATCGCCACCGGCTGCGTCCTGGACGACAGCCCTGCGGATCATCTGGAAAGCGTGATTCTCGCCCCCGGCGGCGCGACCCGGCACCCGACCCCGCGCCTGCCGGTGGCCCTGCCGGGAACGGGCGACCTGTTCGCCGGCCTGATCGTCGCGGGCCTGGGGCGGGGCCGCAGCCTGCCGCAAGCGGTCGAGACCGCGCAGGATCTGACATCCGCCGCCCTGGCCCATGCCGACCGCATTGGCGCGACCGAGGTCGTGCTGTCCGACCCCGGCTTCCGCGCCGCCCTGCTGACCCTGTAACCGGAGGGGATGATGGACATCGGCAGCACCCTGCCCGACGCGACCGTGGCCCGGATCCGCGACAGCTTTGCCCGCCAGGGCCTGATGGGCCTGCTGGGTGCCGAACTTGCCCAGGTGAAGGCCGGGCTGGTGACGATCCGCCTGCCCTTCCGGCCCGAGTTGACGCAGCAGCACGGCTATTTCCACGCGGGCGGCACGGCCTCGGTCGCGGATTCGGCGGGCGGCTATGCCGGGTTCACGCTGTTTCCCGACGACAGTTCGGTCCTGACCGTCGAATTCAAGCTGAACCTGATGAACCCCGCGCAGGGCGATCACCTGGAGGCCGTGGGCCGCGTCATCAAGCCGGGCCGGACCCTGACCATCTGCCAGTTGGATGTCTGGGGCGTCGCCCCCGACCGCCGTATCCATGTCGCGACCGGGCTTCAGACCCTGATCTGCGTGCAGGGCAGACCCGCCTGATCGCCCTCGTGACAACCTAATGATGTTAGCGTAATCAGCCGCCTGACAGACACCAGCGGAAGGGATCGCATCATGGCACAGGCTCGGATCGGGCTGATCGGCTTGGGGACGATGGGCGCGGCATTGGCGCTGAACATCGCGGAAAAGGGCTTTCCGATCGCGGTCTGGAACCGCACCACCGCCGTGACGCGCGGCTTCGCGGCGGCGGCCGGTCCCCTGGCCGCCCATGTGATCGCGACCGAGACGCTGGCCGAACTGGTTGCTGCCATCGCCCCGCCCCGCGCCATCATCCTGATGGTTCCCGCGGGCCAGGCGGTCGACGACCAGCTTGCCGCCCTGGCCCCGCTGCTGGATGCCGATGATCTGGTGATCGACGCGGGCAACGCCGATTTCCACGACACCAACCGCCGCGATGCCTCTGGGCTGCCCTTCCGCTTCCTGGGCATGGGCGTGTCGGGCGGAGAGGAGGGCGCGCGGCACGGCCCCGCCATCATGGGCGGCGGCGATGCGGCCGACTGGGACCGCGTGGCCGACGTGATGACCGCCATCGCCGCACGGGCCGAGGACGGCACCCCCTGCGCCGCCCGGATGGGCGATGCGGGCGCGGGGCATTTCGTGAAGATGGTCCACAACGGCATCGAATATGCTGACATGCAGATGATCGCCGAGGTCTATGGCCTGATGCGCGACGGCATGGGCATGGACGCCGCCGCGATCAGCAGCGCCTTTGCCGGATGGAACGAAGGCGCGCTGCAATCCTATCTGATCGAGATTTCGGCCCGCGTCACCGCCGCCGCCGATCCCCATACCGGCCGCCCCATGGTGGACGTGATCCTGGACCGCGCGGGTCAGAAGGGCACCGGCCGCTGGACCGCCATCGAGGCGCAGCACCTGTCGGCCCCCATCCCGGTGATCGAGGCCGCCGTGATGGCGCGCAACGTGTCTTCCCGGCTGGACGAGCGGCTGGCGGGCGAGGCGCGATTCGGTCCCGCCCCGCAGCCGATCCGGATCGCGCCGCAGACCTTGGAACAGGCGCTGATCGCGGGCAAGATCCTGTGCTATGCGCAAGGCTTCGCGATGATCTCGGCCGCGTCGCAGCGGTTCGGCTGGACGCTGGACCTGCCCGGCATCGCGCGGGTCTGGCGGGCGGGCTGCATCATCCGGTCGGCGATGCTGAACGACATGGCCGCTGCCTTGGCCGAGGATCCGGCCCGCAACCTGGTCCTGGCGCCGTTCTTCGCCAGCCTGATCGAAAGCGCCCTGCCCGGCCTGCGGCAGGTCGTGGCCGAGGGGGCCGCGCAGGGGCATGCGCTGCCCGCCCTGGCGTCGGGGCTGATGTGGTTCGACCTGATGCGGACAGGGCGCGGAACGGCGAACCTGATCCAGGCGCAGCGCGACTTTTTCGGCGCGCACGGCTTCCAGCGGATCGACGGGCTGGACGACCCGCACGGGCCTTGGGGCCAATCCGCCTAGTCGACAGGGGCGGGCGACGGAACCGCCCGCCCGTCGTCCTTACCGCTGGCGAATCTCGCCCGAGGCCGGGTCGACGCGGATATCGACCTCGCGATTGTCGGCGGTGTGGTATTCGACCTCCCAATAGCCGTCGTCGTCCCAGGACACGTCCGAGATGAAGGACAGATCGCCGCCCAGATCGGTTTCCAGCTTGGTCACCACCTCCGACAGCGGCAGAGATCCGGCGGGCGGGGTCTGCTGGGCCGTCACGGCCGACGGCGCGGCGATCAGCGATACCAGGGCGAATGCGGGGACGATGGACTTCATTGGAAAGCTCCTTTCACGGGTTGCCGCAGTCAACCGGCTGATCCCCTGCGGGTTCCCCCAACGAACCCTTGCGAGGCGGATGGAACGCGCCTATATTCACGCTGTCCGGGGTAACCCGGACTATGGACATAAACGCGCATGGAATAAGCGGATCGGACCCGGGGGCGGTACCCGGCGACTCCACCAGATCACCCTCGTTGGGGGACAATGGGGTCGAAACAGGATCGACGAACGTCTAAAGATGTTTGCTTTGTCTCGGTGAGCTACCACCGTCATCGGTGCAAAATGTACAGTTGCCAACGACAACCGTGCTCCGGTCGCGCTGGCTGCGTAAGCAGTCCGCAAGATCGAAACCTAAGCCCTTCCGCCTAGCAGCGTAAGGCGGGGCCCGCAGGAGCCTGGCAACAGAATCCTGCACTTTCAGCCATTTGCGGGATATGTCTGCTGACGCAGGGGAAACTTCCTGCGGAACCGCGTCCGGTTTCTTGCCCAAACCCCCGGTCGCCCCCCTTTTCATCGTCGGTCATATGCCTATGCTGGCCCGAAATAAGGGGACGGGCATGGCGCGATCGGGAATCGACTATGGCGGAATGATGCATCGCGCGCTGCAAGGCATGATTGCCGACGTGCTGGAACGCGTGTCGCAGCATGGCCTTCCGGGCGACCATCACTTCTTCATCACCTTCGACACCCGCGAAGACGGCGTGGAAATGGCCGACTGGCTGCGCGAGCGTTACCCCGAGGAAATGACCATTGTCATCCAGCACTGGTTCGACAACCTGACCGTGGACGACCTGGGCTTCACCGTCACGCTGAACTTCGGCAACTCGCCCGAGCCGTTGCGAATCCCCTTCGACGCGCTGCGCACCTTCGTCGACCCTTCGGTCGAATTCGGCCTGCGGTTCGAGACCCAAGAGGCCGAAGACGACGACGATGATGAGGACGACGAAGACGATGAGGGCGGCGACGACAATCCCGACAGCCCCGCCCCCGGCGGCGGCGAGGTCGTGCAGCTGGACCGCTGGCGGAAGTAAGGTTCAGCCGTCGCGAAAGACGGCGCGCGCTGCCGCGATGCCATTCAACGCGGCCGGGAACCCGGCATAGACGGCCATCTGCATCAGCACCTCGACGATCTCCTGCCGTGTCAGCCCGACATTCAGCCCGGCGCGAAGATGCACCTCGAGCTGCGGGCGGGCATTGCCCATGGCGGTCAGCGCCGCGATGGTGGCGATTTCCCGGTCGCGCAGGGACAGGCCCGGACGGGCATAGATGTCGCCAAAGGGAAACTCGAACAGCACGTCGGCGAAATCCGGCGCGATGTCGGCCAGGCTGTCGATGACCGCCTGGCCCGCCTCTCCGTCGATTTGGGCCAGCAGGCGGCGGCCGCGTTCGTTTCGGGTTTCATGATTGTCCTGTGTCATCGGCTGCGTCCTTTCCGCTGGAAATCATCGCCTGATAGGTGGCGATCTTCTGATCCATGAGGGAAAGACACTCGGTCAGGTCAGTCAGCCTGCGCCGCAGCCCGTCGCGGTGATCCACCAGCAGGTCGCGCCGGGCTGCGGCCGTGGCGTCGCCCTGCGCCCGCAACCGGGCATAGCGCTGCATCTCTGCGATCGGCATCCCGGTCTGGCGCAGCCGGATCAGGAAGCGCGCCCAATCCAGGTCGCGCGCCTGATAGACCCGCCGCCCGCCCGCATCGCGCAGCGGCGGCTGCATCAGCCCGATCCGTTCATAATAGCGCAGCGTATCGGCGCTCAGGCCCGTCTGCCGCGCGAAATCGGAAATCTGCATGGCGCCCACCCGGCCGATTCGTGGCTTTCCCCAAGGAACGCCCCTTGATCTAGGGGTTGGAGCGCGCTCCAGGTCAAGGCGTCAGACCATCATTTCCTTGGTCGCCGTCAGCCGCAATTCGGGATGGTCGCGGGCCACGCGGTCGATGTCCCATTGCAGCCGGGTCAGATAGACCATGTCGCCGTCGTGATCCTGGGCGATATGGCCCTTGTTGGCGTTCACGAAGGCCTCGACCTTGTCCTTCGGCCCGGCGACCCAGCGGGCCGAGGTGAACTGAGATCCCTCGAAGCGGACCGGAATGCCGTATTCGATCTCGATCCGGCTGGCCAGAACCTCGAATTGCAGGGCGCCGACGACGCCGACGATGAAGCCCGACCCGATCATCGGCTTGAAGACCTTGGCCGCGCCTTCCTCGGCGAATTGCATCAGCGCCTTTTCCAGGTGCTTGGCCTTCATCGGATCGGTCGCGCGCACCGATTGCAGCAGTTCCGGGGCGAAGGACGGGATGCCGGTAAAGCGCAGCGCCTCGCCCTCGGTCAGGGCGTCGCCGATGCGCAATTGGCCGTGGTTCGGGATGCCGATGATGTCGCCCGCCCAGGCCTCGTCCGCCAGTTCGCGGTCGGCGGCCAGGAACAGCACCGGATTCGTCACCGCCATGGGCTTTTTCCACCGCACATGGGTCAGCTTCATGCCGCGTTCGAAATGGCCCGAGGCCAGCCGCACGAAGGCCACCCGGTCCCGGTGCTTGGGATCCATGTTGGCTTGCACCTTGAAGACGAAGCCGGTCACGGCCTTCTCCTCGGGCGCGATCTCGCGTTCGGCGGTGTTCTGCGGCTGCGGCGCGGGACCGTATTCGCTGATCCCCTTCATCAGTTCCTGCACGCCGAAGCTGTTGATGGCGCTGCCGAACCAGATCGGCGTCATGTGCCCTTCCAGGAACGACTGGCGGTCGAAGGCGGGCAGCAGTTCGCGCGCCATTTCGACTTCTTCGCGCAGCTTCTCCAGCAGGTCGGCGGGGATGTGATCGGCCAGCTTGGGATCGTCCAGCCCGTCCATCTTGACCGACTCCGCCACCTTGTTGCGGTCGGCGCGGTCCATCAGCTCCAGCCGGTCGTGCAGCATGTCGTAGCAGCCGATGAACTCGCGCCCGACGCCGATGGGCCAGCTTGCCGGGGCCACGTCGATGGCCAGGTTTTCCTGGATCTCGTCGATGATCTCGAAGGTGTCGCGGGATTCGCGGTCCATCTTGTTGCAGAAGGTCAGGATCGGCAGGTCGCGCAACCGGCAGACCTCGAACAGCTTGCGGGTCTGGGATTCCACCCCCTTCGCGCCGTCGATCACCATGATCGCGGCGTCCACGGCGGTCAGCGTGCGATAGGTGTCTTCCGAAAAATCGCTGTGGCCCGGCGTGTCCACGAGGTTGAAGCGGTGGCCGTCGAAATCGAAGGACATCGCCGATGCGCTGACCGAGATCCCCCGTTCCTGCTCCATCTTCATGAAGTCGGAGCGCGTCCGCCGCGCCTCGCCCTTGGCGCGCACCTGCCCGGCCATCTGGATGGCGCCGCCATACAGCAGGAATTTTTCGGTCAGCGTGGTCTTGCCCGCATCGGGATGCGAGATGATCGCGAAGGTCCGGCGGCGGGCGATTTCAGGCGGCAGGTCGGGGCGGTTTGTCATGGCGCGGGCTGTAGCCTGCGACGCGGGAATGCGCAATCGCCGGGTGGGGCTGAAGTGGTTTCTGGGGTGGATGGTCGCCTCGGACATATCGACCGCCTCCTGATCGGTCAACACGCCGCCCTGGCCCAGTTGGATGCATGGCCGGCGGCATCGCCCATCTCACGAATTGCGCCGCCTTCTAGGGCCGCGCCATCGCGGCTTGCCCAACCGTGGGTTAGATCAGAATCGTTTGGATGCTTCCGACGAACTGTGCGCGGCGAAGGATTTGGTCCAGCTGCTCGAATTGTGAAGCCGAGACGTTCGGTACAGTGCTGATATGGCGGCGATCAATGCCGGTTGCTACGCGGCGCTCGACCGTCTGGACCGAGCCATCAAGCTGCTGAATCAGCCTCGCGAGGACGCAGCATGAGCGGATTCTCTACAGTGCGGGCTTCTGATCTGCTCGACGACATCGCCATGACCTTCGACCTGGTCGAAGGCGCTGCCGAACTGATCAACCCCATCCTCGAAGCGACCTGCGACAACCCTTGTCAGCGGCGCATGCTGGAAACGCTGGCCGCTAGCCTAGAGGCGTTTGCCCGCGCAGGGCGATCTCTTGTCAGAAAAATCGAGGAGCTCAAGTGATGATTCGGCATCATTCGTTCAATACACAAATGGCTTGACGGTTACTCCATTCGTCTATGACACGGATGGTATGAAGTCTGGTGTTTTCCGCCATTGGCGCGCGTCGATGCAAGACGCTGTCGGTTATTGACCGACAGCTCAAGGCTGCCAAGCATCTGCCTGTGTTCGGCCGAGGGCCGAGCGCGCGCGACGTCGATGCCAGTTATCTGGCAAGGATCCTCATCACCCGCATGGCAACCGATCGGCCTGCACGGGCGGTAGAGAGCTTCGAACGATTTGCATCCATGCAGATCGCCAACGCGGGTCATCATCACTGGGTGAACTCTCGGCTGCCTGATCCTGATCACACGCTTCTCGATCTCATGGAACTCTTGTGTTCGCCAGATCACGATCTGACGAAGGGACCGGAGTTCGTCATCCAGTTCTTAGGTCAAGCCGCCGTGGATATCGAGTTCATAACCGCAAAGGGTAAGCCGCTGAAGGTGATGTATATTTCGCGCAGCGACTTGGGGGGCGATATGCCGGAAGACCCTTACAACTCGCCTGGCTCCCTATGGGGATCGTCGATGCCAGGCGGTGCAGTTCGAACTGGCTGGACGGTTTGAAGGCGATTGTCTTCAATCTGGATGGGGCGCTTCATGACACGGCAGATTGACCAGATCGCCTCGATGATCGGGCTGATCAGCTCGGAGGAACTGGCGGCTTTGCTGCGGTATTCCGGGCCGAACAATGCCTTCCGCGACTTCTGCGCCAATCGCAAATCCGTTTCGTCCCCCAGGCGGCCTGGATGGTTCGACCCGGTGCATGTTCGCGCCCGTCTAGACGCTGTGCAAGGGCTTGGGGTGCTACCTGCTGTGCCCCCTGTAAAGTCGAGCCTTGTAGCCCAGAGGAGGGCGCGTCGTGGCGCCTCGTGATCTGCCTTAGGTCACATACCCATAAATGGGCTTCCCGATTGGCGAGGGTTGTGATTCACTTCCCGCGATTGGGGAGGTGGTCATGGCACGTTTCGATCTGACGGATTTCGAATAGGCGGTGATCCAGCCTCTGCTGCCGACGAAGGTGCGGGGGGTGAAGCATGCCGACGACCGAAAGGTTCTGAACGGCATCTTTTGGCGGCTGCGGACGGGTGTGCCCTGGGCCGACATTCCGGCACGTTACGGGCCCTGTACGACCTGCGTGAACCGCTTCAACCGCTGGCGGAAAGCCGGACATTGGGCGCGCATTCTACAAGTTGTGTCAGAGGCTTGCGGTGGCGATATCCAGATGATCGACTCCTCTTCGATCCGGGTTCATCAGCATGGGGCCAACGGGCCAAAAAAGGGGGGCGATCCGATCGCATGGGTCGCTCGCGCGGCGGGCTGACGACGAAGATCCATGCCCTGGTGGATGCCGCCGGCCGCCCGATCCTGCTGAAGCTGACGGCCGGACAGGCCCATGACGGGCGTTCAACGATGGACATGCTGGCGACGGTGGGATCCGGCCAAGTGCTGCTGGCGGATCGCGGCTATGACGCAGACTATCTGCGCACCCCTTGCGGGCGCGGGGCGCGGGGCGCGGTGGCCAACATCAAGCCGATGCCGGGCCGCAAGAGGATCCCGGCCTTCGAGCGGACACTCTATCGCAAGCGCAATGTCGTGGAACGGTTCTTCAACAAGCTCAAACACTTCCGGGCAGTCGCCACCCGCTACGACAAGACAGACGCCAGTTTCCTCGCCTCTGTCCACCTCGCCGCTATCCGCATCACACTCCGAGGGTACGAGGCGGTGACCTAGGGGCGTCCATCGTGTCCGGCGCAGGACCAAGGCGGGCTACAAGTTTCACTTCCATACTTGGCGCGGCGGCCCGAAGTTCTGGGAATCCTCGATCGGCTATCCGAACGAGGAGGATTTTTTTTTGCCGCCTTCGCCGAGGCCGTCAAGAGGCCCAAGGCCGATGTACATGACGCCGCAGATGGTCGACGATTTCCTGTCCAGTGCGGAAATGCCGAAGGACGAACGAACCAGGAAGGATTACCGCATCTGGGCGTTGCGCTTCGCCGAGGCCTTCAAGCTCGATCCCGCATCGATGTACGAGGAACCGGAGGCGCGGGGCGAGGTGAACGACTGGCGCAAGGCATGGGCGCACAGTCCCCGACAGTATGACTACGCGGCACAGTCGTCACCCGGATCCTGAACTGGGCGTGGAAGGACGCAGGCAAGCTGCGTGTTCATTACTGCGGCGATTTCCGCAAGGTCTACGAGGTCGATCGCTCGGAAATCGTCTGGACCACCGATCAGCGCCATGCAGTCTGCAAGGTCGCGCCGGACTGGGTCAGGCGTATTCTGATCGCCGACTGCGAAACCGGGCTGCGTCCTGCCGATCTCGTTCGGCTGCATCGAAACCAGATCGAGGCGACGCCGATGAGCCGTCGCATCTGCATCCGCACGAACAAGCGGAAGCGGTTGGCGACCATTCCGGTGACAGCCGATATGGCGCGTCTGATCGAGGCAACGCCTGCCGATCGGATGCTGATCCTGGTCAGCGACGCTGGCAACCCCATGACCAGGCGCCATGCCTCGGACAGTCTCCGCTACTGGCGAAACCAGGCGGGTCTGGCACCCGATGCTTTTGGGCTACGACCTCCGCCTTCAGGACACGGGAGGAATGGCTGCCACACGGCTTCTGAATGCCGGTCTGGAGCTGGCTCATATCGCTGCTCACATGGGCTGGTCGGTGCGCTACGCGGCTGCGGTGATCGAACATTACGCCCGCGTTTCACCCGACGAACCGACGCCATCCTGGTGAAGCTCTCCCTGGCGAAGGGGGGCAAAGAATGAACTCCGCTGTAAACGGAACTGTAAACGGCGCAAGCCGTGGAAATATCGATATGACGCAAGCTGTTGAAAAGACTTGGAGGCGGGTACCGGAATCGAACCGGTCTTCACGGATTTGCAATCCGCTGCGTAACCTCTCCGCCAACCCGCCGGAGCCTTGCGTTTGCTAGGGTTTTCGGTTGATGGGGTCAAGGGGGTTATCACTCCGGTTATCACTTTCTTGTTCTTGTCCCGTTTGTTCCTAAAGGGCGTCTTCATTTACGGATTCCCTTGTCGGGTGAGTTCTGATTCAAGATCGAAAACGGAGGCGATCTTGAGCAGGCGGACCCTGACTGACGAGCAATGGGAACGGATCGGGCCGCTGTTGCCCGGCAAGGCCGGATCGGGGCCGCAGCGGTGCCGACAACCGGCTGTTCATTGATGCAGTGCTGTGGCTGGCGCGTGGCGCCTCGCCCTGGCGCGACCTGCCGCCGGAACTGGGGCACTGGAAAACGGCCTATACCCGGTTCCGCCGCTAGGCTCCCAACTCAATCAAGTCCACCAGATGACGACAGCTGCGATGGCAACGGCAGAGGCGAAGTTGATGGCGAGCTTGTCGTATCGGGTCGCGATGCGCCTCCAGTCCTTTAACCTGCAGAAGGCGCGCTCGATCAGGTTCCTGTCGCGCTATGCATCGGCGTCGTAGGGGATGGGCGCTTTGCGTGATCTGGTCGAGGGGATGATGGCCTCGGTGCTGGTCCCGGCCAGACGGTCGCGCAGGCTGTTCGCATCATCGCCCTTGTCGGCCAGAAGGCGGGCGGGTGCGGGGCATTTGTCGAGAAGGGCGGGTGCTTCGGAGATATCTGCGTGGTTTCCGGGACTGAGAGTGAAGGCCACCGCTCGCCCGCAACCATCTGTCAGGGCATGGATTTTTGTGGTTGGGCCGCCGCGCGACCGCCCGATGGCCTGAACTTTCGCCCCCCTTTTCCGCCGTGCGCCGAGCGATGGGCGCGCACGGCGGTGCTGTCGATGCTCAACTCGTCGGGCAATTCCGCCTGCGCGGCGAGGGCCGCAAATATCCGTCCCCAGAGGCCACGATGGCTCCACCGGTTGAAGCGGTTGTAGATCGTCGTGGACGGGCCGTAGTCAGACGGGCAGTCCTCCCAGCGGCAGCCGATGCGCAGCACGTGGATGATGCCGCTGATCACCCGGCGGTCGTCCACCCGCCGCGCCCCCGGCTGGTTCTTCGGCAAGAGCGGCTCGATCACGGCCCAAGCCCGGTCCGACAGCCAAAATCCACCCGACATCGCCCGCCTCCCCTGACAATACCGGGATAAACATCAAAGCAATAGGTTGATTGAGTTTGGAGCCTAGGCCCATGCGGGAGTGTGGGAGCGCCTTTACAAGGCGTTGAGCGTCGATCCCGACTTCGAATATGTGCTGATCGACGCGACCATCTCGAAGGTCCATGCCGATGCCACCTCGCAAAAGGGGGGCTTGAAGCTCACACCATCGGTCGGTCCCGCGGTGGGCTGACGACCAAGATCCATGCCGCGGTCGATGCGCTCGGCCTGCCGGTGCGGGTCTCCATTGCGCGGTGTCCTTTCGATGACGGACCAACCCTATTTTACTCTACAGTATCCCATATGCCGCACGGGTGCGACGCGAGGCTTTACCTTTCAGGCGCGAGCGGTTCTTCGATGGTCCCTGCCCCTTCCGGGCATGGGATTTCTGGAGACGATGGCGCCTCAAACGCGACAGGATCAGCATCGAGGTCATAGGGCCGGAACCGGGCGGCAACGATCCCACGCGCGCCGATGCGGCTATCCGGTCCCTCGCCCGGCTGATCGGTCGCCAGATCGCCCGCGAGCAGTTCGAGTGCAAGATCGCGCTGGAACGCAAGGCGCAGAAGAAGCACCCGGCAGGCGGAGATGCGTAACTCCAGCCTTGAAATAACACGAATTATACGTATAATTCAGGCATCCCAATCGAAAGGATGCCAGCCATGCCGACAGTCGGTTCCCTCGAATTCCAGCGCAAGTTTGGCGAGTTCCAGCATCAGGCGCAGCGCGAGCCGGTGGAGATCACCCGCCACGGGCGGCGCGAGTTCGTGCTGATGTCCGCCGATCACTATGATTGGCTCCGCGCTGCCGCGCAGCGGACGCATCGCACGGCGAATGCCGCCGATGTGGTGATCGACGCCGTGGAGCGGGCCGAGATGGACCCCGAACACGCCCACCTCGACGACCTATTGAAGTAAGGCGGGCGACGTGGCGATCCCTGAACCCAAGCCCGGCCTCGTCCTGCGCTACGATTACCTCTGGACGCATGAGGCTGCCGCCGGCCAGGATCAGGGCAAGGACCGTCCGGCCTGCCTCGTCGCCGCGACCGATGCGCTTGTCCGCCCGCGCCATGTGGTGCTGCTGCCGATCACCCAAACGCCGCCCTCCGGCGATACGGTCGGCATCGAGATCCCGGCGAGGGTGAAGCAGGCCATCGGCCTCGACGACGCGCCGAGCTGGGTGATCGTGTCGGAGCATAATATCGACGAATGGCCCAATGGCGGGCTGTCGCCGGTTCCCGGCAAGCGGGGCGCGTTCGCCTATGGCTTCATCCCGCCGAGGCTGTTCGCCAAGATCAGGGCCAGCTTCCTCGAACTGGCCCACGGGAAGAAGAGCGGCGCCGTGCGCCGCTGACCATGGAGTTTTGAAAGGACCGGCCGATTACCCGCGTTGCCCTCTATGCCCGCTATTCCTCCGACAACCAGCGCGAGGCGTCCATTGAGGACCAGCTCCGCATCTGTCGCGAGCAGGCCAAGCGCGAGAAGTGGAAGGTCGTCGGGATCTACAAGGATGCGGGGATTTCGGGCGCGAGCATGATCCTGCGTCCCGGTATCCAGATGCTGTTGCAGGACGCGCAGGCGGGACAATTCGACATGGTGCTGGCCGAGGCGTTGGATCGCATCTCGCGCGACCAGGCTGATGTGGCGACGCTGTTCAAGCATCTGAAGTTCGCCGGCGTTCCCATCGTCACGCTGGCCGAGGGCGAGATCAGCGAATTGCATGTCGGGCTTAAGGGCACGATGAACGCGCTGTTCCTCAAGGACCTTGCCGCCAAGACGCACCGGGGCATCCGTGGCCGCGTCGAGGAAGGCAAGTCGGGTGTGCTGACGCCCGGCCTGGAACGTGGGGAAATCTATGCCAAGCTGCACGGCGAATTGCGCACGATCCTCGAATGGACGGAACGGCAAGCCGTTGGAAAGAGTGCCAAAACGACAAAACCCGCCGTTGGTGCAGCGGGTTTGTCGGTCTCAATGGTTGCGGGGGCGCGCAACCGCCGTCATCTACCATACCTAAAATGCGCAATCTGAAGTCATGCAGAGCGGATCCTGCCGTCTGAAAACGTCTTAGGATACAAGCGCTTGCTATTGCTCTACGTAGCCAGGCCATGCCCCGAACAAACCAGACCGACAGCATCTTTGCGTAAGCGTCCGGCCTGACCGCTACCCACGCCATTTCCAAGGCAGCAAGTCATCGACCTTTGTTATCTTGTAATCAGGGATACGGGCCAGGGTGTCGACGAGCCAGGCATGGGGATCGATGGCGTTGAGCTTGGCTGTTTCGATCAGGGTGTAGGCGATGGCTGCGGCCTTTCCACCTGCCTCGGAACCGACGAAGAGGTAGTTTTTCCGCCCGAGGGCGACGCTGCGCATGCCGCGTTCGGCGGCGTTGTTGTCGAGTTCGAGGATGCCGTTGTCGAGGTAGGGGCGCAGGCGCCCAGCTTCGGGCGTGGCTGAACCGTCCGGGTGTAGGTGAACTCCGTTATCCCGGTGCGGATCACCTTGCGCACCACCTTCTTCGACAGCTTCAGGTCGCGGCAGATCGTCTTGATCCCCTTGCCCTCGGTAAAATGCAGCCGCCTGATTTTTGCGATTGTCTCCACGATCAGCATCCTGCGCTCGGCCTCCAGTAATCCTCGGAAGCACATTGGACCCAACCCCTGGTCGGTGGGGTCCCTTTTGGACGCCGATCACCCCAGAAGGGGGGGCCTTATTCTACGCCGGTCAACACATTAGCGGCGCGGCATATACTATTTGGCTTGAACTGATCTCGTCCAGAAGAAAGACCAATATGTCTGAGCAACACGACTGCTCCACCGATCCCTCAAAGAGTAATATCTCCAGACGCACGAGCTATGGCTGGATCTGGGTGACGCGGCCGCGTTAGGCGGCGCGGTTTTGGGTGGCTTGGCGGAGGGCAACGCCGTCGGTGAACTTGACGCCTTCGATGACGCTCGGCAAGTGGTTCGTGCCGTTCAGCCTCCGCCATGTCTTCGAAGCGGCCCTGACGCGGGTGAAGACCTTGAGTTTCGCGGTCTTCTGCGACAGCGAACCCTTGGTGCGCACGGTCCGATGGCGGACGGTGGCGAACACGCTCTCCGCCGTTGCAGCGCCGCCAACGATCAACCGGCCATTCTGCGCCTGGCCCTGACGGAGCATGGGGTTGCCCCCGAAAAGTCACGCTGTCGTTACGATCCGCACGGGGCCGCGCCGTTGCAGCACATCGACCACCACCTGCGAGCGCGATCTGCGCAGCATCACATCGGCCGAGCCGCCATCAAGGACGAGGTTGCGGATGGTCACCTCTTCCAGAAAGGCCGGCAGAACCGGCCCGTCAAAGCGGATATGGACCTGCTCGGCGTCGAAACCGAGGCCCAGGCAGGATTGCAGCATGAACAGCGGCGCCGTCGCGGCCCATGCCTGAGGCGAGCAGGCCACCGGATAGAAGGTCGGTCCCCGTGTGTGCTGGCGGGCAAAGCCGCAGAACAGCTCGGGCAGCCGCCGCAGATCGATATAGGTCGATGCGGCAAACAGACCTTCAAAGATCCGTGCGGCCTCGCGCTTGAACCCATAGCGGGCGAAACCCGCGGCAATCAGCGCATTGTCATGGGGCCAGACCGAGCCGTTGTGATAGCTCATCGGGTTATAACGCGCCTCGGTCGAGGCCAGCGTGCGCACCCCCCAGCCCGAGAAGCTGGCCGAATCCGTCAATGTTCTGACCACCGCTTCGGCGCGTTCGGGTAGCGCCAGCCCGGTCAGCAGCACATGGCCTGCATTCGAACTGCGAACCCGGCAGGCACGCTTCTCGCCATCAAGAGCGAGCACATAGGTCCCCAGAGCTTCATCGAAAAATGCCGCGTCGAAACCCGACCGCAATGCCTCGGCCCGCTGCTCGAAGCCGGCGGCCTGCGTCTCGGGGCGGCCGATTGCGCGGGCGATCGCAGCAGCGGCGCGCCATGCGCCATAGGTATAGGCCTGCACCTCGGCCAAGGCGATCGGCCCTTTGGCCAGCGCGCCATCGGCATGAAAGACCGAATCGTGGCTGTCCTTCCACCCCTGATTGACCAGACCTTCGGGGTTGCGCCGCCCATATTCGATGAAGCCGTCGCCGTCGCGATCACCGTCCTTCTCTATCCAGAACAAGGCTGCTTCGATATGCGGCCACAGCCGACGCAGCGTCACGACATCGCCTGTCCGCTCAAGGTAGGCGCCGGCCAGCATGACGAAAAGCGGCGTCGAATCGATGCTGCCGTAATAGCGACGGAACGGCACTTCTTTTAGCTCGGCCATTTCGCCATAGCGAACCTCGTGCAGGATCTTGCCGGACTCGGCATCGGCCAACGGGTCGTAATCGCTTGCCTGATTGACCGCCAGGTGCAGCAATACCCCCCGGGTGATTGCGGGGTCGAGCCACAGCGTCTGAAGCCCCGTGATCAGCGCATCACGACCAAAGACCGTGCTGAACCACGGGATGCCGGCATAGGGATAGGCGCCTTCGGGCGTATCCGTGACCAGCATATACAGGTCCGAGACCGATCGGCGCACCGCCTCGTTGAAGATCTCGTTCGAACTGTCCACGGCAGCGGCCAGCCCCGAAGAACGGCGCAGCGCAGTCCGTGAATCGCGCAGCGCGGTCCCGAAGCTGCGCCGCAGCGGTCCGCCATCTGGCTTGTCACAGGCGATTTCCATGACCACGGTCCGCGCCTGACCCGGCTTGAGGTCCAGAACGAATGTCGCATGATCCGCCCCCAGCTGCTGCGGCGCGGGGTCAAAGCGCAACGTTGTCGTCCGGCGCCGCCCGTCAAGCCCCCGATAAGCCAGCGTAACCCGGTCGCCCTCGACCTGCGGCGGCAGCATCTCGCCCCGTTTTGCGCGCCGTGCGCCGCGGACCTCGAACAGATCCGCAAAATCGGCTGAAAAGGCCAGTTTCAGGGTGATCCGGTGCGGGCGTTCGTCAAAGTTGCGCAGCGCAAGGCGTTCATAGCAGGCCGCCTGCCACAGAAAACGCGACCGCCGCAAATGAAGCAGGTCGTGTTCCAGCACGATCTGACCCTTGCCATCTGAAATATCGGGATTGGTCAGATCGCAGGTCAGCGTCGCATTGTCGTCGCGCAGGGTCGAGGACAGCAGCATCGGCGGCAGGCCCTCGATCGTCAGACGCAAATGCGACAGATAGCGTGTATCGCGGTGAAACAGCCCCTCGGGACTGCCCGGCCACGACACGGCATCGCCATTATGGTCGAACACGGCGAATGTATCACCGTGTTTCAGCGTGCGCGGGCGACGATCCTGCAACGAGGTCGCCACCGGCATCAGGACCTGAGAAGTCTCGTCCGGGGCCGCGGGGGCCAACAGCCCCTGTTCGGCATGAACATGTTTCATGACGCTCGTCTCCTCAGGCATGGTGGATCTGGTGCCCGCCATTCTGCCCCATGACCGAGGCAATCCCGGCACTGCGCAGCATGTTACGCCGCATGTGGGGCAGCTCGCGATAGAGGGCGACATAGTCATTCGCCATCCGCTCGACCGTGAAGCGGCTTTCGAAGGTCTTGCGGACCTTTGCCCGGTCCAGTTCACCCAGCCGCCCGACGGCATCAACGGCCGCGTCCATGTCGCGGACGACAAAGCCGCTGACGCCATTGTCGATGACTTCGGGCACCGAGCCACAGCGGAAGGCGATAACGGGCGTCCCGCAGGCCATCGCCTCGATCATGACCAGGCCAAAGGGCTCGGGCCAATCAATGGGGAACAACAGCGCTTGGGCATTGCCAAGGAATTCGGCTTTCTGATGCTCGTTGATCTCGCCGATGAACTCGACATTCGGATGGCGCGCCACCATGGGTCCGATCACCTCGTCCCAATAGGCCTGATCAGCCTTGTCGATCTTTGCCGCCATTTTCAGGGGCATTCCGGCGCGGGCCGCGATTTCGATCGCCCGGTCAGGACGTTTCTCGGGCGAGATCCGGCCAAGGAAAGCCAGATAGCCACCCTGTGGGTGCGGGGTAAACGGCAGGATATCGCGCGGCAATCCGTGATGGATCGTGCCCGCCCAGTTCACCGGCGGCATGGGCCTGCGCTGATCATCCGAGATCGAGACCAGCGGATAGTCCCTGAACATCGCATAGAAGGGCGCCAGATCCGGCAGGTCCAGCCGGCCATGCAGGGTTGTGACGACCTTGTCAGCGAAACCGCTGATCATCGGATAATGCAGCAGGTCGATATGGAAATGCAGCACATCAAACTCGTCTGCACGCCGGCGAACCTGTTCCAGCATCATCATGTGATAGGGCAGCGGGTCCACGACCTCGGGGTTCAGGCGCAACGCCATGTCGCAGCAGGGCACCAGCCGGGCACTGGTCATGGAATCTCCGCTGGCGAACAGCGTGACGTCATGGCCCTGACGAACCAGTTCTTCGGTCAGATAGGATACGATCCGTTCGGTCCCGCCATAGAGGCGCGGCGGACAGCGTTCCGCAAGCGGGGCAATCTGGGCGATCTTCATCGACAAAACCTCCTCGTTCGAGCAAAGCGTTGACAATGGAGCAGCATCCGGAGCGGCGCGGCGCCACCCTTCGGGCGTGGCTTGTCCCCGCGATCTGTCTTAAGCTGCCCGTCGCCTGTCAGCGACCGATGTGACATGTCCCGGTCGCAGGCCTTCGTCCGATATCACAAGGCGAGAGCAGCCAGAATGGCGGAACCCTCCTTCAGCAGTTGGTAATGCGCGCAGTCTGGGCCTGCGCGCCGCAAGATCTAGGGCACAGGCGGCGCTGTTCAAGATATTCCCGTCCGGGTCGTCTCAAGTGGCGCGCCGGGGTTTTCACCAGCCATCGCCTTGTGGAAATTGTTCTCGTGCCATTTTGAAAAACAACGATATCGCTTCAAACAGGTCTGCATTCGGTCATGTGTGGGGATCGCCGTCGCAGATACCGGCGCGGCTGCGGCCAGCGGCGGGCACGGGACCCGGCCCGCCGCTGCACGGTCATCCTTCAACGATCACCAGCATACGCCGGGAGTCGCGCAGCATCTCGACGACCAGTGTCGTTCGCCCGTCAGGCACGATACGCCGCAAATCCTCGACCGAGCGGACCGGCTGTCGATTGACCGACAGAATGATGTCACCGACACGGAACCCCCGCCATGCCGCAAGGCTGCCGGGTGCCACGGCGTCGATCTCGAGCGCTTGCCGCCCGCCGGGACCGGCGACCTCCCGGAACGACAGCCCGGCAAGCGCGGTGTTCTCGATCCAGTCCGCCGTGCGTTCGGGCTGTTCGCCGATCCTGGCTGTCAGGTCAAGGCTTTCGTCGCCACGCAGAACCGACAGGACAAGCTCGTCACCGACCGAAAGCATCCCGATCCGGTTGCGCAGGTCGGCGGCATTGCGCAGAGGCCGCCCATCCGTCGCAATCACGACATCCCCGACCTCAAGCCCGGCCTCTTCCGCGGGCGAGTCGGGCTCGATGCTGGCGATGACCACGCCACGCCGGTTGCCGTTCTCCAGCCCCATGGCATCGACCAACTCGGGTGTCAGCTCTTGTATGGTCACACCCAACAGGCCGCGATGTACTTCACCATGTTGGATAAGCTGTTCCATGACCGAGATCGCCATGTTCGAGGGTACGGCAAAGCCGATGCCGACATTGCCGCCAGCTGGGGTCAGGATTGCGGTGTTGATACCGATCAGCCGGCCCCGGCTGTCAACCAGCGCCCCGCCCGAATTGCCGGGGTTGATCGAGGCATCGGTCTGGATGAAATCTTCATAGCCATCGCGGCTGATGCCGCTGCGTCCCAGGGCGCTGACGATGCCCGATGTCACGGTTTGACCCAGCCCGAAGGGGTTGCCGATGGCCATCACGTGATCACCCACCAGAACGGCGTCTGAATCGGCGATCTCGACTTCGGTCAGGCCATCGGCGTCGATGCGAAGCAGGCCGATATCGGTGCCGGGATCACTGCCGATCAGTTCGGCCTCCAGCGCGCGGCCATCCTTCAGCGTGACGGTGATGGCGCTGGCATTGGCAATGACGTGATGGTTGGTCAAGACATAGCCCTCGTCAGCATCGACGATAACGCCTGATCCGGCGCTCATGCGGACCTGATTACGGGCATCGGGCACCAGCCCCGGCGGAAGATCAAAGAAACGGCGAAAGAAAGGGTCGTTGAAAAGGGGGTTGGCGCTGACCTGCGTCTCGGTTCGGGTTGCGATATTGACGATTGCCGGCGTCACGCGTTCCAACACCGGAGCTGCGGTCAGCAGCCCTCGTTCATCAAGCGCAAAGGCCGTCTCGCCCTTTGTCGGAAAGGGCGTGAACAGCGCAATCAACAAGGCGAAAAGCATGACCTGCCAGCGCGTGCGGGCCGTATGTGACAAAGGCATGGGATTCTCCTGCATGAAAAAGCCGGTCCCGGAGGCCGGGGCCGGCACTGGAAATCAGGCGGTCCGAGGTCCACCCGAACCGCTGGCGGACCAGATCCGCGCACCGGTCCAGACAACCAGAGCAAGGCCGCCAATGACATGCAGCGCGGCAAGCCAGGCGGCATAGCCGGCGGCTGTGGTCCATGGGCTGAGGGCAACCCACAACCCAGCCACCAGCAACAGGCGGTCAGCGATGGGATGGCCCGTCAATACCAGCCACACTGTCAGCGCGACAATCGCTGCGCCCGTGACAAGGCTGTTCCAGAAGGCGGCAGGGGGCAGCGAAAGCATCAGCGGCAGCGCAGCCATCAGCAGCCCCGCAACGATGGCGGCCCCGGCCGCGATGCGATAACCGATATCACGACGGTCTGAGATCCAGTTTGCAATCATCGTTCAACCTCCTTTCTTTCGATCGTCAGTTGTGTTTCGCCAGCCGTAGCGGCTGCGACGGCGGCAGGAAGGGGCGAAGTTCATCGGGCCCCAAGACACCAAGCGCGATGTCACGCAGCGCAGTATCTATCGCGTTTTCATCTGCGTCATCCAACCCTGCCCGCGCATCCTCGCGCAGGCTTCGGGCACGCGCGGCCGCAGCCAGAACCAATCCGAAGCGGTCGGGCATGACGGCCTGACATTCAAGCGCGACAAACGGATCCATGGCGCAGCCCCTCAGGCCACCTGCTGTTGGTCCCGGGCCCCTTCAAGGGCCCGCAGCGCGGTTTCCACCTGGTCCAGCCGCGATTGGCGGTGGTGTTCGGGCATGCCTTCCGAGGTCGCCTGATCCTGAAGATATTCGTTGAACGCCATGTTCATCAGGATCGAGCGGCGCACATCCAGCGGCAGGCTAGTATCGCGTGCCACCTCCATCGGGGCGGCGCCTTCTCTGTCGCTGTCCGCTGGGGATGCAAGCGCATCACGATAGGCGTCGCGGTGCTGTCCAAGGCCCAGCCGGTCAAGTGTCCGGTCAGAGAAACGCCGCAGTCGTGCAGCATGGGCGTGACGCTGACGCTCGGCCGTCTGTGCCCTGCGGCGGGCCTCGGCCTCGCCCGGCGGCAGATGCACCTCATAGGCGATGCCCAGCCGTTCGGCATGTCGGATCGCCGCGTCAAGGCTGGGAAAGGTCAGCTCAACCTGATGCGCCGTGTCCGTGCCCGAGGTCCAGCCCATCAGGGGCTCAAGCTCGGGCCGGACTGGCGCTCGATCCGCAGCCGCCACTGGCCGTTGCGCGCGCGGCCCGACGTGGTCGCGGACCGGGACGGTTTCCAGATCCGGGCAAGACTTTCTGCCGGCAGGCTGGAGGTATAGCTGGCCTTGCCCTTGCCTTGCGGCAGAAGCCCCGCACTGCCCTGCGATGCGGGGGAAATACGCTCTGCACTTACAAGTTGCATATCATCCTCCGATGCTTTGGGACCGCGAAGATGCAGGCCGGGACATCCCGGCCCGCAATGTCAGCTTTTCAACGGGATACGTTTGACCTGTGCCTGCGCCGTCTCGGTTCGGGGCAGGGTCACGGTCAGCACACCGTTGCGGAACGAGGCCTCGACGGCCCCCTCGTCAATGCCGGCGGGCAGAGGGATGCGCCGCTCGAACCGCCCATAGACACGCTCGCTGAAGCGGCGTTCGCTGTCCTCGGTCGAGGTGGTCTTTTCACCTCGCAAGGTCAGCAGCCCGTCCTCCAGCAGAACCTCCACGTCCTTTTCCTCAAGGCCGGGAAGCTCGGCAGTGACCGAGATCGCCTTGTTCGTCTCGGAGATCTCGACGCTGGGCCAGTTTGCCCCCATCCAGCCATTGCCACCAGAGAAGACCGGCGATGGGGTGCCGAAAGACCGGAAAAAATCGTCAAACAGCCGATCTACCTCGCGGTGGAAGGTTGTGAACGGATCGCGAACAGGCTCTGCCGACGGGGTGTCATTACCACGCCACCAAGGCAGATTTCGGGTCCAGTTTTGCGGAATAAGATCTCGAACGCTCATTTTTCTGTCTCCTGTTTTTGCGCATGGCCCGCCCAAGGCTGGCATCGGTCAGAGCGATGCCAGCGGGACATGGCCGATATCGGATCGATGTCAGATCAGGCCGCAGCGGGCTCGGGCTGAGGGGCCGCCGCTTTTGCGAATTTCGCGGCCGATATCTGCGTCTGTTGGGCAGGCTTGGCGTGCTCGCCGCTGACCCGCGCGATCTCGATGCGCCGCGGTTTTTTCTCCTCGGGGATTTCGCGCATCAGCGACACCGTCAGCAGACCATCGGTCAGCGAAGCACCCTCGACACGAACATCGTCGGCCAATTCAAAGCGCCGCTCGAAGCTGCGCGCCGGAATGCCGCGATGCAGGTATTGCGCGTTGTCGTCCGCCTCTTTGCGACCGGCAACAATCAGCACATTTCCGTCCTGAGTCAGGGTGAGGTCATTATCGCTGAAGCCCGCAAGTGCCATGCTGATGGCATAGCGATCCTCGGCCTCCCGGACGATATCGTAGGGGGGCCAGTTTTCCGCCGTATCGGCGCGGGCCGTGTTTTCCAGCAGGTTCAGAATACGGTCAAAGCCAACGCTTGACCGAAAGAGCGGTGTAAAGTCGAATGTGGTTCTCATAGCCACGTCCTCCATTGAGCAACATGGGTACAAGTTGATGATTTAACCGGAAATTCCGGTTGCAGACCCCCTACCAGCGATCTGCACCATCTCATCTAGAATGCCCTTTCCGGGTGTCAAGACCGCCCTGCAAAATTTTCCGAGGACAACGATTTTGTGTTTCGGTGTTCGCGCGCCTTAGGCGCGGCGCTTGCAGTTACGGCGTCGTCGCTCTAAGGCCGCGAGCCTGGGACATGAGAGGGGCTGTCCCGCCAGCCTGCAGGACGCCATTCGTCAATGGACAGAGGGATGACGCCGCCGATGCCGAGGCGCGTCTTACAAGGCGGGCCCGCGACCAACGATGCGCTTCGTGCCGGTGAAGAGCGAGAAAGCGCAGTGCGCAGCACTTCGCCATGGCGCTCGGACAATTGGCGCAGCATGGCTTGGCCTTACGCGGCGTCATCATTCAGCAGGCGGCAGACTTGACCTGCACCGGTTTCGTTCCGGTCTTCTGAGAGCGATGCTCTCTTCAAGGAGACAGGATATGGCAGCGATACACAGCGACCCGGCATGGCGGACTCTTCCGCGAGACCCGCTACGAGATCAGCCTGCAGGCCCAGGGCAAAAGCGGTGCGCGGACGCTGTCCGGCACCCTGACGCCGGCCGGGGCGCCGGACGTCTGGCGCCTTGCCGGGATCACGCTGGAGCCGGGACCGTTGCGCGGCGATCTCGACCCCGACGCACCTGCCACCCTGGATCTTTGCCTCGACAGGCCCGACCGCTGCGTCGACTGATCCCCCTGCCCGTCCTTTCCGAAGACTTTCCCGAAGACCTTTTTCGATTGTGGAGACACCCATGAAGCCCCTCATCCTCGCCGCCGCCTTCGCCCTGCCCGCCGCCCTCGCCCAGGCCGAGCCCTATCTGGCCCGCTGCCACATGGGAGAGTGCATCCACTACGACCAGACCTCGCGCCAGGTCGTCGGCCAGGGCAGCGCCGCCGTGCCGGGCGATCTGGTGCTGGTCACCCTGCGCGAGGCGGTCTCGGCCGATCCCGACACCCCCGCCGACAGCCTGGATTGGGGCGAACCCTCGCCCGTGCAGGTGTTCTGCAGCCCCGCGCGCCCGGCCTTCATGGCAGGCAACGCCAGCTATACCGCGCTCGACCTGGTCACCCCGGCGGGCGCCACCACGCTGATCACCACCATGTATCTGCGCGCCTGCCATCCCGACCTGGGCACCTTCGACGATCCCTTCGCCGCCGCCGCCCGGCTGGGCTACCGCGCCACCGAGACCGGCAGCTACCCGGACTTCGCCGCGCTGATCCGCCGCTGAGCGGCCACGGACTGCCCCATCGGGGCGGCACGCCGCCGCCCCCCTTCGGAAAGGACACGAACATGACCCGCACCCGCATCCTGATCGCCGCCGCCGGCGCCGCCATTCTCCTGATCGCGGTGATTGCCGCCACCGCGCTGTTCCCCGGCGGCCCGCTCAGCCGCAAGGAAATGCGCCTGGTGGACGGCTTCGCCGCGGCCTATACCGCCTGCATGGACTCCGCCGGCGATGCCAACGGCATCAGCCTGGGCGACTGCAACGAGGCCAAGATCCTCAAGGCCCGGATCGACGAGGCCGGCCTCTGCATCGACTACGACAACACCCGACAGGACACCTACGAGGACTTCTACCGCTGCGGAAGCGCACGGTGAGCGGAGATCGAGGGCGACGGAATGCGGCAGCCGTTGCATAGCATGATAGAGTAATAGTGTAATATTACTCTATCATGCTATCATTCCGCCGAGGAACGACCGAAGCTATCATAATAGCAACCTAGGGTAATAGTATCCTGGCACGCTATCACCTCTCGCCGGGAAAAAGCCATCATCGCATCAGCGCCGCCCTCAGGGCCAAGGCGGCTATCCAACGGCAGCTATTACAATATTATCCCAGGATGCTAACACCGGGAGCCGCGACAGGTTGAGATCAAGCCTTCGCGTTGCAAGCAGCAGGATCCTGTGAGCCGCCACCTTTGATGGTGGCGGCGAATGAATTTCTGGGGCGCCGTCATAAGCTGGGGGTGATGTCCGTGTCCGAGTCGGTATTATCTGCGTCGAGATCGCTGGCGGCCTCCGCAGGGTCGCTTGGCGTAGCAGCCTCCGACACGGATCGCGTCGTCTCAGGCACGACGTCGGTAGGCTTCTCCTTGGTTGAGGGCGCGGAATTCTCCGGCGCCGTCTCAGCCGCCTTTGCGTCCGGGCCCGGGCGACCGAGCTTTGCCGCATCATACCCGGCTTCGGCCAGGGTGGCCATTATCAGGGCGTTTGTCTGATCATCCGCGCCAACAGGCTTCATGCCGAGTTCGGCGCATGCGATGGTCATCCCAACGATGAAGTCCTCGTTACCCACGATGTCGCAGGCACTCCAGCCTTTTGCCTTTGCCTCAAGGGCCATTAGACGTATCGAAAGTTCGGTCGATCTTGTGGTGATGATGCTGTCGCCCATGTCCCTGACCACAGTGCCATCATCGAAAACGACCGAATGACTTGAGACGTCCACATAGCGGAAAGCGACCGCAATGTCGGATGGCAATTCGACCGGATACAGTGAGCGCCAGAGCCTGACTTTGACGCCTTCCGCGGACCTCCGGGCATTGTGGGCTCGGATACGACCAACGATCATTGGATTTGACTGCAAATCCACAGTAACCGGCCGATTGTTACCGCGGCGGTTGAGCCTTGAAGCGTTGCGCGAGTTCAGGATCGCTAACGAAGTCGTCGAGGAACTGGTGCCAGGTTTCTGC
>NZ_UZWE01000073.1 GCF_900631945.1 Paracoccus haematequi
GGGGGAGCTCAACCGACTGCTGGAGGTCAACGCCGCGCGGGCCAGCCGGGAACGTCAATCCCTGACACAGCTCTACGAAGAGCTGAGCGGTCTCGGCTACGCGCGCGTTTCCACGACGGACCAGGACCTTTCCTTGCAAGAGGAGGCGCTACGTGTGGCGGGTTGTCAGGTGATCCGGGCCGAGAAGAAGACCGGCACCTCCCGCGAGGGGCGCTCCGAACTCGACATCCTGCTTCAGTTCCTGCGCCCGGGTGACACGCTGATCATCACCCGCATCGACCGGCTGGCCCGCAGCCTCAAGGATCTGCAAGACATCGTTCATGAGCTGAAGGAGAAAGGCGTCACGCTGAAGGCGACCGAGCAGCCGGTGGATACCGCGACCGCCGCCGGCAAGGCCTTCTTCGACATGCTGGGAGTCTTCGCCGAGTTCGAGACCAACCTGCGCCGCGAGCGGCAGATGGAAGGGATCGCCGCCGCCAAGGTGCGTGGTGTCTACAAGGGCCGCAAGCCGAAGATCGACCCTGAGGAGGTTCGCCGGCTGCACGCGGAGGAGAAGCTGAGCCCCTCTGTCATTGCCCGGCAGCTCGGCATCGCACGGTCGTCGGTCTATCGCTTTCTGCCGCGAACGGGAGGGAACGCCAAGGAAGTGGGTAAGGAGTGAATGTCGAGCCGCCCTGCTTGCCTTCTCCCCTTCGGTAGAACGCGCGCGCCGTCCCACAATCGGAAGCTCAGGACAGGCGATGGCGGCGAGCGGAGCCAAGGCTTCGTTCGGACGAGGGTTGCGAGACAGACTGGCGCTGGCGCAATTCCTTCAGGGCTCCGCTCGCCTTTGGCCCTGTTGCGGTTTGCATACGGTCGCTTGGGCGCAGTGCGCTCTGCAGACGGCGTTTAGGTTTCTCGGGCGTGTCCGGGGAACAAGGCGCCTGCGGCCCTCCCGCGCCCCTGCGCGGGTGGATCGCGTGCAGAGGCTGAGCTACTGCAGAGCAGCTTCGTGGCGCTTGTCAGTGTACGCCACGAACGGGGCCGCCGCGCCTAGCGCCTCGGCACTAGCGCCAGGCCGCCGACACCCGAGGCGAAGATCACGGCAAGGCCGAGCAGGGTCAGCGGTTCCGGCCAGTCGCCGAAGACGAGGAACCCGATCACGGTGGCGGCGATCAACTGGAAATAGATGAGGGGCGCCGAGACCGTCGCCGGCGTCGTCCGGTTCACGACCACCAGCAGATAGTTGCCGAAGGCAGACACGACGGGATGGTTCCAGAACCCGTCGAAGCTGACGCAGACCGACGGTAAGGTGATCTATGACGCCCTTTGCGCCGCCTGCCACATGCCGGAAGGACAGGGGGCCGTCGGCGCAGGCATGTATCCCGCCTTGGCCAGGAACGAGAACCTGATGGCGGCCGATTACCCGGTCTATGTCGTCACCCACGGCCAGAAGGCGATGCCGCCCTTGGGCGATCTTCTGGATGACGCTCAGGTCGCGGCCGTGGTGAACTATATCCGCACCAGCTTCGGCAACGACTATGCCGAAGACCCGGCGAGCAAGGCCTTGCGGAGGGCAACCGCGACGGCCTCCTGCGCAGGCGTCAGCGTCGTCTGCAAGCGGTGCGGCGTGTGGCTCCGGTCGTGGACGTCGTCGCGACCCCGCCATTTCCAGACCGTCTGCTCGGAGATCCCGTAGCGCTCCGCCACCCGCCAGGCCGGTTCGTTGCTCGCCTGGATCGCGGCACGGCTCTTCGGCGTCGTCGTCGCCTGCTTGTGCAGAGAGATCAGCATGATTCCACTCCCTCTCGAACCTCGCGCAGGATCGACCTTGCCACGAAGAGGGGCGACCGGCGAGGGTCTATGTGATCATCCGGGATGGAACACTTACGTCAAGCGTCAACATGGATGCGCTGCCTCAGCACTAAAGGCCTTTCGCGGCAGCGCATTTCCATTCGATTTCAAGCGAAAAATGGTGCCGGCGCTCAGATGGCGTAGGATTGCTCCAGCGCGTCATAGGCATCCTTCTGGACCACGCGCTGACGTTCGATGAAGCTGGCGACCGGACCATCCTCATCAAGCATGGTATCACGCTTCAACTGGCCAAGAGCCTGTTGCATGCCATAGATCGCACCCTGCAAGGCGACGTTGGCATAGAGGACAAGCGAGAAGCCCATTGCGTCCAGATCCGCAAGCGGCATGATCGGCGTGCGACCACCGACCACCAAATTGACCAGCTGGGGAGTGCCTTTCAGGCGCTGGGGAATGCCACGAATTTCGTCTTGGCTTACCGGTGCCTCAACAAAGGTAATATCCGCGCCATCTTCGATGAAGGCTTCGGCCCGCTCGAGTGCCGCTTCGTAGCCAAGCGTTGCGCGGGCGTCGGTGCGGGCGATGATCAACATGTTCGGGTCTTGCCGTGCATCGACAGCGGCACGGATGCGCGAGCGTGCCTCATCAAGGCCGACGACATCCTTGCCGTTGAAGTGACCGCAACGCTTGGGATTGAGCTGGTCTTCAAGTTGCACTGCGCTGGCACCGGCGCGCTCTAGGGTGCGGATGGTATGGCGCACGTTCAGCGCATTGCCAAAGCCGGTATCGGCATCGACGACAATCGGCAACGACGTCGCATCGCGGATCGTCGCGGTGTGTTGCGCGATCTCCGACAGGTTGATGAATCCCAGATCCGGCTTGGCAAGATAGGTATTGCTGAGACCTGCGCCCGACAAATACACGGCCTCGAAGCCCAGGTCTTCGATGACGCGTCCGGCAAGTGCGTTCGCTGCTCCCGGCATTAGTAGGGCGCCGCCCTTGGTCAGGCGTTGGCGGAATGCGCGGTTGATGTCTTGGCTCAGCATCAGGCTGTTTCCTTCAGGTCGGTAAGTTCATTCAGGGTATCGGAGGAGAAAGCGGATCGGCGCAGATAGATCTGGCCATCCATAAGGCGGCGCTGGGTCCGGACGACATTCGCCGAAAGAACCGCACCGGTGTCATCCAGATCGCAGCCTACAATGATGACCCCACTCGGAGTTGCCAGACGCAGGGCCTCGATGCTTGTGCCGGCGGCCAAAAGGCCATGCGGGACACTGCCCGCTTGCGAAGCCGCCGCTGCCAAGGCCAGTGCCCCTGTGATCGGCACAGCGCGATGCGCCTGTCCTGCAGAGATCATGCGGATTGCGATATCACATCGGGACGCCACGACCTTGGTGCCATCAAGACAGCTGTAATCGGCCGGTCCCGAGACAATGGCGATCTTGGGGATCGACATGATCTTGGCCGCCTCTTCGATATTCGGGGTGATGCCCATCGCAACCGATGCGGCACGGCGGATAACTTCAAGCCGCTGCATGGCGCCCTTGTCGGCATCCAGCGTCATAGGATCGATCGTGCCGCTGATGCCCGCCGCTTGGGCCGAGACGAAGACAGCAGGCGTCGCCGCGTCGATACAGGTCACGACAACTTTGCTATCGTCCGGCAATACAAGTTCGTCGCAGAGCGACCCTGATGGCGTCAATCCGCGGCCACGTGTGCCGGCAGGGTTCTGGAAAGCCAGCTCGACCGTTGCGCCACTGCCTGAAACGCCCGGAATGACGGTGTCGCCATCTACGGCCGCCACGCCGTCTTCCACGACGAAACGGGCGTGAATGATCTTGCCCGAATTAGTGTTGTGGATACGCACGACGGTCGGCCCGTCGCCCTGGGGCGTGACAAACCCTTCATCGACCGCGAAGGGGCCGATAGCTGAGCTCATATTGCCGCAATTGCTGTTGAAATCGACGACGGTGCTGTTCACCCCAACTTGCGCGAAGGTGTAATCGACATCGGCATCGGGGCGGTCGGAGGGACCAACGATGCAGATCTTGCTCAGCGAGGACAGACCGCCGCCCATGCCGTCAAGTTGACGCATCGAGGGATCGGGGCTGCCAAGAGCGGCACAGAAAATTTCGGGCCACAGCTCTCGGGGTGGCAGATCATGATGCCGGAATACGACCGCTTTCGAAGTGCCGCCACGAATGAAAGCGGCTGGCAAACGCAATTGAGACAACGGCTTATCCTTGGGATAGAGTTTCTGAAATCTGGGCTGAAAGGGATGACCACGAGTTGCGGATATGGCGGCGCATCTGCAGGTCGGCCACAAGAGGATCGCGATCGGCCAAGGCTTCGAAGATGCGGCGATGTTCGACCCATGCGCTATGGCCACGCCCCTGCACATTCTGATGCTGCTGGCGCAGCAAGATGAGCTGGGGGTAAAGTTCTTGCGTCAAAAGACGGTGAAGAAGCGGATTGCCCGCCAGGGTCACGATGCGGACGTGGAAATCCGTATCCTGACCCTTCGTGAGATAGGCCCCATCAGGATGCGCGGAGATACCCGCCTCATGCTGGATGAGCATGTCTTCCAGTTGCGCGCCGGCTTCGTCATCCATGTGCAGTGCGGCAAGACGGGCGGCCTGAGCCTCAAGCCCTTCGCGCAGCTCATAAAGCGCCTGCGCCTCGGCGATGGTGAAGGCCCGCACCGAGACTCCCGCATTTGGCACAAGATGCGCCAGACCGGAATCCACAAGTAACCGCAAGGCATCGCGCACAGGGCCGCGGCTGACATCGTAGCGCTGCGCAAGGGTCGTTTCGGGCAGGTGCTGTCCCGGCACGAGTTCCCCCTGAAGGATGCTTTCACGCAATTCCTCAAAGATTTCTTGCGCACTGACTTTGGCAGCTGATGGCATTATTGTTAGCAATCCCAAGGTTATAGCGATGCCCCGAAACTCAAGAATTTCTCCTGAATGCAGGCGGGATGATCTGAAATCGCCTTGAAATTACCTGTTTGTCAAGGGTTTTGCATGTATTGATAAAATGTTGACAAGACGTGCGCACTAAAGTGAAAACAGCAGGAGAACAGTCTTGTTAACAAGATTGAAGAGGGACCTATTTTGGAGGAACAGATGAAGATGGCATCCTTGAAGGCCATGCTCGTTGCTGGCACGATGATGGCGACGGCGATGATGAGCGGCGCGCAGCCTGTCCAGGCGCAGGACTGGCCCAGCCAGCAGATCACCTTCGTGGTCGCGCTCGGGCCGGGTGGCTCTGCGGACCGCGCCATGCGCCTCTTGGCGCAGCGTTTCCAGGAAGAGCTCGGTGTTCCGGTGCGCGTCGTGAACCAGGAGGGCGGCGGCGGTCACGTCGGCCAAACCTATTTCATGAACATGCCGACCGATGGCACGGTCTTCCTCGCCTCGTCGATCCACCCCTATGTCAGTAACGCCATTCTGGACCTTGATGCTGACTACACTCTTGATGATTTCGCATTCATCAATGGCCAGTGGACCGACAAGGACCTCTTCGCCGTCTATCACGAACTGCCTTACACGACGATCGACGAGCTGATGGAAGCTGTCCGCAGTGATCCGGGCAAAATCCGTGTCTCTGTGGTGCCGGGGTCGACGGGGTTTATCAACACGCTGCAACTGCTCGAGGCCTATGACCTGGAAGCGGATGACGTGAATATCGTGACCTACGAGTCGGGTGGTGCTGCACGAACAGCCGCCGCTGGCGGCCAAGTCGACATGACGGTTCTGGGCGCTGACGGCACCCTGCCGATTGCAGAATATGTGCGCCCGCTGGCTGTCGCCTCTGACACGCCCCTGCCTGATTGGGACGCCCCGGTCCTGAACGAGGCCATCGCCTCGACTGGTAAGAGCATCACGCCCCTCGTTGGCTCCATGCGCGGTATCGCTGCCCATGCCGAATTCCGCGACAACCATCCGGAAGCTTTCGCCAAGATGGTCGCGACCTACGAGTCAATCTTGGCCGATCCTGAATTCGCACAATTGCTGGCCGACCAGCAAATCGGTGCCGAATGGCTGGGTCCGGAGCGCACCACTGAGATCATCAAAGAAAACTTCAAAATTCTTCAGCAGTTCCAGTCGCATCAATAAATAGAGCGACACCGCGGGTGCTGAACCGGTCGCGGTGTTTGCCTTCACTTGATAAGAACGAGTCTCATAATGACATCCCGTCTGAGCCTGTCCCATGCGGCGCTGCTGGCCTGCGTTGCGGTGATCTCTTGCTATATTACCTGGAGCGCGATCGCCGCCTCGACACGGCTTTACAATCTCATCGTCGTCGTTCCGGTCGCCGTGATCATCGCCGTGCTGCTGATCACCCTCGTCTGGCAGGCCCTCTCAGGATCCGTCCCTGACGGCGCTTTGCCCGACCGCAAATCGACTATCGGTGATATCATCATGCTCGTCGCGTTCGGGGTCTTTTGCTTCGGCCTGACCAAGTTCGGCTTCGATATTGCGACCTTCATTTTCGTCTGGGCTGGCGTGGCTTTCGGCGGTGAACGCCGTCTGTGGCTTCCCCCCGTCTATGCGGCGGTCTTCACCCTGGCTTTGGTGAAGTTCTTCGGCTCGCTCTTCCCTTTCCCCATGCCGCTTCTGGTGCTCTGACATGATTGATACCATTGCATTCGCGCAGGCATCAGACCTCCTCTTCTCCAGCTTCGGGCCGTGGCTCTATGTCATTCCGGGCCTGCTGATCGGCCTGATTTTTGGGGCAATCCCAGGGCTGCAAATCTCGATGGCGATGGCGGTCTTCCTTCCTGTCACCTTCGGCATGGACTTCTTGCAGGCCATGCTGTTCCTGACGTCGATCTTCACCGGCGGCGCCTATGGCGGCGGGGTAACGGCGATCTTGATGAACATTCCGGGATCCTCCTCTTCGGTCGCCACCGCGTTCGACGGATATCCGATGGCCAAGAAGGGCCAACACAACGAAGCCCTCGGACTTGGACTTGGCGCATCGGTTGTCGGGGCTTTCGCGGGCTATCTGCTGTTGATGTTCCTGATCCAGCCTCTGGCAGGCGCCGTTTTGAAACTCGGCCCGCTTGAAATGGTCATGGTGGTCGTCTGGGGCCTGACGCTGATCGCGACGCTGAATGACAGCACCGTAGCAAAAGGCCTAATGGCTGGCGCCTTCGGGCTGATGTTGAGCCAGATCGGCATGTCGACGACCGGCACCATGCGCACCAAACTGGGCAATCCCTATCTGATTGACGGTATTGCCGTCGTGCCTGCCATGATCGGCATTTTTGCCGCCTCCGAATTGCTGCGCCTGCGGGGCAGTTCTTATCTGGTGCAATCGGATGCCGACCGCGAGATCTCGTTCAAGCGTATCCTCGCCGGCATGGCGATGTCGCTGCGCTACCCCAAGACCTTGTTCCGCGGCAGCTTGATCGGCGCCATCATCGGGGCAATCCCGGGCGTAGGCTCGTCGGTTGCCAACCTTGTGGCCTATGGTGAGGTGCGCCGCACCTCGAAGAACCCCGAAGCCTTTGGCAAGGGCGAACCCGAGGGCGTCGTGGCCGCCGAAACCGCCAACTCCAGTTCGGAAGGCGGATCGATGACCGCGCTTCTGGCGCTTGGCATCCCGGGCGGTGCGGCAACCGCCGTGCTTCTCGCCGCCTTCTCCTTCCATAACATCATCGGCGGTCCGGCTTTCATCCGCGATGAAACCGAGCTGGTCTATGCCATCATCATTGGCAATATGGGTCAGGTCGTGCTGTTGGGGGTTCTGGGGCTCCTGACGCTGCGCCTCTTGGGCCTCGTCATCAAGGTTCCGCTGGCCTATCTCGTGCCTTCCGTTCTGGCGCTTTGTGCGTGGGGTGGCTACGGGATTACCGGCACGCTTGCCGGTCCCCTCACTGTCGCGGCCTTTGCCGGTCTGGGCTGGCTCATGCGACGCCACAACTACCCCGTGGCGGCCGCAGTGATCGGTCTGCTACTTGGCCGGATGACAGAAGGGGAACTGGTCCGAACCATGCAGATTTCCGGCGGCAACCCGCTTGGCTATCTTCTTGAGCGCCCTATCGCGATTGCGTTCTTCATTCTCTTGGTCGTCATCAGTCTGATCTTGCCGATCATGCGTCATCGCAAGGCGAAGAAGGCTCTCGTGTAATGAACAAGCTGCTTTTAGGGCTTGGAACTTTGGCCGTCGGTTTTACCGGCGGCCTTTTGTTTCTATATCTCAACATTCCGCTTCCGTGGATTTTGGGAAGCTTTGCGACAACGGCGCTTTTGGCTCAATTGCGCGTCAAGCTGGCCTTGCCCGCGACATGGCGCAGTTATGCGATGCTGATCATCGGGACGATGCTCGGCGCGGGCTTCAGCGTGGATGTGCTGCCCAATATCATCCGCTGGCTGCCCTCGATTGCCTTCATGCTGCTGCTGACCGCGATCTTCTTCTGGGTGGTCTATCGCTGCCTGATGCGGTTCGGGAATATGGACCAGACGACGGCCTTTCTGGCCGCCGTGCCGGGCGGGTTTTCGGTTGTCAGCGCCATAGCCGAGGACATGGGCGGCGACCTCAAGCGCATCGCCATGTGCCACACGAGCCGGATGGTCGTCCTATTGGTCCTGACACCGATCCTGATCGGCTTCATCTCCGACTATGATCTGGCGCGCGCCAGCCGCGTCGCCTTGGACCACGGGTTCGAGATCAGCCCGGGTGCGATCCTGCTGCTGCTGTTTTGCGGATCGTTCGGGTGGGTCGCAGCCAAGGCCCTGCGTTTCAACAGTGGCATGTTGATGTTTCCGCTGATCCTGTCGGCCGGCATTCACATGGCGGGGCTGAGCGAGGCCCATGTGCCGCCGATGTTCTCGATCGCGGCGCAATTGGTGATCGGCTGCGGCATCGGGACGAAGTTTCAAGGCTACAAATTCAAGGATATCATCAAGGACAGCTGGATATCGGGCGTGATGGGGGGGGGCTGCGCGGTTGCATCCTTCCTGATCGCCAAACAGATAGCGGGCCTTCTCAACCTGTCGGCACCGGCCTTGCTCTTGGCCTACATGCCCGGCGGTGCGCCGGAACTTGGCGTGATTGCGCTGGCTTTGGGTATCGAACCCGCGCTTGTGGCGACACATAGCATGATCAGGGTGTTAGGCCTGATCATAGCTATGTCAATGTATGCCCATCGATCCAAGATGGGGGTTCGGCGATATTGATCCAGGCACTCCTGATTATGTGGTTTTGCCCCACCACCGAACACTCAGGCGGTTGCGGTTTGAGCTGTGATGAACTGGCGGGGCGAGCGCATTTTCAGCCCTGAGTGCGGGTGGTTGTCGTTGCAATCCTCGAACCAGCTTCCGATCAGTTCAAGCACGGTCTGAGCATCCGGCAGCGGCGTCACCTGGACGTAATCGCGCTTGAGCGTCTTCACGAATGCCTCTGATTCAGCCCTTGCCGGGAAGAACCCCGTGGTCTTCGAGAAAAGGGCGCCATCATAGAGCACGGATCCGGCAATTTTCCGAGACAAGTCCACGGAGCCAACTGCCGGAGATCTGTCCTAGTTACCAATCTGAAGTGTCCGTCGTCGAATGATTTGGAACATTCGGCCTGATGTTGGTCTGGAGGGAGGGTCCTGGCTCCGTGGGTTGAGGTTATGCGGCTTGGCGCTGATGGATCAAGCGCCGGTTCTGGATGGTCAGTTTCTTGATCTTCGTAAGCGGGAAGGCGACCCCGTGGGTTAATGGCGTGCCTGGTCTCGGATAGGGTTTGGACATCGATCTGATTACTGGTGTTCCATGCCTACGCCTAGTTCTATGCCTATGCCTGCGACTGGTAGCTTTCAGTTGGTCGAGGCTGTTGTCGCGCGGCTGGACGGTGCGCCGGTCGGCGAACGACGACGCTGGTCGGATGAGTTCAAGGCACAGGCAGTCACCGCGGCTCTGGAACCGGGCGTCAATGTTTCCGCACTGGCGCGCCGTCTGGGGATTTCGCCGCCGCAGCTGTTCGGCTGGCGCAAGGCCTTTCTGAACAAGCAAGGCGAGAGTGATCCTGGGGATTCGCTAGCCCCTCTTGCGGAAATCGTGGTGGGCGATGTCACGATCCGGGTCAGCCCCGATCTCAGTGAGGCAGCGCTGCGCCGGATCCTTCGCGCGGTGCGCTCGGCATGATCCCGTCTGGTGTGAGAGTCTTTCTGGCCAGCCAGCCGGTTGACTTCCGGAAGGGGCCGGACAGCCTGCTGTCCCTGGTGCGTGATGGAGGCAGCGACCCCTTCAGCGGCGCCCTTTATGTGTTCCGGGCGAAACGCGCGGACCGGATCAAGATCGTTTGGTGGGACGGCAGCGGGATCTGTCTCTTCGCCAAGCGGCTCGAGAAGTCCTCATTCTGCTGGCCAAGGATCGGACATGTCCGTGTCCAATTGAACGTAACCGCCCGGTTGCCACCGCCTGCCTGAGCGTGGGGTGATCGGCTAAGACACGTGCATAGCGACGTCGTTAACGACGTATCTTATGCGGGGC
>NZ_UZWE01000075.1 GCF_900631945.1 Paracoccus haematequi
AAGCCCCGCATAAGATACGTCGTTAACGACGTCGCTATGCACGTGTCTTAGCCGATCACCCCACGCTCAGGCAGGCGGTGGCAACCGGGCGGTTACGGCCTTTCATGATGATTATCTGCCTCACGTGCAACCATGAGTGGCACAGGGTTGCAGACCGCGCAAATGAATTCGCCGACAATTTCTATCCTTCGCGCCGCACGCAATGCTTCTGGCGAGGCGACGATGCCGCAGGCGAGATCCCTCAATCCCCCGAAGCATAAAGCAGGGCGATGTCCCGATGGTGGAGTTCGCAGGCCCTCGTCTCTGACTTCACAACCGCGCGCTGCGGCTCCAGGACGACGACGCAGCCGCTCTTGAAGCTGTAATGCCTATCCCCGTTCGCCAAGGTCATCTGCACAGGAACCTCATCCATAGGCCGCTCAGGCTCCGCAGGGGCAGGCGCCGTCGCAACCGGGGTTTCACAGGCAGCAAGGAACATGGCGGCAGTGAGCGCGGCAATCGTCGTTTTCATGGTCTGCCTCTGGTATATCCTGTCCCACAACGCTCATCGGTCCAGAAGGGATGCGAGATGATTTCGGTGCCCGGATCGGCGAAATGGGCCGCTGCTACATCGACCGGTCCCCCTGATTTCCTGATATTGGCTTGAGCGACTGACCTTGGTTCGAGAAAGGTGATTTCCATGAGGATGTTTTTGATCGCGGTCCTTGCCGTCGCTGTCGATGGCACGGCAGAGGCCAAGTCGGCGGCTTGCAGCCTCACCGTCAGCAAGCGCGAGGTCTTCAAGGGGGCCTGCGACTATACCGCAGACCGGGACGGCAGCTTCCAGCTTGTCTCACCGAGCGGCTTTTTTGTCTATGTGAACATATCGGCCCCGGGCCAGGCCGATGGCTACTGGAATGGCTGGGATAAGGGGAACCACGCCCACACCGGTCTCGGGATTCTTCTCCGTGAAGATATAGATCGGGCATGCTGGTCGAACGGCTACGCCCAGGTATGCGCGAGGTAGTGTAGCCGCCCCGAGCCGAAGGCTGACGATGAGCCCCGGTGATGACGCACAGGCCCCTCTGCCACCCGACCAAAGCCACCTTGCTTCTGGAAGCGGTGGTGAAGCGGGTCCGGCAGACACGACCGAGGCCGAAGCCGCCCTCCGTGCCACTCTGCTGAACGTGCTGATAGCTATCAATTGATCAGGAGAACAAATTGCTCCGCTCTACCCCTTCCAATTCCAGCATTTTGGGGATTTCCGTCAACACGATTGCGATCTGCTCCAGATCGTCCATCCTGGCGGCGCGCCCCTCCTCGGCCCTTTGGGATATGTCCGCGAGTCCCATTATGAGCTTTTTATACTCCGAAGCATCGGCCAGCTCTCCACGCTTGAGCCGACCAAAGGCGCGCACCATATCGATTTCGTCGGAGAACAGCATGTGCTGAGCGCAGATCAGATATGGGTCTATATCGCAAAGAAAGGCTATGACCGCGAGGTCAGCCACGGTCAGCCGATCAACCGAAGGAATGTTGCCGGATTGGACGAGCCTGCTATGGAATTGTCCCTGAACGATCTTCCGCGCCGAACCCGCGGCACGCTTGCCATACTGCTCGGGAGATCGAACTACCTGATGCGCCCGCAACTCCCCAAGGCTGTTCATCGCCTTGTCGTTTCCTCTGGCCAGCTTGCCATCATCAGCGGCGATCGCTGCCGCAATGCGCCGTGCTTTAGCGAGAACCTCAAGGACGTCAGTTCGCAAGGCGGTCAACTCTGGCAGAACTTCTTGGGACGGAACATGGTTTTCGGTGATCTGACGCATCTTCATCCGCAGCGCCTCGCCGGAACACGATAATACCTCGCCTGGCAGGCGTGTCGCTATTTTTCGTCCATGATCTTCCAACGCCTCAATAAAACTCCGTAGGTCCGGATAATTCTCCGTATCCCGTTGGTCGGTCGTTCCGCCGCCGTTTATCCTGCCGGCATGAGAACTTTCCGCTAAGAGCGCGAGACTTGGTGCGCGACTCGTCAACCATGCAAAAAGCCGGTCTGTCCGAAGTCGCGAGTTCCTGGCGCCGAACTGCGCAGTGATTTCAGGGATGAGTGCGTAGGTCCACAGACTCAAGGCGTTTCTGATGGCTTGCTCGGCATGCGTGAGATTGCGTCGCCCCCGTGCATGGGACCCGCTTCTCCGCAGGGGCGCGACGAGGATCACATATCCCTGTTGAATGAACCGCCTCTTTTCGATGGGAGATATCAACGTGCTCTTCGCGACCACCTGCTGGGTCGTGGGCACGAAGGCACTGAATCGGCGCCTTCCCACACTGTCGATAATCGACTGAGGAATAAGCTGTTCGTCGTAATTCGCTTTGTCGAGATCGTAGATCAGGAGGGCCGGCGCCAAGTCAGCGAAGCGAACCTCTGGCGAATTGCTGTCCCGTTGTCTCTTCTCGAGTTCAGCTTGCGCACCAACCTGGATCCTCGAGAGAGCTGCTTCAATTTCATCCATCGACGCCTCTCACATCAAACAGCCGATTTGTTTCCCAAGTCGGTCCCGAACTCTCCTTCAGATTGCACGGACCTTTCCGTCCGGGTCAATCTCGATGTCCAGAACGCCACTCAAGCCGAACCGATCCCCGTCAGCCTGTCGGGCTGATCAGCCGCGAGCCAGCGACGCGGACATTGATTACCTGGCGCAAGAACCCCATCATGAAGGCCTCGACGCCCTCGTCCGCCTCCTCGCCCGGCAGGCGGCACGGGAGTATCTGGGCCAATCCACCACGGAGGGAGGGGACACGCCGTGACCTTCAAAGCATCATCGCCTGTCCGGGCGGCCGTCTATGCCCGCTATTCCTCCGATCTGCAGCGGGATGCCTCGATCGAGGACCAGCTTCGGCTCTGCCGCAAGCTGTGCGCCGACAATGGCTGGCTGGTGACGGAGACGTTCCAGGATCGGGCGAGCAGCGGGTCCTTCGATCTGCGCCCCGGATTTCAGGGTCTGCGACAGGCCGCCATGCGAGGCGGCTTCGACGTCGTGGTGGCCGAGGCCCTGGACCGTTTCTCGCGCGACCAGGAGCACATCGCAGGCTTTCACAAGCAGATGAGCTTTCAGGGTATCCGCATCGTCACCAAGACCGAGGGCGAGATCAACGAGATGCATGTCGGCCTCGGCGGCACGATGGCGGCCCTCTACATCAAGCACCTCGCCCAGAAGACCCATCGGGGGCTGGAGGGCCGGGTGCGGGAGGGCAAGTCCGCCGGCGGCATCGGCTATGGCTACAAGGTCGATCGCCAGGCGCTGCCCGATGGCAGCCTGACCGCGGGCGATCGGGTCATCCACGAGGCGGAAGCGGCGATCGTGCGGCGGATCTTCCGCGACTATGCGGCGGGCAAGAGCGCCCGCACCATCGCCGTCGCGCTGAACGCGGCAGGCATCCCTTCTCCAGCTTCGGGCCGCAGCAGCGGCACCTGGAGCGCTTCCACCATCGGCGGCAACTGGAAGCGCGGCACGGGGATCCTCAACAACGAACTCTATGTCGGCAAGCTGGTCTGGAACCGGCTGCACTACCGCAAGGATCCCACCACCGGAAAGCGGGTCTCGCGGCTGAACCCGCCCGAGGACTGGGTCGTCGAGGAGGTGCCACATCTGGGCATCGTCGACCACGCTCTCTGGGAGAAGGTGAAGGCCCGCCAGGAGGCAACCCGCGAGGAGATCTTCGAAAGCCGGGCCGAGAACCCTGACGCGCCGGGCATCGAACGTGGCCACCGGCCCCGTTACCTGCTTTCCGATCTGGTCCGCTGCGGCTGCTGCGGGGGCGGCTATTCGATGATCAGCAAGTCCCGGCTCGGCTGTTCGACGGCGCGCAACAAGGGGACCTGCGGCTATCGCCGGACGATCCTGCGCGAGGAGGTGGAGGAGCGAGTGCTCTCTGGCCTGAGGGAGCGGCTGATGAGACCGGACCTACTGCGCCGGTTCATCGAGGAGTTTCAGCGCGAGGTGCAGAGGGGGCGCCAGGAGGCCTTGGCGGAACGGGCCGATCTCGAACGCCGCCACGTCCGCGTCAAGAAAGCCATCGACAGCATCATCACCGCGATCACCGAGGGGATGTATAGCCCCTCCATGAAGGAGAAGATGGACGCGCTCGAAGCCGAGCGCGCCGAGATCGAAGCCGCCCTCGCCCGCACCGAAGAACCTTCACCGGTGGCGATGCATCCCGGCATCGTCGCCGTCTACGAGAAGAAGGTGGCGGCGCTGAGCACGGCGCTGAACGCCGACGACACGCGCGTGGAGGCGGCGATGATCCTGCGCGGGCTGATCGAGAAGGTGGTGATCCACCCTGGTCCGGAGACGCAGGGGATCGATCTTTACGGAGAGCTGGGGGCGATCCTGGCGCTCTGCGCGGATCGGGAGGCCACACATGCCGACGCCCGCCTGGGCGGCGGGCGTTCGAGGCAAGTGACGATGGTTGCGGGGACAGGATTTGAACCTGTGACCTTCAGGTTATGAGCCTGACGAGCTACCGGGCTGCTCTACCCCGCGCCATGGTTGTCTTGATCGGAGGCGTTATCGTTTCAGAGGGATGTTTTGCGTC
>NZ_UZWE01000076.1 GCF_900631945.1 Paracoccus haematequi
CGAAAGCCCCGCATAAGATACGTCGTTAACGACGTCGCTATGCACGTGTCTTAGCCGATCACCCCACGCTCAGGCAGGCGGTGGCAACCGGGCGGTTACTTTCCAACCTCTGCTTCCGACGCTCCCAATCGGGCATCACCTTGTCGAGTAGCTCGAAGAAGGCAGCACCGTGATGAGGCTCCGCCACATGGCAGAGCTCGTGGGTGATCACGTAGTCGATGGCGTCGACCGGCGCCTGCACGAGGCGGCGGTTCAGCAGCAGGCGTCCGGCCGGCGACATGGACCCCCATCGCTGCCGGGTCTGGCGTACGATGAGACCTTTCGGCCTGAATGCCTCCGGATCCGGAAAGTGGCCGAGACAGAGCTCGATCCGCTCCGGGAACTTGATGTGTGCCCGGTCCCGGTACCATGCCTCGACCAGTTCGCGCGTCACCTCCGGCCTGGTCGGCCGGTGTGTCTGCACGACGATGAAGCCGCGGATCAGCTTCACGCTTTCCTGGACATGCGGGACGACCTTCAGCCGGTACTGGCGCCCGAGGTAGAGATGCGTCTCACCGGCGACAAACCTGCGCTCCGGTGTTCTTGGAAGGAACTGGGCGAAGTACCGCTGCTGCCGCGTCACCCATGCCGCGCGCTTCCGCAGCTTGGCTTCTATGGCGTCGAGTGTCGCGTCCTCCGGGGCCGCGATCACCACCGAAGCATCCGGCTCGACAGCGATCTCTAGCGTCTTCCTCGGACGGCGGACGATCTCGTACCGGATCTCCTGCTCGCCGTACTGCAGGCAGTGCAGTTCCCGCGTCATGCCGCGAACCGGGCCCGAGCAAGATCCATGATCTTGAGTTCGAGGTCGTCGAGCACCTCCACGGGCAGGTCGACGCCCCTCTCGTCACGCAGAACGTCGAAGAAGTAGTCATCGATGGCATTGCGCAGTTTGTTCTGGGCCACTTCGTTCGACCAGATGTCGACGATCAGGTGGGACTTGATGATGTCGATGATCTCCAGGGCGATGGATGCTGCTTCGTCGCCGGCCACCGGCTCATCGTCCTTGGTCTTGAGCTGACCTTCCAGGACGCCGAAGAACGCCTGTGCATCCTCATCGCCCCGGATGCTTTCGGGAACATCCCGGCCCCGATCCTTGCGTGCCACCTTGCTCGCGAGGTCCACGACGCTGTTCAGGTACTCGCGCTCGGAGAGCCGCTTCTCGCGATAGGCGCGAATGGTCTCTTCGAGTAGCTCGGAGAACTGTTTGTAGAACGTCGGGTCCTCATCCATCTTCTCGGTGATTGCCCGCCGGGTGGCGCTGGCGATGCGGTCCGCCCTCGAGGCTTCGGAGACGCCCGTCTCCTCGACGACCGCCTTCAGCGCATCAGGATCGTTGATGTTCACCACCTCGATGATGGTCTCGGCAGGCATCGCCACGACATGGTCATCGAGCAGCTTCTGGATCTTCGGCTCGAACTCGCGGACATCGACCGTCTCCTGGTAGCGGAGCTGGACCGACCGCTTGAGCTCGGAGAACTGCTTCCAGTCCCGCTTCAGGGCGTCGACCTTGGCCTCGTCGAAGACATCGAACAGCTTGTCCGACGAGAGCGATATGTGCAGGCACCGGCTGAAAGCCTTGAGGCGCGCGTAGAACTCATGTCGAAGCGACTCGTCGGCAAGGTGCTGCTCGAACTGCTCCATGTCCTTCTTGTTCCGGACCGGCTTGAACAGGTCCCAGAGCTGATCGTGCAGCTGGGGCAGCTTGCGGATCTCCTCGCGGACGTCATGCACCGTCTCGGCGAGGTCCGCCGCCTCGTAGCCCTCGAATGCGCTATAGGTCGTCAGGGCGCTGTCGAGCTCGCCGAGTAGCCCCTCGTAATCGACGATGAAGCCGAACTGCTTCTCCGTTCCGCCGTCCTCGTAGAGCCGGTTCACCCGCGCAATCGCCTGCAGGAGATTATGTTCCTTCAAGGACTTGCAGACATAAAGGGTCTTCCGCTACAAGGACCTGCGCAGCTGGTGGTCGACCCCGCACTACGACCGCCCGGGCGGGGTGGAGAGCGGCACGCCGACAGCGTGGACGCCAGAGTCCAAGCCGATCTGGTTCACCGAGCTGGGCTGCCCGGCCATCGACCGGGGCACGAACCAGCCCAACGTCTTCTTCGACCCGAAGTCGTCCGAGAGCTTCACGCCGTACTTCTCGCGGGGCTGGCGCGATGACGCCATCCAGCGCGCCTATCTCGAGGCGACGTATCTCTGGTGGGGCGAGGCCGCCAACAACCCGCTCTCGTCGGTCTATGACGACCGGATGGTGCATGTGCCAGAATGCGCCGCCTGGACCTGGGACGCGCGGCCGTACCCGTTCTTCCCGGCGCTGACCGATGTCTGGACGGACGGCGCGAACTGGCGGCTCGGCCACTGGCTGACCGGTCGGCTCGGGGCAGTGTCACTGGCGGCGCTTTTCCGGCACCTTTGCCTGCGCGCGGGGCTGGACGAGTCCTTGATCGACGTCACCGGGCTTTGGGGCGCGGTCGAGGGCTATGCCATCACCGCGCTGGAAAGCCCGCGCGCCTCCATAACGACGCTGTCGCGACACTTCGGCTTCGACGCCGTGGAGACCGAGGGAATGATCCGGTTTGTCATCCGCGGCCGGGCCTCCGTCGCGACCCTCACACCCGACGATCTGGTGGCCGCCCGCGAGGGCGACGTGCTGGAACTGACGCGCGGCCAGGAGACCGAACTGCCGCAGGCGCTGAAATGGCAGGTCGCCCGAGCCGACGAGGATTACGACGCCGCCCTCGTCGAGGCGCGGCGCATCACGGTGGACACGACCCGGATCGCCTCGGAATCCTTCCCGATGGCCGTGCCGCCCGAAGAGGCTGAGCGCCGCTGCCGCCGTGCGCTGATGGAGGCGTGGGTGGGGCGCGAGACGGCGGCCTTCCGTCTGCCGCCCTCGCGCCTCGCGCTGGATCCGGCCGACGCGATCCGGCTCGCGCATGACGGGCGGCTGGTCGATCTGCGGCTCGTCTCCATTGCCGACGCCGAGGCGCGCGGCATCGAGGCGGTCCGCCAGGATCGGGCGAGTTACGATCTGCCACCGGGCAATCCCCGCGCGGCGTCGCTGACGCGCGCCGTGGTGTTCGGCGCGCCGGACGCGGTGCTAATGGACCTGCCGCAGCTCACCGAAGACCAGTCCGCGCACCGGCCCTTCGCGGCGGCGCATGCCGTCCCTTGGCCGGGCGAGATCGCGGTGTTCCGAAGCCCGTCGACGGACGGCTTCGAACTGCTCAGCAGCTTCGGGACGCGGGCCCGGATCGGCACGCTGGCATCGGACTTCTACGCCGGTCCGACCTCGCGGTTCGACCTCGGCAATGCGCTGGTGGTCGACTTGCTGACCGGGACACTGGAGAGCATGACCGACCTGACGCTGTTCGGAGGGGCCAACGCGCTCGCCATCGAGAGCGCGCCCGGCGTCTGGGAGATCGTGCAGGCGGGCGCGGCAGAACTTCTGGCGCCGGGCGGGTATCGCCTGACCCGGCTGCTCCGCGGCCAGCGCGGCACGGAAGGCGCCATGGGCAATCCCGCGCCCGACGGCGCGCGGGTGGTGGTGCTCGACGACAGCCTCGCATCGCTGCCGATCGCCGAGGCCGATCTCGGTATCCCATGGAACTGGCGCATCGGCCCCGCGAGCCGCACGGTCAGCGACGAGACCTATGTGGCGCAAGTCTTCACGCCCGCAGGCGTCGGGCTTCGGCCGTTCTCGGTCACCCACGTCGAGCAGCCGTGGCGAAAACCCCGCATACCCGGCGACTTGGCGATCCGCTGGACGCGCCGGTCGCGCGCACTCGCCGCCGACAGCTGGAGTGGGCTCGAGGTGCCGCTGGCCGAGGAACTGGAAGCCTATGAGGTCGAGATCCTCGACGGCGCGAGCGTGAAACGGGTGCTGAGCGCATCCACGACCAGCGCCGTCTACACGGCCGCCCAGCAGACCGCCGACTGGGGCGCGCCGCTCGGCCCCGGCGACACGCTCGACATCCGAATCTTTCAGCTCTCCGCCCTCGTCGGGCGGGGCGCGCCGAAAACCGTCACGCTCACGTTCTGAAGGCCATCCCATGTCCGACGCCACGACCCATCTCCTGCTGCCCTTCATCCTGGCGGCGCAGGCCCAGAAGCATGTCACCCACAACGAGGCGCTGCGGCTGCTCGACGGGCTCGTCCAGCTCTCCGTCCTCGACCGCGACCTGACAGCGCCGCCCGGAAGCCCCGCCGATGGCGATCGCTACATCGTTGGCTCGGGCGCGACGGGCGACTGGGCGGGCTGGGACCTGAATGTCGCGCTCTGGACGGACGGCGCATGGCTCCGCCTGCCACCGCGGACCGGCTGGCGGGCTTGGGTCGAGGACGAGGACGTGCTGCTGGTCTACGATGGCGCGAGTTGGACCGGCACCACGCCCGCGACGCTGCAGAACATGGCGCTGCTCGGGCTCGGCACCACGGCGGATGCGTCGAACCCGTTCTCTGCCAAGCTGAACGCCGCGCTCTGGACGGCGAAGACCGTGGCCGAGGGCGGCACCGGCGATCTGTTCTACACCATGAACAAGGAGGCTGCGGGCGACGATCTCGGCCTGACGCTGCAGACCGGCTTCGTGACCAAGGCGCTGGTGGGGCTGTTTGGCTCCGACAGGTTCCGGCTGGCGGTTTCGGCCGACGGCAGCACCTTCTTCGACGGGCTCAGCGTCGACAACGCCAACGGCATCGTCGACCAGCCCCGGCTGCCCCGCTTCAAGGCCTACACCAACTACGACAACTATGTCGGCATCGGGACCTGGACGAAGATCGGCCTGAACAACACCGACTACAACGACCAGGGGGCCTTCGACGCCGCGAACAACCACTTCGTGGCGCCCGTGGACGGGACCTACCTCTTCGGCGCGACGCTGCTCTACAAGATCAACGCCAGCGCCACGGCCCGC
>NZ_UZWE01000079.1 GCF_900631945.1 Paracoccus haematequi
GGTCTTGTAGGTCGGGGCTGTCGGTCTGCTCATGCCCATCAGCTATCAAGCTGAAGTCACAAGATGAATCCCCTCAGGCCGGTTTGTGCAACAGAGCCGATCAGCGCAGGAAGCTGAAGCTGCGGTTCACGCCCAGATAGACCCGTTCCTCGTCGTCGTGGGTGCCGTCGCTGTCCTTGCTGCGGATCACGTTGGCGCCCGCGACCAAGGAAAAGTCGTTGGGCAGCGCGCGGCTGTAATCCAGCCCGAAGGAAACCGAGCGCGCATCCTCTCTGTCGCCCGATTGCACCTCGCTTTCGCGATAGCGGATATTGGCGGCGATGCTGGACACGGCCGAGATCTGGCGGCTGTAATTGGCGGTGATGTCGGTGTTCAGCGCCTCGTCGCCGTCGTTGTCGGTGACGGCCGCCCGGCGCAGCGACGCCTGCACCTGCGACATTTCGGTAAGCTTCTGGTTGTAGGCGATCTGGAAGATCGGGTCGTAATTGTCCTGGAACCGCGTCACGCCGACCTGGCCCGTCAGGGTGAAGCGGCGCAGTTCCAGCGTCCGGCCGATGTTGAAATTCTCGCGCCGCCCGGCGGTGCCGGGATCGGATCCGAAGGACAGCGACCAGTCCCCCAGAGGCCGCGACCGGGTCAGGCCCAGGCGCAGCGACGGGCCTTCGGCCTGTTCCACCGTGCCGTCGCCTTCCTCGCGCCGGATATGGGTGCGGGCCAGTTCGACATCCAGGTTGGTCAGCTTGTCCACCTGCAGGGACGCGCCCACGCCATAGCGGTCGGACCGGCTGTCGTTGACCTCGCCGTCGGTGCGGCTGGCCTCGGCCAGGATGCGGGCGCGGACCAGCGGCGTGGGTTCCAGGTAGAAGGCCACGTTGCCGCTGCGGGTTTCGCTGTCGTCCAGGTCGGGATCGGTGGTGCCGCTGTAATCGCGCCTGATCCAGGAAAGGCCGAATTCGCCGCCCAGCTTGGCCTCGCGCCCGAAGACATAGGTCAGGCGGGCATCGGTCTGGGCCACGCGGCCGCCGTCCAGGGTGACGAATTCGTTGCTGAGGTCGTCGAACAGGATTTCCTCGTCCAGGTCGTTCTCGCGATAGCCCAGTTCCGCCTCGATGGCGGAGTTGCGGGCGCCGCGCCGCAGCAGCAGCCGGGCCTGCGGATCGCCCAGGGCGAAGGACTTGTCCTCGTCGGGATCGTGCAGCCGGAAGGGCGCGGACAGCGAGAACTGGATCGTCTGGACGCGGCTGCCGGTGCGCAGGTTCAGGTCCAGCGGCGTGATGCCGATCAGGTCGCCGTCTTCCACCGCGATCTGCTGGCCGATGGTCAGCCGCGCCTCGGGGGCGGAAGGGTCGGTTTCCTGGGACTGCGCGCCAAGCGGTAGCAGGGCCAGAAGCCCCGCGAGGCCCGCCGCCGCAGTCGTCGTTGCCGTCCCGCGCCGCATCGTCGTCACTCGAACAGGCCGCGTTCGGGGACGATGATCACGTCGCCTTCGGCCAGCACGGGATCCATGTTCATGCCCGCGCCGCGCATGATCGCGGCATAGTTCACGGTGATCACCTGCCCCGGCATCGAGGCGCGGCGCAGCTGGATGCGCTTGGTCGCGGCAAAGGGCGTCAGCCCGCCCGCCTGGGACAGGGCTTGCAGGAAGGTGGTGCCCGGCGGGACCGCCTTGGCGCCCGGCGCGCTTGCCTCGCCCATGATGTAGATGTTGACCACCGCAGCCTCGACCGGGGCGGCCGGTTCGATCAGCGGGGTGGCGGTCACGAAGACCGTGGGCGGGGACGCCAGGACGCCCGCAAGGGCCTGGCTGATCCGGCTGCCCACCGCCGCGGGCGACTGGCCCGCGACCCGGATGCTGCCCGCATAGGGAAAGTCGATGGTCCCGCCCGGCAGCACCACCAGCGTGCGGTTCAGCGATTCATCCTCCAGCACCTCGACCGTCAGGCGGTCGCCGGACTGGATGCGGTATTCCTGCGCCAGGGCGGCGCGGGGAAAGGCCAGCGGCAGCGCCAGCAGCGCGGCCAGCATGAAACGCAGCAGGATCGTCATGGGTCAGTCCTTCAACACTGTTTCCCGTCAGGGCGCGCATCGCGGCGCATGTCCGTCAGGGTTTGCTTGTTACCACAATGCCATGAGCCAAAAGTGAACGGAGAGAAAAATTCGCCCCCCCTGTCACCCCGGGATCACAGCCGCCGCCCGTCAGTTGGTGGCCTGGCCCGCCGCCGGGGCGGCATCGCCTAAGGGCTCCCCCGCCGTGCCGCCGGTCGTCCCTCCGGTCGTTCCATTGGAGGCCGCCTCCCCCGCCTGGGCGGGGGCGTTCAGCCGGGCCAGGGCCTCGCGCGCGGCGGTGATCGACTGGCCTTCCTGGCCTTCGGGCAGCATTTCCAGGCCCTTTTCCAGCTGCGCCTTGGCGGCGTCGGTCTTGCCCAGGGCGGCCTGGACCACGCCCAGGTGCAACTGCACCACGGCATCCTGGGTCAAGGCGGCGGCGGCGCCTTCCAGATAGGGCAGCGCGGCGGCGCTGTCGCCGTTCAGGTGCTGGATCCAGCCATAGGTATCCATGAAGGGCGGCACGGTGGTGTCCTTCAGCCGCCGCGCCACGGCCGAGGCGCGCGCCACCGCCGCCGGATCGTCGGATTTCCAGGTCGCCAGCAGGCTTGCCAGGTTGTTGGCCACGATGATCGAGGTCGAATCGCGCGCGTAAAGCTGGTCATAGATGGCGATGGCGCCGTCGATGTCGCCCTCGCGTTCGGCCAGCCCGGCCTTGGACCACAGCAGGTCGGGATTGTCGGGAAGGGCCGCCAGGCCCTGTTCGGTCAGGGTCCGGGCCTCGTCCAGCTTGCCTTCCTGCGTCGCCAGCCGGATCAGGGCCAGGTGGGGCGGCAGGTCGTCGGGCTTTTCGGCGATCAGCGCGGTGAAGATCTCGCGCGCGGCGGGCAGGTCGTTGTTGGCCGCCTGGGTCATCGCCAGGGCCATGCGCGCGGCGCGGCTTTCGGGGTCGGCGGCGACCATGTCCTGCGCCAGTTTCAGCGCGGCGGGCGCCTGGCCCGAGGCAAGCTGCGCGCGGATCAGGCTCAGCTTGGCGCCGATATCGGCGTCGGCCGCATTGGCCTGCTGTTCCAGATAGGCAAGCGCGGCGGCCTCGCCCTCCTGGTTGGCGAGGCGGGCCAGATCCAGCCGGTCGGCGGCGGCCGTGGCCTGGTCGGTGCCGATCTCGCGCAGGCGGGTGATCACGCCTTCGGCGCGCGGCAGGTCGGGCATGGACAGATAGATCCGGCCCAGGGCCCCCAGCAGGTCCAGGTTGTCTGGGGTCCGGCGCAGGGCGGGCAGGATCGCGTCCTCGGCCGGGCGCCAGCGTTCCTCGGACATCAGCCGGTCCGCCAGGCGCAGCGTCTCGGCCGGCGCGTTGTTCGACGCGGCCGCCGCCTGCGACAGGTAATCGCGCGCCAGATCCGGCTCGCCCGCCCGGTCATAGGCGTCGGCCATCAGGCTCATCGCCTCGGCGTCCTGGGGGGCCTGGTCCAGGACCGAGCGCAGGGCCAGCACCGCGTCGTCCGCCCGGTCCTCCTGGATGTCCCAGAGGGCCTTGAGCTTCAGCGCGCCGGGCTGGCTGGCATTCTGGGCCAGCACCTCGTCGACCTGGGCTCGCGCGCCCGCCGCGTCGCCGGTTTCAACGAGCATCCGGGCCAGCTGGACCTTCACGTTCAGCGAGGTTTCCGTGGGTTCGGTCACGCCGTCCAGCACGGAGCGGATCTCGGCGATCGCCTCGGCCTGCTTGCCGTCGCGGAAATCGAAGCCCGCGCGCAGGGTGCGGAACAGCAGCGGATCGCCGCCCTCGGCGATGATGCGGTCCAGCTCAGCGCGGGCGGCATCCGCGCCGCGCTGCATCTCAACGAAGCGGACCAGGTCGGCGCGCGGCGCGGGATCGTCGGCGGGCGCGGCCTCGGCCAGGTCGCGCAGGAAGGCCTCGGCGCGGTCGGGCTGGTTCTCGGACATGTAGAACCGGACCAGATCGGCCTTGGCCTGGTCGTTGTCGGGGAATTTCGCGATGGTGGCGCGCAGATGCGCCTCGATCGCGGGCTTGTCCTGGCGTTCCGCCAGAAGCGCCAGCCGCTGCGCATAGCGTTGCGGATTGTCGGGTTGCAGTTCCAGCAGGCGCGCGGTCAGCCGGTCGGCCTCGTCCAGATCCCTGGCATTGGCCGCCCGGTCCAGCAGGATGCCCATCAGCATCGGATCGTCGGGCCGGGTCTGGGCCATCCGGGCCGCTTCCTCGCCCAGCGAGGCGCGGGCCTTGTCGTCCTCGGCCAGGGTGGCCTCGCGATAGCGGCGGGTCAGATCCAGCACCTGCACCTCTGCGTCCTGGGGCGCGATTTCCTGGGCGCGGGTGGCGTGGCGGACGAATTCGTCCGCCTGCTGGCTGTCGAAGGCCAGCCGCGCCAGGGCGATGCGGGTCGCCAGGTCGTCGGGATATTGCTCGGCCAGCCGCAGGTACTGGCTATAGGCCTGGCCGATGTCGCCCTGGGCGCGATAGGTGTCGGCCAGGGTCTTGCGGGCCTCGTAATGGGTGCCCTCGATGTCGAAGACGTTGCGGAACTGCACGATGGCGCGGTCCACGTCGCCCTGCTCCAGCAGCTGCAGCCCGGACTGGTAATATTCCTCGGCCTTTTCGGCCGATGTCTTGCAGCCGGCCAGCGACAGGCCCAGCCCCAGGGCCAGGGCCGTGGACAAAAGGAAACGCGCGCCCCGGCGGGGGGAAAGGCGGCTGGAGGAAACGTCGGCAGTCATGATGAATCACGGTCTCGCGGCTTGGGCGCGGCGGGCGGCGTTCTGACGGCCGCCGCGGGGAACACGCGACCTTAGTACCCGGTGCCGCGCAGAACGACCATCACTGTGCGCACCAAAATCTTCAGGTCAAGCCAGCCGGACAAATCCCGATGATATTCTTCGTCATAGCGGACGCGGGCCACGAATTCCGATTCGTTGCGTGCCGAGATCTGCCACAGCCCGGTGATTCCCGGCCGCAGGCGGTAATAGGCCCGCCCGTAATACAGATGCCGCTGGCCCACCATCATCGGGCGCGGGCCGACCAGCGACATGGTGCCGTTCACCACGTTCAGAAGCTGCGGCAGCTCGTCCATCGAGGTCTTGCGCAGCAGCCGCCCGACGCGCGTGACGCGCGGATCGCGCTTCAGCTTCTGGGTGCTGTCCCATTGGTGCCGGGCCTCGGGATCCTGGTCCAGATGCGCCTTGAGATGGCTTTCGGCGTCCACCACCATGGTGCGCAGCTTCCAGATGCGGAACACCCGGCCGTTGCGGCCCAGGCGCTTCTGCACGAAGAAGGGATTGCCGCCGTCGCAGGCCACCAGCAGCGCCATCAGCAGGATCAGCGGCACGGTGACGGGGGCGGTCAGCAGGATCAGCAGGGTTTCGAAGGCCCGCTTGGCGCCGTTGCGGTAAAGGCCCCGGTCCCGGTCGCTGTCGGGAAAGCCTACATCCGGCAGCACGAGATCGGGTTTGAAGTCGGTCATACGCGTATTGATCGTCAAAATTCCCTCCATCGAGGAAACAACCATGAAAAAAATGCCCCGAGGCGCGGCGCGGACTTTCGGCGCGGTCCATGGCAGCCAACCCGCTGCGGAAACGCCATCCCCGTGAACAAGGCCACGCTAGCACGCCGCAGCGGCGATCTGAATGTTTAGATTAAAAATTAGTTAAATTTTGACGCGTTTTTGCCGACTCCCCCGGACGTTCGGCGGCGTTGCGCCATCCTGGATGGCAAGACCGTGCAGGGGGCGCAATCGAGGGTTGAAATCCCCCGCCGCCTCTGCCCCGGCCGATCCGACTCAGATGATTTGTCCTCACTTTTAGGCAATCGGCCGGGCGCGGCGGGGCGCCGGACTGGCAAATGCCTGTCTGGGCGGGTATATCGTCCTCATCTTTCCCGGAGCGCGCCGTTTGAGCCAGTTCTATCTCGATCATTACGGCTTTTCGGTCCGTCCCTTCTCGATCCTGCCGGATCCCGCCATGCTGTTCTGGTCGGACCGGCACAAGAAGGCCTTCGCGGTCCTGGAATACGGGCTGATGACCCGCGCGCCCCTGACCGTCGTCACCGGAGAGGTGGGGGCGGGCAAGACCACGCTGATCCAGGCCCTGCTGCGGCGCACCGGCCCCGACATGCGCATCGGCCTGATCTCGAACGCGCGGGGCGACCGCGGCGACCTGCTGCGCTGGATCCTGAACGCCTTCGACATCGCCCCCCCGCCGGGGGCCGATTACGTCGACATGTTCCAGACCTTCCAGGATTTCGTGCTGTCCGAATACGCGGCGGGCCGGCTGGTGGTGCTGATCTTCGACGAGGCGCAGAACCTGGGCGCCGACACCCTGGAAGAGCTGCGGATGCTGACCAACATCAATTCGGGCACCGACGAATTGCTGCAACTGGTCCTGCTGGGCCAGCCCGAGCTGCGCGACATCATCACCCGCCCCGAACTGCGCCAGTTCGCCCAGCGAGTCAGCGCGACCTTCCACCTGGGCAGCTTCGACCCCGACACCTCGGCCGCCTATATCCGCCACCGGCTGCAGAAGGCCGGCGGCACGGGACAGGAAATCGACGCCGCCGCGATGGCCCGCATCCATGCGGAAGCGCGCGGCGTGCCCCGGATGATCAACAAGATCGCTGACCTGGCCCTGGTCTATGGCGCGGCGGCCGACCGCAAGACCGTCGGCGCCGACATCGTCGACGAACTGATCCGCGACGGGCTGATCCTGACGGCCGCCCCGGAACCCACCCTGCCCGAACCCGCCCCGGCCGACCGCCAGGCGCGGCTGGTCCTGGCCCATGAGCAAGAGGTCAAGCGGGACGCGACATGATCGACCTGCGATTTTACTGGTCCCTTCTGATGCGGCGCCTGCCGGTGATGCTGGCGCTGCTGATCATCTGTTCGGTCTTCGGCGCGGTCTGGGCGATCCGCGCGCCGTCCACCTATTCCACCTCGGCCCGGCTGCTGGTGGAAAACCCGCGCATCCTGGAAAGCCGCGACACCAGTGCCGATTCCGCCAATGAGATGCTGCAGGTGATCGAACAGCAGCTTCTGACCCGCGCCAACCTGATCGACGTGGCCAACAAGCTGCATGTCTTCGGCCAGGACAGCACGCTGAGCGTGGACGAAAAGCTGGACGAGATGCGCGCCAACACCCGCATCACCCGGACCGGCGGGCGGGACGAGGCGACGATGATGCTGGTCAGCTTCACCTCGCAGGATCCGCGCACGGCCGCCGCCGTGGTCACCGAATTCACCACCCTGATCCTGGGCACCAACACCCGCAACCGCGTGGGCCTGGCCGAGAACCGGCTGGCCTTCTTCCAACAAGAGGTCGACCGGCTGGGCCAGGATCTGGACGCGCAGAACGCCCGGATCCTGCAATTCAAGCGCGAGAACTCGGCCGCGCTGCCGGAAAACCTGCAATACCGCCAGGATCGCCAGTCGCTGCTTCAGGAACGCGTGGCCCGGCTGGAAAGCGACCTGGCCGTGTTGCAGGCGCAGCGGTCGGAAATGGTGCGGCTGTTCGAACAGACCGGCAACGTGCCCGCGAATGCCACGCCCCAGACCCCCGAGGAACAGCAGCTTGCCGCCCTGCGGGCCGAGCTGAGCGGGGTTCTGGGCGTCTATGCCGAGGACAGCCCCCGCGTCCGTGCGCTGAAGAACCGCATCGCCAATGCCGAACGCGCGGTCCAGGCGCAGGGGGTGCCCGCTGACACCGGCAATACCGGCAATTCGCTTCTGGACGTGAACCTGTCCCAGATCGACAGCCGCGTGACCATGCTGGAAAACGAACGCGCGCAGGCCGGGCAGGAACTGGAAGACCTGTCCGCCTCGATCAGCGCCACCGCCGCCAATGCCATCGCGCTTGGCGCCCTGGAACGCGACCAGCAGAACATCCAGGCCCGCTACAACGCCGCGGTGGCCAGCCTGGACCAGGCCCGGCAGGTCGAGCGGGTCGAAACCTCGGCCCAGGGGCAGCGCATCACCGTGATCGAGGCGGCCAGCGTGCCCAGCCAGCCCTCGGGCCCGAACCGCAAGAAGATCGCCCTGGCGGGCATCGGCCTGGGCCTGGGCCTGGCGGGCGGGTTCTTCGTGCTGATGGAGCTGTTGAACAACACCATCCGCCGCCCGGCCGAATTGCGGTCGCGCTTCCAGGTCACGCCGCTGGCGGTCATCCCCTTCATCGAGGGGCGGCGCGAACGGCGCCACCGCCAGGCGGTGCTGCTGGCCGCGATCCTGGCGGTGGTGATCATCATCCCCCTGGGATTGTGGGGGCTGCACACGCAATACATGCCGCTGGACATCTTGGCGCAGAAGATCGTCACCCGGCTGGGCCTGGGCTGAGGCGCGAAGGAAAGTCCGTCATGGAAAAGCTGCAAGCCGCCATCGAGATCGCCCGCAAGATGCGCGAGGCCGAACGCGGGGCGCCCCTGTCCCCCGCCCCGTCCCTGTCCCCGTCTTCCGCGGCATCCCCGGATGCCGCGATCCCCGCGCCGGTCCTGGATACCGATGCCCGCTGGCAGGCGCTGCCGGAAATCGGCCTGGATCCCGCCGCCCTGATCCGGTCGCGCATCCTGTCGCAAAGCGCGTCCCAGGAATCGACGCCCTTCGACGTGCTGCGCACCAAGATCCTGTACCAGATGCGCCAGAACGGCTGGCGGCGTCTGGCCATCACCTCGCCCCTGCCGAGATGCGGCAAGACCACGACGGCGGTGAACCTGGCCCTGGCGCTTGGCCGCCAGCCGGAACTGCGGTCGATGCTGTTCGATTTCGACCTGCGCGGGCCCTCGGTCGCCGGCAAGCTGGACCTGCCGCAGCCGCCCTCGATCGCGCCGCTGCTGCGCGGCGACCGCGATTTCGCCGACCACGGGCAACGGATCGGCCCGAACCTGGCCCTGGCCCTGTCGGGCGAGGCGCAGACCGACCCGACCCGGCTGCTGATGGCCGAGGCCACCCGTGACACCCTGGCCCGGATCCAGGGCGATTACGCGCCCGACATCATGATCTTCGACCTGCCCTCGATCCTGATCGGCGACGATGCGCGGGCCTTCCTGCAGCATGTCGACTGCGCCCTGATCCTGGCCCGCGCCGACCAGACCCGCTATGGCGATTTTGACAGCTGCGAACGCGAGGTCGGCGAATACACCAATGTCCTGGGCGTGGTCCTGAACGGCTACCGCCACGGCGGCGGGATGGCCGATGCCGAGGGGGGGAGCGCCTGAGAGCCAGGCGGGCCTGCCTTATTTGTATTCGATCAGCCCCGCCTGCCGGCCCGTCAGCCGCTTCAGCCGGAATTCCAGCACCCCAAGCGCCTCGGGCAGCTTGCCCAGGGTGGTAAAGACCGCCCGCAGCAGATCCCCGTCGCGGCGCCACAGCCGGACGACCTGAAGCGGCCAGGCCAGCAGCAGCGCCAGCAGCAGCGGATGGACGAATACCGCCCCCAGGATCGCGGCCAGCGGGATGCCCAGGCCCCAGGCCAGGGCGCGGCGGGTCTGCGCGACATTGTGCCGTTCCGGCGCCCGCCCGTGCAGGGCCGCGCCCAGGGCATAGGAATAGCCCGCCCGCCGGGTCCGCCGCCACCATTGCCCGAAGCGGTGCATGGCCGCGTCGTGGCGCGCCATCTCGGCGTCCAGGCGCCAGATCTGCCAGCCCGCCCGGCGCAGGCGCAGGCACAGTTCGGGCTCCTCGCCCGCGATCAGCGCCGGGTTGAAGCCGCCGGCCTCGTGGAACGCCCCGGCCCGGATCAGGGCGATGCCGCCGCAGGCGCCGACCTGCCCGACCGGGGTGTTCCATTCGTGGTCGATCAGCCGGTTGTAGAGCGATGCCTCGGGGGCGATCTCGCGCAGCCGGCCGCAGGCCACCGCCGCCTGCGGGTTGTCCGTCAGGAACCGGGACGCCAGGGGCAGCCAGCCGGGATCCAGGACGCAATCGCCGTCGATGAACTGGATATGGTCCGCAGGCGGCCCCTCCAGGGCGGCAACTCCGGCATTGCGCGCCCGTGCCGCCGTGAAGGGGCGGGCAATGTCCAGCCGCACCACTGTCACGCCTCGCGCGCGGGCCTGGGCGACGCTGTCGTCGGTGGACCCGGAATCGACGTAGACGATCTGCCGGAACCCGGCGGCCAGCAGGCTGTCCAGGCAGCGGACCAGCCGCTGGCCCTCGTTGCGGCCGATGGCCACGGCATCGTCTGTCACGGGCATGCCGCCGCCTCCTGCCGCAAGGCGGCCGCCTGGGCCGGATGGCGGCGCGTCTGCCGGGTATAGGCGCTGCGGCGGACCGGCTCCGCCGGGCCGGGCTGGTCCGCCGGGTCGGCGACGCGGCCCAGTTCCAGCCGTCCTGCCAAGGCTCCGGCCAGAAGCCATGTCACCGGGGTCAGGGTCGCGTTCGGGATCAGGTCGATCATGTTGGCCGTCAAGGCCATGGTCAGGCCGGCCGTCGCCGGGGTCAGGGCCAGCTGCTTCCAGCGCAGCCCCAGGAAGATCATCGGGATCAGCAGCAATCCGAACTGGGCCAGGTACCCGATCCAGCCCTGGGTGCCGATGACGATGATCCAGTAGCCGTCGGTGACGCTGAGATCCCTGCCCTCGGCGTCGAAGACCCGGTTGCGCCCCCAGCCCCCCCAGCCGAAGGCGGGGCGGTGATTGGCCTTGTCCAGCAGGATGTCCTCGTTGTCGAAACGAGTGCGCAGGGACGCTGCCCGGTCGGAATTGATGCCCTCGGCAAGGGAAAGCGCGGTGTCGGTGGGCACCAGGTTCGCCCCCCGCAGCATCGGAAAGACCAGCAGGGTCGCGGCCAGAACCGCGGCGCCGATGACCTGAAGGCGGACCGGCAGGAACAGGATCATCGCCCCCAGCAGCAGCCCGATGCCCAAGGCGCCGACCCCCTTGGCCAGGACCAGCGTCATGAACAGCCAGCCCGAGGCCGCAAGCCACCGGATCCTGTCCTTGCCCGAACTGCTGCGCCACAGGGCCATGGCGGCCAGGAAGGATCCGCAGAAGAGGATCGCCAGCCACAGCCCGTGGTGCAGGAAGACCACCGGGCGAAAGCCCCCGGCGCGGATGTGCTGCTTCCAGTCATGGGGGAAATAGCCATAGATGTTGCGGCTGAGCTGGGGCGAAAAGCGCACCTCGTACAGGGCGGGCAGCGAATAAAGCACCCCCGCCACGACCAGCCCGACCAGCAGGGTTCTTTGGGCATCGGGGTGGGCCAGGTACTTCCGCGCCAGCAGAAAGGGCAGCAGGGTGAACAGGGTGGTGCCCAGGAAGGATGCCGCATCATAGGGCCGCAGGGCGGGCAGGATCGTCGACCCGTATCGCAGCGCGTCGCCATTCGTCAGGACGGTGGCCACCGCGCCCGCCAGCATCATGATCGACAGGATCCGCACCACCCGGCTGCGCGGCCAAAGGCCCGGCAGCACCATGTCCGGCGCAAGGGCCTTGTGCGGCATCGGCCTGGCCATCGTCGCGGCGGCCAGGACCGCCGCCAGGGCCGGAATGGAATCCTTGTTCAGGCTGGGAACCGCCGGAAGCTCAATCGAGAAATTCCGGGGCAGCAGCAGATAGGCCCCCAGGATGGTCGCCGTCACCGCCGTCGCAGGCGTCCGGCTGGCGAAAAGCCAGAACACCACAACAGGCCAGGACAGGACGGCAATCATCGAGATCATGGCTGCTTCCTGCCACAACCCGCCCGGCGAGGCCACGGGGATCTGTACCGGCCATGACCGTGCGGAATCCGGGCGGATCTAGTGTTGCAAATGGCTCTGCCCGCCGCTGGGCCTAAGCGTATTCCTGTGGATCAATCCGTACCATGCGCCTCGGCTGCTCTGCGGCAGCAACCCTGTCCATAGGGATAGAAGCAGGGATAGAAGCCGTGTAACCCGGCTGGAACAGGCCCCAGGACGCTGGTATGGCTGCCCGAGCGCCAAGGCAGCCAAAGGAAGGGCGGGTGATGCGGCTTTATTATTCGGTGTCATCGTCGGGAAACTTCGGCGACGATATGAACGAATGGTTCTGGGACGGGCTGCTGACTGGCTGGCGGGACGCCGAACCCGATGTCACCCTGTTCGGGATCGGCACCATCCTGGGCCAAAAGATTCTGGCCGATCACGGTCGTGTCCTGGTCTGCGGAAGCGGCGCGGGCTATGGCGGCATCAACGGAATCGACCGCAGCAGGGTGGATGTGTCCTGGGTGCGCGGCCCCCGGACCGCCGCGATGATCGGGCTGGACCGCGCCCTTGCGATCACCGACCCGGCCTGCATGGTCACGACGATGCCTCGCTTTTCCGGCCTGCCCCAGGGCAGCGGCGGGGCGATCTTCATTCCGCATCGGTCGACCGCGCGGCTGGATCTGGATTGGGGCAGGATCGGCCGCCATGCGGGCTTGCGGGTGGTTCTACCCTCGGGCCAGGCGCAGGAGGTGATTTCCGAAATCGCTGCTGCGGACCTGGTCGTCACGGAATCCATGCATGGGGCGATCCTTGCCGATGCCTTCCGGGTGCCCTGGGTGCCGGTCAGGATCTCGAACGAGTTCAACGATTTCAAGTGGCATGACTGGGCCGAGAGCGTCGAGGTCCGGATGCAGGTCCAGGACGCCCTGCGCCTGCCCCGGCATGTCTGGCTGCTTCTGAAGGGCGCCAAGGACAGGATGCGGGCGCTGCGGAAAGGGCAGATTTTCCTTCCGAAGGATGCCGCCGTTTCCCCCGGCCCCGCACAGGCGGCCGCGACGGATCTGGGCGAACAGGGGCGGCGGCGCGTGAAAAGCCTTGCCAGAACCTTCGCCCCGGCGATCGAAGTCGCCCTGGGCCGCGACCTGAAGCGCGTCGCCCGGACGGCCCCCCATCTCAGCCGCGATGGGGTGGTGGCGGACAGGATCGACCGCATCCAGGACAGGCTTGCCCTGGTCCAGCGGCGGATCGACCGGGATCTGGGACGAGCCTGACCGCAGGGACAGGACCGCAGGGGCAGGGACGGTCAGGACGGGGGCTGCCAGGCCCCGGCGCGGTCCGCCTCGATCTCGGCCACGGCGCGGGCCTTGCCGGCGATCAGCGCGCGGCGCTGATAGGCGCGGATGAAGCGGCGCAGCTCGGCGTCGCCATGCTGCGTTTCGCGGCGCAGCCAGGCGCCCAGATAGCCCTGGATCGTCGCCAACCCGCCCAGCACATAGGGCGGATGGGCCATGCGATACAGCCCGGTGGCGATGAAGTACAGCGGATCCGATCCCATGTAATACTGGCCGAAGCCGTGCCGCCTGCGCCCGGTGAAGACGCTTTTCTGCGACGATCCCATGGGGCGCAGGTGTTCGAAGCGCAGGTCGTCGTCGTTCCAGCTGACCGCGATCCAGCCAAGCTGGCGGGCCTTGTGGCAGTCGATGGCGTCCCACATCACCTCGCGCACGAAGCCGCCGATCTGCCGGAAGCATTCGCGGCGATAGAACTTGGTCATGCCGACCGACATCTCGTCGCCGCATTTTTCCGAAATCCAGCGGCCGGCGGCGTTGCGGAACCAGGGCTTGCCCGAACAGGTGCCGATCCGGGGGTTTTCCTCCATCCGCGCCATCAGGATCTCGAAGTAGCGCGGCGGCAGATCCAGATCCAGATCCAGCTTGCACAGATAGGGATAGGCGTCCGCATCCACCTGATCCAGGCCGTAATAGAAGGCCTCGATCACGCCGGGTCCGACGGCGCGGTGGCCGCGATCGGGCTTGGTGACGACCTGGATATAGGGATAGCGTGCCGCGTATTCGGCCAGGATCGCGGGGGTATCGTCGGTGGATCCGTCGTCGACGATGACCCATTTCGCCGGCGGCACGCTTTGCTGGGTCACGCTGTCCAGCGTGCGCCGCATGTAGTCGGCTTCGTTGCGGCAGGGCGAGACCAGCAGATAGGCCCTGTGCGGGATCGAGGAAGACACGGCAAACCTTTCGGCGGGAATCGACGCCCCGACTTCTGCCTTTCCGCACGCCGAATCACAAGCGGATGGGGATATGCCTCCGACCAGCCGGAAGTCCTGCGGCCTGGATGGTCAGAACCGACCGCTCAGTCCGCAGAATTTCGCGCATAAAGTGCAGCGGCTTCGGGAATACAGCCCGTAGGAAGGCTCTGCCTGGAAATTTTCGGGAAGTAACCATGATAATTGTCAATAAGGCTGTATTAACCCTTTTTAAGTCTTGTTCGGCATGCTGGGGAAATGATAAAAATTTTAAGCAATGTCGGCCTGTGCCGATAACTAGTGAAAGGTGTACCCATGAACGCTTTTAAGACCCTCCTGGCCGGCTTGGTCCTTGCTGCTTCCACCGTCGGGGCCAATGCCGCGACCTACTACGCGGACAAGGTGATCAACGTTAACCGCGGTAGCTGCACCGGGAGCGATTATGGCTGCTCGGTCAACGACCGCCAGAATGTGAACAATGCCGTCGACGACAGCGACAGCACGTTCTATGCGCTCGGCTTCGGCGGCGACATCACTGTCGGCTTCCCGATCCCGCTGCTGTCCCAGCAGACCATCTCGGCCTTCGAGATCACGTTCAACCGTCAGGTTGGCCATGACGAAGCCGCCAAGGTGTTCTCGGTCCTGAACGGCGTCGAATCGTATCTGGGCACGATCACCAACTTCGAAGGCGAAAACAGCGTCGTCGCATCCGGCCCGTTCCAGTACATCAAGCTGCTGGACGTGTCGCTGAGCGTGTTCCCCAACACCACCAGCTATGACGGCTTCGACCTGGGCGCCATCAAGGTTTCGCCGGTTCCGCTGCCGGCTGCCGGTGTCCTGCTGCTGGCGGGCCTGGGTGGTCTGGCCGCCGTGCGCCGCCGCAAGACCGCTGCCTGATCCACAGGCTGCCTGAATCGCGAAAGCCCGCCCGTGCAAGGCGGGCTTTTTGCTGCCCGGCCCGCCGATGGCGCGGATCCGCAAAAAATTGACCGACCTGCCCGCATGGACAGCATGAATTCGTCATCGGAATCGGGCATGGTGGCGCTATAACGCCGGCAGGCGCCATTAAGCGGTTCGTAAAGGTATTTCAGGTCATGGCTTCCAGCGAAAATTTCACAGCCGTCCGGGACCGGATGTCGTTCAACGCGGCCGGGATGTTCCTGCTGGCCTTGGCGACGGTCGCCGCAGGCTGGTTCTTCATCGACGGGCTGGATGCGCTGCTGCTGGCCTGGCAGACGCCGGAATACAGCCACGGCCCTTTGATCCCGATCCTGTCGGGGCTGATGTTCCTGCGCGAACTGAAGCAGTATCCGCCCCAGGACGGCCCGGTCCCCGACCGCTGGCCTGGCGTCGCCGTGATCGCCCTGGCCTTTTTCTTCGGCGCCCTGGGCAAGCTGGCGCAGGTGGACGACATCGTCGCCTATGCCACGATCATCTGGGTGGGCGGCATCATCCTGGTGACGATGGGATGGTCGCGGGGCTGGCATTTCTGGCCCTCGGTCCTGCATCTGGTCTATATGCTGCCGCTGCCCGCGACGCTGTATTACAAGGTGTCGATCTGGTTGCAGATGGTGTCGTCGGAAATCGGCGTCGGCATCCTGAAGCTGCTGTCGGTGCCGGTCTTCCTGGAGGGCAACATCATCGACCTGGGCGTGATGCGCCTGCATGTGGCCGAGGCCTGTTCGGGCCTGCGCTACCTGTTCCCGATCATGTCGTTTTCTTACATCTTCGCGGTGCTGTATCGCGGGCCGAAATGGCACAAGGCGGTGCTGCTGCTGGCCGCCGTGCCGATCACCGTCTTCATGAACTCGGTCCGCATCGCCATGGCCGGGATCATCGCGAACTCTTACGGCGTCGAATGGCTGGAAGGCTTTACCCATTTCTTCGAGGGCTGGGTGATCTTCATCATCTGCATCGTGCTGCTGTTCGCCCTGGCGCGGCTGATGCTGCTGTTCCATCCCGGACGCCCGACGCTGGCCGATGCGCTTGACCTGGAAACCTCGGGGCTGCTGGCGCAGGCGGGACGGATCCGGCAGATCCGGCCCTCGGCCGCGATGGCGGCTGCGGCGGTGCTGGGACTGGCGGCGCTTGGCGCCTGGCAGCTGGTGCCGCAGGATCGCGGCCATCAGGTCACCCGCAGCGCCTTCGCGATGTTCCCCACCCGCCTGGGCGACTGGCAGCAGCGCGGTCCCGAACAGCGGCTGGAGCCCGATATCGCCAAGGCGCTTGGCGCGGACGATTACCGGCAGGTAACGATGGCGCGCGACGCGGCGACCCCCACGGTCGGGCTGTTCATGGCTTTCTATCACGACCAGTCCAAGGGCGGCGTCCATTCGCCCGAGATCTGCCTGCCCTCGTCGGGCTGGGAAATCGCCAAGCTGGAACGGGTGGACATCGCCCCGCGCCTGGGCGTGGACAGCCAGTTCATGCTGAACCGGGCGATCATCCAGAAGGGTGAATCGCGGATGATGGTCTATTACTGGTTCCAGCAGGGCGAACGCCGCGTGGCCTGGGATGTCGCGGCCAAGTTCTATCTGCTGGCCGACGGCATCCGCACCGGCCAGACCGACGGCGGCATCGTGCGCCTGACCACCCCCATGGGCGCCCAGGAATCCGAGGAATCGGCCGAAGCCCGGCTGCTGGAAATGACCCGAGAGGTCATCGCGCCGCTGCCGAAGTTCATGCCCGAGGAATGATCCGTCAGGGAACCGGGACCGGGGCCACCCCCGGCTTGCCCGCCAGGATCCATGCATAGACGCGGGCGATCTGGCGGGCCTTGGCGTCCCAGGTGAAATCCCGCAGCGCCCGGTCCCGCCCCGCCCGCGCTATACCCGGCAGGACCGAGGGATCGGCCAGCACCCCTTCCAGGGCGGCCCGCAGATCCGCCACGATCCCGTCGCGCGGCCCGATGGGGATCTTGAAGCCGGTGGCCTCGGTCACCAGTTCGCCCGGCCCGGCGTAATCGACCACCATCGGCACCACGCCGAGCGCCATCGCCTCCAGCACCACGCCGCCGCCGAATTCGCGGATCGACGGAAAGGTCAGCAGGTTGGCCTGCGCCGCGACATCCTGCACCGCCTGATGCGGCAGGTTGCCGTGAAAGGTCACGGCGTCCTCGATGCCCAGCTGCCGGGCCTGGTCCTGCAAGCCCGCCCTCATCGGCCCGTCGCCGATCACGTCCAGCACCAGCCGCCCGGCCTGCGCCAGGGGGGCGATGGCGTCCAGAACCATGTCCGGCCCCTTGTAGGGGACCAGCCGGCCGATGAAGCAGGCGCGCAGCGGGCCGGACAGATCCTGCGGGGCCAGCTTGTTGAAGCGGGCCGGGTCGATGGCGTTTTCGGGCAGCCAGATCGTCTTGTCGCGATAGCGGACGGGGATTTCGGATTCGGTATGGCGCGACCCGGCCAGGATCGCCGCCGCCGCCGCCAGACTGCGCCCGCGCAGCGGGTTCAGCTTGTAGGCGCCGCGCAGATAGGACAACCATTCGCGTTCCCGCCGCCGTTCGGCGTCGAACCCCTTGGGCCAGGGCACCCCGCCGTTCAGCGGGCCCAGCACGAAGGGCACCCCGGCGGCGGCGACCTTGGCGGCGATGGGCGAGGCGACGGTCGGCGACAGGGGCGTCACCCGATGCACCAGGTCGTATTCGCCCCCCCGGATACGGTCCCCGAAACGCTGCCAAGCCAGACGTTCGAAATAGGGATAGGACAGCGCGTTGATGGCCGTGGTCATGGTCCATCCCTTGCCCTTGCCCATTCGCAGGACTTCGGCCAGCCGGTGCAGGGGTTTGGCGATCGCCTCGCTGTCGATGGCGGTGAAATCCCGGCCCTCGACCAGGCCGGCGCGCAGGATCGCCTCGCGGTTGCGGATCTGGGTGACGATATGGACATCGGCCACCTGCCGCAGGGCATTGGCCAACGACCAGCCGACCAGCGGGACCGAGACCCATTCGGGATTGGCCGCCTCGGCGATGACCAGGACGCGGGGGCGGGATGGAGGCTGGGCGGTCATGCCCGGTCCCCAGCCAAGGCCGCGGCCAGCGCGTCGGCGCTGCGCCGGGCACTGAAATCCGCCACGATCCGCTGGCGGGCGGCCTTGCCCAGCGTCCGGCGCAGGGTCGGATCATCCATCAGTCTCTCCATCGCATCGGCAAGGGCGTGGGGGTTCTCGGGCGGCACCAGAAGTCCATCGCGTCCGTGGGTTATCAGTTCCTTGACGCCGCCTGCATCAGTGCCGATCACTGGCAGTTCGCAGGCCATTGCTTCCATATAGGCAACACCCAAGGCTTCATTTCGGCTGGGCAGGACAAAGCCATCCGCCGCATCGAGTTCTTGGCGCAAGAGAACTTGGTTGATCGAGCCAAGCAGGGTGATTCTGTCACTGACATCAGATCGAGCCAGAGCAGCCTCGACCTCGCGCCGGTATCCGGTGCCGCCATGGTCGTCCTCTCCGGCGATACGGATTCGAAAGCCCAGCATCGGATGCCGACGATGCAGGATTGAGGCAGCCTCGATCAGAATATCATATCCCTTGATCCGATTAAGCCTGCCGCATGAAAGCCACAGGAAAGGATCGGGGCTGTCCGGGCGCGGGGCTGCGGGCGGGCTGAACTGGTCGGTGTTCACCCCCATCGGCACCACCCGCACCTTGTCCATCATCGCGGGCATCACCTGCGCCACTGCAGCCCGCAGGGTTTCGGTGATGACGAAGACGAAGGCCGCGTCCTTCCATTTGAACGGCTGGTCCGGCCCGTAATCCGACAGCGGCCCGTGCAGCACCAGGCTGTAGGGGATGCCAGAGATCCGGTGGCACAGCGCGGCGATCAGGGCGAAATTCGCGCAGGAATGCACATGCAGATGCGAAAGCCCCCGCGCCCGGCAGATCCGCGCCAGGCGCAGGGCCATCAGCACGAAAGCCCAGGCCTTGGGCTGGCGCAGGATCCGGCGGGTGTCGGGATCCGCCGCAAGGCGCGGCAGGGTCCGGGCCAGATCCGGCAGCAGCCGGGCCAGTTCCGCCTTGGGAACCGGGTAAAGCTGGATCGCCCCCGCCTGTTCCACCCAGTCGTGCCAGACAGGCTTGGGCGCCAGACGGGTCGAAACGATCTGCGCGCCGATCCCGTGAAAGGCGTCCAGGGCCTCGATTTCGCGCCAGAAGAAGGAATGGGTCTGGCCCGGAAATTCCGGGATCAGGACGGCGATCTTGCGAGGGGCGGTCATGCGGAGCTTCCTTCCCGGAACAGCGCGGCCAGCTTTCCGGCCTCTTGCGCGATGTCGAATTCGGCCAAGACACGTTGCCGCCCGGCCGCACCCATGTCCGCCGCGCGGGCGGAATCGGCCAGGATGGCGCAGACCGCCGCCGCAAAGGCTGCCGCGTCGCCCGGCGGCACGATCCGGCCCGAGGTGCCGTCCTCGACCAGTTCGGGGATCCCGGCGATGCGGGTCGCGACCACCGGGCGGCGCGCGGCCATCGCCTCCATCAGCACGACCGGCACGCCTTCGGCGAAGGAGGGCAGCACGAAGACCGCCGACCGGGCCAGGGCAGCGGCCACCTCGTCCTGGCTTTGATAGCCGGTGAAGCGCACCGCATGGGCCAAGCCCAGCTGCCGCACCCGGTTCTCCAGCAGGGTGCGGTCCGGCCCGTCGCCGATCAGCGTCAGGTGCGCCTGCGGATGGGCCGCCAGGATCGGCGCCATCGCCTCGATTAGGATCGGCACGCCCTTGGCCGCGGCCAGCCGCCCGACGAACAGCAGCCCCTGCCCTTCCGCAGGGGGCGCGTCATAGCGGGCGGGTTCGACCCCGCAATGGACGATGTGCAGTTTCGGCCAGTCCCGGACCGGGCTGGCCAGCATCGCCTGCGACCGGCAGTAATGCGAGATGCAGGCGACAAAGACCGCATCGGCGATCTTGGCATCCAGCCGCCACCGCGCCGGATCGGTGAAATCGGCAGGCCCGTGCAGGGTGAAGCTGAACGGGATGCCCGCCAGCCGCGCCGCCAACAGCGCCACGGTGCCGCTGGCCTGGGCGAAATGGTTGTGCAGATGGGTGACGCCCTGGGCCTTGAGATGCTGCGCCAGGACGGTGGCTTCCAGGAAATAGAACAGCTGGTACAGCGCCGCCCGCAGGCCCGGCCCGCGCATCGACCAGGCCTTGCGCAGGGTGCGCAGGTAAAGGCCGGGCCTTTTCAGCGCCGCGACCTGGGCGCCGATCAGGCGGCGCGGGTTCTTCGCCGCCTCCAGGATGTTGAAGGTCGCCTGCGCCTCGGCCCGTTCGGCGGGACCGCGATGCTGATCAGGGGGGGATCTCCGGACCGAACAGGTCAGGATATCAAGCCCCTCTGCGCGCAGCGCCGCTACCTCCCGCAGAATAAAGGTATGCGAGACGGTCGGATAGGAACCGACCAGATAGGCGATGCGGGGTGGCATGAGGTGGCGACAACTCTTGAAAACCATTCGGCGGCATCTAAGCGGAAAATGCGCGGCAAGGCCATGGTTGCCAGGAGAAGGGATTATCCCCAAGGTCCACGACGCTGGTGAAAGGCGGCCCGACAAGCCATAGTCGCGGCATGTCCCGCATCAAGAGTTCGCCCATGCCGACCTGGTCCCTTGTGATTCCCACCTATAATCGCCGCGATGTGCTGCTGCGGGTGCTGCCGCTGGCCTTCGGACAGACAGTGCCCCCGGTCCAGGTGGTGATCGTGGATTCCTCGCAGGACTGGGAAGTGACGCGGCAGGCGGTGCAGGATCTGGCAGCGGATTATCCTGCTATAAGGCTGGACTACCTTCAGGCAGAGACGCCGTCCTCGGCCACGCAGCGCAACCAAGGGGTCGAGGCGGCTCTCGGCGATATCGTCGTGATGATCGACGACGACAGCTTCCTTTACCCCGATTATGTCGAACGGATCCTGGCGGTCTATGCCGCCGACAGCCGAGGCGTGCTGGCGGGGGTCAATGGCGTGAACGTCCCTGTCATGCCCGATGCCCGAGCCGCGACGGGCCTGGCGCGCAAGGCCGACAGCCAGGCAAAAGTTACGGGGCTGCGCGACCGGGTGATTCGTTACCGCCTGGGCCGTTGGATCAGCACCCGGATCCTGTTCCAGGACATGCACGCGCTGTTCCTGAAATACGAGGGCGAGCGGCCCTTGTCGGTCCCTGCGGATTTCGCACATCTGGATGTCACTCCGATGACCTTCATGTCGGGCCACGGTCTCAGCGTGCGGCGCGCCGTCGCCCTGGCCGAGCCCCTGGATCGGTCGCTGCGCTATTACGCGGCATCAGAGGATCTGGACGCCTCCTATCGCTATGGCCGGCACGGCATCCTGCTGCGCGCCAACGACGCCCTGTTGCACCACTTCGAGGTGGCGGGTGGCCGTGTGAAACGCCGGACCGCCACGACCTTCCAGTTGCTGAACATGCTGGTCTTCATCAAGCGCAACGCGGATCGGCCCGACGCCTGGCTGGGACCCTATCGTCGGATGCTATGGCGCCGCCTTCTGGGCGAGGCGATCAAGGACGCCCTGTCACGCCGCTGGAATTTTCCGCAGGCGCGTGGCGTGCTGACCGCCATGCGCAACTGGCGCAGGGTCTGGAAAACCCCCGTCGAGGAACTGGACGGGTGGTATCCCGGCCAGCAGCGCGCGATCCTGGACCGGCTCTGACCTCAGCTTGCGCGGACCAGAGTGCCGCCCCTATTGCGAACCTGTCATGCGTTTTTGAAACTGGTCCTCGGTCAGGCGCTCGATCCCGAACCGGTCCAAAGCTTCGAGGACGATCTCGGACGGGGTCTTGCCCGCCTCGCCGGCGGCAATGTCCAGGCCGCGACGAACATCGTCGGGCAGATCGATGGGGGGTGATGCGCTTTGCATGGGCAGGATCCTTCCGGGTTCTGCTATCGAACAGAGCTTGGAGCAACAGAGTTCCGCCCGATGGGCGCGTCCGGTCGCCGCGCGTCAGGAGGCAGGACAGCAAGCTTTTTCATGCTGCAAGCGGTTCGTGGCTGGCGCTTTGCGACAGGGACCGGATACTGTGGAAGTCTCGGCCCGAAGTTCCGCGACGAGCTGCTGAACGGCACCATATCTACCCGCTTGCCGAACCGCCGGATGGATTTTAAGGACTTGAGCTGCCCCAGGAGGTAAGTGGGATTAGTATGATAAACCGTATTCCTTTCAACAAGCCTTCGGTGGTCGGGCGCGAGTTTTCGTTTCTTGAGGAAGCTCTCGAACGGGGCCAGCTGTCCGGAGACGGCCACTTCACCAAGCGTTGTAACGAACGCATCGCCGAACTGGCTGGTTCGCCCGCTGCGCTGCTGACCCACTCTTGTACCGCCGCACTCGAGATGGCGGCCATCCTGTGCGACCTGAAGCCAGGGGATGAGGTCATCATGCCCTCGTTCACCTTTGTCTCCACGGCGAATGCCGTTGCCTTGCGCGGCGCCACGCCGGTATTCGTGGATATCGATCGGCGCAGCCTGAATATCGACCCCGACAAGATCGAGGCCGCAATCACGCCGCAGACCCGTGCGATCTTCGCCGTCCATTATGCCGGCTTCCCGGCCGAGATGGACCGCCTGAACCAGATCGCACAGGCCCACGGCCTGATGGTGGTCGAGGACGCGGCCCAGGCGCTCGGCTCGACCTACAAGGGACGGCCGGCCGGCAGCCTGGGAGACATCGCCGCCTTCAGCTTTCACGAGACCAAGAACATCATCAGCGGCGAAGGCGGCGCCCTTACGGTGAACCGCCAGGATCTTGCCGAACGGGCCGAGATCATCAGGGAGAAGGGCACGAACAGGTCGCGCTTCCTGAGAGGCCAGGTGGACAAGTATACCTGGGTCGATATCGGCTCGTCCTTTCTTCCCGGCGAACTGGTCGCGGCCTTCCTGTTCGCCCAGCTTGAACAGGAAGAAACGATCCGCCGGACCCGCCTTGGCCTTTTCGACCGTTACCGGAACGCTTTCGCCGATCTGGCGCAGCAGGAGCGGGTCGTCCTGCCCTGGCACCCTGACGACGTGACCGGCAACGGCCACATGTTCTATCTTCTGATGCGGGATATCGACGACCGCGATGCGCTGATCGGGCATCTGCGCGAGGCCGGGATCATTGCCCCGTTCCATTATGTCCCCCTGCACAGCGCGCCGGGCGGACGCCGGTTCGGACGCGCCGAGGGCGAGTTGCCCGTGACCGACGACACCTATTCCCGCCTGGTCCGCCTGCCCCTGTATTTCACGCTGGGCGACGAGATCGACCGCGTGATCGATGTCACGCGAAGCTGGCTAGGCGTGAATGCCTGAGGTCTGAAGAAATGGCTTACCTTTCGGAAGATGCGCTGCGCGCGATGGGCTTCGCCGAGCTTGGCGTGAACGTGAAGATCAGCGACAAGGCGGCCATCTATGGGGCCGAGCAGATGCGGATCGGCGACAACAGCCGCATCGACGATTTCTGCGTGGTGTCGGGGACGGTGACGATTGGGCGGAATGTCTATATCGGGCCCTTCGGCCTGATCGCCGGCGGCATGCCCGGCCTCATCTTGGAGGACTTTGCCACGCTCGCCTATCGCGTGCAGGTGTTCACGCAGTCCGACGACTACAGCGGCGAGACGATGACGAACTCCACTGTCCCGAAGGACTACAAGAAAGAGATTTTTGCGTCGGTTCGGCTGGGAAGGCACAGTATCGTCGGCGCGGGGGCGACCATCATGCCCGGCGCCGACCTTGCTGAGGGAACATCGGTGGGCGCCGCGGCACTGGTGCTGAAGCCTACGGAACCATGGTCCATCTATGTCGGGAACCCGGCGCGAAAGCTTCGCGACCGCAAGCGTGATCTGCTGGAACTGGAACGTGAATATCTGGCCAAGGAAAATCAGCTTGGCCGATAAACGAAACTACATCGTCTACACGTTTCCCTGGGACGAAAAGAATGGCGGCGTCATCTTCATGCACAATCTGGTGCATGAGCTGAACCGGATGGGGGAACGCGCTTTCCTGTGGAAGGCGGCGTCGATCTCCAAGCAGGGTCGCCGTCAACGCCTGCGCAACTGGCTGCGCCCGGAACCGATGGTTACAAACCCGCTTCTGGACACGCCGGTCGCGCAGCGGCGGGATCTGTCCGCAGACTCGATCGTCATCTATCCCGAGCTTGTGCAGGGCAATCCGCTGAAGGCGCGGCACGTCGTGCGATGGCTTCTCTACAAGCCAGGCCTCCTGCATCCTTTTGATTTCGGACCCGACGAGATGTTCTTTCGTGTCGGTCCGATAACGGACCTGCCGGGGATCACCGGGGGCGCACCGGACCTGCTCATGTGGAAGATCAATCCGGCTTACCGCAACGAGAACCGCCCCGACCGCAAGGGCGTCTGCTACATGGTGCGGAAGGGAAAGGACAAGCCACGCATCCCGGAAACGGAAGCGCCTGATGCAATCCGGATCGATGGCCTGTCCCATGCCGAGATCAACGACATCTTCAATCGCTGCGATACCTTCTATTCCTATGACGAAGCGACGATGTATTCGCAGTTCGCCGCGATCTGCGGCTGCACCAGCGTGGTCGTGCCGGGCATGTTCGCTTCCAGGGAGGAATGGGCAGGACAGCATCCGAACGGAAGGCTTGGCATCGCCTATGGGACCGATCCCGCCGAACTCGACCATGCCCGCGCCACCCGCCATCTGCTTCTGCAGGACCTGCAGCGGAAAGAAGAGGAAAGCCTCGAGACCGTCCGCAATTTCGTGACCCTGACCCGCCGACGCTTCTGGGCATAGGGCATCGGCCTTATCATCTTCCGTTCGTCCCGAACACGTCTTGCGCCGTCCAGACATCCGTCAGAGCGGGCGCCGTCGCGCGCGACATCAGGACGAAGTCGCGCAGCACTTCCCAGTTCGCCCAGATCGCCAGAGCGGCGAAGGCGAGACCGACCAGGGCAAGGACCGCATCCCGGCGCAGGTCGGTGCCGTTGTGGCGGCTGAGGAAGAATTGTTGCAGGGGATAGATGGTGATCACGATCAATCCGCTGACCAGCAGGATGCCGAACAGCCCCAGCAGCCAGAAGCCCACCAGCATATAGACAAGGGTCAGCACGGCCTGGATCACCGTCAGGGTCGCGAAGTCGCGCGAATTCCCCTCGGCCAGCAGAAGCTGCGCGTTGCCCCTGATCAGCGCGCCGGGAAAGGCCATGATCGACAGGATGACCATCATCGGCCCGGCGGCGGCATAGCGCGGGTCGTAAAGCAGCCCGATCAGCCAATCGCCGATCACCGCCAGGCTGCCCGACATGACGATCAACGTGCCTGCCAGCAGCATTCGCGCCCGCCCGATCCGGCGACGGCTCAATTCGCTCTCGGAAGGGCGGATTTCGCGATAAAGGGGGAACAGGATCCGGCTGGCCAGCATATCGCCCAGCATCCCCGGAAAGCTCGCCATGAAGAAGGCGATGTTATAGACCCCCAGATCGCCGAAACCGACCAGCTTGCCCATCAGCACCTTGTCGCTCTGGTTGACGATGAAGCCTGCCAGCGTGCTGAGGAAGATGTAGCGGCCGAACGACATCAGGGCCCGCGCGGCCGACGGATCCCACCGCAGCCGGTTCGGCACGCCCGGCATGAAGACATGTCCGGCCAGCATCCCCAGCAGGCCGCTGAACAGCGAGCCGATCACCAGTGCCCAGACCGAGGGCCAGATCCAGGCAAGGGTCACCATGACCAGAATGCCGACGCATTGGGTGGCGAGGCTGATCACGGACTGCTGCCCCAGCCGGAGCTGGCGGTTGGCCACCACGGTCTTGGTGGTCTGGAAACCCGCGATAAGCGCCGTCAGCCCCACGGCCGGCATCAGCGACAGCAGTTGCGGCTCGTTGTAGAATTGGGCTGCGGGCCAGGCCAGCGCGCAGGCGCACAGCCACAGGATCACGCCCCGTCCGATCTGGATCGTCCAGGCGGTATTGAGGAAATCCGGATCCTCGCCGCGCCGGTTCTGGATGATCGAGGGGCCGATGCCGATGTCGGAAAACATCGCCAGCCCGGTCATGAAGGTCTGGACCAGTGCCATCAGCCCGAATGCTTCGGGAAACAGCAGCCGTGTCAGGATCAGGTTCGAGCCGAGCCGGATCAGCTGCTGCGCGACCGTGGTTCCCAGGCTGATGGCGACGCCGCGCATCGCACGGCTGCGCAGCCCCTCGCCCTGAAAATGTCTCGACAGTTTCAATATCTAAACCCTAGCCGCGTTTTGCGTCCGACATACCACCAGGCCGGCGGGTTCACAGCCTTCTTGAGCCTGGCAAGCAGGATTTTTGGCGCTGCCGGCTCAAATGAGCGATTCCCTCGTTCCGTCCACGGGGCAGGCGATCGCCCAGAGGCCGATACCCCGCGCCCGCCGGGTTCTCGTCATGCAAACAGCAGCGGGCGTATGACCAGCCGGATGAAGTCGCGGAAAAAACCCTTCGGCGCACAAAGCCTGTGGCCGCGCAACGCCGCCAGCGGCGCATTCAGTCCTGCCCCTGCCATCCAGGCCAGGCCTGCCGCGACGGCCCCGGAACGGCCGCGGGTCTTGAGATAGTAAAATCGCCAGGAATCGTACCAATAGGCGGGCTTGGCCTTGCGGACAGGACCGCTCCGAACATCGGTGGCCATGCCTTCGGCATGCCTGACGCGAGCGGCAGGAACATACAGAACCTCATGCCCCGATTTTCGCATGCGAAACATCAACTCGACCTCTTCGTAATAGAGGAAGAAATCCGGGTCGAAGCCATCCAGGGACCGCAGCACCGGCAGGCGCATCATCACCGCCGCGCCCGAAACCCAGTCGACCGGACCGTCGGAATGATCGGCAGGCAGGGCGACCTTGCTGTCCTGGAACAGCCGGGTCAGAGGGCCGAAATTCACCGCCTCGACGAATTCGCTGCGCGCCGAGGGAAAGCGGAAGGCGGCCGAGACCGGCACGCCCGAAGGCAGGGCGATCCCCGCCCCCGCCGCTGCCGCCTGCGGTTCCGCATCCAGGCGGTCGGCCAGGATGGCGATCGCGTCGTTTTCTAGTTGCGCGTCGGGGTTCAGCAGGAAGACGTAATCGGGCGGTGCCGGGCTGTCCCACAGCGCGCGCAGAACAACGTTGTTGCCGCGCCCGAAACCGTGATTTTCCTTTTCCAGCCACAGGGTGACGCGCGCGCCCCATCCGCGCGCGGCATGGGCCTCGGCCAGCACTGCGCCGTCCCCGCCGGGCGAGGCGTTGTCCAGCAGATGAACCTGGACCGGATGGGCGCCGTGATCGCGCGCCAGGACGCTGTCCACGGCGGCGATGGCCAGATCGGCGGTTCCATAATTGACGACGATGACGGCGACGGAAGAAGGCATGATGACGGCTATCGGAACAAGGGCAAGGAACGGGCGGAGGACTTAGCGCCCTGATAGCCGAAAAATCCGCACGGCTCCCAGGGAAATCAGCGCCGGTCCGGACCATTCCAGGGCGGTATTGGCGCGCAGGCTCAGGACCGGCAGGCCCATGGTCAGGCCCAGAAGCCGGTCGATATGGTGAAAGCCCACGGCGCGCATCAGCACGAAGGTGCAGACAAAGACAATTCCCAGGGCCGGCAGGGCGCTGCGCGGCCAACTGCCGCGAAGCATCCGCAAGAGGACCGCCAGGAAGACCGCCGCCAGCAGGGCCAGCACGATCAGGAAGCCCAGTTGCAGCAGGCGCCGCTGCCCGTACCAGCCCTGCGCCAAGGCCAGGCAGCGCCCGGCCGCCGTGACGGCCGATTGCAGGTCAAGCTGCTTGTTGACGGCCAGCGCCAGCAATAGCAGCAGGGTCAGGCCCCAGAAGGCCCGTTCCCGCGCCCGCGTGGCGGGGGGAAAGCTTGCGCGGCCGGCCCGGAAGGCCAGGGCGGCGGCGGCCAGGTAAACCAGCACCGTCGCCCAGCCTTGCCAGGTCGGATCGCCGATCGTCGGCTGCCACCGCGCGAAGACGCAATCCAGCATTCAGGCGCCCTTCGTCCTGACCCAGCCCAGGAACGCCCGGTCGGCACTGCGCAGCCGGGCCCTGCCGGTCGCCGCCCACCAACCGCGCCATTCCGCCTGAAGCGCATGGACATCGGCGCCGGGCATCAGGGCGCGGACCTGGTCCAGGGTCTCGGGGCGCAGATGCGGGCCTTCGCCCGGCTCGATCACCGAAGCGCGGGGGATGACGCGCAGGATGTCGCCCGGCTCTTCGGACAGGAGGTAATCGGGCAGGCGGTTCTCGCGGATCATCTCTCGCAGCATGGCGCGGAAAACGCGGGTCGGGCTGGTCGAGCCGGTCTTCTTGGCCAGGGTGACGACGGACACGGACCATTCCGCCTGGCGCCCGCAATGCTTGCGCGCCAGTTCGTAGATCCGCCGCTCGAGCGGTTTTCGCATGCGAAAATAATCGCGGCTCAGCGTCAGGACCGACCGGGACAGGACCGCATTGAACAGCCATTCCGACAGGGTGATGGTAACCGAGATCATCCGGCCCGCGCGGGTCTTGCGGACGATCTCCCAGGCCTCGATCAGGCCGAAGCCATGGGTGATGTCCTGACCGCCGGTAACGATGTTGGTGGTGATGCGGGTGCCCGCCAGCCGTTCGAAGGCATCGCGCAGCCGCTTGTAGCCATCGCCCGAGGTTTCGCGTTGGGTGGCCTGCAACAGGTCATGGGCGGTCAGCGACAGCCGGCGCGACACGGCCCGGCCCTGGTTCAGCGCGGCCATCAGCTGGCTGATGCAGAAGATCAGGATATCGGCATCGAAGATCGTCGCCCGGCCCTTGACGCTGGGGGTCACGGTCAGGGTGGCGCCGTTATGTTCATAGCTCACCACCCGACGGTCGGGCCGCGTGGACAGCGAAAAGATCGGATGTTCCATCGAGGCAAGGTCGTGCTTGGGCACTGCGGCAAAGAAATCGCAGACGAAGAAATCCTGGACAAGGCCCGTCCCGGCCAGTGCCGACGCCTGGGATGATCCGGCCATGCCTCCTTGCCCTTCCTGTCCCATTCCGCGGCCAAGGCCCCCAGCCCGACCGGCTTCGTCGTTTCATTGACGTCATCCTAGTTATCCACAAGCGGCCCGTCCAGCGAGTGCCATCCCCAGGGCGGCGATTGTTTCGGGGGATCGGATTCGCCGCGACGTGGGATCAGAGTCGCCTTATCGTGGGATCGGATTCACCAAAGACCGAAAGAGCCTCGAAAACCGTCCATAAAATCAGCAGGATGCACAGGATCGGGACAAAGTTTCCCCAAGCTTAACTTAATAATAACTGGATTCTAACACGTCAGGACTGGTGAAATTGCAACAGAGCCGCAGGAAGATGCGGGGTTTTTCCTGGAAAACAGCAAAGAGATTGCGAAAATCCGTGCATGTATCGACTTTACGGGTATGATACCGAAAAACCGGCACATGAGGCGGATCTGCGATGAGCGGCCAGGACGTTCCCCCCTATTTCAACATCTCGCCCGATCGCGCCCTGTCGATGCTGGACGAGCCGACCGGCACCGAAGGCCTGGCCCGGATCGCCGCCAATTATCGCCGCGGTCGTCAGGATCTGGTCGGCCGCGGCCTGGAGGAAAACGGCGCCCGCAAGCTGCGGCTGTTCTCCACCTGGGAGATCACGCGCTATCTGATCCCGGTCGCGCCGCAGCATTTCCGGCGCGTGCTGCGCCAGAATCCCGACCTGCCGCAGGGCCGGTCCGAGACCGAGGGCGGCGCCAAATGGTTCACGCTGGACGAGGTGCAGCGGCTGCGCGCCCATTTCGGTGCCGAAGGGTCGAAGTCCAAGGAATACCTGCCCTATCGGCCCAAGGGCCTCCCCGCCAAGATCGTGGCGATAGCGAATTTCAAGGGCGGCGTCGGCAAGACAAGCACCTGCGCGCATCTGGCGATGTCGGCGGCGCTTGACGGCTACAAGGTGCTGATGATCGACCTTGACAGCCAGGGATCGCTGTCCTCGATCTTCGGGGCGCAGGTCGAGGATGAATGGCAGACCGTCTTTCCGCTGCTGGCGCGCCATTACGCCGAAACGCTGCGCATCGACAATCAGCGCCGCATCGACCGGGGCGACCCGCCGGTGGCCCTGGACGACAGCCTGTCGGATGCGCTGAAGATCACGGCGGGCGACCTGATCCGGTCGACCCATTGGCCGAATATTGACCTGATCGGCGCGCAGTTGAACCTGTACTGGGCGGAATTCCAGATCCCCGTCTGGCGCATGGCCTCGCGCGGGTGGAAGCTGTGGGACGCGCTGACCGAGACGCTGGCCGCCGACGGGGTGCTGGACCGCTACGACCTGATCTTCCTGGATACGCCGCCGGCGCTTGGCTATCTGACCATCAACGGGCTGGCCGCGGCCGATATCGTCCTGGTGCCCTTCGGGGCGTCCTTCCTGGAATTCGAATCCACCGGACGCTTCTTCGACATGCTGCATTCGACCTTCGCCAGCATCGAGGACAGCGAGAACGTCGCCGCCCGCGCCCTGGGCCGGGACGAACTGCATTTCGAATGGGATGCGGTGCGCGCGGTGATGACGCGATACGATGCGGGCCAGCAGGCGGAACTGGCCGGGCTGATCCAGTCCTATCTGGGATCCACCCTGTCGCCGCACCGGCAGGACTTCACCGCGCTGATCGGTCAGGCCGGCGAACAGGTCCATGGCATCTACGAGGCCGATTACCGCGACTTCAACCGCGAGACCTATGCCCGCGGCCGTGAGACCTTCGACCGCACCTATGCGGCCTTCAAGTCGCTGCTGCTGGGCATCTGGCGGCGCGAGGAACTGGCGAACCGACATGGCTGAGTTTCGCATGCGAAACAATGAGGGGAAAGACTGATGGCCAAACGCAAGCGGCTGAGCGCCTTTGGCATGGTGGCCGGGGACGAGACGGACGGCCATTCGGCCCCCGTTCCCCCCGTGGCGCGCATCGCGGCCGAAACCGCCACCCAGGCCGCCCTGGAGGAACTGGCATCCGAATTGCGCCAGGCCCGCGACAGCGGCCGGCTGGTGCTGGATCTGCCGTTGCCTTCGGTCAAGGCCACGCATCTTCAGCGCGACCGGATGCATATGGACCCCGAGGACATGGCTTCCCTGAAGGCCAGCATCCGCGACCGGGGCCAGCAGGTGCCGGTCGAGGTCGTGGCCCTGTCCGAAGGGCAATACGGGCTGGTTTCCGGCGCCCGGCGGCTGGCGGCCCTGACGGCGCTGCATGGCGAAACCGGGGACAGCCGCTTCGCCTCGGTCAAGGCCTTGCTGCGTCCCTTCGAGGCCGCGCCCGAAGCCTATCTGGCCATGGTCGAGGAAAACGAGATCCGCGCCGACCTGTCCTTTTATGAACGCGGCAGGCTGGCCCACGAGGCCGCGCGGCTGGGCGTGTTCGACAGTCCGGCCGCTGCGGTACGGATGCTGTTCCAGCATGCCCCCGCCCCGAAGCGGTCAAAGATCCTGTCCTTCGTGGCCCTGCACGAGGCCTTGGGCGACGCGTTGCGCTTTCCCGAGGCGATTCCCGAAAAGCTGGGACTGGCCCTGGTCAAGGCCATGCAGGGCGATCCCGATCTGGCCGGGCGGTTGCAGGATCGCCTGAAGGCCGCAGCGCCCGACAGCGCCGCCCTGGAACGGCATGTCCTGGAAGCCGCGCTGCGGCCCGATAGCGCGGGAAAAACCCAGCCTCAGCCGGAAAACGCCTTCCAGGATGTCGTCGCAGGAATCCGGTTAAAGACAAGCCCCGGCCGGGCTGTTCTGACCGGACGGGGCGTAACCGAAGCGTTCCTGCGCAACCTGCATGATTGGCTTCAGGCGCGATAGGGTTTCGCACGCGAAACTTTCGCGTGCGAAAGCTTATCAGATGGGATCGTCCGTCACCTGCGGCATGGCAGCCTGAAGATTGGACCACAAGGTCTTCAAGACCGCATCCTGGGTATAGTCGATGAAATCGGCGTCGCCGGAACTGCCGGAGCGGATCTGCCCGCTGCCCTTGCCTGCGTCGCCGACCACCAAGACCACTTCGTCCCTGACATAATCGACCCGGATCAGGGCGTCCTGGTTCTTGGCAAGGCCGGTGACGGCGATGTCGTCGAAGGATCCGATGATCTGGTCGGCGTCGATCAGCGTCCAGGTGCCGCCCTTCTGGGTGTTCAGACCTGCCAGGTTGATCTTCAGATCCCCATCCAGGCGGATGCCCGAGGTGACCTTCGACGTGTCGAAGGCGCCGGAATAGAATTCCGAGATCTTGCCTAGCCCGGTCGCGTTGGCGACGAAGGACAGGGTCGCGTCGTCATGCAGTTGCAGGGTGGCCGTCTTGCCGTCGCCGCCATCGAAACCGACCTTGGCCTTGCCGCCGGTGATCTTCAGGCTGCTGCCGGCTGCCAGGTCGAAGCGCGCGCCGGACGTGGCCAGCAGAAGTTGCGCATCCTGGGTCGCCTCGATCGCGGTCTTGCCCGCGAAAGAGCCGGTATTGGCAAGCCGCCCGCCCGCAAGCTCGATCGTCAGCAGATCCTTGTCGCGATAGCCGTCGATCCAGACCTGGCCTGCATTGTCGATCTGCAACAGGTTGCCGGTCTTGCCGGTCGAGATGTCGCCGGTGATCTCCAGCTTGCCCGAGGTCGCTTTCAACTGGCCGAAATTACCGAAGATGAAGTCGTCGACGGTCACGGTCTCGGCCCCGAACAGGACGCGGTTGCCGCCCAGGTCGACGCTGTCGCCGTCCTGGGTGCCCGGCAGATCCTCGGTCGACCAGTTCAGCCGGTTGTCCCAGCGAAGTCCGTCGGCCCGGTCATCAGGCGTGAAGCGCACGACCTCGGCGGTGTCGCGCAGGGTGGTGTCCAGGCCGAAGCCCTTGCGGAAGAAGGCATTGATCACATCGGCATCGACGACCTCGTCCAGCTTGCCGTCGGCCTGGGCGCGCAGATAGTTTGCCAGGTCGGAAATCGTGGCGGTCTTCTTGCCTAGCAGATCGGCGGTGAAGTTCTGGATGGTCGTCTGGTCCAGGACGGCTGCGGACAGGCCGGCCGTATTCAGGGACGTTCCCGCCTTCCCGCCACTGGTCCAGTTATAGACGATGGTGTCGTTCACGAAGCCATCGGTATTGGCCAGCGCCGTATGGACGATCTTCTTGAGCGCCTGTTCGGCCGGATTGTTGGGATCGGCCAGATGAGCGATGATATTGCCGATCAGCGAATTCTGCTTGCCGAAATTGTCGATGCCCATCGACAGCGCGCCATCCAGGATCGAAAGCTGCCTGTATCCGGCCGATGTGACGATGTTGCCCAAGGCCAGAGTATAGCTGTGGCCCCCGAAGAAGTTCAGGCCGGCATTGTTGTCGATGAAGGCATTGTTCTCGATGACTCCGCCCGGACGGATCTGGGCGCCGAAGGACGAGCCGCGCATGAAGATGTTGTCGCGCACCGTCACGTCGAGGTTGTCGTTCTGGACGTAAAGGTTGTGGTTGAATTTGCTGGGCGGCATGGCCGCCGATGTGGACATGGCCGGATCGTATCCATCGGCCCAGCCGTTATGGTCGAAGAAGTTGCCGCCCAGGAAAACGCCGTCGCTATTCGCCACATAGACGCCCGAGACCCTGTTCGCGCCCGCGTCCCAGATCTTCCCACCGTTGAGCGGCTTCAGGCGTGCCACGTCGATGATATCGGAATCGACCAGCGAGAAGTTCTTGACGTTTTCCACGGACATCCCGTCCAAGGTGACGCTGATATTGTCGAACAGCAGGTTCTCGCCCAGCAGCGCATTGACATTCGTAGCGTCGATATTCTGGATGACGACGTGGCTGACCTGATCCTGAAAGATCTTGATCGTACCCCTGATCAGCGGATCGTCCCCCTGGCCATAGGCGCCGATATACATCGGGTTTAGCGCGCTCTCGCCCGAGGCGCCGCGGGCCACGACCTGGTTGACATCCCCATAGTCATAACCGCGCTCGAACAGCAGCCAGTTCGAATTCGGGCCGGCCGAGCGCCCGGTCGAGGCATACCACAATTCCATGCCGATCTTGGTATCCAAGGCCTTGTCGGGCGTGGCGCCGTATTCGGGATGCTCCAGCAGCCACTTTCCCGTGACCTTGCTGACAGCGATGCCTTCGGCCTTCGCGATTTCCGCGGCCGTCAGGCCGTGGGCGCCTTCGGTCACATAGACCTTGCGGTGGTTCTCGCCATGCTCGACCACGGCGCGGCCATCTGCGCCGGTTTCCAGCATGTAGAAATCGCCTTTGCCCCAGCCGTCCGGTTCCTGGCCCGCGACCACGTCGACTTTGGCCTGGACCTGCTGGGTCTTGCCGTTCTGATAGGTGATCTCATAGCTGAAGGCGGTATCGGACTGATTGTCCGGATCCTCGCTCAGGACCAGGGACAGGGTCTTGTCAGGATTGACGCTGACATGACCATGGCTGGTCTGGGACAGGATCTTGATGCTGGCGATCCCGCTGTCCGTCGGTTCGATCGTCAGGACGCGGCCTGCCTCGGCGGTCAGGTTTTCGGTGCGCTGAGGCAGTGGCGTGGGTTCGGGATCCGGCGTCGGGACGACGGGCGGCTCGGGTTCCGGCGTTGCAGGCGGTTGAAAACCGGTCTGCTTGTAATAGTCACTCATCGCCTGACCCAGAAAGCCCGACGAGGCGGTGATATCCGGCAGGGCGATGGCCTTGGTGCTGGTCACCGCGATCGGCACGACAATCTGCGAGGCGTCCTGGACCTCTAGTTCCTGGACACGGGACGCAGTGCCGGTGGACCCGATCAGTCCGGGCAAGGCAACAAGCAGATCGCGCAGCAGCATTCGATGAATTCCTTTGGTAGCGGGCGTGGAGAAAGCGAACTAATCGGTACAGTTCACGATGGCTGCCGGTGTGTAGAAAGGATTCACACGCACAGGTAGAGAAAAAGTTAACGTCGGCAAATTCCTGCCCTTGCCGTTGCGTCACTTTGCATCTTGACCATCCTGAAACGGCTTCGGGACGATTGCGGATCGCCCCTTGGCGGAAACGGGTTTCCTGCAGGACGGGATCGTTCTTGGCATGAATGGAACATGATCGCCCGTGAAGAAAACCTGTTGGCCACGGAAGGGCCAGATCTTTTTCTGGTTAAAGTAAAGAATCTTTGTAACAATAGCTTAGATGAAGACTTCAAGGAGCCTGAAAGGCGGGCGAGGTCGGCTTCTGGGATGCTTGGAAAGTCTGGGACAGACCTGCGGGACCGATTGTCCCGATTGCGGGAACACTGAGGAAAAGCGCGATTTTCAGGCAGTATGAAGCTGTCGGACGTTTTCAGCCGATTTGCAACTTTCGGTTGATTGGCCATGCGGGTCACAACTTTGCAAGCCGGAAATCCGGCCCGAATCCTGGCGCGTGCTTCATTTTCCGCCGCCAGGCTGCGTTGGACATCGTCTAGTGGGCGGGTGAAAAGCGCGCGAAATCCCTGATCCTGCAAGATGGGTTGCATGCCCTGCCCGCCATCAAGACAGCGGTTGTATCGGTCGGGCTTTTGGGCCAGTGATGCGGCGCAATCCGGCCCGCATCGGGCTGCTTTCGGGCCGTGGCACCATGACAGACACCGACCTGACCATCGTCATTCCGGTCTTCAACGCGGTCGCTCATCTGGATGACCTGAACGAGACCATCCGGTCCATTCCCGGCCTGCGAATCCAGGCGATCTATGTCGATGACGGGTCCACGGATGGCAGCGATGCCCGGATCCGGAATCTTGCCCTGGACTGTGCCGATACCCTGGCGCTGTTCCAGCCGGTGAATGCCGGGGCAGGGCAGGCGCGCAATCTGGGCTGGAACCATGCGCGGGGCCGCTATGTGCTGTTCTTCGATGCCGATGACCGGCTGCACGGCGACGTCATCGCCCCCACGATCGCGCGCATGGACGCCGAACCCGATCTTGACGTGGCTGTCCTGGCCTATCGCAGCGAACGCCAGGACATCGCCCATTCCACCGGCATGCTTCCCAAGGACTCTGCCGCGTTCGAGGCGTTGCTGAAGGGCGCGCCGGATGCCTGCGGGTCGCCCGAGGATTTCGCCCGATTGCTGGTCGTCACCAACTATCCCTGGAACAAGATCATGCGCACCGCCCGTTATCGGCAGACGGGCCTGCGCTTTGGCGCGACGCGCGTGAACAACGACATCCTGGGCCACTGGCATGCGCTGATGTATCCGCGCCGGATCCTGCTGTCGCGGGCCGAGATCTGCACCCATGTCGTTCACCCCGGCGGTTCGAACCTGACCAACCAGCAGGGCGTCCTGCGATTGCAGATGTTCGATGCCCTGGACGAGCTTTACGACTTGCTGCTGTCAGAACCGGACCTGCGCCGCCAGTATGCGCATTTCTTCTGGGGCTTCGTGCTGACCCTGTACAAATGGGCGCGCGACAAGATCGCCCCCGAGGCGCGCAGCCGTTATAACCGGCGCATGGACGACCTGATTGCCCGCATCGACCTGGTGGACTTCGCCAGGATGCGCAATGGCCGCGCCCCAGGGGTCGCATCCGAACTGTCCGACATCCTGCTGAACAGGTAGAATTCCCCTTGCCCAAACTTTCGGTCATCGTCACCGCCTACAACATCGAAAGCTATATCGCGCAGTGCCTGGACAGCGTGATCGGCCAGACCATGACCGATATCGAGATCATCGTGGTCGATGACGGATCGACCGACAGCACGGCTCAGATCATCCACGATTATGCCGGGCGCGACGACCGGATCCGGCCGATCCTGTTTGAAAGGAACACCATCGGCGGCGTCGCCTCGGCGGCGAATGCGGGGCTGGATGCGGCGACCGGCGATTATGTGGGATTCGCCGATGGCGACGACATCTGCGACACCGACATGTTCCGCAGGCTTTATCAGGCAGCGGTCGCGGCGGACGCGGATCTGGCGATGTGCCAATACCGGCTGCTCGACGAACAGACCGGGGTCTTGGCGGAACCTGCCGACAGCCACCGCTGGGCCGGCATCGGGGCGACCGCCATCCGGGATCTGGAAGGCGACCCCGAAGGCGCAAACCGCAAGTGGCTTCTGGAATTCGTCGCGGTGCCCTGGCGCAAGATCTATCGCCGCGCCATGCTGGAGCGCGAGGCGATCCGTTTTCCGGTCGGCGACTACTTCTATGAGGATAATCCCTTCCACTGGTTCGCGGTCCTGTCGGCCAACCGGGTGGCGCTTGTTCCGCAGGCGCTGTGCCATCACCGGGTGGCGCGGGTCGGTCAGACCATGGCCACGGTCGACGACCGCCTGCTGAAGATCTTCGACCACGAAGCGACGATCCGCGCCTGGCTGAAATCGCATGGCCGCGACGATGTCTATGCGCCCGCCCTGCTGACCTGGGTGCTGGCGCAACTGTCCTGGGTCAGCCTGCGCGCCGAGGGAGAGATGCAGCGCAGGCTGTTCGACAAGCTGGCCCCGATCGTGCAGGGCTATTCGGACGGCGTCGTGGACGGCGTGGCGCAGGGCCATGTCCGGGGGAACCGTGCCGTAACCATGCTGCACGCCCTGCGGCGCAAGGACTTTGCCACGTTTTCGCGGGCGGCGGGCTATCGCCTGGCGGAAAAGTCGCTGATCGGCCTGGGTCTTCATCATCTGCGCCATACGGGCCTGCGCCACACCGCCGGGATCACCGCCCGCTTCCTGCGCAGTCGCGTGTCGCGCGGCCGCGCGGCCATGGCCGCCTATTCCCTGCCGGTACCGAAGGGACGGCTGGCGACGAAGCTGTCGGACATCCAGTTCTCCCTGGCGATCCTGCAACGCCGCCTGGATTCGCTGGAGCAGGAATTGCGCCAGTTGCGCCAGGACCGCCCCAAGGATGACGACCGGGCCTGAAGACGACGGCCTGCATCAAGAAGCAGGATTTGGTTAGTTGCTGTTTTCCTTAGCTAATAATCCGATGCAGCTCGGGGGGAAAAGGCAGCTAATTGAACATGCCACCCCGCATTGCTACTACCGCAGCGCGCCCATGTGGCCACAGGATATCAGGATCTGATTCATGAAAATCACACAGGCGACCATGACTCCGCCGGCCCCAGAGGACAGGGCTTTTCTGTCTTCGGTGATCAAGCCGATGCTGGTGCGCCCGCGTTTCCTGGAAGAATCCGATCTTCTTCTTCATGTCCCTTTCCTGTTCTGGCTGATGGCGAATGTGCGCCCGGCCAAAAGCACGGTCGTCGGCATCGGCAAGGGCGTGGCCTATCTGGCAATCTGCCAGGCAATCGAGGAGTTTTCGATTCAGGGCCGTTGCAGCGGCTTCGGCTTTGGGGACAATTCGGAAAACACGCCAAAGCCTGTACCGAAGACATTCGATAATGATGCCGAAACGCTGTATGAAGGCATAGCGGATCTGCGGGATCATGCGACGCTGGAGGAGGCGCTGTCAAATATTCAGCCGGGAAGCCTGGATCTTTTATTTGTCGATCTTTGCGAACTGGCACGGGACAAGGGATCCGATCCGGCGGACTGGACGGAAAAACTTGCGCCTGGGGGGTGCCTGGTCGCCCATGGCCTGGGCGAAGCCGACGAGGCCATGCTGTTCCTGAAAAGGAAAGTCGAGGATTTTCCCGGTCATTCCCTGCTCTTCTTCGATTTCGGGGCGGGCCTTGCGGTTATTCTGAAGAACGACATCATCACCGATGCGGCTCGGGATTTCCTTGCTCTGGGCGGGAACGGCAGCCCTCGCAGGGCGGACAGCCTGTTGTTGCGGCGACTGGGGCAGGGTTTGGCTGCCATGGCCCGAAACGGGAATATCGCCCGGCGGCTTGACGCGGTTCAGAAAGAATATGCCGCAGTGCAGACCCGCCATGACAAGGCGGAACAGGATCTGGTGGCATTGAACGCCGCCTATGAGGCACGAAACCGGAAGATCTGGGAACTTCAGGCGACGAATTTCGATCGAGAAAATGAAAACAGGAACCTTCAGAAACACCAGCAGGTCTTGAGCGATTCCGTGTCCGCCCTCAGGTCGGCCCTGGAGACGATCCAGAAGGAAAAGGACAGCGTTGCCGAAGTCCTGACGGAAAGGCTAAGGCAGGAAAAGGACAGCCACTACCGCGAAACCGGAATTCTGACCAAGCTTCTGGAACAGAAAGGCGATGGCGGGCAGGGCGACCTGGCGATGCTGCGCAGGCAGGTCAAGCAGCTGTCCGACCATAATGCCGCCCTTTTATCCAGCACGTCCTGGCGCATTACCGCCCCCATACGGAAAATAAAATCGAAGCTGACCGGCAAGTGAAATCCCGCCGCCGTCGCTAAAGACATCTTCATCGGTAGAACCATGAAAAACAAAGTGTTCAACGCCAATCTCTATGCCCGGCATTATCCCGATGTCGCGCTCAGTGGGCTTTCCCCGCGGGCTCATTACGAACGCTATGGCAGGCTTCTGGGCCGCGATCCCGCGCCGCGGCCGGTGTCGGGGCAGCCTGTCGAAAGCATATCGCATGACGACCCGGCCTTCCTGGACAGACTCTATGCGATCGGACCCATCGAAAGCGACAGCCCGGCTGTCCACGAGGAATTGGTTTCGATCATCATCCCCAGCTATAACAATGAAGGGCTGATTGCCCGCGCCATCCATTCCGCCCTGTCCCAAGACGGCGTGGATGTCGAAATCCTGGTGATCGACGACGGATCCACCGATGGATCGGTTTCGGTCGCCCGGCGGATTTCGGAAACCTGGCCCCAGGTCCAGGTCATATCGCTGCTGCGCAATTTCGGCTGCTATTATGCGCGCAACATCGGATTGATGAATGCGAAGGGCGATTACCTGACCATCATCGACAGCGACGACATCATGCCGCCGGATCGCATCCTGCGGCAGATGGATGCGCTGAAGAAAAACTCCCAGGCCATGGCCTGCCGGGGGCAGCAGCGCCGCTGGTCCGCCGACTATCGTGAAGCCCTCTCGGAACTGAAACCGGGCGAGAACAGCCTGCTGTGGAAGCGCGAGGTTCTGGTGGGCAAGGGCTGGTACGATACCGTCCGCTACAGCGGGGATATCGAATTCCGATACAGGATCCAAAGGAACTTCGGCCTGGATGCGATCATCACCATGCCGGACGAACTGTATTACACCCGCACCCTTGGCGATTCGCTGACCACGAACAAGAAAAGCGGGGTCTATGCTTTCCAGGACGGCGTCCTGGAGACGCGGATTTCCGCACCGCGCCGCCTTTACGACGACAATTTCACCGCCTGGCAAAAGCAGAACAAGCCTCCGAAGGACGGGATGAAGGGCGACATCTATATCGGCTTTCCGCTTTCGAAACGCCCCTTCGCCTTGGGCGAGCCGCAGCAGAACGCCTCTCCGTCACTGGGACAGCGCATGGTGGGCGCCATGGCCAGTTTTCCGGCCCGTCGCGAGGTTCTGCAATCCAGCATCGCATCCATCCTGCCGCAGCTGGACGAACTGGTTCTGTACCTGAACGACTATGACGATGTGCCGGACTTTGCCCGCCATCCGAAGATCCGCGTCACCCGCAGCCAGGACGCCGCCGGGGATCTGCGGGACAACGGCAAGTTTCATGACCTCCCCCAAGGCGACGATGCCTATATCTTCACCCTGGACGACGATCTGATCTATCCGCCCGATTATGTGGCCAGGATGGTGCATGCCATCGAGATGCTGGGCAGGTCCTCGGTGGTGGGCGTCCATGGGGTGATCTTCCCGGAAGGGGAATTCAACGATCTTGCCCAGAGAACCGTCTTTACCTTCTACCGGAAAGCGAACGGCCATTTCGTCGATCTTCTGGGGACGGGAACGACGGCCTGGCACAGTTCGACCCTGAAGGTCGGGTTGAAGGATTTCCAGACCAAGGGGGTCTGCGACCTGTGGTTCGCGGTCGCCGCGGCGCGGGCGGGCGTTCCGTTCTATTCGCTGCCGCGCGAGGACCAGTGGCTGAAGGAAAACGCAAGATTTGAAGTCAGTCTGTGGAACGAGGCGCGGAAACGGCCCGAAAAATATTTCGACACCTATCACGCGCACCTGGGCCCGGAACTGGAAAAGGGGCTGGTCCGCTGCCGGATGGAAGCCCATCTTGCGCGCGGCTTCGATGCCGACACCCTTGCCGCCGCAGGCATCGACCTGGTGTCGATCAAGACCGGAAACACCCCTGTTCCGCTGACGACACGCCGCCAGGTGGCCTTCAAGGGCCTGCCCGACCCGCGCCCGGATGTCCGGGCGGACGGTTCGGTGCATTTCCACATCGTCGTCAACGGCTGGAACTGCCGCGATTATGTCCCCGCCTGCCTCAGATCCATCGCGACCCAGCAGCCGGGTAACTATACCTATGAAACGACCCTGGTCGACGACGGATCGGATGACGGCACCTATGAACGGCTGGCGGCCTCGGCGATCCTGCCCGATGCCCGGCTGATCCGGGTCCGCGCCAACATGGGGCCGGCCCATGCACGGCATGTCGGCATCGTCGACATCCCCGATCCGAACACCGTCGTCGTCCTGGTCGACATGGACGATTCCCTGGAACCGCAGGCCCTGCGGGTCGTCGCCGAACGCTATGCGGCCAATCCCGCCTGCCTGATGACCATCGGAAACTGGCACGACCAGAACGGCAAGAGAAATCCCCAGGATTTCTACAGCGCCCCGGAAATCGACGGTCAGACATTGCGCGATATCGAGCTTTTCAATGCGACCCATCTGCGCACCTTCCGGCGCGTCCTCTATGACGCGATCACCCCCGAGGATCTGCTGGACCAGCACGGAAAATGGATCGAGACCTGCACCGATGTCGCGCTGATGTATCCCCTGCTTGACCAATGCTGGTCGAACGAGGTCGAATTCATTTCCGAACCGATCTATCGATACAACCGGCAGCACAGCACCGGCACCCTTGCGCGGTTCGGCAAGCCGCATAAGGTCGAAAGGCTTGCATGGTTGAAGGCAAAGCCGAAAAAGCCCCGCCTCAATCCGCGGCAGGATCAACGGAATTGAAAAATTCCGGGAACAAGGACACGCGTTCCTTTTCATAACGAATGCCGGGGGGGGAATCTTGGCGGCGGAAACGATAAACTGGCCGAAGGTCACGCTTCCCCCGGATGAAAGGAAGCTGCTGGAAAGGACGTATTCCACAGCGCGGGTCATTCTGGAATACGGATCCGGGGGATCGACCGTTCTTGCCGCGCACCAGCCGGGCACGCTGACATTCAGCGTGGAAAGCGACCGGACCTGGGCCAGAAACCTGCAACGCCTGTTCGACCGTTCGGACGTTGCCGCGCCGCCGATCCTGTATCATGTCGATATCGGCGAAACCGGCCGCTGGGGCCGTCCGCTCGACGACCGCAAATGGAAAAATTTCCATCGCTACCCGCTGTCGATCTGGCTCGAGCCGTTCTTTCGCCACCCCGATGTGGTCCTGATCGACGGGCGCCTGCGGCCTGCCTGCTTCGTGGCGACCTGCCTGCACATCCGGAAACCGGTGACGGTGCTGTTCGACGATTATGCGGACCGCCCCAGCTATCACATCGTGGAAACCCTGGCGAAGCCCGTGGAAACGGTCGGCCGCATGGCCCGATTCGTGATCGGCCCCCAGCAATGGCCGGTCTGGATCCATGCCCTTCTGAACGAGCTTTGCACCAGGATGACCTATCCCGTCTCGACCCACGGGCACGACGCGCCGTCCTATGACGTGATGCGCAGCAACGTCCTGACGCAGGCGGGACTGCTGCTTTGACATGGCGACGGCCTGTCTTTACCACGGGCATCCTGACACGGGGCCAGGCCATGAACCTTCAGGACAAGCGCGACCTTTTCCTTGCAGGGGCGCTTGTCGCCGACCGCGCTCTTGCCGCTGCGGATCTGCCCGCCGTCGGGGTGGGGCAGGCGGCCTTCCTGAAGAACATCCTGTTCGAGACGGGCGCAAGCGTCCAGTCTCCGGCGCTGCCGGCACGGGCGAGGGGCTTCTTCGGGGCGGAATCCATGCTACCACTGGGCTTTCCACCAGCCCGGCCCTGTCGGGGGGCCATGCGCTCGACTGCCTAGAAAAGCCTACAAACTAGGATCGCCCGGCTGCGACAATGACGGGATGTTCCGCTGTAAGGGATAAGCCGAGCATGGCGCCGAACCTGACCTAGAGTCTGCCTTTTACTAGGATGATGTTGCCATGCGGTCGGTTGTCATGGGTCTGCACGATGACATGGCTTTGCAGCGCCATCGCCATGAAGGTGTCGCGGTCGGCCGACTGGATGGCGGTGCCCGTCGCCTCGATGATCGGGATGGTTTCTTCCAGGGCTTCGGGAATGAAATCCGGCTCGTCGTCGACCTGCATGATCGTCGCCGCACAATCGACCCGCTTGTCCAGCGGCAACAGGCTGAGAATCGCGCGCAAAGCATCACCTGTACGCAAAGAAATCGTAATGACCCGCTTGTAGGGAAGCTGTTGGGCAATCGTATGAGCCGGAAAGGCCCGTTCGACAATGGCGATGGATTCGCCTTCGCCCATCATGGCCATGGCATGAAGGAGATCGGGTTCGATCCGGTTGTGAATACCCTTGAGCACGTCGCGTCCCGCCATTTTCCAGAAATCCTGTCATAGACCCGCCGCAAGGGCTTGTCCACAACAGGTCAATCAACTGATATTTATATATTATTCCTGGCGCCATGGCCTTTTAGCCGCGCAAGCTGCTGGGCCGCGCGGCGAAAATCCGGCGCCTCGGCCAGGGCGGCGCGGTAATTCGCCTCGGCCTGGACGGGCTGGCCCAGTTCCTCGAAGATCAGGCCGCGTTCGAAAAAGCCCTGGGCGGAAAAGGGACCGCCCTTCATGAAGGATTCATGGGCGCCGATCGCCTGATCGAACTGCCGCGTGTGGCGCAGGAAACGCGCATACAGAAGCTGTATCTCGCGAGAACGGGGCCGGTCCGAGGCATAGGGCGCGATCAGGTCGGCCACGGCGTCAGGGCTGCCGCCCTGTTCGGCGTATTGCGCAAGCGCGCGGATCACCGCCACGCTGACCGCCGCCGTCGGCTTTTCCGCCACCACGGCGCGGATCATCGCGGCCGCCCGGTCAAACCGGCCGGCCTCGGCGATGGCGCCGGCGTAATCCAGCCGCAGGGGCAGGTCGCCCGGAAACCTGTAGAGGCCGTATCGCAGCACCAGCCGCCGCAGCAGCTTGTGGCGCGACATCGCGCGGGCCAGCTCGGCGATGTAATAGCTGTTCTGCCTCATGGACGACCGGACAAGGGCCTGGGCCACGGCGATATCGACCTGGGGTTCGAACAGCATCCGGGTGACGCTGCCCAGGATACCGCCATTGTTCAGGAACCGGAACACCATGTGGCCCGCACGCGGGGTCAGGATGACCTGGACGGGACAAGCCGCCTTCAGGTCCGCGACATGGCCCCGGTCAGGCCCCTTCGGGTCATAGACGCAGATCACCCTGGTCTTTGCGGGAATCCGGGGTGCCAGGTCGGCTGCGGATCTGCCCCCGATCAGCCCCTGGTAGTCGGCGATCCAGCGGCGGTCCTTGTCGGGATGGATATTGGCCACCGGCGCCATCAGCACCAGCCGGTCCGCGTCCAGGGCCGCGGCCGAGATCAGCGCCCCGTAGGAGCCCATCGAGAAGCCGTAGAGGATCACATGGGCATAGGGCCGGATCGCATCCGCCACCGCGTCCAGGCAGGCCGCGAAATCCCCGCCCACATACCAGTCGTTCGTCAGCGACCGGATGCAGCAGAAGGCGTGGGGGGACTTGGCCAGCATTGCCTCGCCCGAGAATCCCGCCGGGGGCGGTTCCTTGCGTTCGGCGAAGGACACCACCACCGTGTCCGCCTTGTGATGGCAGACAAAGGCCTCGTGGGTGGGGCTGGCGAACAGCGTCGTCTTCATGGCGCGGCCCTGGGTCGTCATCCGTCAGGCCGTCACAGCGGGGCATGGACGAAGGCCGCAGGGCTGCGGCCCTGCGCCGCGCGGGCCAGGAAGTCGCGGCCCGTGTCCAGGGCCTCGCGGATGGTCACGTCCATGTCCAGATAGCGATAGGTGCCCAGACGCCCCACGAAGGTGACGCCCGGCGTCGCCTGGGCCAGGCGGACGTAATCCTCCAGCAGGGCTTTTTCCCGGACCAGGCGGATCGGGTAATAGGGGATGTCGTCCGGCCCCGCCGCGCGGCTGAACTCGCGATAGCAGACGCTGCGCTCATGCGTTTCCCAGGGCGAGAAATGCTTGTGTTCGGTGATGCGGGTGTAAGGCACCTCGCGGTCGCCATAGTTCATGACCGCGCAGCCCTGATAGTCGCCGTCGTAGTCGAATCGTTCGAAGTCCAGGGTGCGGTATCCCAGCCGCCCCAGGCGATAGCCGAAGAATCCGTCCAGCGGCCCGGACCAGAAGACATGGTCGTATTGCCCGGCCATCGCCGGGTCGTAGGGGGTGTTCAGGTCGGTCGCGATGCCGGGATGGTCCAGGATCGCCCGGATCATCGCGGTATAGCCCTCGCGCGGCATCCCCTGGAAACGGTGGAAGAAATAGTTGTCGTCATAGTTGAACCGCACCGGCAGCCGCCGCAGGATGCTGGCGGGCAGGTTGCGCGGGTCGCAGCCCCACTGCTTTTCGGTATAGCCCTTGAAGAAGGCCTCATACAGGTCCGGCCCCACGAAGCGCAGGGCCTGTTCCTCGAAATTTTGGGGATCGGCGATGCTGGTGTCGGCCTGGCATTCCAGGAAGGCCCGCGCCTCGTCCGGTCGCAGGGTCCGGCGGAAGAACTGGTTGATGGTCAACAGGTTGACGGGCAGCGAATAGACCGCGCCCCGGGATGTCGTCTTCACGCGGTTCTGGAAGGGCAGGAAATCGGCGAAGCGGTTCACATAGTCCCAGACCTCGGCATCGTCGGTGTGGAAGATGTGGGGACCATAGACATGCATCATCACGCCGGTCGCGGCGTCGCGTTCGGTATGGCAGTTGCCGCCCGCATGATCGCGGCTGTCGATGACATGGCAGTCGTGGCCCGCCTGGGCCAGGGTCCTGCCAATGACTGCGCCGGACAGACCCGCGCCGACCAGAAGTATCCTCATGCGAACTGTCCTTGCCTTTCCGGCCCCGCCCCGCCTGTCCGGCTATCCTGCGGGGGATTTACGCCGTTCCGGGCGGGCAGGGCAATCGCCCGCGGCCTCTCGACTTTGCGGGCGGGGATTTGCTAACGCTGCAAACAGCAGCGCAGGCAGGATCCCGGACGCGATGACATTCCCCCCTTTGCAATCCCTGCCTGATGCCCGCGTCTATGTCGCCTATCACGATGCCCGCCCCGTCCTGGAAGGCCGTCACCTGGTGCCGATCCAGGTCGGCCGGGCCCTGTCGGGAATGCTTCTGCCAGGAGTGCTGGGCGACGATACGGGCGACAGCATATCCCGCCTGAATCCCGCCTATTGCGAGCTGACGGCCCATTACTGGGCCTGGCGGAACGATCCCTCGGGCGGCCCCATCGGCCTGATGCATTACCGGCGGCTGTTCGACCTGGGCTGCCGCCTGCCGGCCCGCAGCCATCCCGAACGCCATGTCGCCGGGTTCGATGCCCGGATCTATGCCGCGGATGTCGCCCGCCATTTTGCCACGGCAGGGGCGGAACTGGTCGTGCCGCGCCCGATCCGCCTGCGCCGCAGCCTGGCCCGGCAATACGAGCGATGCCACCGCCCCGACGAATTGCGCGCCATGCGGGATGCGGTGGCCGACCGCCATCCGGATTTCCGGCCCGCCCTGGACAGGGCCTTGCAGGGAAACCGGCTGCTTCTGGGCAACATGTTCATCATGCCGCGCCCGGTCCTGGACCATTACAGCCCGCTTCTGTTCGACATCCTGCGCGCGACCGGGGACCGGCTGGCCGGGCGGGACAGGCCGCCCGGCTATCAGGCGCGCTATCCGGGGTTCCTGGCCGAACGGATCCTGACCGCCTATGTGCTGGGCGGCTACGCCCGGGCGGCTTTCCCGGATCTGCGCGTGCAGCACCGGGGGATTCTCAACATCGACACGACCGTCCCGACGGGGGCGGGCTGGCTGCGCCTGGCGCGGCTGTGCCTGGAGGGCCGCATCGGCATCCGGGACGCGCTGCGGCTGAAATCCTCGGGGCGCGGGGCTGACCGGCCATGACCGTGACGATCCTGCTTGCGACCCGCGACGGCGCCGCCTTCCTGCCCGGCCAACTCGACAGCTATCTGGGCCAGACGCTGCCGGACTGGAGGCTGCTGGCAAGCGACGACAGATCGCGCGATGCCACCCCCGCCATCCTCGAGCGGTTCCGCCGCGACCATCCCGGCCGCGTCACCCTGGCCCAGGGTCCGGGGACGGGGGCGGCGGCGAATTTCCTGTCGCTGATCCGGGCCGCGCCCGATGCCGACCACACCGCCTTTTCCGATCAGGACGACCTGTGGCTGCCGGGCAAGATCGCCCGTGCCGTGGCGATGCTGGGGCGGGTTCCGGGGGACCGGCCCGCGCTTTACGCCAGCCGGGTGACGGTCTGCGACCGGTCGCTGCGGCCCCTGCGCCTGTCGCCCGCCCCGGACCGCCCACCGGGCTTTCGCAATGCCCTGGTCCAGAACATCCTGCACGGCCACAGCATCGTCATGAACCGCGCGGCCACCGCGCTGCTGCGGCAGGCAGCGGCGCGGTGGCCGGATGTGGTGATGCACGACTGGTGGGCCTATCAGGTCGTCACGGGCGCGGGTGGGCGCATCGTCTTCGACGGCGAAAGCCACGTCCTTTACCGCCAGCATGGCGGCAATGCCGTGGGCGCCAGCCAGGGCCTGGGCGTGCGCCTGCGTCCCCTGGTCCTGCGGCGGCAGGCGCATTGGATGACCGCCAACTTGGCGGCCCTGGCGCAGACCGCCGACCTGCTGGCCCCGGATCGCCGCGCGCTTCTGGACCGGCTTTGCGCGGCGCGGGCGGCAGGCCGGGCGGCATTCGCGGCGGCCTGCTGGCGCGAAGGTCTGTGCCGCCAGGGACCGGGCGGGCGCCTTGCCCCCGCCCTGGCCGCGCTGACCGGGCGGCTGTGACCGGGATCAGCGTTCCAGCAGCCGCTTGTAATTGCGTTCCAGCAGCATCAGCCCCAGGACGAACAGCACCACCGACACGCCGATCACGTAACCGGGGCTGAGATAGTCGCCCTGATAGGTCGGATACATCCCCTGGCGCATCATGCCGATGCAATGGATCAGCGGGTTGTACCACAGGATGTTCTGGGCCTGCGGGGGCATCATCCCGTACAGGAAGAAGATCCCCGACATCAGGAACAGCGGCCGGGTCAGGATCGACCAGATCCGTTCCCAGACCGGAAAGGCCGTGGACAGATAGCAGTTCAGCGTGCCCACCCCCGTGGCCAGGATGGTGACGCACAGCAGGGTCTTGAAGATGGCGGACAGGTCGAAGACCACCGGCAGTTGATAGATCGTCACGATCGAGGTCAGCACGATCGCCATGATCGCCGTATGGGTCAGGGCGTTCAGAAGGATCCGGGCGATCAGGATGTCGACGAAGGTGACGCTGGGATAGGCCAGGAACGGTCGCGAGAAGCGGATCGCGCTTGCGACCTTGCCCGAGATGTCGTTGAACATCAGGAAGGGCAGCAGCCCGCTGGCATAGAACAGCGGAAAGTTCGTGCCCAAGCCAGGCCGGGCCAGGGTCAGGCTGAAGATCACCGACAGCAGCGCGATCCCCAGGATCGGCTCCAGGATCGCCCACAGATAGCCGCCCGCCGACCGGCCATAGGTGGTGGCCATCTCGCGCAGCATCAGCGCCATGATGATGCGCGGCATCTGGAAGCGGGGTCCGGGGCGGGACGGCCGCTGGGG
>NZ_UZWE01000023.1 GCF_900631945.1 Paracoccus haematequi
GAAACCTGGCACCAGTTCCTCGACGACTTCGTTAGCGATCCTGAACTCGCGCAACGCTTCAAGGCTCAACCGCCGCGGTAACAATCGGCCGGTTACGTTGGATCAATGGTCAATGGGGCGGAATCAGGAAACGCACTGCGTTTCCCCCGCCCTTTGCACAACGGTGCAACCAGAGACAGCGACGCCCCACGACCACCGAAGGCCGGCGCCCGCCTGGTCGGGCCTTGAAGGCCCGGCGGTTCAGGGGGAAATGTCGCGACGTGGCGAAGGGATGGCCTTCGCCAATCCCCCTCAGTCCTCCAGATGCCCGGCGATCGCCCGGCCCAGGGCAAAGGCGCGCTGCTCCAGGATCACCGGCGTCTCGCAGACATAGGTCAACGACTGCTGGCGTTCGGTGAAGACCCGCTGGTCCCAGTCCAGCGCCTCCTCGGCGGCGTCGATGGCGTCGAAATCGGGCGGGTCGGCCTGCTCCATTTCGACCATCCTGGCGCGGCGTTCCTCGATTCGCCGGGCCAGATCGACCTGGCTGTGGCCGTATCGGGCGATGCCCGCGATCAGCGCGGCGCGGTCGGGTTCGATCTTGTCCATGATCGCGACCATCAGCGCCGTCAGATGCGCATCGTCCGCGTCCTTCGCGAACTCGGCGATGGCGGCCTCGGCTTCCTCCAGCGGCAGGCGGCGCTGTTCCAGCCGGGCGGCAAGCGCTTCGATCTTCGGGTCGCGGGCCAGGTCCGCCACCCGTTCGTCGGGAACCGGCCCGGTCCAGACCTGACCCAGCGACAGATGCGGCTGCTTGCGCTGGATGCAGGGCCAGTCGGGATCGGTGCCGGTGGCCGCCCAGACGGGCGCTGCGGCAAGCATCAGGGCGAATGCGATGGCAGGTTTCATCCCCTCTCCTTCCTTCTGGCCCAAAGGCCCTTGGCGGGATCATACATGAAGACGGCGGCGCCGAAAAACACCGCAAGGCAGCCCGCGACCACCGCCAGAGCCTGCCCGTTCCATTGCAGATACAGCGCGAAGCGGATCAGTTCGACCGCATAGGTGAACGGGTTCGCCGCGCAGATGTCGTGCAGGAGCGGCGAGCTTTCCCGCATCCGCCACAGTGGATACAGCGCCGAGGACGCGAAGAACATCGGGAAGATCACGAAGTTCATCACGCCCGCGAAATTTTCCAGCTGCCGGATGGCGGATGACAGGAACAGCCCCAACGCCCCCAGCATCAGCCCCGACAGGACCAGCGCCGGCAACACCGCGACATAGCCCCAGGCGGGCGGGCGGATGTCCCAGAACCAGGCAATCGCCAGAAAGGCATAGGCCTGAATGATCGACACGATCACGCCCGCCATCAGCTTCGATCCCAGCAGGAACCATCGGGGAAAGGGGCTGACCAGCAACGTCCGCATGGCCCCGGTTTCACGGTCATAGACCATCGACAGCGACGACTGCATGCCGTTGAACAGCTGGATCATCGCCACCAGGCCGGGGGTCACATAGACCTCGTACAGCACATAGGTCTGATAGGGCGGCGTGATCGACAGGCCCAGCACGGCGCGGAAGCCCGCGGCGAAGATGAACAGCCAGACCAGCGGACGCACCAGCGCGGCCAGAAATCGCCCCCGCTGCTGGACGAAGCGCAACGTCTCGCGCCAGGCGATGCCGCGGAAGGCGGTGAACCAGGCCGACGGGGGAAAGCGGCGTTCGGTCATGCGGCGGCCCCGGTCAGGGCCAGGAAGGTCTGGGTCAGCCCGGCGGGTCCGGCGATGGCGGCGGCCTTGCCCGCCCGCAACACGCGGCCCCGGTGCAGGATCACCAGGTCGTCGTCGGGCTGGATCTCGTCCAGGATATGGGTGGCCCACAGCGCCGAGACACCCTCGGCCGCGATCAGGCGGCGGGTCAGGGCCAGAACCTCGGCCCGCGATTTCACGTCCAGACCCACGGTCGCCTCGTCCAGCAGCAGCAGGTCGGGGCGGTGGACCAGCGCGCGGGCGATTTCCGCGCGCCGCTGCTGGCCGCCCGACAGCGCCGACACGCGGTCGTTGGCCCGGCTTTCCAGATCCACCTGCGCCAGCACCTGGGCGATGCGGTCGCGCGACCGGCGGCGCGAGATGCCGTGCAGGGCGGCGTGATAGGCCAGGTTCTGCGCCACCGTCAGGTCGGCATCCAGGGCGCGGCTTTGGAACACCGCCCCCAGGCGGGCCATTGCCTGGGCAGGCTGGCGGCGCAGGTCGTGGCCCGCGACCTCGATGCTGCCGGACACGTTGCTGTAAAGCCGCGTCACCAGCGAGAACAGCGTGGTCTTGCCCGCGCCGTTCACGCCCAGAAGCGCGGTGAAGCTGCCGCGCGGCACCGTCAGCGACACGTCCGACAGCGCGGAAACGCTGCCGAAGCGGTGCGACAGGCCGGTGATGCGCAGGGCGCAGGCCGGGTCAGTCAAGAACGGGGTTCCCCATCGCCTCTCCTATTGGATGTTGAACACCGCCTGCTGGGTGTCACCCGAGGATCCGGGAATCGACAGTGTATAGCGTCCCGGCGTCACGGCAACAAAGCTGATGGTCGCAGTCCCGGCATTGTCGAATTCGATGCTGTGGACGCCCATCGGCCGGATCTCGATGTCGTTGATGACGATCTCGTTGATCCAGATGGCGCGGAAGAAGTCGCCGCCCGACAGCGCCAGTTCCTGACTGCCGTCCGCATTGATGTCGATGCGGTAGAAGCCGCCCGATTTCAGGGTGTATTCGCCCCCCGCGACGGGCGATCCCGATGCCAGCGTCAGCGGCGCCAGATCGGTGCGGTTGTCACGCGCCATGATGCCGGAAAAGCCGTAATCGAACTTGCCCTGGGCGTCATAGGTGGCCGCAGCCTCGCCCGCGTCCTCGCCTTCATCGTCGTCGTCGTCATCCTCCTCGGCTGCCGCGGCATCGGGGGCGGCCTCGGTCGCGGCGGCGCCTTCGGGGGCGGCGGTCTCCTGCGCGGCGGCAGGGACGGACAGGCCGGCCATGATCATCAGGATGGTCAGCAAACGGGTCATCAGGTTTCCTCCCTCACAAATTCGATTCGGTCCGCCTCAGTTCGGCGCGACCACGACGCCCCAGGGCTGCTGGCCCACGGGGACGGATTTCACGACTTCGCCGGCAGCCACGTCGATCACCGACACGTCGTTGGAATTGCCGTTGGTGGTGAACAGGTATTTCTCGTCCGGGGTGAAGGCCATCTGCCAGACCCGCTGGCCGACCAGCAGGTAATCCGTCACCTCGTCGGTTTCGCCGTCGATCACGGCGACGCGGTTCGACGGGCCAAGCGCCACGAAGACCTTCTTGCCGTCATTCGTCACCCGCACGCCGACCGGCTGGATCGCCTCGGGCAGCACGCCCGGAACCTCGAAGGTGATCTTCTTGGTGATCTGCTGCGTAGCGGGGTCGATCACGCTGACGGTGCCGCCGATCTCGGCGCTGACATACAGTTTCGTGCCGTCGTGGTTGTATTCGGCAAAGCGGGGGCGCGAATCGACCAGCACGTTCGCGACGATCTCGAACGTGTCGGTGTCGATGAAATGCGCCATGTTGGTGGTTTCCGAGGTGTTGATGACGATCTTGCCATCCGGGCTGACGCCCATGCCCTCGGGTTCGACGCCCACCGGGATTTCGGCCAGAACCTTGTGGGTCTTCACGTCGACCACGGTGACCAGGTTGTCATCCTCGTTCGCGACATAGAGCGGGTTGCCCGAAGGATGCAGCACGAACAGTTCCGGGTCGGGGCCGGACGGCAGGGTGTGCAGCTCCTCCATGGTGTTGGGATCGAACACCCGGACCAGGTTGTCGTCGGACGCGCAGACGTAAAGTTCGGTCCCGTCCGGGGAAATGGTGATGCCGCGCGGGCGGTTGCCGACCGGATAGGTACCGATCACCTCCAGCGTCTCGCTGTCCAGAACGGTCACGTCGTTGCCCTTTTCGTTGCTGACGAAGACGCGGTTGGCCAGGGCGGGTTCGGCCAGGACCGCAAGCGCCGGGGCGAGGATCAGGATATGTTTCATGGAACCTCCGGGAATGTGCATTCGGTTTCGGGGCGGTCGATGCCCAGCGTGTCCAGCGCGCTTGTCTGGTGCAGATACTGGTCCTGCGGACTGACCGAGGTGGTCAGCACCCCCGTCGTCAGCAGGATCGGCTGACGAACCTGGTGGTCCCAGTCGCGCACCGTCAGCTTCTGGCCCTTGAAGCCTGCCACGTCGAACTGGTCCGACAGGATGAATTCGCGCAGCGTGGCCGGATCGGCGGACTGGGTGCGCGTCGCGGCCTCGCCCACGATGCGCAGCGCCAGCCAGGCCTGATAGTCGTCCTCTCGGATCGGGCGGTTGGCCAGCTTTTCAAAGCGGTTCTGAAACTGCATCGCGCCCCAGGCCTCCATCGCGGGATGCCAGCTTCTGGGCACCAGTCCGGCGGAACCGGCGACGGGGCGGGGATCCCAGGTCAGATAGGGCAGATAGGGGGCGAAGATGTCGCTTTCGTCCGCCGCGACCAGGATGTCGTAATCCGGCGCGCGCTGCGTGAAGACGGGCATCTGCGCCTGAACCTGCACATGGCCCGAATCGGTGCTGCGGGCGCCGCCGGTGTCTTCATAGACCCGTTCCTCGACGATCTTGGCGCCGAACTTGGCAGCCGCGCGGCGATAGGCGGCGGCCAGATCCTCGTCCTCGGGGTGGCTGCCCTTGACCAGCAGCCAGTCGGGCCAGTTCTTCCACATCAGGAACTGCGCCAGGGCATCGGCCAGCATCGCGTGGCTGGGCGCGACATGGATGGTGTTGGCGCGGCAATCGGCCCCGCGCAGGTTGTCGCCCCGCGCCCGCGCGTTCAGCAGCATGGCCCGGTCGCCCGCCTGGTCGGCCAGGGCCAGCGTGGTCGCGCCGTCCGCCAGTACCACGACGAACTGGATGCCGTCGGCGATGATCCTGTCCAGCTCGGCCGCCGCCGTTTCGGGGCTGGCCGTGACCTCGACCGCCTCGAAATCCTGGTTCATGAAGCGGCCGGTGGTGTCGTTGTCCTCGATCGCCAGACGCGCGCCTGCGAAGCCCTGGTCCGCGACCGGCAGATCCAGCCGGGAAATCGGCGGCAGCCTTTCGGCGTCCACGCGCAGCACGGCGGCGCGGATCTGCTGCATCTGCGGCTGCTGCTGGGCCAGGGCAGGTCCGGCCAGCGCGGTGGCGCCAGCCAAAAGTGCTATGATTCCCTTGAACATTTCATCTCTCCCTGTGGGTCATGTTGGGTCGCGGACCATCCTGGGACAAGACGGTTTATGTTCCCGGCGCAGCCGGGAAGATTTGGATCAATCTTAGGTCGTATGGACGCGGGCGGGCGGCCGTCGCATGGTCGAAGGGCATTCGACAGAAAGCGGAACAGATGATGCAGAAGATCCTGGGCCTTGCCGTTGCCGCCACGCTGGCCCTGACCCTGACAGCCCAGGCCCATGGCCCGTCGCGGCTGAAGACCGAACAGTCGGTCGTGCTGAACGCCACCCCGGACGAGGTGTGGCAGACCATCGGCAAGTTCGACGACTTCGATTGGCACCCCGCCGTCGCCAGCACCGAAATCACGCCCGCAGGCGCGCCCGCCGATATCCCCGAGGAATCGACCCGCATCCTGCACCTGAAGGCGGAAAGCGGCGATCCGACCATCACCGAAAAGCTGATGTCCATCGACCCCGACAAGCGGCAGTACAAGTACATGATCACCGATGTCGCGGTCGAGATCCTGCCGGTCACGAACTATTCGTCCACCCTCCAGGTCAAGGACAAGGACGGCAAGGCCGAGGTGGTCTGGAAGGCCGGGTTCTATCGCGGCTATCCCAACAACGATCCCCCCGCGAACCTGAACGACGACGCGGCCATGGCGGCGGTCAACGGCGTCTATCAGGCGGGCCTGGACGCCCTTGCCGAACGCTTCGGCAAGGCCGAGTGAGGCTTGCCGCCCTTGCCCTGATGCTGTCATCCCCCGCCCTGGCGGGGGATTTGGCTTTCGTGACCAGCCAGAACGCCGACATGGTGACGCTGGTCGATACCGCCTCGGGGCAGGTGCTGGCCCGGACGCCGGTCGCGGGCAAGCCCGCGCCGGTGGCCTATGACCCCGCAGCGGGCCGCGCCTATGTGATCGCGGCGGAAACCGGGCGGCTGTCCGTCATGGACGAAAGCGGCGGCGTGACCGCCAGCCGCGATCTGGGCGAAGGCGCCTTCGGCCTGGCGGTGGCGCCGGGGGGTGGGCTGTTCGTGACCGACTGGTTCGGGGCGCATCTGACCCGGCTGGACGCCGATCTGAAACCGCTGTGGCAGGTGCCCACCGGCGCCGCCCCTGCGGGGGTGGCGGTCAGCGATGATGGGCGACGGGTGGCGACGGCGGATCGCGACGACGACCGGATCACCATCTTCGACGCCGCGACCGGGACGCTGCTGCACCGGGTGGCGACGGCGGGGGCGCATCCCTTCGGGATCGCCTTCCACGACGGGCGGTTCTGGACGGCGGATGTGCAGGGCGACACGGTGTCGGTGATCGACGCCGCGACCGGCACCTTGGCGGGACAGGTGCCGACCGGCAGCCATCCCTATGCCGTGGCCTTCGCCGGGGGGCGGGGCTTCGTGACGAACCAGTATGCGGGCACGCTGACGGTGTTCGACCCCGCCAGCCTGGCAGTGCTGGATGAAATCCCCGTCGGCGATTACCCCGAGGGGATCAGCCCCCTGCCCGGCGGCGATGCGGTGGCGGTCGCCAATTGGGACTCGGACACGCTTGTGCTGATCGATGCCAAAAGCCTGGCGATCACGGCAGAGATCGACATGCCGTCGGGTCCGCGCGCCTTCGGGCAGTTCACGGGTCGGCAGGCACGGCCCTGACCAGCGGCGCGCCGCCTGCGGCCAGCCAGCCCTCGATCCCGCCGGGGAACCAGTGGACGCCGGTATAGCCCAGGGCCACCGCGCGGCGGGCGGCATTCCAGCTCATCCAGCAGTCGGCGCGGCAGAAGATCACCAGCGGCGCGGCCTTGTCGCCCCGGGACGCCTGGTCCAGCCCCCGTTCCAGCCGCGCCTGTTCGGCGGGGGCCAGGTTTTCCCAGCCGGTATCCCACAGCCAGACCGCGCCGGGGATCGTCTCGTGCGGCGGTTCGCGCCAGAGGGTGCCTTCGGGCAGCCCCTCGGGCCGGGTCTTGCGCGGCAGGACGTCCAGGAATGGAACGCCCTGGCCATGCAGCCGCAGCGCCTGGGCCGCGTCGATGACCACGGCGCCTCGCAGGCTGGCGGGGACCGGGGCGCGGTAGGGTTCGCCCCGATAGGTTTCGGGTTCGGGAACCTGGGCGGCGGCCGGTCCCGCCAGCAGCAAGGCCAGCAGGACCGCGCGGATCACTGGATCAGTTCCTTGCCGTAATCGTCGACCAGCGGAACGCCCGCGTCGCGCAGGATGGCGTGGATCTCGTCCTGGTGGCGGCGGATCAGGCTGTTCAGCTGCCGCTTCCATTCCTGTTCCGGCAGCCGCACCCCCATGGTGATGCGATAGAACATCTTCGGCCCCGAGGTTTCCTTCAGCAGCGGCGTGAACTGCAAATCCGGGTCGTCCTTAACGCGCGGCCCGGCCAGCGGCCCCCACAACACGGCGGCGTCCAGCGTGCCGTCCTTGACCCCCGCGATCAGATCCCCCACCGGATCCTTGACCCGCCGGTCCACGAACAGGTCGGCGCCGCGCATGTCCTTGGCCAGCCCGGCCTGCGCCATGATCGTGGCAGGCGGCGATCCGGCGATCACCCCGATGGGATGATCCTTCAGCGCCGGATCCGTCAGGTGATCGACCCCCGCCAGATCGCCGTCCCTGCGCGTCACGATGCCGAAGACCGAGGTGTAATAGTGGTTGGTGTTCTGCACCAGCTCGTCGCCCTGGGCATAACCCATGACCACGTCGCAATCCCCGGCCCGCAGCGTCCGGGCGATGAAGCCCATGCCCGACGGGAACCAGGTATAGGTCACCGGCACGCCCAGCCATTCGCCGAAGGCCTGGGCCAGCCGGTTCTCGAAGCCGGTCCCGTCCCGCGTCGACATCGGCGCATTGGCCGGATCCGCGCAGACACGGAACTGCGTGGTGGACCGCAGATCCGCCACCTGGGCCGCCGCAGGCGCCGCGCCCAGGATCACTGCCGCCATCAGCCAGCGAAGGATGCCCATGTCACATCGACATGCAGGAATCTTCCTGCGCGGTATATTCCTCGGACTTGTCGGCGCGTTCGGCGGGACGGCCGCGCGGCAGCTCGTCGGTGCCCCGTGCCAGCAGATAGACATAGATGTCGTCGATATAGCACCAGACGTTCTTGTTGGTCCCGAACGCAGGCATCACCAGGTTGGCGGCGGTGTTCACGTCCTGCTTGCCCGAGGCGACGATCTCCTGGAAGTCGTAGTAATCCATCCGCAGCACCGAGGTCTTCAGCGCGGGGGCATAGGTCGACCCCTCGCCGTCGGGACCGTGGCAGACATGGCATTCTGCGGAATAGCGGCGGAAACCGTTGAAGGTCGCGAAATCGACGACGCCGTTCTCGATCTTGAAGGTCGGAATGCCTTCCGCGTTGTACCAGCGGCCGTTTTCCTGGCTGACAGGGGTGATGTCCATGCCGTTGGGAAGGGTGGTGGCGCCTTCGGCCATCTCGACCGGCGCATCGCCCACCTGTCCGGCGGCGGGATCCGCAGGGGCCGCAGCCGCCGCGCCCGATGTCGCGGCCGCCGCGCCTGCGCCGGCTTCGGCGGGCGGCGGGGTCTGGGTCGTCGTGTCCTGCGCCCAGGCGGTCGTTGCCATTGTCGCGGCAAGGACCAGCGACGCAAGGCTGGTGATGGCGTTCATGCTGTCATTCCTCCCAAAGGTCAATTTACCCGTCCTCCCCAGGTAAAACTCCCCCCGAGATTATCCTCGGGGGGAGCGATGGATAGCGCAAGTTTGCGTTAGCGGGCCGAAAGTATTAGCCGCTGGTGCCACCTTCGGCAGGCGCCGGTTCCGCTGCGGGTTCCGCTGCGGCCGAGGCTTCGCCCGGCAGTTCGAAGACGGTCAGCTGGCCGCCCAGTTCGGTGTAATCCGACAGCGCGGCATATCCGCCCACGGCGCCCAGGCCCTCGTTCGGGTTGGTCAGACCGGCCGCCAGACCGATCCCGGCCCAGCCGCCGACACCCGACAGGACGCCGATATACTGTTTGCCGCCATGGACATAGGTCATCACGTTGCCGATGATCCCGGACGGGGTCTTGAACCTGTAAAGCTCTTCGCCCGTATCGGCATCGACCGCCTTCAGATAGCCTTCCAGCGTGCCATAGAACACCACGTCGCCAGCGGTCGCCAGGGCGCCCGACCAGACCGAGAACTGTTCAGGCAGCGACCACTTGATCTTGCCCTCGATATTGTCCCAGGCGATGAAGTTGCCCATGCCGCCATGGCTGTTCGGGGCCGGATACATCGACAGCGTGGCGCCGACATAGGGCTGGCCCGCGGTATAGGCGACGCGGAACGGTTCATAGTCCATGCAGACGTGGTTGGTCGGCACATAGAAGGTCTGGGTCTTGGGCGAATAGGACGCGGGCTGCTGGTCCTTGGTCCCCAGCGCCGCCGGGCAGATGCCGGTGGTGTTCTCGTCCTCGCCGTTCTGGGCGGTCGAGTATTCGGCGACCACCTGCGGGCGGCCATACTGGTCGCTGTTGGGGTCCATCTCGACATGGGTGGCCCAGTTCACGGCCGGGTCGAACTTCTCGGCGACCAGCAGTTCGCCCGATTCCCGGTCCAGCGTATAGGCAAAGCCGTTGCGGTCGAAATGGGTCAGCAGCTTGCGCATCTGGCCGTCGACTTCCTGGTCGGTCAGGATGTTCTCGTTGACGCCGTCGAAGTCCCATTCGTCATGGGGCGTCATCTGATAGAACCACTTGGCCATGCCGGTGTCGGCGTCGCGCGCCATGATGGTCATCGACCAGCGGTTGTCGCCCGGCCGCTGCGACGGGTTCCAGGTCGAGGGGTTGCCGGTGCCGTAATAGATCAGGTTCAGATCCGGGTCATACGAGAACCAGCCCCACAGCGTGCCGCCGCCGATCTTCCACTGGTCGCCTTCCCAGCTGTTCAGGCTGCTGTCCTTGCCGATCGGCTTGCCCAGATGGGTGGTCTTTTCGGGATCGACCAGCATGTCTTCGTCGGGGCCGGTCGAATAGGCCTTCCAGGCCACCGTTCCGTCCGCCAGGTTCAGCGCGGTCATCCGGCCACGGACGCCGTATTCGCCGCCCGAGACGCCGACCATCACCTTGTCCTTGACCGGCATCACGGTCGCGGTCAGCGTTTCGCCGATGGCCGGATCGCCGATCTTGGTGGACCACTTCACTTCGCCCGACTTGGCGTCCAGCGCCACGACGGTGGTGTCGGCCTGCGACAGCAGGACCATGCCGTCGGCATAGGCCAAGCCCCGGTTGACGGTATCGCAGCACATGACCGCGATGACCTCGGGATCCTGCTGGGGTTCATAGCGCCACAGGATCTTGCCGTCATTGGCCAGATCCAGGGCGAAGACGTTGTTGGGGAACGGCGTGTGGACATACATGATGTCTCCGATCACCAGGGGGCTGCCCTCGTGGCCGCGCAGCACCCCGGTCGAGAAGGTCCAGGCCACCCGCAGGTCGGCCACGTTGTCGCGGTTGATCTGGTCCAGTTCGGAATAACGCTGGTTGGCGTAGTCGCCGGTCTGGATCGCCCATTGTTCCGGTTTGGCGGTCTCGGCCAAGACGCTGTCATTGGCATAGGCCGTGCCCGACAGAAGCAGCACGGCGACCGTGCTGTTCAGCAATCTTTTCATGAAAGTTCCTCCGCTGTTGGACGCGGGCGACAGGTTCCCTCCTCCGGTCGCCGTCCTGGAGGTAGTCTTTGGCGGACAATGCCTTGCGTCAATCTGCCGCCCCGGCAATTGCCCCTAAAGTCTTAGGTTCAAATGCCAGAGCGGGCGGGAAATTTCGGCAAGCCCCTTACAGCAGTCTTTCGGCGTGCCACATCACATGATCGCCCATGAAGGACTGGACGAAGAAATAGCTGTGGTCATAGCCGGGCTGCATCCTGAACTGCCCCGGCTGGCGGCGGGCCATCATCGCCTGGGCCAGCGATTCGGGCCGCAGCTTGTCCAGGAACTGGTCGGCGCTGCCCTGGTCGATCAGCACCTCGCCCGGAAAGCCGCGTTCGGTCATCAGGATCGTCGCGTCATGGGCGCGCCAGGCGCTGCGGTCGCTGCCCAGATAAGCGGTCAGCTGCTTCTGGCCCCAGTCGGATTCGGTCGGGTTGGCGATGGGGGCGAAGGCCGAGACCGACTTGTAGCGTTCGGGATGGGTCATGGCGATGGTCAGGGCGCCGTGCCCGCCCATGGAATGGCCGGTGATGCCCATCGCCTCGCGGTCGATGGCGAAATTGGCGCCGACCAGTTCCGGCAATTCGTGGACGATGTATTGCCACATGCGGAAATGCGGCTTCCAGGGATCCTGGGTGGCATCGACGTAAAAGCCCGCGCCCTGGCCCAGGTCATAGGCCTCGTCGTCGGCCACCCCCTGGCCGCGCGGCGAGGTGTCGGGAAAGACGATGGCGATGCCCGCATCCGCGCACCATTGCTGGGCGGCGGCCTTGGTCATGGCGTTTTCATGGGTGCAGGTCAGGCCCGACAGATACCACAGCACCGGCACGCGTTCATGCGCCACCAGTTCGGGCATGAAGACCGCGAAGGTCATGTCGGTGCCGGTCGATTGCGACGTGTGGCGGTAAACGCCCTGGGTGCCGCCGAAGCTGCGGTTTTCCGAAACGGTTTCAAGGCTCATCTGATTCTCCGTCTTTGCCTGATGGGCCATAGGCGGCCCGAGTCGCGGGCATCAAGGCGAAATTCGGCATCGGCGGCAATGGCGAATGGCCGATCCTGCCACGAAGGCAGCGGTCTCCATGCCTGCGCGCTTCTTGCGGCCGGGGCCTGGCCGGGCCTATCCTGCGCGCATGACCACGATCCTTCACCGCCTTTGCCTTCTTGCCATGATCGGAGCGGCGCTTCTTGCCGCGCCAGCCAGCGCGGCGCCGGCCCAGCCGCTGACGATAACCGCGCAGACCTCGCCGGACGGCAGCAGGCTGGGCCTGTCCTGGACGGCGCGGGGCGGGGCGATGCCGCAGGTGTTCCGACGGAACCTTGGACAGACCGGCATCGAAAGCTGGGCGCCCTATCAGCCTGAAATTCTTCTGCCGCAGCGCATTCTGGATGTCGGGCTGCAGCCCGGCCAGGCCTATGAATACCAGATCAGGCTGGAGACGGGGGACAAGACCCTGATCGGCTATTGGACTGCGGGCACCAAGGTTCCGGTCGCGCCACAGTCGGGCCACGCGGTGCTGGTGGTCGACGACACGCTGGCGGCTGTCCTGGCCGACCGGCTGGACCGGCTGATGATGGATTTGCTGGGCGACGGCTGGACGGTCACCCGGATCGACGCCCCGCGCAGCGCCTCGGATCCCGCCGATAACATGATCCGCGCGATCGCGCTGCGCCAGCGGATCAGCGATGTTCTGACCGCGAATCGCGGCGCGGCCTCGGTGCTGCTGATCGGGCATCTGCCGGTCGTCAGAAGCGGCTGGATCGCACCGGATGGCCATGACAAGCATCCACAGGCGACCGACCTGTTCTATGTGACGCCGGATGCGTTCTGGCGTCCCGCCCAGACACCCACGGGCGAGCTTGCGCTGCACCCGACGCTGATCCCCGGCGGCCATATCGCGGCCCCGATCGGGCGGGTGGATTTCGCCGACCTGTCACCCGCATTCGGAACCGAGACCGATCTGCTGGCGGCATGGCTGGACCGCAACCACGCCTGGCGGCGGGCCGAGGCGCCGGCGCCCCCGCGCGCCTATGCAGCAAGCGACCATCTGACCGTGGAAAAGCTGGGGCTTGTGAACATTCTCGGCCCCAAAGCGGTGATCGAGGCCGGGCATCACAACCATCAAGGCAAGGGGCCATACCTGTTCGGCATTGATTTCGGCAGCCATCGCGGCCTGGACTATGCCGAAAAGCCGCCTGTCGAGGCCGTCTTCACCATCAATTTCGGCAGCGGAAAGCAGCAATTCGACCGGGGCGACAATCCGATGCGGGCGCTTGTCGCGGCCTCGGACAGGGCGCTGACGACGGCGTGGGGCGGCAGGCCCTCATGGCTGCTGCACGGGATGGCGCTAAATGAGACCATCGGGCAGGCGCAGATGCGGACGGCGAACAACGGCGATGTCACCAAAGGCAAGTTGGAGACGCGCGAATACGGGCTGACGGGCAATTACGACTGGATCAATCCGGTGTGGGTCAATCTGATCGGCGACCCGACGCTGCGACCCTTTCCGCAGCGCCCGGCGACGGAATTCACCGCCACCCGCGACGGTAAAGGCGTCCGGCTGGGCTGGCGCCTGCCCGAGGATGCGGACTCGGCCGTTCTGGCCGCCCGCGGCCGGACAGGTCGTGATACATGCGATCCGCCCGCCGGGGGATATGGCCCCGACAGGGTTCGTGCCAAGGGCCTGCCCGTCAAGTTCAGCGATAAAACGGCTGAAGGATCGCCCAGATGGCGTCGTGATCCGTGGCCGCCACGGGGCGGATGGTGACCGCCCCGCAAGCCATTATTTCAGTTCGTCCACGCTGCGGATGACCTTGCCCAGAAGGCCGTAATCCAGCGCCTCTTGCGTGTTCAGCCAGAAATCGCGCTGCGTGTCCTTTTCGATCCGCTCGACGCTCTGGCCGGTCGCCTCGGCGAAGATCTGGTTCAGGCGGTCGCGCATCAGGCGCACCTGTTCCGCCTGGATCATCATGTCCGAGGAGGTGCCGCCGATCCCGCCCGAGGGCTGATGGATCAGAAAGCGCGTGTTGGGCAGGCAGAAGCGGTTTTCCTTCTTCGCCGCGACGAAGATCAGCGCGCCCGCCGACGCCACCCAGCCCGACCCGATGGTGCGCACAGTGGGGCGGATGAACTTGATCACGTCATGGATCATGTCGCCCGATTCCACATGCCCGCCGGGGGACGAGATCAGCATGTTGATCGGGCGGTCCGAGTCCTCGGCCAGGGCCAGCAGATGCGCCACGGTGCGCTGCGCCAGCTTGTCGTTGATCGTGCCCGCGACGATCACGGTGCGCGACTTGAAATACAGCTTGCCGATCTTGTCGCCTTCGGGAAGGCCCAGGCCGCCGTCCTTCTCGCCCTCGTGGCGCCGGTCGTCCTCTTCCGGTTCGTCGTCGTCGTCATCGTCCAGCCACTGGTGACGCATCGGCCTGCTCCTTTATTCCTCATGGCGACGGCGGGACCATGGCCCCGCCGTTCTTTTACCTATGCAGGGATGAACGATCAGTAAAGGACGACCGAACGGATCGACTCGCCCTTGTGCATCAGGTCGAAGCCCTTGTTGATGTCGTCCAGGCCCATGGTGTGGGTGATCATCGGGTCGATCTCGATCTTGCCGTCCATGTACCAGTCGACGATCTTGGGCACGTCGGTGCGGCCGCGCGCGCCGCCGAAGGCCGTGCCCTTCCAGATCCGGCCGGTGACCAGCTGGAACGGACGGGTGCTGATTTCCGCCCCGGCCGCCGCCACGCCGATGATGATCGACTGGCCCCAGCCGCGATGGGTGCATTCCAGCGCGTCGCGCATCACCTTGGTGCTGCCGGTCGCGTCGAAGCTGTAATCCGCCCCGCCGATCTGGTCGAAGGGGGTCTTGGTCATCTCGACGATATGCTGGACGATGCTGCCGTCGATCTCTTTGGGGTTGACGAAATGCGTCATCCCGAAACGCTCGGCCATCTCTTTCTTGTCGTTGTTCAGGTCGACGCCGATGATCATGTCGGCGCCCGCCAGCCGCAGGCCCTGGATCACGTTCAGCCCGATGCCGCCCAGGCCGAACACGACCGCCTTCGCGCCGATTTCCACCTTGGCGGTGTTGATCACCGCGCCGATGCCGGTGGTCACGCCGCAGCCGATATAGCAGATCTTGTCGAAGGGCGCGTCCTCGCGGACCTTCGCCACCGCGATTTCCGGCAGCACGGTGTAGTTCGAGAAGGTCGAGCAGCCCATGTAGTGATAGATCGGCGTGCCGTCCAACATGCTGAACCGCGTGGTGCCGTCGGGCATCAGGCCCTTGCCCTGGGTGGCGCGGATCGCGGTGCAGAGGTTGGTCTTGCCCGACAGGCAGGACGCGCATTGCCGGCATTCCGGGGTATACAGCGGGATGACGTGATCGCCCGGCTTGACGCTGGTCACGCCCGGCCCGACCTCGACCACGACGCCGGCGCCCTCGTGGCCCAGGATCGCCGGGAAGATGCCTTCGGGATCATCGCCCGAGCGGGTGAATTCGTCGGTGTGGCAGATGCCGGTGGCCTTGATCTCGACCATCACCTCTCCGGCCTTCGGGCCTTCCAGGTTGACTTCCATCACTTCCAGCGGCTTGCCCGCCTCCAGGGCGACGGCGGCACGGGTTCTCATCACACTTCTCCTATCCGTTCGGGCGTTCTTTTATAAAGCCACAGGGGCCGCGAGGCGGCCCCTTGGTTGTGCGTGGGGATCGCCTGGGCCGTCAAGCCGCCAGCTTGCCGGACCGCTTGGCGACATGGGTCGCGATGGCGTCCATCAGGGGCGGCGACAGCGCGTCATAGGGTTCCAGCCCCAGTTCGCGCAGCCGCGCCCGGATGCCGTCCATCCGCGACGGATCGACGCCGGATTCAATCACCGAGGACACGAAGGCCGCGAATTCCGGGGCCGACCAGCCATCCTCGGACGACAGTTCGGTATGGACGAAATCCAGGCCATAGAACGGATGGTCCTTGTTCTCGATCCGGCCGTACATGTGGACGCCGCAGTCCCGGCAGGCGTAACGCTGGATGGGCGCGTCCTTGTTGACGACCTGCAGCTTGTCGCCGTTTTCCACCACCTGGATTGCGTCGCGCGACACGACGGCGACCTGGCTGAAGATCGCCCCTTCGGGCTTCCAGCATTTCGTGCAGCCGCAGACATGATTATGCGCGGTCTGCGCGCCGACCCGGACCTTGACCGGGTTCGTCGCGCATTTGCAGGTCAGGATCCCGCCCGAAAAACTGGCATTGCCTTGCTTGATGCCGTTGTCGACGGCGGGGTGAATCTTCACCCCTTCAGTACTGGCCATGGTCCTTCCCTCCCGATGAACCGAACGTCTTGTCAACGTCGCGCCATCGGGAGCTTTCGGCAAGTCAGCGGAAGGTTGTAGCAAACCCCTCAGCTGGCAGGGGTCGAGGATACGCCGACCTTGGCCGGGCGCAGCAGCCGGTCATGCAGGCGGAAACCGTTGTCCATGACCTGGATGATCTCGCCCTGAACGGTGCCGGGGACGGCGGCCTCGAACATCGCCTCGTGTTCCAGCGGGTCGAACTTGTCGCCCGGCTTGGGGGTGATCACGGCGATGCCATGCTTGGCGAAGACGTTCGACAGCTCACGCAGGGTCAGCTCCACCCCCTCGATCAGGGCGGCGGCGGCGCGCTGTTCCTCGCCGGCCGCGTCCAGCGCGCGGGTCAGCGCGTCATGGACCGGCAGCAGATCGCGGGCCAGACGCGAGCCTCCATATTGCTCGGCGTCGCGGCGGTCCTTTTCGGCGCGCTTGCGCGAGTTTTCGGCATCCGCCAGGGCGCGCATGAACTTGTCGCGGTATTCGTCGCGCTCGGCGGTCAGGGCCGCGATCTCGTCCGCCGGGTTGGCCAGCGGATCCGCCAGGATGTCATCACTGGGCTGTTCGTTCTGCTCGTTCATCACTCTCATCCTTTCCGGCCGGACAGGGCCCGCCCGACCAGCTGCGCGGTATAGTCGACGATCGGCACGATGCGGCCGTAATTCAGCCGCGTCGGTCCGATGACGCCCACCGCGCCTACAATCTTCCGGTCGGCATTCATATAGGGCGAAACCACCAGAGCGGAACCCGAAAGCGAAAAAAGCTTGTTTTCCGATCCGATGAAGATCCGCACCCCTTCGCCCTTCTCGGCCAGTTCCAGGAATTCCACGATGTCGCGCTTGCGTTCCAGGTCGTCGAACAGCACCCGGATCCGGTCCAGATCCGCGACCTCCTGGTCCAGAAGGTTGGCGCGGCCGCGCACGATCAGGCGCGGGTCGGACGATTCGGTGTCCCACAAGGCAAGCCCCGACTGGACCAGTTCGGCGGCCAGCACGTCCAGTTCCTGACGCCGCGCCGCGATCTCGCGGCCGATCTGGCCGCGCAGTTCGGACAGGGTCTTTCCCTCGGCCATGGCATTGAGGAAATTCCCCGCCTCGCGCATGGACGAGGGCGTCTGCCCCGCAGGCGGCGTGAACAGGCGGTTTTCCACATGCCCGTCAGCGAAGACCAGCACCACAAGCGCGCGGTCGGGGCCAAGGCTGACGAATTCGATATGGCGGATCGGCGCCTCGTGCCGGGGCATCAGCACCAGGGACGCGCCGCGCGTGATCGAGGACAGCACCGTGCTGACCCGGTCCATCAGCACGCCGGTATCGGGATCGTCGTTGCCCAGGGTCTGGTCGATGGCGGCGCGGTCGGTGGCATTGACGGTATCGACCTCCATCATGCCGTCCACGAACAGCCGCAGCCCCTGCTGCGAGGGCATCCGCCCGGCCGAGACATGCGGGCTGTCCAGCAGCCCCATGTATTCCAGATCCTGCATGACGTTCCTGACCGTCGCCGCGCTGAGCTTCTCGGTCAGGGCGCGCGTCAGGGTCCGCGACCCCACGGGTTCGCCGGTTTCCAGATAGGTCTCGACCACGCGGCGGAAGATCTCGCGCGATCGGTCGTTCAGATCCTGCAAAGGCGTCTTCTGGTCCATGTCCCTCGCGGGGTTGCGTGAAGGGCCGCCGGGGCGGTATGGGGCAGCGATCTTCGCGAAAGGAATGACCATGCGCCCGTCTGGCCGGAATCTAAGCCAAATGCGTCCGATTTCAATCGAAACCGGCGTGATGGCCCATGCCGAAGGGTCGTGCCTGATCCGCGTCGGCAACACCCATGTGCTGTGCACCGCCTCGTTGGAGGAAACGCCGCCGCGCTTCCTGAAAGGCACCGGCCTGGGATGGGTGACGGCGGAATACGGCATGCTGCCGCGCGCCACCAACACCCGCAACCGGCGCGAGGCCGCGGCGGGCAAGCAGACCGGCCGCACCCAGGAAATCCAGCGCCTGATCGGGCGCAGCCTGCGCGCGGGCGTGGATCGCAGCGCGCTTGGCGAACGCCAGATCACCATCGACTGCGACGTGATCCAGGCCGACGGCGGCACCCGCTGCGCGGCGATCACCGGCGGCTGGGTGGCGCTGCGGCTGGCGGTGAACAAGCTGCTGAAGGCGGGTGCGATCTCCAGCGACCCGATCCTGGATCACGTCGCCGCCGTGTCCTGCGGCATCTATGCGGGCCAGCCCGTGCTGGATCTGGACTATGCCGAGGACAGCGAGGCGGGCACCGACGGCAATTTCGTCCTGACCGGCGCGGGCCGGCTGATCGAGGTGCAGATGTCTGCGGAAGGCGCGACGTTCAGCCGCGACCAGATGGGGCAACTGCTGGATCTGGCCGAGGCGGGCATGACCGACCTGGTCGCCGCCCAGAAGGCCGCCCTGGCATGAGGGCCTTCACGGACAAGCGCCTGCTGGTCGCCACCCATAACGCGGGCAAGCTGGACGAGATGCGCGCCCTGCTGGCCCCTTACGGGGTCGAGGTCGTCGGCGCCGCCGAAGCCGGTCTGGCGGAACCCGCAGAAACCGAGACCACCTTCGTCGGCAATGCCCGCATCAAGGCCCGCGCGGCGGTTGAAGCCACAGGCCTGCCCGCGCTGTCCGACGACAGCGGCATCTGCGTCGATGCCCTGGACGGCGCTCCGGGCGTCCACACCGCTGACTGGGCGGAAACCGGCCAGGGTCGCGATTTCCGCATGGCCATGCAGCGCACCTGGGACGAGCTGGAATCGCGGAACGCCCCGATCCCGCGCCGCGCGCAATTCCGCTGCACGCTGGTGCTGATGTGGCCCGACGGCCATGACGAGGTGTTCGAGGGCGTCCTGCCCGGCCAGGTCGTCTGGCCCCCGCGCGGGGTTGAAGGCCACGGCTATGACCCCATCTTCATGCCGGACGGTCATGACGTGACCCTGGGCGAGATGCCGCCCGCGATGAAGAACAGCCTCAGCCACCGGGCGCGGGCGGTAGAGCAGATGATAAGGGGCAGCTTTGCATAGGATTTCCACGGGATCGCCCTTCGAGGCCGCGATGGGCTACAGCCGCGCGGTGGTCAAGGGCGACTGGTGCTTCGTGTCGGGCGTGACCGGATACGACTACGCCACGATGGCGATGCCCGACGATCCCGCCCAGCAGGCGCGCAACTGCTTCGCCACGATCTTTTCCGTGCTGGACCAGGCGGGCTTTGCCCCCGCCGACATCGTGCGCGTGCAATACACCGTCACCGACGCCGCCCTGGTCCAGGCGATCACCCCCGTCCTGGGCGAGGCCCTGGGCGAAATCCGCCCCGCCGCGACCATGGTCGTCGCGGGCCTGATCCGCCCGGAGATGAAGATCGAGATCGAAGTGACGGCGTTTCGCGGATGATGCTGCCGGGGGCCGACAGCTTTGTGGCAGAGGACTGGCGGGCGGGGGGCTTCGGCCTGTATGTCCACTGGCCGTTCTGCCAGGCGAAATGCCCCTATTGCGACTTCAACAGCCATGTCGTGCCTGCCGTGGACCAGACCCGGTGGGCCGCCGCGCTGTCGTCGGAAATCGCCCGGCTTGGCGCGGAACTGCCGGGCCGCCACCTGGGCAGCATCTTCTTCGGCGGCGGCACGCCCTCGCTGATGCTGCCCGAAACCGTCGATGCCGTCCTGCGCGCCGCCCGCGCCGCCTGGGGCTTTGTCAACGACATCGAGATCACGCTGGAAGCCAACCCGACCAGCGTCGAACGCACCCGCTTCCAGGGGTTCGCCGATGCGGGCGTGAACCGCCTGTCCATGGGCATCCAGGCGCTGAACGACGCCGACCTGCGCCGCCTTGGGCGGATGCATTCGGTCGCCGAGGCGTGCGCGGCCTTCGACGTGGCGCGGTCCTGCTTCGGCAGGGTCAGCTTCGACCTGATCTATGCCCGGCAGGGCCAGACCCGCGACGCCTGGCGTGCGGAACTGGGCCAGGCGCTGTCGATGGCGGTCGATCACCTGTCGCTGTATCAACTGACCATCGAGCCCGGCACCGCCTTCGGCGCGCGCGCTGCGGCGGGCAAGCTGCGCGACCTGCCCGACGACGACCTGGCCGCCGACCTGTATCTGGAAACCCAGGACATCTGCGAGGCGGCGGGGATGGCGGGATACGAGACCTCGAACCACGCCCGCCCCGGTTCGGAAAGCCGCCACAACCTGGTCTATTGGCGCCAGGGCGACTGGGCTGCGGTCGGGCCGGGCGCGCATGGGCGCATTACCCTGCCGCAGGGCCGCTTCGCGACCGAGGCGCATCGCGCCCCCGGCGCCTGGCTTCACGCCGTCGAGACCCGGGGAACGGGGGAATCCCTGCGAGAGTTGGTGCCGATGGATGAACAGGCCACGGAATACCTGCTGATGTCGCTGCGATTGTCCGAGGGCCTGGATCTGGCCCGCCATGCCCGGCTGGCGGGCGCACCGCTGGACCCCGCGACCATCGGCCGCCTGAGCGATCTCGGCATGGTTTCGACGCAGGGCGGCCGGTTGCGCGCCACCCGCGACGGGCGCCCCCTGCTGAACGCCATCCTGCGCGAACTGGCGACCTGAGATGCGGCGGCTGTGGTATGTCCTCGGCTTGATCGCCCTGGCCCTGGGCATCGTCGGCATCGCCCTGCCGGTCCTGCCCACGGTGCCCTTCCTGCTGCTGGCGGCGGCCGCCTTCGCGCGCAGCAGCCCGCGCCTGGAACGGCGGATCCTGGATCACCCGACCTATGGCCCGCCGGTCCGGGCCTGGCGCGAACGCGGCGCGATCAGCCGGCTGGCCAAGATCTGGGCGACGCTGGCGATGGCCGGCGGCGTCGGCTTCAGCCTGATCGCCGGGATGCCGATCTGGGTGGTGACGATGCAGGCGATGATCTGCACCGCCATTGCCGCCTTCGTGATCACCCGCCCCGAGGCGTGATCATGACCGGCCCGCTTGCCGACCGGATCCTTGGCCTGGGCGCGGTCGATCTGGCCCGCCGCCTGATCGGCGCCACCCTTCTGGTGCGCGGCGCGGGCGGCACCATCATCGAAACCGAGGCTTACGGCCGCGACGACCCCGCATCCCACAGCTTTCGCGGCCCGACGCCGCGCAACGCCTCGATGTTCGGACCGGCGGGCCACGCCTATGTCTATCGCTCCTACGGCATCCACCTGTGCCTGAACGTGGTCGCCCGTCCGGGCGAGGCGGTGCTGATCCGCGCCCTGGCCCCCACCACGGGGATCGCGGCGATGACGGCGCGGCGGAACAGCCCCTTGCTGTGCAACGGGCCGGGACGGCTGACCCAGGCGCTTGGCATCCGGGCCGAGGACGACGGCAGGGCCTTCGCGGGATCTGATTTCACCATCGCCCTGCCCCCGGACCCGGCCGATCTGCTGGTCGGTCCGCGCATCGGCATCAGCCGCGCGCAGGATCTGCCCTGGCGTTTCGGCCTGGCCGGAGTGCGCGGCCACAGCCGCCCCTTCCCGCCGCAGCCCCGGTCCTAGGCCAGCCAGTCCGGCAGGGCGTCGCTGGCGCGGCCCGTCAGGGCGGCCTGAATACAGCCATCCAGGCTGCCGAACCGGACTGCGCAGCCCGACAGGCCGGGGCCGTAATGGGCGTATTTGCCGGAATTGGTCATCAGCGTCCGGGTCCGGTCCGGGAAAACCGGGCGGGAAATCGAACACCAGCACAGGTCGGGAAGAACCTGGACGCCCGACTGTTCCAAGGCGGCCAGCGTGCCCTCGGCGCGGGCCTGGGCGATGGTGTCCCGCCCCGCCGTCAGGATCGTGGGCACCGCAACCTGCCGGCCCCCCAGCCCCAGGGCCAGGGCGCGGCATTCGCCCAGCGAGGCATGGGGGCTGCCCAGGGCCACCAGGTCGATCCGGGACGGACCATCGTTCAGCAGCCGCCAGCCGTCGCGCATGTCGTCCAAGGTGATGCGGCAGTGGTCGGCATCCGGGGCGACATGACCCGACTCGGGCGTCACGCCCTCGACATGCAGCATCGGCGCGGCCGAGGTGGTGCCGAAGGCCGCGCACAGCGCCTTCAGCGCCTCGATGCCGGGCCGGGCGGCGGCCAGTCCGCGCAACAACGGGATGCGGTCGGGCGACAGCCGCCCGGCCAGCCAGCCCAGCAAGGGCCAGAACGCGTCGTCCGCCCCGGCGGGCGGGGCCAGGTCGATGATCCGCCGCGCCCGGCGGTGCCGGTCCAGATAGACCCCGGCCAGCGGCGCACGGCCGGTCATGGCGATGCACAGGTCCAGGAAATCGGGATGCTTGGCGGTGCGCGCGCCCAGCACGCTGTTGGCATAGATCACCGCGTTCGATTCCGCCCAGGCGACCGCCTCTCCCGCCGCGGGGGCGCTGTCCAGAAGATAGGGCGAGCAGGTGAAGGTCGGTCGGCAGCCCATCGCCACATAGGCATCGGCCAGCCGTTGCGCCGGGCGGCCGAAATCGGGCGGCACGCCCTGCGCCCGCCAGTTGGCATGATCGACCGAGATCGCGTTCATGGTGGTCGGCACCCGGACCCGCGCGCCCAGCGACGCCATCCGTTCGGCGAAGGTCAGGTTCGCCGGGCTGGCATAGATGCAGCCGTCGATATGGGCCTGGGTCACGTCCACCAGCCGTTCGGCCCCCTGCTGGGCGGCCATCGCGCAGACGATCCGCATGGCCAGCGCGGTCGCGGTGCCGTCGGCGCCCTCCAGCATCGCGCGATCGTCGGGCGTCAGATCCAGCAGGGCCGTTGCGGGCGGTCGGACCGGGATCGCCAGATCGCCCGCGACGATGCCGTCCGGGCCGATCCGCGCCAAATCCCGGCCCGCCAGCGCGGCGAAATCGGCGGGCGGCAGGCGCAGCACCGGCAGGGAATGGCCGAACATTTCGGCCGCGATCAGGGCGCCGAGGGTCACGACATCCTCGGGCTGGGAGAACACCAGCGCCGCCGGGCCGCGCCCGGATAGGACCAGATCCAGCAGGACGCCCGATCCGGTGCAGGAACCGCGCGTCGAGGGCATCATCAGAACCGCCCCGGTGACGGCGCGGCCATGCAGCGGGTGATGCATGTCGATCACCGTCCCGGTGGCCGGATCAACCCCGCCCCAGAAGCTGAGCGGCTCGTCGCTGGCCAGGACCGGCCCTTCCGCGACGCCCGGCAGGATCGACAGACCGGCCATCGCGTTATTGCTTCAGCGTCGGCGTCACGCCCCAGGTGTCGGACAGCATGTATCCGGTCTGCCAGGGATCCTCGGGGTCCAGGTAATAGCTGTGCTGCCCGGTGATCCAGGCCCGGCCGGTGATCTGCGGGATGATCGTGGTCCGCCCGGCGTTTTCCCGCACCTCCAGGATCTGGCCGGTGAAGCGCGATCCGATGATGGATTCGTGGATCAGCACATCGCCCCGGCCCATCAGCCCGCGCGCCTGCAACACCGCCATCCGGGCCGAGGTGCCCGTGCCCGTGGGCGAACGGTCCGACCGGCCGGGCGAGACGATGCAGGTATTGCGCGCGACATTGCCCGGCCCGTTGAACGGCATGGCGAATTGCACGATGGACACGCCGCGCACGTTCGGGAAGTCGGGATGGACCACCTCGAACTGTTCGCGCGCGGCCATGCGGATCTTTTCGCCCAGGGCCGCCAGATCGCGCGCCTCGTCCGGGACGATCTGGAAGCCCAGGGCCTGCGCATCGACGATGCCGAAGAACATCCCGCCATAGGCGATGTCCAGCGGGATGGTGCCGTGGCCCGGAACCTCCAGCGCGCCGTCCAGGACGGCGGCGAAGGCGGGGGCGTTGCGGAAGGTGACCGACCGGCACTTGCCGCCTTCGCATTCGGCCGTGACCTCGATCACGCCGCCGGGCATGTCCAGCTTGAAGCGGGTGACGGGTTCGACCATCGGCACCATGCCGGTTTCCAGCAGCACCGTCGCCACGCAGATCGTGTTCGACCCGGACATCGGGACATATTCGGTCGGCTCCATGATGATCGCACCGGCCGCGCAGCCGGGGGTGATGGCGGGAACGATCAGGTTGACATGGCGCGCCACGGACCCCCGCGGCTCGCAGATCAGCAGGCGGCGGATATGGTCGTGGTCGCGCTCCATGGCGATCATCCGCTCCATCATCGTGGCGCCTGCGGGGGGCAGCACGCCGCCGACGATCACGTCGCCGATTTCACCTTCGGCATGGCAGCCGATCACGTTGATCGAGAGGCGGGTTCGCATCGTGCTGTCCTAGTCCCTGGGCGCGGCATGGGAACGCCCTGCGACGAACCAGTCCTGCGGCGCGGTTTCCTGGAAGATGATCGTGGTCGCGGCGGGGCTGATCCCGGCGGTCTCGTGCAGCAGGCGGGTGATGCCTTCGGCGATCTGCTGCCTGGCCTCGGCGCTGCGGCCGGGGAACATTTCGATACGGATCAGAGGCATGGGGTTTCCTTACTTGACGACAAAGCCATGGGCGAAGGGATCGCGTTCGGCGTCGATGAAGATCGTGTTCAGCCCGGTCTGGCGCGCCCATCCGGCGATGGACGGGATGATCGCAGGGCGCCCCACCACGGTGGTCGCGGCCTCGACCCGGCCCTTGAAGATGGAACCGATGATCGATTCGTGGTGGAATTCGTCACCCACAGCCAGCTTGCCCTTGGCCGCAAGCTGGGCCATCCGGGCCGAGGTGCCGGTGCCGCAGGGGCTGCGGTCGATGGCCTTGTCGCCATAGAAGACCGCGTTGCGGGCATGGGCGCCGGGGACCGTGGGGGCGCCGGTCCACTGGATATGGCTCAGCCCGTTGATCGCCGGGTGTTCGGGATGGACGAATTCGTATTTCGCATTCAGCGCCGCGCGCAGCTTCGGCGACCAGCCGATCAGCTCGCCCGCCGTATGGTCGGCCATGTCGCGGAAATTCTTCTGCGGCTCGACGATGGCATAGAAGTTGCCGCCATAGGCCACGTCCACGACGATCTCGCCCAGGCCCTCGACCTGCGCCGTCAGCCCCTCGGCGTAAAGGAAGCCGGGGACGTTTGTCAGGCGCACTTCCTCGACAAAGCGGCCCTCTTGCCGGTATTCGATGTCGACCTTGCCCGCCGGGGTCTCGATGGACAGGCGACCGGGGGTGCGGGGCGTGATAAGGCCGTTCTCGATCCCCATGGTGATGGTGCCGATGGTGCCGTGGCCGCACATCGGCAGGCAGCCCGAGGTCTCGATATACAGCACCGCCACGTCACAATCGGGGCGCGTGGGGGGATAGAGGATGGACCCCGACATCATGTCGTGGCCGCGCGGCTCGAACATCAGGCCGGTGCGGATCCAGTCGAAGTCGCGCAGGAAATGCGCCCGCTTTTCCAGCATGTCGGCGCCTTCCAGACGCGGCGCGCCGCCCGCGACAAGGCGGACCGGGTTGCCGCAGGTATGGCCGTCGATGCAGGGGAAGATGTATTGGGTCATGGCTTTCTCAGAAACGAGCCGGGGAAAAGGGCGCGAGGTCGATGGCGGGCGTGGCCCCGGCCACGAGGTCGGCGACGATCCGGGCAGTACCCGCCGATTGCGTCAGGCCCAGATGGCCGTGGCCGAAGGCGCAGGTGACGTTCGGATGGCCGGGCAGCGGGCCGAGGGCGGGCAGGCTGTCGGGCAAGGACGGCCGGAACCCCATCCATTGCGTGCCGCCCGTGGTGCGCAGGCCGGGCAGGAAGGCCGCCGCCTTGTCCAGCATCGCCTGCGATCGCTTGAAGTTCGGGGGCAGGTCCAGCCCGCCCAGTTCCACCGCGCCGCCGACCCGGATGCCCGAGGACAGTTTCGAGACGACAAAGCCATGCCCGCCGAAGGTCACCTGCGTGCGCAGGTCGAAGGCGTCGCCCGGCAGGGTGGTGTTATAGCCGCGCTCGGTCTCAAGCGGGATCTGAACGCCCAGAGTCCGCGCCAGCCGGTGAGAATGCGCCCCCGCCGCCAGCACAACCCGGCCCGTCAGCGGCCCCGAAGCCGTGACGACGCCAGTATCGGTCAGGCCCGTCGCCTCGGCGATGGTGATGGTGCCGCCATCGGCGCGGAAACGGTCGGCCAGGGCCAGAACGTAATCGCGGGGATCGGCGATGGAATACCAGCCGGGGGTAAAGGTGCCGTGCGTGAAGCGCGGCGACAGGCCCGGCTGGATCTGCGCCATCTCGTCCGGGGTCATGTGCCGGAAGTCGATGCCGTGATCGGCGCGGGCCTGCCAGCCAGGCAGGGATGCGTTGAATTCGGCCTGGCTTTCATAGACCTGAAGGTTGCCTTCCTTGCGCAGCATGGGGGCGGTGCCGGTGGCCGCCAGGAAGGGCTCCAGTTCCGTCTTGGACAGGTCCATCAGCGCGGTCTGCGCGGCGGTCGAGGCGGCGACGTTCGCCACGGAACAGGCCCGCCAGAAACGCCACATCCAGGGCGCGATCCGCAGCGCATAGGCGGGCGGCACCGACAGCGGCCCCAGCGGATCCAGCAGCCATTTCGGCGCTTTCTTCATGATGCCGGGCGAGGCCAGCGGCAGGATGTCGGTGAAGGCAAAGGCCCCGGCATTGCCCGCCGATGCCCCCGCCGCCGGGCCTTCGCGGTCCAGCACGGTCACGGACAGTCCCCGCGCCCGAAGCGCCAAGGCCGACGACAGGCCGACGACGCCCGCGCCGATGACGATCACTTCCGCCATGTCAGTGTGTCGCCGACAGAAACTTCTGCAACTCGGTGTCTTTGGGGTTCCCGAACAACTGTTCCGGCGGGGCGATTTCCGCCATCACGCCCTTGTGGAAAAAGGCCACGCGGTCCGACACCTCGCGCGCGAATTTCATCTCGTGGGTGACGCAGATCATCGTCATGCCTTCGCCCGCCAGCATCCGCAGCGTGTCCAGAACCTCGCCCACCAATTGCGGATCAAGCGCCGAAGTCACCTCGTCGAACAGCATGTAGTCGGGCGACATGGCCAGGGCGCGGGCGATCGCCATGCGCTGCTGCTGGCCCCCCGACAGCCGGCCGGGATAGACCTTCAGCTTGTCGCCCAGGCCCACATGGTTCAACTGCTTGACCGCCTCGGCCTCGGCCTCGGCCCTGGACCGCTTCAGCACCTTGCGTTGCGCCAGCGTCACGTTTTCCAGCACCGTCAGATGCGGGAAGGCGTTGAACTGCTGGAAGACGATCCCGATCTTGCGCCGCAGCTTGTTCAGGTCGGTGCCCTTGGCGTGAACCTCGGTCCCGTCGACCAGGATGCGGCCGGAGTCGATGGGTTCAAGCCCGTTGATGCAGGTCAAGAGCGTGGACTTGCCCGAACCGGACCCGCCGATGATGGTCACCACCTCGCCCTTCTGGACGGTCAGGTCGATGCCCTTCAGGACTTCCAGCGATCCGAAGGATTTGCGGACGTTTTCGATCTCAATCATTGGACCACCGTTTTTCCAGATAGCCGCCGAACCGGGCCAGCGGGAACGAGATGACAAAGTAGAAGGCACCGCAGATCAGCAGCAGCAGCAGCGGTTCCTGCAAGCGGGTGATGAGGATCTGGGTGGATTTCAGCAGCTCGGTGACCTGCACGACATAGACCAGGGCCGAATCCTTCATCACGCCCAGCGCAAGCCCGATCCACGACGGCAGCGCGACGCGCGTGGCCAGCGGCAGCACGATCTCGCGCATGTCCTGCCCCCAGGTCATGCCCAGCGACCGTGCGGCGCGCCGCGTGGTCGCGGGCACCGCCTCGATGCCGCCGCGCACGATTTCCGAACAGAAGGCGGCGGTGTACATCGACAGCACGATGCAGGCGACGGTAAAGCCCGAGATGCGGATTTGCAGGATCGTGCCGATGAAGGCATTGGCCAGCACAAGCTGGATCAGCAGCGGGATCGAGCGGAAGATGTCCAGCACGAAGGTCAGAGGCGCGGCCCAGATGGCCCCCACCTGATAGCGGAAGACCCCGAAGAGGATGCCCAGGATCGTGCCCGCAAGCACCGAGATAAGGGTGACGATGATGGTTACGCCGGCGCCTTTGGCAAGAAAGACGAAATCGGCGGCGGTCAGTGCGGTATCGAACATGACGGCGCCCACCCTCAATACCGGAACAGGCGGGAAGCGACCAGCCGCGCCCCCAGCGTGATCACCTTGGTGATCAGATAGAAGATCACGGCGGCGACGGCGAACAGTTCGAACGTGCGGAAGGTCAGCGCGTTCAGATCCTGCGTCACCCCGTAAAGATCACTGTTCATCCCCACGGTCACCCCAAGCGATGTCATCAGGATCGCCCAGACCATCTGGTTCGTCATCGGCAGGAAGGAAATGCGCAGCATCTGCGGCAGCACGATATAGCGGAACGCCCCCGCAGCGCCGAAGCCCAGCGACCGGCCTGCGCGGGTCTGGGTGTCGGGAATGGCCTTCAGGGCACCGCGGAAGTTTTCGGTCAGGTAGCCCGCGTTGTTGAAGGTGATCCCCAGCAGGATCGAGGCGAAGGGCGACAGGTGGATGCCGAAGCTGCCCAGCCCGAAATGCGCCATGTAGATCTGGAACAGCGCGGGCGTGTTGCGGGCGATCTCGACCCAGGTCTTGGCAATGGCGGACAGCGCCCGGTTGCCCGACAGCCGGAACATGGTCAGCACGACCGCCAGCAGGATTCCGATCGCCATCGACAGGATGGCGATCTGCATGGTGACGATCGCGCCATCAAGCATCTGGGGAAGCCGCGCAAGCGCCTGCTTCCATTGGAACGTGTAATTGAACATGGTACCCGCCCGTATCGGAACGCATCAGGGCGGTGCAATGACCGCACCGCCCTGTCTGGTTTCAGCGATAAACGCCGGGAATGGCCAGGTTGGCCGGTTCGCCTTCGCCGACCCATTTCTTGTACAGTTCGGCATAGCGGCCGGTGCGGACCTGCTGGTTCACGAACAGATTCAGATAGTTGATCAGGCCGTATTCGTTGCGCATCGTGAACAGCGCGACATAATCGGGCACCATCGGCGCCTTGTCGACGACCCGGATGCCGGGGAAGTTGCCGGATTTCACGTTGGCATTGGCGACCTCGACCGTCGAGACGGTGGCGTCAAGCTGGCCCTGGCTCAGCGCCAGGAACACGTCGGCCTGGGTCTGATAGGGGCGGAAGCTGCCCTCGCCCCATTCGTTGACCTGCTTTTCCAGCCAGATCGCCTCATAGGTGCCCGCCGTCGCGCCGACGGTCTTGCCCTTCATGTCCTCCCACGTCGTCATCTCGACCTTGTCATTGGCGACCACGGCGTTCTCGAAGGCGTAATAGGGGATCGACATGCCGACGGTCTTGGCCCGTTCCAGCGTGTCCGAGGTCGAGGCGACGCCCACATCCACCCGGCCCGACATCAACGCGGGGATGCGTTCGGGGAAGGGGGTTTCGACGATTTCCGCCGTGACACCCAGGGCGGCGGCCAGGTCGTTGCAGTAATCCACGTCGAAGCCGATGGGGTTGTTGGATTCGTCGCGCATTCCCATCGGCGGGAAGTCCAGCACCACCGCGCAGCGCAGCGTCCCCGAGGCGATGATGTCGTCCAGCTTGTCCGCAAAGGCGGGGGCGGTCATCGCGCAGGCGGCCATCAGGCCGGCGGCCAGTTTTGTCTTGATCATGGTCTTCTCCTGTCGGTTGATCTTTCGCCGGTCTTTTGACCGATTCCTTTCCGCCACTATTCTTGCATTTTGGTTCCAAGGCAAAATAAAAATACAAGTTGTATACGTTCGGGATTATATGTCGCGGGAGGCCGTTCTGACGCAGGATCCTGTCGCGAAGGGCGGGTCCGGCACCCAGTTGTATCGCTGCATATTTATTGTATACATGAAATTATCCGCAGATCACCTGAAAAGGACGGCAGATGGCCCAGGCTTTGACATTCGACGACCTGCAACGGCGCGTGGAACAGGTCTTCGCGCGCGCAGGCCTTGCCCCTCATCAAGGCGCATCGCTGGCCCGCGTGATCGCGGCGGGCGAGCGGGACGGCTGCAAGTCGCATGGCATCTATCGGATCGAGGGCGTGCTGCGGACCCTCAAGGCCGGAAAGGTCAGCGGCACCGCCCTGCCCCGCCTGCTGCCCACGGACGGCGCCATCGTCCGGGTCGATGCGGCGGGCGGGTTTTCCAATGCCGCCTTTGACCTGGGCCTGCCCCATCTTGCGGATCGCGCACGCGATCTGGGTCTTGCCGCGCTTGTCATCAACGACTGCACGCATTTCGCGGCCCTTTGGCCCGAAGTCGAGGCCCTGACGGGGCAGGGCCTGGCCGGTCTGGTGATGTGCCCCAGCTACGCCACGGTGGCGCCCGCCGGGGGCAACCGGCCGTTGCTGGGCACCAACCCCCTGGCCTTTGGCTGGCCCCGGCCGGGGCGCGATCCCTATGTCTTCGACTTTGCAACCTCGGTCGCCGCGCGGGGCGAGATCGAACTGCACCGCCGCGCCGGAAAGTCCCTGCCCGAAGGCTGGGCCATCGACGCGGACGGTCAGCCCACCACCGATCCCGACGCGGCCCTGGGCGGCGCGATGCTGCCCTTCGGCGGGCACAAGGGGTCGGCCATCAGCACCATGATCGAATTGCTGGCGGGTGTGATGATCGGCGACCTGACCAGCCCCGAGGTGCTGGATTTCCTGGGAACCACGACGCTGGCGCCATTCCACGGCGAGTTGATCCTGGCCCTGTCGCCCGAAAAATTCGCCGCCGGCCGGTCGGGCGATCCCTTCGCGCGCGCCGAGCAGCTGTTCGAGGCGATCCAGGGCCAGGGCGCGCGCCTGCCGTCGCAGCGCCGCTATGCCGCCCGCGCCAAGGCCATGGCCCAGGGCGTCGCGCTGACCCCGGCCGAGACGGCGCAGTTGGACCGCTTCCTGGCGCTTGGCCTGGATGCGGTCGCCTGAACGAACAAGCCCCCCGGTTTCGGGGGCTTGGCCGGATCAGGGCTTGCAGGTCTGGACGGCGCCGGGAAGCTTGCTCCATTCCCCGTACCAGGTCTTGAACTGGGCCAGCTGGCGTTCGGCCCAGCCCTTCTGGCTGGGCGTCAGCTCGTCCGTCTCGTTGAAATGCAGCGCGTATTCGGCGTCGCCTTGCAGCACCATCATGTGCTTGTAATACAGGACCAGATCCGTGCCCTCGTCCCAGGACGACAGGACCTCCAGCGCCTCGCCCATTTCCTGCGCGCGGGTCCGGGCGTCCAGATCGCCCTCTGCCGCGGCCTTGGCAAGCGCCACGAAATGCAGGATTTCGCGCGGGATCACGTTGCCGATGCCGGTGATGGTGCCGGTGGCGCCGCATTTGACATAGCCGTGATAGACGCCGGTATCGACGCCCGCCATCAGGATCACGCCGTCATCGGCACTGGTGATGTGTTCGGCGGCATAGGTCATCGCCTTGGCGCCGCCGAATTCCTTGAAACCCAGCAGGTTCGGATGTTCGGCCCGAAGGGCGAAGAACAGGTCGGCCTTTGTCTCGAACCCGTAATAGGGGCTGTTATAGATCACCGCCGGAAGGTCGGGCGCCGCCGACAGGATCGCCTTGAAATGGTGGCGCTGCGCCACGGGCGACAGTCCGCGCGACAGCACCCGCGGGATCACCATCAGCCCCGCCGCGCCGACCTTCTGCGCGTGCGCCGCATGGGCCACGGCCGATTTCGAATTGACCGCGCCGGTCCCGACGATCACCGGGATGCCCGCGCCGACCAGCCGTTCCACCCCCTCCATCCGCTGCGCGTCGGTCAGCAGCGGCCAGTCGCCCATGGACCCGCAATAGACCACCGCCGACATGCCCGCCGCGATCAGTTCCTGCGCCTTGCGGACAAGCGCGTCGTAATCGGGGCTGCGATCGGCGGCGCAGGGGGTCATCAGGGCGGGAATGACGCCGGTGAAAATCTGGGTGTTCATCGCGAGGATCCTTGTGGAACGGCATGGCATTGCGGATTCGATGCCCCGCATTTTAGTCCATGCATTTTATTTGTCGACAAGATTCCGGCGGCTGAGTCACAAAGCGACGGTCTGTCGTTCGTCGCGTGCCAGGAAATGCTGGATCTGGCGGATGATCTGGTCGGCATGGGTCTTGGCCAGCTGGTCGCACAGATCCACGTCGCGGACCTTGATGGCGTCGATGATGGCCTCGTGTTCGCCGACGATCTCGGGCGGCAGGCGGTCGTTGAAGGACTGGTAATACAGCCGCAGCAGGCGCCGGCCTTCGTCCAGGATGCGCAGGAACAGGCTGGTGTAATAGGGATTGCGGCCGGCCTCGGCGATGGCGGCGTGGAAATCCCGGTTCGACGCGATCATTCCCAGGGCGTCCTGGGCAGAGACGGCGGCGTCGAAACGCGCCTGGTGTTCGCGGATCGCCTCGAGGTCGGCGGGCTGGTGATAGGTCGCGGCCAGCCGCGTGGTGACGCGATACATCAGCGTCATGGCGTCGAAAAAGGTGTGCAGGTTCAGGAAGTCGATATTGGCGACCATGGTCGAGCGGTTGGGCAGCGTTTCAACCAGCCCTTCGCCCGACAGCCGCACCAGGGCCTCGCGGATCGGGGTGCGGGACATGCCGAAGCGTTCGGCAAGCTGCACCTCGTCGATGGGACTGCCGGGCAGAAGGACCAGATCCAGGATCTCGTCGCGAAGCTGGTCATAGACCAGCTTGACCCCGGATCCGCGCTTGCGTTCTGGAAAGCCGCCGGCTTCTGTCATCAATCCGGTCTCCGATGCGCGAGGGGAGTTGTCGACAGTATAAATACACTCGGTGCATTTCCAGATCAATCGCGATGGCGGCCGTTATCCCATCCCCTTCGCCATCGCCCTGTTGCGGTCGATGTCGTCATGGGTGGCGATCAGGGCGCGCATCTTCTCCGCGTTGCAATCGGGAACGGACGCGCCCCGCTGGGGGTTGACCCCTGCACCCTTGGAAAGGAGCAGACCATGGCAGACAAATTCGATCCCAAGGCGGAAAACGAAAAATACGCCATCAAGCAGGCGGCGCAACAGGCCAAGATAGGCCATGCGGATTTGAACCCCAAGCAGATCCATCCGTCTCATGAACCGAATGCGGGCGGCCAGAACCGCGAGGCGGGCGACCGCAAGGCCCGGCAGAACGACCGCGCCACGAACGGCGGCGAATAAGCCTTGCTGGCCTTTCGAGCCTTCAGACAGCCAGTCCGGGCAGGGTCGGTCGCCTGACCGCGCTGCCCGGATGTCGTTCTATCGGCCCTGATCCTTGTCCTGCTTTTCTTTCCGGTCCTCGCGCCGGTCCGAGGCCTTCAGATCCGGGCGCGGGTCGAAATCGGGATCGGCATTGGTCGTGTCGACCTTCTTCTCGATGATCCGCTGTTGCTGGTCGTGGGTCTTCTTGCCGACCATGACGGCCTCCTATGTGCTGGGGGGTTTGCGGCGGTCTTGCGCTTCATGCGCATCGTCGCCTTGGCGGTTCGCCACGTGATCGTGATGCTGTTCGGTTTCGACATGCCGGGAATCCAGGCCCCGCTGGTCCGAATGGCGGGATTTGTCGCGGTTCGACAGAACCTCGTTTTCCGACAGTTCGTCCGAGTCGGCCGGGGACATGCCGCCGCTGCCGTCGCCCTTTCCCTGGTCCTGCTGGCCCGCGCCGAATTTCTTGCTGCTTGCATTGGCCATCGCGGATCCTCCTGTTCGTCACTGATGGTCGCAGAGGAAAACCGGGACGCGCGGCGATTTGTTCCGCACCCGGCGGGAACCGCCCCCCAGGCGCGCCGTTACCAAGCCATGTCACAACGCCCCCATCCCGCCGCCCATCCCGCACCCCAGACCGAAGGGTTGGAGCGGATGGATGTCGAGGCCGCCGCCCTGGCCGCCCGTCATCGCCACCACCCCCTGGTCAAGACCCTTGGCGCGGCCAGCGAACTGGCCGACCAGATCCCGCTGGGCACAGTCTGCGGCGCGGTGATCGCGGGCGGGCTGGCCGCCGGGCGCCCCGATGTGGCCCGGACCGGGTTGCGGATGATGGTGGCGCATGTGCTGGCCAATGCCGTCAAGCGGCAGATCAAGAACCGCCTGCGCCGCATCCGCCCCGAAGAGGTCGTGAAGGACCGCGACTATACCTTCGAGCCGGGAGAGACGCAGGGCGGGCACGACACCTCGTTCCCGTCGGGCCATACGGCGGGCGCGGTGGCGGTGGCGGCCATCGTGGCCCGCGACATGCCGCCCCTGGCACTGCCCGCCTGGGCCGCCGCGGCGCTGATGTCGGGCGTGCAGATCCCGCGCGCCAGGCATTACCCGGCGGATGTCGCGGCCGGTGCGGCGGTTGGCCTGACGGCCGCGCGGCTGGTCGATCTGCTGTTGCCCCCGAACCCCCCATCGCAGGAGAATCCCATGTCGGACAGTGCCACCAAGACCATCGTCGCCCTTTTCCAGACGCGCGAGGCCGCGGATTACGCCATCGAACATCTGGTCCAGCAGCACGGGTTGAACCGCGCCGACATCTTTGCCGAGGCGCAGGGCGACGACAACACGGCAGGCACCCGCCCGTCCGGCGGCGATGCCGCCAAGGGCGATACCCCGTCCGATCCGGCCCTGCGCGGCGGCATCAGGCTGTCGGCCGATGTGGCGGCGGACAAGGCGGATCTGGTCCGAAACGCTTTCGAGGAAATGGGCGGCCAGGACATCGCCGCCCGTTAGGACGCTCTCTCTGCCTGCCGGAAGTTGCGGACGCATGGAACGTCCGGCCCGGCTGGCGGTTGAGACCCTGCCACCAGCCAGCAATCCATGCCAGCCTCCGGGGGATTCATGCAGATCACACTTCACCTGAACGGCGCGACCCATGACCTTGACGTGGACGCGCGCACCACGCTTCTGGATGCGCTGCGCCATCACCTGGGGCTGACCGGCACCAAGAAGGGCTGCGACCACGGCCAATGCGGCGCCTGCACGGTGCTGATCGACGGCCGCCGGGTCAATTCCTGCCTGACCCTGGCCTGCATGGCCGAAGACGCGCAGATCACCACCATCGAGGGCCTTGGCAGCCCCGACCGCCTGTCCCCGCTGCAACAGCAGTTCCTGGACCATGACGGTTTCCAATGCGGCTATTGCACGCCGGGCCAGATCTGCTCGGCGACCGGAATGCTTGAGGAGATCGCGGCGGGTTGGCCCAGCCACGCCTCGGCCAGTCTGGAGGGGCCGTTCGCGCTGTCCCACGCGGAAATCGCCGAACGGATGAGCGGCAATCTGTGCCGCTGCGCCGCCTATACCCATATCGTCGCGGCCATCCGCCAGGCGGCCGGCGCGGACGACCGGCACGAGGACGCGGCATGAGGGAATTCACCTATCTTCGCGCGGCGTCCCTGGCCGATCTGCCCGCAAGCGCCACGATCATCGCGGGCGGCACCAACCTGCTGGATCTGATGAAGCACGAGGTGATGGCACCCGATGCCTTGGTCGACATCACCCGCCTGGATCTGAACCGGGTCGAATCCGAGGACGACGGTCTGCGCATCGGCGCGCTTGTCAGAAACAGCGACCTGGCCGCGCACCCGGTCATCCGGCGCGATTATCCGGTGCTGTCGCGTGCGCTGCTGGCAGGCGCCAGCGGACAGTTGCGCAACATGGCCACGACCGGCGGCAACCTCATGCAGCGCACCCGCTGCCCGTATTTCTATGACCGCCGCATGGCCTGCAACAAGCGCGACCCCGGCGCGGGCTGCGCGGCCATCGGCGGGGTGACGCGCAACCACGCGATCCTTGGCGCGTCGGACCACTGCATCGCCACCTATCCGGGCGACATGGCGGTGGCCCTGCGCGCCCTGGATGCGGTGGTGAATATCGACGGCCCCGCCCCCCGGCAGGTGCCGCTGGCCGATTTCCACCTGCTGCCCGACGATACCCCCGAGATCGAAACCGTGCTGCGGCCGGGCGAGATCATCACCGGCGTCACCCTGCCCGCCCCGGTCGGCGGTCAGCACCGCTATCGCAAGGTGCGCGACCGCGCATCCTATGCCTTTGCCCTGGTCTCGGTCGCGGCGGTGGTCGGCATGGAGGATGGCCGGATCTCGCAGGCTGCGCTGGCCTTCGGCGGGGTGGCCGCGAAGCCCTGGCGCGACCCGGAAGTCGAAGCGGTGCTGGCGGGCCAGGAACCCTCGGACGCGCTGTTCGCCGAAGCGGCAGAGATCCTGCTGCGCCCGGCGAAAGCCTGGGGCGAGAACCAGTTCAAGATCCCCCTGTTGCGGCGCAGCCTGATCGCCACCTTGCGCGACGCGACCGGAATGGAGGCCAAGCCATGACACGGCACTTGCGGGTCGATGGCCCGAACCATGACGACCGGCTGGACCATATGGCCCAAGGCGTGCTGGGCCAGCCCCTCAACCGGCTGGAGGGGCCGCTGAAGGTCACCGGCCGCGCGACCTATGCCGCCGAGGCGCGGCCCCGCAACATGGCCTATGGGGTTCTGGTCCAGGCCGAGATTCCAGCGGGCAAGGTGCTGGAGATCGGCGACGCGCCCGGCGCCCTGGCGGTGATCCAGGACAAGCGGATGATCCATTACGCCGCCCAGGGTCAGGCCGAAAAGGCGCCCCCCTCGGGCCCGGAACGGGTCGAATACATGGGCCAGGCCATCGCCCTGGTCGTGGCCGAGACCTTCGAAGCCGCGCGCCATGCCGCCCAGAACATCGCCATCCGCTATGCCCCGGAAACCGTGCCGGTCATCCCCGAATCGGTGACGCCCGAACTGCCGCCGAAGAAGCAGTCGGCCACGGGCGATCTGGATCAGGCGATGCGCGACGCCGCCGTGACGGTCGATCAGGTCTGGCATACACCGTCGCAGATGTCGGCGGCCATGGAACCCCATGCCGCCATCGCCGAATGGGACGGGGGGCATGTCACCGTCCGGGCCGGGCTGCAAATGCTGTCGTCGAACCGCAAGCAGATGGCGGACGCCTTGGGCATCCGCGAAAGCAAGGTGCGGCTGCTGGCACCCTATGTCGGCGGCGGTTTCGGATCCAAGCTGGGGATCAATGCCGAGGCGGTGGCGGCCGCCATCGCCGCACGAGAGCTGAACCGGCCGGTGATGGTGGCGATGACCCGCCAGCAGGTCTTCGACCTGGCGCATCGCCGGTCGGAAACCCGCCAGCGGGTCCGGCTGGCTTGCGATGCAAACGGGGTGCTGTCGGGCATCGGCCATGACGTCCTGGTGTCGAACCTGCCGGGCAGCGAATTCTCCGAACCCGTGACCCAGGCCACGCCCTTCACCTATCAGGCGGCGCATCGCCAGATCGTCCATGCCGTCTCCCGGATCCATCGCGGCTGCGCCGGATCCGTGCGCGCGCCGGGCGAGGCGGTCGGCGTCACCGTCTTCGAATGCGCCATGGACGAACTGGCCGAGGCCGCCGGGATCGACCCGGTGGAACTGCGTCTGCGCAACATCCCCGATGCCGAGCCGGTGACGGATCGTCCCTTTTCCAGCCACAAGCTGGCCGAGGCGCTGCGCGATGGCGCCGAACGCTTCGGCTGGTCGGCCCGCAAACCCTCCGGGCAGCGCATCGAGGGGGAATGGTTCATCGGCATGGGCATGGCGGCGGCGGTGCGCGTGAACATGCTGGTCGAATCCCGCGCGCGCGTCACCCTGCACCAGGACGGCCGGGCCATCGTCGAGACCGACATGACCGATATCGGCACGGGCACCTATACGATCCTGGGGCAGCTTGCCGCCGAAATGCTGGGCCTTCCCGCTGACCGGGTCGAGGTCCGGCTGGGCGACACCGACTTTCCGCCCGCCGCAGGGTCGGGCGGATCCTTCGGCGCGGCCTCCAGCGGCAATTCCGTCTATCTCGCCTGCGAGGAAATCCGCAGCCAGATCGCCAGGACGATGCGTTGCGACGAAACCGACCTGACGCTGCACGACGGCATGGCCCGCGCCGGGAATGTGTCGCGGCCGCTGTCGGAGCTGATCGACGGCCAGATCACCGCCGAAGGGCATTTGCAGCCCGGCAAGACGGAAAAGACCCACCGTCAGGCGACCTGGGGCAGCCATTGGGCCGAGGTTGCCGTGAACCGCTGGACCGGAGAGGTCCGCGTCCGCCGGATGATGGGCGTCTTTGCTTGCGGACGGGTGCTGAACGAAAAGACCGCCCGGTCGCAATGCCTGGGCGGCATGAGCTTCGGCATCGGCATCGCCCTGACCGAGGCGATGGAACACGACCCCCGCGACGGGCATGTTGTCAGCCGCGACCTGGCGGAATACCATATCCCCTGCCATGCCGATGTCCCGGAGCTTGAGGTGCATTTCCTGCCCGAACGCGATGCCTATGTCGGCCCGCTGCAAGCCAAGGGTCTGGGCGAACTGGGCATTTGCGGCGCGGGCGCGGCGGTGCTGAACGCTATCCACAACGCCTGCGGGGTGCGCGTCCGGCAGCTTCCGGCGACGCCGGACAAGATCATCGCCGGATTGGACTGATGCAGGCCGGGGCCTTTCCCGCCCCGTCGGGGGACATGCCCGACGATCCGCTGGGGGCGGCCTTGGCCTGCGACAATCCGGTCCTGGCGATCATCACCGGCATCACCGGCCCGTCCTATCGCCCCTTGGGCGAGATGATGGCTTTTTGCGGGGATCGGCAGGTCGGAACGCTCAGTTCCGGCTGCATCGAAACGGATCTGGCGCGCCATGCCCGGATGGCCTTGGCGGATGGGCCTGTTCGCTTGCGCTATGGGGAAGGCTCGCCCTGGTTCGACCTGCGCCTGCCCTGCGGCGGCGGGCTGGACGTGACCCTGATTCCCCGCCCCTGCCCGGCCCTGCTGGCCGAGATCGCGGCGGCGCGGGCGGCGCGCCAGCATGTCGCGCTTTGCGTCACCCCGGACCTGCGCCTGAACCGCTGCGATCCGGGGCCGACCGGCGCGACGCCGGAAGGGTTCCGCATCGCGCTGCCGCCCCCGCCCCGCTTTCTGATCTTCGGCCAAGGTCCCGAAGCCGCCGTCTTCGCGGATCTGGTGCGGGCGGCTGGCTATCCTCATCTGGTCCTCGCGCCCGACCGCGAAGCCTTGTCGCGGGCCGAGGCGCGGGGGTCGCCGATCCGTCTGTTGCCCTGGCCCGCCCTGCCAGCCGATCTGAACATCGACGACCGCAGCGCCGTGGTCCTGTTCTTCCACGACCACGACTGGGAACCGCCGATCCTGGCCCGCGCCCTGGAATCGCCCGCCTTCTATATCGGCGCTCAGGGGTCGCGTCGCGCGCGCGATACGCGCCTGGAAAGCCTGCGCCAACTGGGCGTAACGAAGGGCCTGGACCGCCTGCACGGCCCGATCGGCCTGATCGAATCAGCCCGCGATCCGCGCGTCCTGGCCGTCTCGGTCCTGGCCGAAGTTCTGGAACGGGCGTCGTGACCACGATCGTCCTGCTGGCGGCCGGCGCGTCCCGGCGGTTCGGGTCCACCTGCAAGCTACAAGCGCCTTATTGGGGCAAACCTCTGATCCGTCATGCAGCCCAGGCAATCCTGGCGACTGGATTGCCCGCCCTGGCCGTGACTGCCGACCCCGCGGTGGAAAACCTGCTGCCCGAATTCCGAATCGTCCGCAGCATCGGACCGCAATCGCAGTCCCTGCGCGCCGGACTGGGGGCGGTGGACGATGACCGCGCCTTGGTGGTGCTGGGTGATATGCCGCATGTCAATGCGGCGTTGCTGCTGCGTCTCGCCGCCGCACCCGCCCCAGCCGCGGCAAGCGACGGCGACCGCATCACCCCGCCCGCAAGTCTGCCACGATCCATGTTCGCGGACATCGCGCGGTTATCGGGTGACCAAGGCGCGGGGGCGGTACTGCGGACGCGACCGGACCTGCACCGCGTCCATGTCGATACCTGGCTGCTTCGCGATGTCGATAGACCAGATGATTTATATTAGATAACAATAGGTTGCGTCTATCGTCCCAGGATCTGACACAGGCGGTCGAGGTCTTCAAGGTTTCGATAGCCGATGCTGACGACCCCTGCCCCATTCGATGCATGGTTGATCGTCACGGACATCTTCAACTGGGCCGACAGGTCGGCTTCCAAGGCGCGCGTGTCGGCATCCTTGTCCGCTTTCCGCCCTGTTTGGGACTTTTCACCATTGGTGGTGGTTTTTGCCTTCTGACGCACAAGATCTTCCGTCTCGCGGACGGACAAACCATTGTCGATCACCCGACGAGCCAGAACCAGGGGATTATCCGCCGTGATCAGGGCGCGCGCATGGCCCGCCGTAAGCTTTCCATCCTTCACATAATCCTGGATCTGGTCGGGCAAGGTCAGCAGACGCAGCAGGTTGGCGATGTGGCTGCGGCTTTTGTTCAACGCCTCGGCCAGTTTTTCCTGGGTATGGCCGAATTTGTCCATCAACTGCCGGAAGGACGCGGCTTCCTCGATGGCATTCAGATCCGCGCGCTGAATGTTCTCGATGATGGCGACTTCCAGAACCTCGGTATCTGACAGATCGCGGATGATGACCGGCAGTTCGTGCAACTGCGCCATCTGCGCGGCGCGCCAGCGGCGTTCGCCAGCGACGATCTGGTACAGCCCATCACCTTTGGGATGGCTGCGCACGATCAGCGGCTGCAAGACACCCCGCTGCCGCAGGGAATCCGCCAGTTCCTGCAAGGCGGCAAGATCGAAATGGCGTCGGGGCTGGTCGGGATTGGCAGTGATCTGTTCGATGGGGACCATGGTGCGGTCCTTCACCGGCTTTGCATCCGCCGGTCCGTCCAGATCCAGATCGGCCATCAGCGCCGACAAGCCGCGCCCCAAACCGCGCTTGGCAAGTTTACTGTCGGACATCAGGCTTCCTCCTTGACCAGTTTCAGACGCGCGGCGAACTCGACCGCGAATTGACGATAGGCGGCGCTGCCCTTGGATGCGGGATCGTAGAGCAGGACCGGCTGCGCAAAGGACGGCGCTTCCGAAACGCGCACATTGCGGGGAATGACGGTCTCAAAGACCAGATCGCCCAAGGTGGCACGGGCATCCGCCTCGACCTGCTGGGACAGGTTGTTGCGGTAATCGGACATCGTCAGCAAAACGCCATTCACCCGCAGATTCGGATTGCCGCTTTGCCGGACATGCTTGACAGTCGACAGCAGCTGGGACAGGCCCTCCAGCGCGTAGAATTCGGCTTGCAACGGCACCAGAACGGCATCGGCCGCCACCATCGCATTGACTGTCAACAGCCCCAAGGCCGGAGGGCAGTCTATCAGGACGATGCTGTCGGCCTCTGCCTGGTCCAGTTTCCGCCGCAGCAAGCGCGTGCGGTCCTTGACCTGCGACAATTCCACATCGGCCGAGGACAGATCCGAGGTCGCGGGTACGATGGAGAGGTTGGCGATATCGGTTTCCATACTGCAATCGGCCAAGGAATCTTGGCCCGCCAATAGGTCATAGACGGTCTTTTCCCGTTGCTCGACATTGATCCCCAAGCCGGTCGAGGCATTCCCCTGCGGATCCAGGTCGATCAGGATGACCCGATGCCCCTGCATGGCCAAGGCCGCGCCCAGATTGATGGCCGTGGTGGTCTTTCCTACCCCGCCCTTCTGGTTTGCAATGGCGACGACGCTATGCGCCATGTTTGACCCCGCTAACTTCCAATATCGCCGCACCGTCCTGTGTGCGACTGGGATGGGCGACATAATCGAAGCTCCAGTCGCGCTTGGCCTCTTCGATTTCGGTCTTCCACTGCCGCCCTTTCATCAGAAAGGCTGTCCCAGACGGCGCAAGGTGCAGGTCCAGATATGCCATAAGCTGCGGAAGGGGAGCAAGGGCACGGGCGCTGACATAGGCGGCATTCAGCGGAGGAATAGCTTCGATCCTTTGTGCCAGAACCGTGACGCGGGGCAAGCCGGCCTGCCGAATGACGGTGCGCAAGAAGGCCGCCTTACGCTGATCGCTTTCGACCAGAGTAAACGCGACCTTTGTGTCGGCCTTTGCAATAGCCATCACCATGCCGGGCAATCCGCCGCCGCTTCCCAGATCAACCCAGGATCCCTCTGTAGCTTGGGCAAGATCGGTAAGCTGCAGGGCGTCGGCTATATGCCGGTTCTGCAAATCCGTCAGAGTCGAGGGAGCGACGAGGTTTATGCGCGGATTCCATTGTTGAAGCAAAGAACAATAGATTTCCAGCCGCTCTGTTGTTTCACGTGAAACACTCATGCGCGGCGTTTGCCGGTCATTCGTGTGACGGTAAGCAACAACGTCAGCGCAGCAGGTGTCATTCCCTCGATCTTGGCAGCCGCCGCCAAGGTTGCCGGCTGAGCGGCCATCAGCTTGGCGGTCAATTCTCCTGACAGACCGGATAACTGACCGTAATCAAAATCCAGAGGCAGAGAGATCGCTTCATCGTTTCGGAGCATTTCTGCATCTCGGGCCTGACGTTCAGTATACTGATGATAGAGCGCGTCATTCCGGATCTGCTGCAATGTCTCTGCTCTGATGCTGCTCAAGGCAGGATACAAATCCATCAACTGCGCGAGGGGGATATCGGTCTGCCCAAGCAGGCCGAAAATCGTCCGCGATTGACCATCCTGCCGAACCGCAATGCCCGCCTTGTTCAAGGCGCTGGGGCTGTAGCTCGCGGCTTCCAATTCCTGCCGTGCCGCGACATACCGGCCCTGTCGTTCTTCGAAAGCCACACCTCTCTCGGCGCCGACGCAGCCCAGCCTCAGGCCCAAAGGAGTCAATCGTTGATCGGCATTGTCTGCCCGCAAGGTCAGGCGAAACTCTGCCCGAGAGGTGAACATGCGATACGGCTCGGTCACTCCGCGCGTTGTAAGATCGTCGATCATGACCCCGATATAGCTGTCGGTCCGGCTGAAAGTGACCTGGTCACGATCAAGCGCCGCCAGCGCCGCGTTCAGACCCGCGACCAAGCCTTGCGCCGCCGCCTCTTCGTAGCCGGTGGTGCCGTTGATCTGGCCCGCAAGATAAAGCCCGCTGACGTTCCTCAGACCCAGCGTCTGCCTCAAGGCGCGCGGATCGACATAATCGTATTCGACGGCATATCCGGGTTGAAGGATAGCGGCGTTTTCCAGCCCTTTAATCGATCTAACGTATTCCAGTTGAACCTCGGCCGGAAGCGAAGTGGAGATTCCGTTGGGATAAACGGTGCGATCATTCAAACCTTCCGGCTCCAGAAAGATCTGGTGCGATTCCTTATCCGCGAAACGCACCACCTTGTCTTCGATCGAGGGACAATAGCGCGGCCCGCGTCCCGAGATATGTCCGCCATACATCGCGGAACGGGACAAGTTCCGGCGAATGATATCGTGAGTGTTGAAATTTGTATGCGTGATGCCGCAGCTTACCTGTGGCGATTGAACGTGACGGCTCAGATATGAAAACAGCGTCGGTTTATCATCTCCGGGCTGAGCTTCCAGGATATCCCAGTTGATCGTCCGTCCGTCCAGTCGCGGCGGCGTTCCGGTCTTCAGCCGTCCCAAGGGAAGATCATAACGCAACAGCGAATCTGCAAGACGGTTGGATGCCTGATCCCCAAAACGTCCCGCTGGACGGCTAACGTCTCCGATATGGATAACGCCGTTTAGAAAGGTTCCGGTCGTCAAGACCACGGCAGCCGAAGACACAACTGTCCCGTCGCTCAGTTCGACCCCTGTTACATCGTGGTCGGTTCCGATCAGCGAAGCCACTTCCGAAAATAGAAGCGTCAAATTATCCTGCTTCGACAAGGTCCTGAAGGCCGCGTTCCGGTACAAGGCACGATCCATCTGTGCGCGAGGCCCTTGGACAGCCGGACCTTTCTTGCGGTTCAAAAGGCGGAACTGGATACCCGCCTGATCCGCAATTCGTCCCATCAGGCCGTCCAAAGCGTCCACTTCCCGAACCAGGTGCCCCTTGCCCAACCCCCCAATAGCGGGATTGCAAGACAAGGTTCCGATGTCGTCCCGCCTCATCGTCACAAGCGCAGTTCGGGCACCCAGACGCGCCGCAGCCGAGGCAGCTTCGATTCCCGCATGGCCCGCGCCCACCACGATCACGTCGTATTGTTTCACGTGGAACACCTATTTCCCGATGCAAAACGAAGAGAAGATGACATCCAGATAATCTTCCGCGCCGATTCTGCCAAGCAAACGATCCAGTGAACTGGCCGCACGACGGATCGCCTCGGCCAGCAGTTCCGCTGGCAGGCCATCCACTTCGCTTGCAGATTCCCGCGCTTCGATCAAGGCGCCAAGCTGCCGTTGATGACTTACCAGGCCGGCATCCGCCGTTCGGACAGACAGGACGGTGAACAAATACTCCAGCAAGCTGTCGATTCCTTCCCCCGTCACCGAGGACACTGCTAAATCAGAGGATCTATCACCCAAATCCACCTTGCTGACCACTTTCAGATCGCCGTGCTGCCACAAGGACTCGTCCACTTCCCCTGTCGGCGAAAGATGGATCCTCAGATCTGCTGCCGCTGCACGTTCTCGGGCACGATCTATCCCCAGGCTCTCGATCCTGTCCTGAGCATGTCGCAGTCCGGCCGTGTCCAGCAACGTCACAGCCAATCCCCGCAAATCCAGACGCAGTTCGATGATATCGCGTGTGGTTCCCGCGATGTCAGAAACCAAGGCCACCTCTCGGCGCGCTATACGGTTGATGAGGCTGGATTTTCCTGCGTTCGGCGGACCTATGACCGCGACTTCGAAACCACTGCGGATCCGTTCCGCCGCGGCATAACCGTCGATTTGCTCGTCCAGTTCCTGCCGGAATTCCGCCAGCAGATCGAAAACTTCCTGTGGAACGTTTTCCGGAACATCCTCGTCGGCAAAATCCACGCTGCTTTCCACGAGGGCACCTGCCCGGATCAGCAGGGAACGCCAACCATCCGCCTTGCGCGCCAATTCTCCATTGCTCAGTCGCAGGGCCATGCGGCGTTGCGATTCGGTTTCAGCGGCCAGAAGATCGCCCAGACCTTCGACTTCGGACAGATCCATCTTGCCGTTCAGGAAAGCGCGTCGCGTGAATTCCCCGGCTTCGGCCAAACGCAGGCCCTGAGATGTCAGGATCTGGCCCAAGCGACGAACGATGACCGGCGCGCCGTGCAGGTGAATCTCGGCCACGTCTTCGCCCGTGAAGCTGTGTCCTGCCTCGAACCAGATCACCAAGGCCCGATCCAAAATGTCGTCGCCGTCCCGAATATCGCGAAGATAGGCTTGGCGGGCCAAGGGAAGGACACCGGCCAGCCGTTCAGCTGCCAAGCGCGCACCATCACCGCTGATGCGAATAATGGAAACGCCACCCCGCCCAGGCGGGGTGGCTTCGGCAAAGATCAGATCCATAGCGGCCCCGTCAGGCGTTCATCGAATCGAAGAATTCCGAATTGGACTTGGTCTGCTTCAGCTTCGAGATCAGGAACTCGATGGCGTCGGTCGTGCCCATCGGGTTGAGGATCCGGCGCAGCAGATAGGTTTTCTGCAAGTCCTTGGAATCGACCAGCAATTCTTCCTTCCGCGTACCGGATTTCAGGATGTCCATGGCCGGGAAGACGCGCTTGTCGGCCACCTTGCGGTCCAGCACGATCTCGCTGTTGCCGGTGCCCTTGAATTCCTCGAAGATCACCTCGTCCATGCGCGAACCCGTGTCGATCAGCGCGGTCGCGATGATGGTCAGCGATCCGCCTTCCTCGATATTACGCGCGGCACCGAAGAACCGTTTGGGCCGCTGCAAGGCATTCGCATCGACGCCGCCGGTCAGAACCTTGCCAGAGCTGGGGACGACCGTGTTGAATGCCCTACCAAGTCTTGTGATTGAATCCAGAAGAATCACAACATCTCGTTTATGCTCGACCAGGCGCTTGGCTTTCTCGATGACCATTTCGGACACCGCAACATGACGGCTGGCCGGTTCGTCGAAGGTCGAGGACACGACCTCGCCCTTGACCGAGCGCTGCATGTCGGTGACTTCCTCGGGGCGTTCGTCGATCAGCAGCACGATCAGATAGCATTCGGGATGGTTGCGTTCGATCGAATGGGCGATGTTCTGCAGCAGCACCGTCTTGCCGGTGCGCGGCGGCGCCACGATCAGCGACCGCTGGCCCTTGCCGATCGGCGCCACCAGGTCGATGATCCGGGCCGAGCGATCCTTCAGGGTCGGATCCTCGATCTCCATCTTCAGCCGCTCGTTCGGATACAGCGGCGTCAGGTTGTCGAAGGCCACCTTGTGACGGGCCTTTTCAGGATCTTCAAAATTGATCCGCTCGACCTTGGTCAGGGCGAAGTAACGCTCGTTCTCGCCGGGCGCGCGGATCACGCCTTCCACCGTATCGCCGGTGCGCAGCGAATGCTGGCGGATCATGTCGGGGCTGACATAGATGTCGTCGGGACCGGGCAGATAGTTCGCGGCGGTCGACCGCAGGAAGCCGAAACCGTCCTGAACCACCTCCAGCACGCCGTCGCCGCCGATGTCGAAGCCTTCCTCGGCATGTTCCTTGAGGATCGAGAACATCATCTCGCCCTTGCGCATGGTCGAGGCGTTCTCGATCTCCCATTCCTCGGCCAGCGACAGCAGCTCGGCCGGGCTTTTGGCCTTGAGTTCGGACAGGTTCAGACGTTCTTCGGACATGATGGCACCGCAATCGCCCGCGGCAGCGCCGCACGGCTGGTCAGGATATGGATCGGGAATCCCCGTGCCGGACGGCCGGGCTTGCGCGTCACATAGACAGCAAAGGCACCAAAGTCAATCGCGGCGGTCAGAACTTGACGATCACCGACAGCACGATCCCCACCATCAGCAGCGTCGGAACCTCGTTCATCATGCGATAACGCCGTCCGGGCTGGCCCTGCCCCGCCAGCAGGACGCGCCGTTGCCCGGCGCACCACATATGAAACCAGGTCATGCCCAGCACGCAGGCCGCCTTGGTCCAGGGCCAGACCATCGACCAGTCGACGATGCCCGGCGTCAGCACCAAGGCCAGCCCGCTGATCCAGGTGGCGATCATCGCCGGGTTCATGATCAGTCGCAGCAGCTTCTGTTCCATGATGATGAAGCTGTCGGCGGGTTCGGGCGCCTGACCGCGTTCGGCGTGATAGACGAACAGACGGGGCAGATAGAACAGACCCGCCATCCAGGAAATCACCGCCATGACGTGAAACGCCTTGGCATAGGGATAGATCACCGAAAGCTCGTCCAGCATCGTCGTTCTTCTTCTTAAATAGAAAAGAAAGATAAAGGATGATGTTGATGTAGGCCCTGTGGACAGCGGGATAAAGCGGAAATCCCGCGATTCGTCCCCGGATCCTCGGGATGTGGATAATTCCGGGAAGATTACGGCAAAAATTAAAATCAAGTTTTTTTTTCAGCGATGTACCATGTGGATAAATCTGTGGAGACTGCGGTCGCGGCAGCGTTCTCCACAGATCCGGGGCTGCGGGATGGGAAGTTATGCACCTGGGGACGCGCCGCCCGCGTTCGCGGGATGTTCCCGCCCGGATTTCGTCCCTGTCCGAAGCGTGCCGTCCTGCCCCCATGATTCGACCCGATTCCCCCCTGATCTTATCCACAGGCAGGATGGCCACACTGCGCATCCCCTTGCGACAGGATGCTTTTTTTCGTTGGCATAGCGGCCTAGGCTGGACGGCAAGCCAAGGGATGCCTGCCATGACCGACGATCAGCCCAGCCGACCCGCCCATGTCCCGCTTGCCGGAGTGATCGGGATGCCCATCGCCCATTCCCGGTCGCCGCGCCTGCACGGCCATTGGCTGCGCCGTTACGGGATCGCGGGGCATTATATCCCCATGCCGGTGATGCCCGAACACCTGGCCGAGGTTCTGCGCGCCCTGCCCCGTCTGGGTTTCGTCGGCATCAACGTGACGATCCCGCACAAGGAAGCCGTGCTGACCCTGGCCGATGCCGTGACCGACCGGGCGGCGCTGATCGGGGCGGCGAACACGCTGATCTTCCGCCCTGACGGCAAGATTCATGCCGACAATACCGACGGCTATGGCTTCATCGCCAACCTGCGCCAGAACGCGCCCGACTGGCAGCCCGATGCCGGGCCTGCTGCGGTCATCGGTGCGGGGGGTGCGGCTCGGGCGGTGGTCGCTTCGCTTCTGGACAGCGGCGTCAGGGAATTGCGCATCACCAACCGCACCCGGATCCGCTCTGAACAGATCAAGGCGGAATTCGGCGCGCGGCTGGTCGTCTATGACTGGGCGCAGGCGGGCAACATGCTGGAAGGCGCGGCCACCGTGGTCAACGCGACCTCACTGGGGATGGAGGGGAAGCAGCCGCTGCGCGTACCGCTGGACGCGCTGTCGCCGGACGCCCTGGTCACGGATCTGGTCTATACGCCGCTGATGACGCCCTTCCTGCTGGATGCCCAGGCGCGCGGCTGCCGGGTGGTGGACGGGCTGGGGATGCTGCTGCACCAGGCGGCGCCGGGTTTCGAACGCTGGTTCGGCCGCCGCCCCGAGGTTGACGAGGAAACCCGCAGGATCGTGCTGGAATGACCTTCCGCCTGGGCCTGACCGGCAGCATCGGCATGGGCAAATCCGCCACGGCGCAGATCTTCCGCGACCTGGGCCACCCGGTCTGGGACGCCGACCAGGCGGTGCATCGCCTGTATGCGCCGGGCGGTGCGGCTGTCGGGCCGGTCGCGGCGGCCTTTCCGCCGGCGCTGCGGGACGGCGGCATCGACCGCGAGGCGCTGAAAGCCGTGATCGCGGGCGACCCGGCGGCCCTCGACCGGCTGTCGGCCATCGTCCATCCCATCGCTGCGGCCGATCGCGAGGCGTATATCGCCCGTCACGCCGACGCGCCGCTGGTCGTTCTGGATATTCCGCTGCTTTACGAAAACGGCTATCAGGCTCTGATGGACGGCGTGGCGGTGGTCTCGACCGATGCCGACACGCAGCGGCGGCGGGTGCTGGCGCGGCCGGGCATGACGGACGATCTGCTGGCCCTGATCCTGTCGCGGCAGATGCCGGATGCCGACAAGCGAGCGCGGGCCGACTGGATCATCCCGACCGACAGCCCCCAGGCCGCGCGCCGTGCCGTCGACCATATCGTGAAGGAGATCGCCGCCCGTGCGTGAGATCGTGATGGACACCGAAACGACCGGCTTCGATGCGGACAAGGACGACCGCATCGTCGAAATCGGCGGGATCGAGCTTTTCAACCACCTGCCCACCGGCCGGACCTATCACGTCTATATCAACCCCGAACGCCCCATGCCCCCCGACGCCTTCGAGGTGCATGGCCTGGGCGACGATTTCCTGCGCGACAAGCCGAAATTCGCCGAGATCGCCCAGGGCTTCGTGGATTTCATCGGCGACGATTCCAGGCTGGTCATCCATAACGCCAGCTTCGACATGAAATTCCTGAATGCCGAACTGCGCCGCCTGGGCCGCCCCACCCTGCCCTGGTCGCGCGCCCTGGACACCCTGGCTTTGGCGCGGGAAAAATTCCCCGGCTCGCCGGCGTCTCTGGACGCGCTGTGCCGCCGCTTCGGGGTCGACAACTCGAACCGGCAGCGCCACGGGGCGCTTCTGGACAGTGAGCTTCTGGCCGAGGTCTATCTGGAGCTGATCGGCGGCAGGCAGCCCGACCTGGTGCTGGACCAGCCCGCGCAGGGCGGCGCAGTCGCCGGGCCGCAGGGCGCCAGCGGTCCGCGCAATCCCCGCCCCACGCCGCTGCCTTCTCGCCTGACCCCGGCCGAGGCCGCGGCCCATGCCGAATTTGTCGCACGTCTGGGGGAAAGCGCGGTCTGGGCGCGCTATGGCGGTTGACAGATCCGCCTGCCGGTGACGCCATGACCTTGGGCTGACACAAGGACGACGGTGCCGATGCTGCGAGAAATCTGGTCCTTCTGGGCGGCCGTTTTCGAACGCATGGACAAGATCCATATGGGTCTGATCGCCGCGGGCGTCGCCTTTTACGCCATGTTCGCCGTCTTTCCGGGCCTTGCCGCGATCCTGGCGCTGTGGAGCCTGTGGTTCGATCCGAACGTGATCATGACCTATATGGACGTGGCCCACGAATTCCTGCCGGACGGCGCCGCGGAACTGATCGACGCACAGGTGCTGTCGCTGACCTCGACCGGGCGCACCTCGGTCGGCTGGACCTCCTTCGTGTCCTTCATGGTCGCGACCATCGCCGCCCGCGCCGGGGTCGAGGCGGTGGTGGGGGGGCTGAACGCCGCCTATGGGGTGCGCGGCCATTCGACGATCTTCGGCTTCGTGCTGGCCTATGCGCTGACCCTGGCCATCGTGGGCATTTCGCTGGCCGGGCTGGCGACCATCGTGATCGTGCCGATCCTTCTGAATTTCCAGGTGTTCGAGCAGGTGCGCGGCTGGCTGGTCGCGGGCCTGCCCTGGGGGGCGATGTTCCTGCTGGTGGTGCTGGGAATCGGCATCCTGTATCGCTATGGCCCCAACGTGAAGACGCCGCGCACCCCGGTCTTTACCTGGGGGGCGTTCTTCGCGGCGATCCTGTGGGCGGCGGCCTCGGTCGCGTTCTCGGCCTATCTCAGCAGCTTCAACAGCTATAACCGGATCTACGGATCCATCGGCACCGTGGTCGCGCTGCTGATGTGGTTCTATCTGGCAGGGTTTTCGGTGCTGCTGGGGGCGCTGATCAATGTCGAACTGGCCCGCCGCCGCCGCGTCCGGGCCGCGCGCGAGGCGCGGGCATCGCTGCTGGCGGATGCGAAAAAGACGGCGGAATGACCCGCCGCCCCTTGCCTGGTCGTGGGCCGGTCAGGCTGCGTCCAGCCCTTCGGTCGATGAAAAGAACATCGCCTGGCTGACGGCGGAACGGACCTGTTCCTCGGTATAAGGTTTCGAGATCAGGAAGGCCGGTTCGGGCCGTTCGCCGGTCAGCAGCCGTTCCGGGAAGGCGGTGATGAAGATCACCGGGATGTCGCCCAGATCGCGCAGCAATTCGTTCACCGCGTCGATGCCCGACGATCCGTCGGCCAGCTGGATGTCGGCCAGGATCAGGTCAGGGCGCGACTGGCCCGCCAGCTCGATGGCGGCGGTATGGGTCCGGGCCACGCCCGTCACCTCGTGGCCCATGGCCTGGACGATGCCCTTCAGGTCCATGGCGATGATCATCTCGTCCTCGATCACCATGACCTTGCCGCGCAAGCTCGCGCTCATCTCGGTCAGGGCGATCTGGACCAGTTCCTCGGCCTCGGCCTGGTCGATCTGCATGACCCGGCCGATCTGGTCATAGCGCAACTCCTCGATCGTGCGCAGCAGCAGCGCCTCGCGGGAATTGGCGGTCAGGCTCCGCAGGTGATCCTGCGCCCGCGCTTCGCGCGCCGTGCGATCGGCATCGTCGATGGGCTGGCCCGAGCTTTGCCAGATCGCATGGAAGGTGCGGAACAGGCCGATGCGGATATCCTCCTCGGCGTCCAGGACGGATCGGTCCGACAGGATGGCTTCCAGGGTGGCTGCGGCATAATTGTCACCGGCGCGCTGGCTGCCTGTCAGCGCACGCGCGTATCGCCGCAGATAGGGCAGCTCGCGCCCGATGGACTGGGCAAGGTCGGCAGACGACATGTTTCAGATCCTTCGAATTTCACATATTGTGCGGAACCTGTCCTAACCCCTACAGGTTGGTCAACGTGCGCACAAGATTACCGGGACTAACAAAAGAATGACACCGAAGCGAGATGACCGTCGCAAGGCGGCAGTCGAGAAGCAGATTGACGAAAACTTGCGTCGCGCCTTCGAACAGGACACGACCGAAGAAATTCCCGACCGTTTTCTTGCCCTTCTCGAACAACTGCGCGAGCAGAAGTGACCCATTTCCAAAAGCGACGATCCGCGACGGTGGACGGTGAAAGAATGAAGACTTCCACGACCATTGATCCGCGCGATCAGCTGGTGGACCACCTGCCCGCCTTGCGGGCCTTTGCCCTGTCGCTGACGCGGGAAGGGGCTGGCGCCGATGATCTGGTGCAGGACACCATCGTCAAGGCCTGGACCAACATGGACAAGTTCCAGGCCGGCACCAACCTGCGGGCCTGGCTGTTCACGATCCTGCGCAACACCTTCTATTCCGCGCGCCGCAAGACCAAGCGCGAGGTCAGCGACAGCGATGGCATCCACGCCGCGCGCCAGGCCACGCGCCCCGACCATGACGGGCGTCTGGCGTTAAAGGATTTCCGCGCGGCGTTCCAGCAACTGCCCGACGAACAGCGCGAGGCCCTGATCCTGGTCGGCGCCTCGGGCTTTTCCTACGAGGAAGCGGCCGATATGACCGGCGTGGCCATCGGCACCGTCAAATCGCGGGCCAATCGCGGGCGGCGCAAGCTGGCCGAACTGTTGCACATGGAAAACGGCGAGGATCTGGACATGACCGATCAGGCGACCCTGGCCGTGATGGCGTCCAGCCACACCATCGCCCGCTAGGGGGCGCCGGTGCTCCGGCGGATCAGCGATCGGCTGGATTTCACGCGCAAGCTGGGGTTCCGGCTGGGCGCCCTTCTGTCGGTGGCGATCCTGCCCCTGGGCCTGATCTCTCTGATCCAGAACTTCAATCTGGTGCGCGAGGCCGAACGCGGGGTGGAACTGGCGCTGCTGGGGCGCACCTCCTCGGCCGCGGCGGGGGAACGGGCGCTGCTGCAAAGCGCCCTGGGTTCGGCCGACGCGCTTGGTCCGGCGGTGCTGGAATCGCTGGACCGGCCGCAGGTCTGCGCCGACCTGATGCGGAATTTCATCGAACGCAGCGCCACCTATGTCTTTGCGGGCTTCGTGCCGCTGGACGGGATCAGCACCTGCAATTCGTCGGGCGGCGACCAGCCGGTCGATTTCACCCAGTCCGAAGGATACAAGCGGTTCATGGAAGAACCGGGAACGCTGGTCACCTCGCTCCAGACCGGGACCGTGACCAGGCGTCCGGTGGTGCTGGTGACGCAGCCGCTGTATCGCGACCGGCAGATGCTGGGCTATATCGGCCTGTCGCTGACCACGGAACTGCTGCGGTCGACCCACAACATCACCTTCGGGACCGAAGGCGCGCGGATCGTGACCTTCAACCACAGGGGCGAAATCCTGACCTCGGACAGCGATGCCGAGACATCGACCCAGGACATCCTGCCGCAGAACATGAGCCTGGTCGATCTGCTGTCGCGCACGGAAACCACCTTCAAGGCGCGCGCGGGCAACGGGCAGACGCGCACCTTCACGGTGGTCCCTGCCGTTCCGGGGCTGGTCTATGCTCTGGGAAGCTGGTCGCCCCGGACCGCCAGCGTCGGCCTGTTCCAACTGTCGCGGCTGGGCGCGGTGACGATCCCCATGGCCCTTTGGCTGGTGTCGCTGGCGGTGGCCTATTTTGCGGTCTTCCGCATGGTGCTGCGCCACATCACCGTGCTGCGATCCCAGATGCGCCGCTTTGCCATCGGCAACCGATCCGAGCCGCCCCCCGTGCTGTCCGACGCGCCGACCGAGATCTTCGACGTCAGCCAGACCTTCCACAACATGGCCCGGATCCTGATCCGCGACGAGGAAGCGATGGAGGAGGCGGTCGCCGAAAAGACCGTTCTTCTGAAAGAGGTTCACCACCGGGTGAAGAACAACCTGCAACTGATCGCCTCGATCATCAACATGCAAAGCCGGGTGATCGACGATCCCGATGCCAAACGCGTGCTGCGGTCGGTCCAGGACCGGGTGGCGGCCCTGGCGACGATCTATCGCAACCTCTATCAGGCCGAACACCTGGACGCGGTCGAGGCCGGGCGCCTGATCTGCGACATCGTGAACCAGATGGTCAGCGCATCGGTCGAGCCGGGCAGCGATCTGCGGGTCGAGACCCATATCGAGACCCTGGTCCTGCTGCCAGACCAGGCCGTGCCGCTGTCGCTGCTGGCGACCGAGGCTTTCACGAATGCGTTGAAATATGCGGGCACGGCCCCCGGCCAGGATGCGCCCTGGGTCAGGATCAGCCTGACCTCTCCGGCGCCGGGGCGCGGGGTGCTGGAGATCGCGAATTCCATCGACCGGACCGGCAAAGCGGGCGGCACCGGCCTTGGCAGCCAGCTGATCGAGGCGTTCACGACCCAGCTTGAGGGCGAGGCCACGACGGGGATAGAGGGCGACAGCTTCGTGCTGCGGCTGGAATTCGCGGTCCAGGCGGGCAATGTCGCGGCGGATGGGCGCAATGTGGTGCTGACCTCGGCGGCGCGGGCGGGCGCGCGGCATTGACCGCTTGCGCAGGCAGGGCGGGGCACTATCTTGGCAGGCATGGACGCGCGGGACCGCATTGATCTGACGACCGGCCGGGGGCTGATGGCCTGTCCGCGCTGCGATGCCTTGCATGTCGAGGAAGAACTGCAACCCGGCGAAACCGCGCGCTGCATTCGCTGCGGCGGGGTTCTGGCCAAGCCGCGCGGCGGGGCGTTCACGCAACTGATCGCGCTGTCCTTCACGTCGATGGTCCTGATGATGGGGGCGGTGTTCTTTCCGTTCCTGGAAATCTCGCGGATGGGGTTCGGCAATGCGACCTCGCTGTTCGGGGTGGGCATGGCCTTTGCCGACGGGGTGCTGCTGCCGCTGGTGCTGGCGGTGATGGTGATGATCGTCGGCCTGCCGGTGCTGCGGGCCTTCCTGCTGGTCTATACGCTGACGCCGCTGGCACAGGGCCGCGCGCCCTATCGCCATGCGGCGCGGGCCTTCCGCTGGTCGGAACTGATGCGCCCCTGGTCCATGGCCGAGATCTTCGTGATCGGCACCGCCGTCGCCCTGATCAAGGTCGCGGGGCTGGCGACCGTGCATCTGGGACCGGCCTTCTGGGCGTTCTGCGCGCTGATCCTGGTCAACGTCGCCTCGCGCGGGTTCATGTGCCAGACGACCATCTGGGACGCCATCGAGGATGCGGGCCTGCCCACCGACGGCCGGGAAATGGTCGAGGGACGCAACGGATGAGCGAGGACGGCCACCCCGCGCCGATCCTCACCGCGCATCGCGCCGGGCTGCTGGGCTGCCGGTCCTGCGGCCGCGTCTGGCCCCAGGACCGGCAAACCTGCGACCGCTGCGGCGCGGATCTGGTGCCGCCCGACCGCCGGGGCCTGCAAAAGGTCTGGGCCTGGTGGGCCGCCGGGCTGATCATGTACGTCCCCGCCAACCTGTTTCCGATGATGCGGACCCAGACCTTCGCCGGGCTGCAAGGCAGTTCCGAAGCGACGATCCTGCAAGGCGTGGTCGAACTGATGCATTACGGCAATTACGACATCGCCATCATCGTCTTCGTCGCCTCGGTCGTGGTGCCGGTGGCCAAGTTCCTGGCGATCGCCTGGCTGGCGATGGTTGCGGGACGGCCCGCGACGGTCGAACAGGCCCATACCCGGCTGAAAATCTATGAGGTGGTGGAATTCATCGGCCGCTGGTCGATGATCGACGTGTTCGTGGTGGCGATCCTGTCGGCCCTGGTGCAACTGGGCTTCGTCGCATCCATCCATCCCGGCCCTGCCGCAGTGTCCTTTGCGCTGTCTGTTGCCTTCACCATGCTTTCCGCGCAAAGCTTTGATCCAAGACTGATCTGGCGCGGGCTTCCGCTGCGCAGCCGGACGGCCACCGAGGGGCAGGACTGACACCGCGATGACCGACACGCCGCCGCTGAAACCGGCAAGCCCTGTGCGCAAGACCGCTGCGCGCGCCGCCCAAGCCGGGATCAATGTCATCTGGCTGGTCCCGATCGTCGCCCTGATCGTGACGCTGGGCATTGCCTGGAACGCCTATGCCGATCGGGGCGAGGTGATCGAGGTCGAATTCGCCGACGCGACCGGCGTGACGCCCGGAGAAACCGCGTTGCGCTTCCGCGAGATCACCGTGGGCCAGGTCGAATCCGTCAGCTTCACCTCGGATCTGTCGCGCGTGGTGGTCAAGATCCGCGTGGACAAGGACGTCGCCCCCTATATCGACGCCGAGGCGTCGTTCTGGATCGTCCGCCCGCAGGTCACGGCCCAGGGCGTGACGCGCCTGGACACGGTGCTGACCGGATCCTTCATCGAAGGCTATTGGGACGCGAACGTGACCGCGCCCCAAGACCATTTCGTCGGGCTGGACCGTGCGCCGCTGATCCGCGTGGATACGCCCGGCACCCAGGTCACGCTGTCGATGGAAAACGCCGACGGCATCAGCGAGGGCGCGCCGGTCCTGTATCGGGGGGTCCAGGTCGGGCGGATGGAAAACCTGCGCCTGGCCGACACCGAGGATCAGGTCATCGCCGACGCCTTCATCGAGGCGCCGCATGACAAGCGGCTGACCACCTCGACCGTGTTCTGGGACACCTCGGGATTCTCGCTGTCGCTGGGGGCGTCGGGCGTGTCCTTCAACGTGAACTCGCTGTCCTCGGTCCTGCAAGGCGGGGTGGCCTTCGACACCCTTGTCAGCGGCGGCCGCCCGGTCGAGCCGGGCCATGTCTATGTCCTGCAACCCGACGAGGAGACCGCCCGCAACGACATCCTGGCCAGCGAGAGCGGCGAGCCGCTGCGCATCGCCATGCTGATCGACGATTCCCTGCAAGGGCTGGCCAAGGGCGCGGATGTGCAGTTCCAGGGGCTGCGGGTGGGTCAGGTCACCGATCTGGCGGTGACGCTGGACCAGCCCGGCGGCGACATCCGGCAGGCCGTGACCCTGGCGATCTCGCCCGCGCGGCTGGGCCTGGGCGCCGAGGCCACGCCTGAAGACGCGCTGGCCTTCCTGCAACAGGCGGTGGCCGACGGGCTGCGCGCGCGTGTCGCCAGCGCCGGGTTCCTGGGCACCTCGCTGAAGGTCGAATTGGTCGAAATCCCGGATGCCGAACCGGCCAGCATCGACCTGGACGCAGAACCGAACCCGATCATCCCCTCGGTCGCGGGCGACCTGGACGATTTCAGCGCCAGCGCCCAGGGATTCATGGCCCGCATCGGCAACCTGCCGTTCGAGGAGGTCTTGCGGTCGGCCACCGACATGATGAACAGCATCACCGCCATCGCCAGTTCCGACGACACCCGCGCCATCCCCGAGGCCCTGCGGCAGACGCTGGACCAGACGCGCGGCGCCGCGACCGACATCGGCACCATGGCCCGCGATCTGCGCGACAACGGCACGGCCGAAAACATCGCCCGCCTGGTCAATGAAGCCGCCGCCGCCGCCGAGGCGGTCAAGCTGGCCGCCGCCGATGCCCCCGCGATGGTCGAGCAGATCGACGCGGCTGCGGCCGCGGTCGAGGAATTCAACTTTTCGGAAATCAGCGCCCAGGCCGAAGGCATTCTGGCCGATCTGCGCGCCATGCTGGGCAGCGAGGATGCCGAGCAACTGCCGCGCAACCTGTCCGACACGCTGGAAGCCGCATCGGGCCTGCTGAACGACCTGCGCGACGGCGATGCGGCGGGCAGCCTGAACGACGCCCTGGACAGCGCCAGCACCGCCGCCGACCAGGTGGCGCAATCCGTGCAGCGCCTGCCGCAACTGATCCAGCGGCTGGAGGCGACGGCGGCGCGGGCGGACGGGGTGCTGGCGTCCTATGGCGACCGTTCGGCCTTCAACACCGAGGCGATCAACATGCTGCGCGAACTGCGCCGCGCGACGGCGGCCTTCGGCTCGCTGGCCCGGCTGATCGAACGCAACCCCCGCGCCTTCATTCTGGGACGATGACATGACCCACCGCCTGCCGCTTGTCCTTGCCTGCCTTGGCCTTCTGGGGCTGTCCGCCTGTTCCGACCCGGAAAAGACCGCGCGCTACCTGATCGACCCGCCGCTGACGGGGGGACAGGTGCCCAACCGCCTGGGCAGCGCCGAACTGAAGGACGTGTCGCTGCCCGAATACGCGTCCGCCCAGGAAGTCGCCTTCCAGACCCAGGATGGCGCCGTGCGGTCGAACCCCGACAACCTGTGGGCCGACAATCCGCAGCGCGCCTTTACCCTGTCGCTGGCGCGGGCCATTTCGGACGTTTCGGGCGCGACGGTGATCGGCGAACCCTGGCCGCTGGCCGAACCGCCCCAGCGGGTGCTGGAGGTTCGCGTCGAAAAGGCCCTGGCCCAGGCCAACGGCGTCTATCGCCTGTCGGGGCGCTATTTCGTGGCGGACGATGCCAGCGGCGGGGCGAACCACGCCCGCAGCTTCGACATTTCCGTGCCGATGGGAACATCCAGCCCTGCGGCCTCGGCTGCGTCTGCGTCATCGGCCATCATGCTGCTGGCCCAGCAGATCGCCACCCTGTCGGGTCCGGGCCGCACCATCGCCACCACCGCGCCCGCCGATCCCTTCGCCCTGGATCCGCTGTTCTGAGGGGCAGGAAAAAAATTGGCGGATGGTCGAAAAACCATCCGCCAACCAACCCGCAAGGGACAGGGAACACCGTTTAAACAGAGGGACTTGGCGGGCTATCCCGATCCCGGTAATCGCCGGGGCAGGATCCAGGGTCGCAGCCCGGTTCGGCGCGGCCCATGACGCGCACGATAACCGGCAGCACGAACTGGTCGAAGCACCCCCGGTCGGGCGCGAAGGCACCGGGACGCCCGACGCCTCCGCAATCTTCGCAATCCTCGATGCCGCCCCAGCAATTCGGGCAGGCACCCAGGGCGCAGGCCAGCATCTCGACATGATCGACAAGAAGCCGGTTCTCCTGCTCGAGCCGCCGGAATGCGGCCCAGGTGGGGCGGTCGGCCTCGGCGAGAGGAGCGCCGAATCCTGATCGTCCCGGCACCGCCGCCATCAGGCCGTCTGGCGTCTGGACCGGCGCATTCCGCGCACCCCCCGGTCCATCGCCCAGAAGCTGAAGCGCGGCGATCACGTTGTTGAAATTCGGAATTGTGTCACCCGGCATGTCGTTCTTTCCTCCTGCTGCTGCCAAGCGAGGCGTCACCCCGTGCGACCGATGATCGGTTACAATGGAATCACTTTGGGCCGAGGCCGTGAAACCGGCGTGAATCCCGGCGGCCCTGTTGCCCGGACGGCGTGAAATGCGCAGGGGCGGATCAGAATTCGGGGAAGCGCGCCGGAAAATCGACGACCGGGGTGGGCGCGTGCCGTGCCGACTGGCTTTCGGCCAGCCGGCGGATCGCGGCGCGGCTGTCCAGCACCTTGCCCTGGGACAGTTGCAGGGCCATCCATCGCGCCAGTTGCGGCGCGGCCAGCGAGGTGCCCGACGACAGGGCAAAGCTGCCGCTGTCGCGCCCGCGCACGATCATGCAGGCATTGTTTTCCGCCTGATCGACGGGCGCCAGGCAATCGCCCGGCTGCGTGTCGTTCAGCAGCGCGGTCGGCACCGTCGCCCGTTCGTTCCGCCGATAGGCCGATCCGCCCCGCAGCGGCCAGTCGCCGGTGGCATAGGTGTTGACCGTATCGGTGCGGATCGCCAGGGGATCGCCGCCGTTCTGGGCATCCGTCAGGATCGGGAATCCCCTTGCGTCGCAGTTGCGATAGGCGGGATCGTGGAACCAGCTTTGCAGCGCGCCCCGGCGAAAGCCCCGGATCACCGCGTCGCGCTGCGCGGACAGGTCGTAAAGGCCGTCGGGCGCCCCCTCGGCGATCTGGATCCGCCATTCGCCGGGCGGGGCGAACGGCTCTCTCAGGCGTTCGGGGCAGGTGGGCAGGGCGATCGCCACGATGCCGTCGCGCCACCGCCCGTCGCGCAGGCGGTGCGGCGTGTAATAGGCGCGCGCCAGCGGCCTGCCGTCCGGGTCCGACAGGACCGAATATTGCCAGGGCAGGGTCAGGGCGGTCGTGGCGGGCGCCCGGCCCGGCGCGGTCAGGGTGATCTGCAAGTCGCCGCGCGGGGCGTGATCCTGGGGCGGGCCCCAGATCTCGATCGCGTTGAAGGTCGTGTCGCCGGGCGGCAGGCGCCAGCCGATCTGCTGGCCGGGCCGCAGCCGCGCGCGCAGCCGGTCCTGCCGGTGGTTGCCCGAGGGCAGGACGAAGCGCACCGGCCCCAGGTCGTCCGCCTGCCGGGCAGAGACCGCGTCCATGAACCGTTCGATCAGCGTGGATCCGTCGCGCGGCCCGGCGGTCAGGCCCAGGCTGACATTGATCACCACCGGCAGCCGGACCGACCCGTGTGGAAGCCCGCCCTGCCGTTCGATGAACCGGCACAGGCGGCGGGCGCGGGTGATGATGAACAGGATCCCCGTCAGGATCGGCAGCGGCGCCAAGACGCCCGAGGAATCGGCCGTGATCCGCGGCGGCAGGCAGACCGCGATCAGCGGATGGTTCCTCGCCCGGCTGTCCGCGGGATCGAAGCCCGCCGCCAGCGTCGCCACCGCCGCGCCATGGCCGGTTTCGAACGCGCCCGACGGAATCGCCGGGTGGGCCAGATCGACCGCCCCGGTCAGGCGATAGATCGCGTCCTCGCCCGGCAGATCGCCGGTGGCGGCGCGGGCCAGCAGTTCCGACAACTCGGCCCCGCGCCATTCGGCGCCCGACGGCAGGTCGCCGCCCCGATCCGACCGGAACCGTGCATCCTGCAACCAGACCGAGGCCGTGCGCGACAGGTTCCCCGGCAGCGTGAACCGCTGGTGGACAAAGGGGATCGCGTCGTCGATCACCCCGATGATGCAGCCGGTGCCTGGATCGGGCAGCGCCTGGGGCGACAGAAATTCCCAGGCGGGATCGTCCGGATCCGCGTTTTCCCAGTCGCGGTCCAGCGGATTGGCCGACCCTTCCGACAGCAGGCCCGCCGGATCGTCCAGGAGTCCCTGGAAGGCCGACAGGATGGCCATGGCCAAGGCCGTCATTCGAAGCTCTGCCGGATCAGGGCCTGCACCGCCCGTTCCATCTGTCCGGGCAGATCCGTGCCCGCGTCGGGCCTGTGATCGTCGCGTCGCGGCGCCTCGCCTCGTTCCGCGCGCAGGTCATGGACATAATGCAGATAGGGCGACATGCCGGTTCGCAGGCTGTCATAGGCGGCGCGCGGTTCGGACCAGCGGGCGGCGGGTGGATCGGGTTTCAGCTCCATCGGTTCTGCCATTCCTGCCGGGCGCGGTGGCACAGCGCCTGCCACAGGGGGGCCGGGCGGGCGGCGGTCCTGTCGTCGTTGAACCGGGTCGACGGGTCGTCGCCGTTCATCATCTGGTTCAGGATCTCGGCATGGAAATCGCGCGGTTCCGCCTGGTTGCCGAACAGACTGCCGTCGAATTCCGCCGAACCCACCGTGCCGCGCAACCCTCGCGCCATCGCATAGCGCCCAAGCTGGATGCCCAGCACCGCGCCTGACGCGCTGTCGGCGGGGAAATGCACGCCAGCCACGGTCCGGTTGACCGCGATGCGGCAGGCCAGGCGATAGAGCTGGTCGTCGGGTTTCACCTGCGCATCCGGGTTGGCCAGCAGCGACAGCATGGTCGCCAGCATGAAGATCTGCGTCGCATGGCCGCTGGGCAGCGCGGGATGGGCCGGTTCGGGGATCAGCGGCTGGATGCGGTCGCTGAACTGGTTCGGCCGGGGGCAGCCAAGCGCTAGCTTGACCCGCATCACCACGGGCGTGACCAGATCCAGCCCCACCTCCAGCATCTCGGCCAGGGCCGGATTGCGCACGGGGTCCAGGGGCAGGATGCTGGACAGGAAGGGGATCAGGTGGCGCTGCTGGGCCAGAATCTCGGTCAGGCGGTCCGCGCGCAGTTCGGCATAGGCGGCCACCAGCGGCGCGGCCTGGCTGAAATCCGCAAGCCCGGGCCGGACGATCCGGGCCAAGGGCACAGGATCCCCGGTCGTGCGCCGGGACAGCGCCATGGCCCGCGCGGTCTTGCCTGGCGGGGCATCGTCTTCGGACACGAAGACCAGATCCTCCAGCAACTCCGAAAGCATGACGGCATTGCGATAGTCGCGCGCCAGGCGGGGCAGGCGCGCGGCCAGGTCCAGTTCACCCGCCTGGAAGGGGTCGGGCTTGACGATTTCCGTGCCCGAGATGGCATCCCGCGACCGCATCAGGGCGGCGGCCAGCAGCGCTTCGTCTGATGTCTGCACTGCGGCGTTCGCGGCTTGGCCGTGCTGACCATGCTGGCCGTGTTGCAGGGGCATGACGGAACCTCGTCGACTGGGAATCGAAAACGCTGTATCTTTGCCGCAAGGGAAAGCGTAACAACGACTCCGGATTTCGCCTATAGCTTTTGTTTGCATGCAGCCGCTTACCCTTCGCCTCATGGGCCCTGTCGAACTGACCGGGCCGGGACGCGTGCCGTTGACGCCGCGCGGGATGCGGGCGCGTGGCGCCTTGGCGGTGATGGGCAGCGCGACGGCGATGCGGGTGCTGCGGGCGCGGTTGCAGGATCTGCTGTTCAGCACACGCGAACCTGAAAACGCCAATGCCAGCCTGCGCCAGGTGCTGCGGGAAATCCGCATCAGCCTGGCGGACGCGCGCGAGGCCCTGGTCAGCGGGCCGGGATGGGTGGGCCTTGACGGGCAGATGGTCCGGCTGGACATGACCGCCCGGCCCGGCCCGGACGGGCAGATGCCGGAATTCGCCGCCGACCTGGACATTCCCGACCCCGAATTCGAGGACTGGCTGCGCGACGCGCGGATGCACGCGGAACAGGCGGTGACCCCCCAGGCGCCCGAACCGTCGCTGCTGCCGGTCCTGCTGACGGCCGATCCTGTCGCGGGCGACAGCGAAACCGGGGTGATCGCCGCGATGATCCTGGGCGAGGCGGCGGGCCGGGTCTGCGACCTGGTGCCGATGGTCGCCATGCCCGACCGGGCGGATCCGGGGCAATCGGCCATCGTCCTGTCGGCCGTGGCGAACCGCCTGGGCCAAGCCGTTCATGTGCTGGTCAAGCTGTCCCACCGGCCCAGCAGCCGGCTGTTCTGGTCGCACAAGTTCGTGCTGGAGCGGGGCGATCTGACCCCCGCCATGGGCGACTGCACCGCCCAGATCTGCGTGGGCGTCATGCGCGTGCTGGAAGCCCTGCGTACCGTAGACGCGGCGCTGGGCGTGTCCTTCGCCGATGTGTTCAGCTTCAACCAGGCGCGGCTTGAACGCGCCGAACACGCCCTGGCGGGCATGGATGACGGGGTCAACGCCTCGCTGACGATGGCCCTGCGGGCCTGGGTGCGGACCACGCAGGTCTTCGAACGCCTGGTGCCCGACCCCGAGCGAAGCATCCAGGAGGCGCAGGAATTCGCCACCAAGGCGCGCGAGGCCGATCCCTACAGCGCGACCGCCCTGGCCGTGGGTTCCGTGGTCGAAGGGTACATGAACCACGGCCAGGTCAGTTTCTGGCTGGCCCAGCAGGCGGTCCAGGCGGATGCCCGCAACCCGCTGGCGCGCTATGCCTATTCGCAGGCCCTGACCGACCTGGGCCGCCACAAGGAGGCCCACCGCGAAGCGCGGGCCGGGCTGGCCGAGGCGCTGTCGGTGCTGAACCCCGCGACCTGGCAGTTGCGGATGGGCATTTCCCTGACCCGGCTGGGCCGCTTTGCCGAGGCCGAGCAGCGGTTCGACGCCGTCCAGCAGTTCGCGCCGGAAAACCGCCCCTCGCTGCGGTTCCTGGCGGCGCTGCGATACCACCGGCATGACGAACCGGGCGCGCTGGCCGCGCTTCAGGCGCTGCGCCGGAACGAGCCGGGCTTTTCGCTGGATCTGATGGGCAGCGACAGCTATCCGGTCGCGACCCTGCGTCAGGGCGGGCTGCTGGGGGTCACACGGTCGGGGCTGATCTAGGCGTCGCCGGCATAGAGCGGCTGGCCGGGCAGGTTCAGCAGGTTGAAATTGGCGATGCTGATGTCTTTGCGGGCCATCGGAATGCCTGTCGCGGCCAAAGGGATCGACCGATCATATCACGGATCACGCCATCCCGGCCCGCAATTCCCCATGCAGCCTTGGTCCCGCGACGACCATTCCGTCCACCATCGCGCGCGGACTGTTGAAGCGCATCGGCTGGCCGTGCCGGTCGGTGGCGACGGCGCCCGCGCGTTCCGCGATCAGGTTGCCCGCCGCGATGTCCCATTCCCAGACATGGCGCACCGACAGGGCCGCATCGAAGCGGCCTTGGGCCACCAGGCACAGCCGCCAGGCCAACGAGGGGCGGAATTCGCGCCGGAACGGCGGTGTCCGGCCATCCTTCCAGTATTCGGGATCGGTCGCGGATTTATAGGTCAGCACGCGCGCGCCGCTGATCCCCGCGTCGCTGGGCCGGATCGGCGCGCCGTTCAGCAGCGCCGGGCCGTCCGCATGGGCGGTGAAGGTCAGGTCCATCGCGGGCAAATGCACCACCGCCGCGATGATCCGGTCGCCCTCGGCCACGGCCAGCGAGTGGGCAAAGCCTTCCTGCCCTGCGATGAAGGCGCGGGTGCCGTCGATGGGATCGATGATGAAGCAGCGCCGCGCGTCCAGCCGGGCGGCATCGGCCTCGCTCTCCTCGGACAGCCAGCCATAGTCGGGGCGCTCGCCGGTCAGCAGGGTTTGCAGCGCGTCGTTGACGGCCAGGTCGGCCTCGGTCACGGGGCCTGCGTCGCCGGGCTTGTCCCAGGCCTTGGGTTGGGCGCGCCAGAAGGACAGCGCGATCGGCCCCGCGACCTGCGCCGCGCGGACCAGCAGCGCCAGGTCGTCCTCAGGCCCCGGCAACGGTCATCCCCCCGACCAGCAGGCTGGGCACCTCGGCCGCGCGCCAGGGCAGGGCGTCGTTCGCGGCGGTCAGGGTCATCAGCATCTCGCGCAGGTTTCCGGCGATGGTGCATTCGTTGACCGGATAGGCGATGCGCCCGTCTTCCACCCAGAACCCGGCGGCGCCGCGCGAATAATCCCCGGTGGTGCCGTTGATCGAGGCGCCCAGCATGGAGGTCACGATCAGCCCCGTCCCCATCCGCGCGATCAGGTCGTCCTGCGTCGCCGCGCCCGGCGTCAGGATCACGTTGCTGTTGGTGGGCGACGGCGCCGAGGACATGCCCCGCGCGGCGGAAGCGGTGCTGTCCATCCCCAGCTTGCGGGCGGTCGCCAGATCCAGCGTCCAGCCTTGCAGGACGCCGTTCTCGACGATCTTGCGGGGTCGCGTCGCCAGCCCCTCGGCATCGAAGGGACGGGAGGAAGGATAGCGCGGGCGCAGCGGATCCTCGGTCAGATCGAAGCCTTCGGGCAGGACCGGCTGGCCCAGATCGCGGCGCAGCCAGCTTGCGCCGCGCGCGACGGCCGACCCGTTCACCGCCGACAGCAGATGGCCGATCAGCGACGCGGCGACCCGGCGGTCGTAGAGGATCGGAAAGGCCCCGGTCGGCGGCTTGCGGGATCCGGCGCGGGCCAGGGTGCGTTCGGCGGCCAGGCGGCCGATCTCTTCCGGGGCGGGCAGATCCTCGGCCCAGACGCGGGATTCGCCCGCATAGTCGCGTTCCATCCCCAGCCCCTCGCCGGTGATGGCGACGGTGGAAATGGCATGGGTGGTGCGCCCGTATCCGCCTGAAAACCCGTTCGAGGCCGCCAGCCACAGGAACCGGCGGCTGAACCCGGCATTGGCGGATTCCACCTGAGAGATGCCCGGCATGTCGCGGGCCGCCGCCTCGGCCCGCAGGGCGAGGTCTTGCAGGTGGTCGGGCGACGGGTCGGGGCGGTCGTCGGCGATCTGCAGGGCGCGGGCGTCGGTGTCGCGGGCAAGCTGGTCCGGGTCCGCCAGTCCCAGCATGTCGTCCACCGGCGCCTCGCGCGCCATGGCGACGGCGCGTTCGGCCATGTCCGTGATCGTGGCCGGGCTGTGGTCCGAGGCCGAGACGCTGGCCTGCCGCCCGCCGATCAGCACGCGCAGGCCGATTTCCACGCCCTCGGCCCGGTCGGCATGTTCCAGGGCGCCGCCGCGCATGTCGATGCTGATGGATTGCCCGCTGCTGGTCAGCGCGTCGGCGGCCTCGGCCCCTGCGCGCCGCGCCGCATCGACCAGCGATTCCGCCAGCACCTGCAAATCCACGGGTGACATCGCGTCCCTCCTTGATGGCGGCGAATGACAAGGCCGGGACCGTGGCCCCGGCCGATGATGGCCCATCGGGCCTGCGTTACTTGACCTGCTGGCCGTTGGCGAAGATCGACCCGCCTTCGCGGAACTCGATCTCGGAGGTCAACTGGTCGGGCTGGCCGTCCACCGGCTTGGCGAACATCGCCAGCATCATGCGCAGCCCCATCATCTGTTCCTGCGGGACCAGGCCCATCGCGACCAGCTTGTCCATCAGCCCGTTCACGCCTTCGAAGCTGCCGTTCAGCTTGCCCACGGGTTCATTCGGATTGTCGCCGAATTCCAGCGTTCCGGCGATGTCGGCCTTGGCGCCCACCGCGTCCAGGGCGACCTTGTTGACGGTCAGCGACTTGGGCGCGAAGGGTGCCTCGGGGGCGGCATCGGCGCCAGCATCCGCGGGGGGCTGGGCCAGGGCGGGGTCGAACAGATCCTGCGACAGCACGGCCTCGCCCGACAGGTCGACGGTCAGGCTGGCCGGGTCGCGCGGCAACTGGCTGGTCGGGTCGAACAGGTTCCAGATCGCGTCGGAAAAGGTCAGCCCGTCCAGGACATAGGCGAACTTGAAGGGCTGCGCGGCATCGCCCTTGGACACCGGCAGCAGCATCTCGGCCGAGATCTGGCGGACGGCATAGCTGATCGGGAAGGGCAGGGTGTTGACGGTCATTTCCGCCTTGGCATCGGCGGACGCCGCCTTGTAGCCCAGGCCCTGATCCGACATCCGGACGGCGATGTCGCTGGCCCCGGACCCGAAGCTGCCCTTGGCGTTCTGGTCCTGGCCGCTGTCGTCCTTGCCCGCGACCTCGAAGCTGCCTTGCAGCGTCTCATAGGTCAGGGTCGTGTCGAATGTCAGGCCTGCGGCCAGGGCCTGCGCCAGCTGACTGCCCAGGTCGAAGGACTGGCCGGGGGTCTTGGCGGTGCCCGTGCCGGTCAGGTTGGTGACCGCCACATGGAAGTCCATGCTGCCGCTGCCCGCCCCGCCGGCGCCCTCGCCAGGGACCAGGGCGTCGATCTGCATCTCTGCCTGGGCGGCCTTCATGTCGAAGGTGCTGTCGATGCCGCCGTCCGCCGCGACATTGCGCTGCGATCCGGTCAGATCGGTCACGGTGCCGGTGACCGGGATCGTCGCATCCTTCCCCGGTTCGGTCGGCAGGGTGAAATCGAAGGCCATGGTCGGATAGGTGTATTCGTACAGCATATCCTCGGGCGTGCCGGACACGACCATCTCGTTGTCGGGCAGCTTGATCGTGCCGGTCATGGTCATCTCGACCGTTTCCGCCGGGGCGGGGGCATCGGTGCCCGCATCCGGTGCATCGGCGGGCGCGTCGGGTTGCGGGGCCGGGACGGTGAAGCGGCTGTCCACGGCCATGTCGCCCTTGATCACCACGCGCACCCGCGCGTCGCCGGTCTCCTGGAAGGTCATCTGCGGGATCGTGGCCGAGGTTGTGCCCGCCTCGCCTGCCATGGTGAAGACGGCATCGGTGACGGTCAGCGTGCCGCCCGCATCCTCGACATCGCCGCTGACCTGATAGCCATAGTCGGCACTGTATTTTTGCAGGTTTTCCCAGACCTGGGCCGGGGTGACATCTGCCAGGGCGGAACCTGCGCCCAGGGTCAGCGCCAGGAGGGATGTTGCAAGAGGGCGGACCATGCCTGATACCTTTCGGAAGTCGTTGCTTGCGGGATTTGTCGCACAGTGACCCGGCAACGCCAAGGGAGCAATCGCGTGATCCGTTTCGTGAACCATGACGGCCTGGCCGTCGTCACCATCGACCGGCCCGGCAAGGCCAATTCGCTGACCGAACAGATGCTGCGGGATCTGACGGCGGCCTTCGACCAGGTTGCGGATGCGGGCTGCCGGGCCGTGGTGCTGACCGGGGCGGGCAAGGTCTTTTCCGCCGGGGCGGATCTGGACGAGGCCAAGGCGGGGCTTGCCACCTCGTCCGAATGGGAACGCCTGTCGGGCCGCATCGCCGCCCTGCCCTGCCTGACGGTCGCGGCGCTGAACGGCACGCTGGCGGGCGGCGCCTTCGGCATGGCGCTGGCCTGCGACCTGCGCATCGCCGTTCCCGATGCGCGGTTCTTCTATCCGGTGATGCGGCTGGGCTTTCTGCCGCAGCCGTCGGATCCGCCGCGCCTTGCAGCCCTGATCGGGCCTGCGCGGGCCAGGATGATCCTGATGGCGGGCGCCCGGATCGACGCGGCCGAGGCCCTGTCCTGGGGCCTGATCGACCGCATCGCCGCGCCGGACGATCTGATGGACCAGGCCCGCGCGCTGACGGCCGACGCCCTGGCCGCCGCGCCGGATCACGTCGCGGCGATCAAGGCGCTGACAGTTCAGGCATAGGCGGCTTCGCGCCCGAACTGGCGGCACAGGATGTAATACAGGACCGCGCGATACTTGTTGCGGTTCGACCGGCCGTATCGGTCGATGGCCGCGTCCAGTCCCCGCGCCAGATCCGGCCCCTCGGCCAGGCCCAGCTTGCCGATCAGGAAGTTCTTGCGGATCCGGTCCAGTTCGGCGGGATCGCTGGCCGCGACGGTTTCGGCATCGTCGTTGTAGATCGATGGGCCGCAGCCGATCGTGACCTTGGTCAGCAGATCCATGTCCGGCTCTTCGCCCAGCTTGTCGCGGATGTCGGCGGCGTATTTCGCGATCAGGTCGTCACGCTTGCTCATCGTCCCTCACTCCTGCCGTTGGTGGCAGGCCGAGGATGCGACGGAAATTGACATTTATCAATTCCGTCCGCCTGGCGCGCCTTGGATCGCCGGACACGGGCGGAACATTGTTCCCGCTGCGCCGTTTCCCGGCAACCGTTTTCCCCGCTCGCCCCCCAGGGCGGCGGCGCCGGTCCTTTTCGCGGTCCCGACGCTTGTGCAGCCTGCCTGCCCTGCGCATCTGAAAGTGATGAAGATAAAGGAGTTTTCCATGCGCAGCCTGATCCTTTCCGCCGCCCTGGGGCTGGCCACCGCCCTGCCCGCCGCCGCCGATACGATCCGCGTCGGCATGTCGGGCGGCTATTTCCCGTTCACCTTTACCCGCGCCGACGAATTGCAGGGCTTCGAGGTGGATCTGATGAATGCCGTGGGCGAGATCACCGGGGACGACATCGAATTCGTCACCATGTCCTTTTCGGGGCTGATCGGCGCGCTGGAATCCGGCCGCATCGACACGGTGGCGAACCAGATCACCGTCACCCCGGAACGCGAGGCGAAGTTCGCCTTTACCCAGCCCTATGTCTATGACGGCGCGCAGGTCGTGGTGAAGGCGGGCAACGAAGACACCATCACCGGCCCCGAAAGCCTGAAGGGCAAGTCGGTCGCGGTGAACCTGGGCTCCAATTTCGAGGAATTGCTGCGCGCCCTGCCCTATGCCGACGATATCGACATCCGAACCTATGAAAGCAATATCGAACAGGACACCGCGCTTGGCCGGGTCGACGCCTTCGTGATGGACCGGGTATCCTCGGCCCAGGTCATCAAGCAAAGCCCCCTGCCCCTTGCGCTGGCGGGCCAGCCCTTCGATGAGATTCGCAACGCCCTGCCCTTCCGCAAGGACGAGGCCGGGATCGCCCTGCGCGACAAGGTCGACGCGGCCATCACCCAACTGAAGGAGAACGGCAGGCTGGCCGAGATCTCGGAAAAATGGCTGGATGCCGATGTGACCAAGCCCCTGGCCGACGCCGCCGCTGAATGAGGCCGCTCGACACCGCCTATATGTGGGATCTGGTCCCGGTCATCCTGGGCTATGTCCCGCTGACCCTGGGCATGGCGCTGATCGCGATGGCGGCGGCGCTGGCTTTGGCGGCGCTGCTGGCGATTGTCCGCGTGCTGCGCGTGCCGGTCGCCGACAGCATCGTGGCGGTGTTCATCAGCTTCTTTCGCGGCACGCCGCTGCTGGTGCAGCTGTTCCTGTTCTATTACGGGCTGCCGCAACTGGTCCCGGCGCTGACGACCATCGACGGGATCACGGCGGCGGTGATCGGCCTGACGCTGCATTTCTCGGCCTATATGGCCGAAAGCATCCGCGGCGCGATCCTGGGCGTGGATCGCAGCCAGTGGGAAGCCGCCCAGTCCATCGGCATGACCCAGGGCCAGCTTCTGCGGCGGATCGTGCTGCCGCAGGCGTCCCGCGTGGCGGCGCCAACGCTGATGAACTATTTCATCGACCTGATCAAAAGCACCTCGCTGGCCTTCACCCTGGGTGTGACCGAGATGATGGGCGCGGCCCAGAAAGAGGCCGCGGGCAGTTTCCTGTATCTGGAAGCCTTCCTGGTCGTCGCCGCGATCTATTGGATCATGGTCGAGATCCTGTCGGTCGGGCAACGCTGGATGGAACGCCATCTGGGAAAGGCGGTGGCACGATGAAATGCGAAATCGACATTGCCGGGCTGGTCAAGCGGTTCGGCACGAATACAGTGCTGGACGGCATAGACCTGTGCCTGAAGCCCGGTGAACGCGTGGCGGTCATCGGCCCGTCGGGGACCGGAAAATCGACGCTGCTGCGCTGCCTCAACTGGCTGGACAGGCCCGATGCGGGGCGGATCGCAATCGGCGACCTGTCCGTGGACGCGGCGCGCGCCAGCCGCGCCGATGTGCTGGCGCTGCGGCGGCGGACGGGCTTTGTCTTCCAGAACTATGCGCTGTTCGCCAACAAGACCGCCCGGCAGAACATCATGGAAGGGCTGACCACCGTGCGCGGCTGGCCCAAGGCCAAGGCCGCCGCGCGGGCGGACGAGATCCTGGCCCAGATCGGGCTGGCCGATCGCGGCGACAGCTATCCCTCGGCCATGTCCGGGGGCCAGCAGCAGCGGGTGGGCATCGGCCGGGCGATGGCGCTGGACGCCGATCTGCTGCTGTTCGACGAACCGACAAGCGCACTGGACCCCGAATGGGTGGGCGAGGTGCTGGATCTGATCCGCAGCATCGCCGACGGCCGCCAGACCATGCTGATCGTCACGCACGAGATGCAGTTCGCGCGCGAGATCGCCGACCGGATCGTCTTCATGGATGGCGGGCGGATTGTCGAACAAGGCCCGCCCGCCCGGATTTTCGGCGATCCGCAGGACGACCGGACTCGGGCCTTCCTGCGGCGTGTGGGTTAGCGCAGGCCCGCCGTCCGGTAATACACGTCCACATCGCGCGCCTGGTCATAGCCGATGCCCGAGGCGATGATGCAACTTGTATCGTCGCGGCGCGGGGCGACCAAGGTCCAGGTGCCCATCTGTTCCGACGCCCACAGCTCGGTCGCGGCATGGCCGTCGCCGGGGACCGGGGCTTCGTTGAAGTCGTGGCGCAGGGTCGCGCGGATTTCGGCATTGTCGGCGCAATAGGGCTGGTCGCCCACCGCCATGTCCGAAGTCGGCAGATCCTGGGCCTGTTCCAGCAGCGTGGCGGTATCCACCCCTGCCATGGCGGACCAGGCCTGCACCGGCTGGTCGGGGCGGGTGGCGGACAGGGCGGGCATGGCCATCAAGGCCGCGACGCTGCCGGCCAGCCCAAAACGGGCGATGCGGAGTGCGATGCGGGTCATGGTCAGGGCCTTTCATCCAATGTTTGCTGGGGGAAAAACACCCCGGTCCCCCCAGGGGTTCCGACATTTGCCGTGACGCGGCGTTGCGCCGCCCATCGAAACCGGGCAATCCTGTCGGGGAACAGGCGGCTGAGGCGACAGGAAGGACGGTCCCCAATGGCGATACTTCTGGGCGATGTGGGGGGCACGAATGCCCGGCTGGCCATCGCGAGGGGCGGCAGCATCGACCGGGATACGGTGACCCGCTTTCGCGGCGACGATTACGCCACCTTCGACGACGTGGTGCGCCAGTTCCTGCAAGAACAGGACCAGCCGCGCATCAGCGCCGTCTGCGTGGCGGTGGCAGGCCCGGTCAGCGGCGGCCGGGCGCGGCTGACCAATCGCGACTGGGATTTCGACCAGGATCGGCTGGCGCGGCTGACCGATGCCGATCAGGTCCGGCTGATCAACGACCTGACCGCGTTGGGCTATGCCACGCCCTCGCTGGGGGGCGACGGGCTGGCGGTGCTGCGCCATGCGCCCGCCGACCGGGCGCGCAACGGACAGGCCCTGGTGGTCAACCTGGGCACCGGCTTCAACGTCTGCGCCGTGCGCAGCCTGCCCGGCGGCGCGATCACCGCGATGGAGGCCGAGGAAGGCCATACCCACCTGCCCGCCAACATCTATCTGCGGCTGCTGGATGCCGTCGGACCCGAGGCGGTCAAGGGCTTCATCTCGACCGAGGAAGCCTTCGCGGGTCGCGGGCTGTCGCGCCTGCACGCGGCGCTGACCGGCACCCCGCCGGTGCGCAGCGAACAGATCGACGCGGCCTCGGACGCGGGGGATGCGGCGGCCAATGCCACCTATGACCTGTTCGCCGACCTGGTGGGCCTGCTGTGCCGGGAACTGGCGCTGCGCTTCATGCCGCTGGAAGGGCTGTTCCTGGCGGGCAGCGTCGGCCGCAGCATCGCCGACCGGATGGATCTGTTCAACGCCTCCTTCCTGGCCCAGCCCTATATGCGCCATATTCCTGAAAACACGCCGATCTTCCTGATCCGCGACGACATGGCCGCGCTGCAAGGCTGCCTGGCCGCGCTGGCCTGAGGCGCAACAGGCGGCGGAAACCCGTCCCCTGCCCCCGCTTTCGCGGATGAATCGCTTGGATTCGTCGGGGCGTCCTGCTCTTATGGGCGCAAAGCAAGAACGCACAAGGCAGGACGATGCGGGCATATCTGCGGGCGGCATTGGTGGCATCCACGGTGATGGGCCTGGGGGGGATGGCCTGGGCGCAATCCGCGTCCTCGCCGTTTTCGGGTCTGTTCAGGGGCCGCAGCGACGAAGGTCCGGTCGACCTGCAATTCCGCGTCCAGGGGGCGGACGACCTGGACCAGCCGCTGCGCAACGCCTCGCTGATCGCGGGCGCGCTGTCCGAGGATCGCACCACCGGCCAGGACGTGCTGGCCGCCGCGCGGGGCGATTACGCGCGGATCCTGGGCAACCTGTATGACCGGGGCTATTATTCGGCGATCATCAACATCACCCTGGACGGGGTCGAGGCGGCCGAGATCGCCCCCCTGGATGCGCCGGGCATCGTCCGGCAGGTCGTCGTCAGCGTCCAGACCGGCCCCCGCTTCCGCTTTTCCCGCGCAGCCATCGCCCCGGTCGCGCCCCGGACCGACCTGCCCGACGACTATCGCCAGGGCGGGATCGCGGGCACCGGCACGATCCGTGGCGCCGCCCGCGCCGGGGTGGACGGCTGGCGCAATGTCGGCCATGCCAAGGCCGAGGTGTCGGGGCAGGACATCACCGCCGATCACATCGCCAATGCGGTGGACAGCCGCATCGGCCTGTCGCCCGGCCCCTCGGTCCGGTTCGGGCGGCTGAACATGCGCGGCTATGACCGCATGAACCCGCGCCGGCTGCACAAGATCGCCGGCCTGCCCGAGGGCGAACGCTTCGACCCCGACGATGTCGAGGATGTCAGGAAGCGCCTGCGCCGGTCGGGCGTCTTTTCCGCGATCACCCTGGAAGAGGCCGAGACGCTGAACCCCGACGGCAGCATGGACATCAACCTGACCGTGGTCGAACAGAAACCCCGCCGGATCGGCGCGGGGTTTGAAATCTCGACCACCGACGGGGCGATGCTGTCGGCCTATTGGATGCACCGCAACCTGCTGGGCGGCGGCGAACGCCTGCGCATCGACGCCAAGGTCAAGGACATCGGATCCGACACCAGCGGCAAGGACGAGGAAGTGACCCTGCGCATCGACCGTCCCGCCACGGTCACGCCGGACACCACCGCCTATGTCCTGACCAGCCTGGCCCGGATGCGAGAAGAGGATTACGACGAGGATACCGGCATCATCGGGCTGGGCTTCAACCACATCTTCAGCGACCGCTTCACCTTCGACACGGCGATCCAGTACCAGTTCTCGCGCGTCTATGACGACTTGGGCGAAACCGACTTCAAGGTTCTGGCCTTTCCGACCAGCGTGATGTGGGACGCGCGCGACAACGAAAACAACGCCAAGCGCGGCTATTACCTGCAAGGCGACGCCACCCCCTTCAAGGGCTTCGACGGCACCGACACCGGCATCCGCATCCTGGGCGAGGGCCGCGCCTTCCGGTCCCTGGGCGAGGGCGACCGCTTCACCCTGGCGGGCCGCGCCCGCATCGGCAGCGTCCTGGGCAGCGAGATCCAGAATACCCCGCGCAACTATCTGTTCTTCTCGGGCGGCGGCGGCAGCGTGCGCGGCCAGCCCTATCAATCGCTGGGCGTCGAGGAAATCCAGGGTCCGAACGGCCCGATCAAGACCGGCGGCATGAGCGTGGCGACGCTTTCCGCCGAGCTCCGCTGGCAGGTCCGCGACAGGATCGGCGTGGTGGCCTTTGCCGATTACGGCGAGGTCTGGGCGGAAGATGGCTGGAACGGCACCAGCGAAGGGCACTCGGGGGCGGGGATCGGCGTTCGGTACAACACGCCCATCGGGCCGCTGCGTTTCGACGTTGCCGGACCGACCGGAGGAGACACCGGCGAGGGCGTGCAACTGTATCTGGGACTGGGGCAGGCGTTTTGATGAAGACCGGGGTGATGCGCAAGCTGTGGCTGATCGTCTTCGCGATCCTGTTCCCGCTGTCGGTGATGGCCCAGACCGCCGCCGAGATTTCCCGGCAGGAAAGCGACGACCGGGGTTTTCTGACCCGGCTGCTGGAACGCAACCTGTCGGGCGCGGGCCGCGAGGTGGTGATCGACGGGTTCCAGGGCGCCCTCTCGTCGCGCGCCACCTTCCGCCGGATCAGCATCGCCGATGCGAACGGCGTCTGGCTGACGCTGAACGATGGGGCGATCCAGTGGAACCGCTCGGCCCTGCTGCGCGGCCGGATCGAGATCGCCGAAATGTCGGCCCGCGAAATCCTGCTGCCGCGCCGGCCCCTGGGCGAGGAACGCGCCCCAACGGCAGAAGCGCGCGAATTCAGCGGCTTCGCCCTGCCGGAATTGCCCGTGGCCCTGAACATCGCCCAGATCCGGGCCGACAGGGTGGAACTGGGCGAACCCGTGATCGGCGTGGCCGCCGCCATCTCGATGGCCGGCGGGATGAGCCTGGCGGGCGGCGAAGGCCAGGCCAAGCTGGCCATCCAGCGGCTGGACGGGCCGCGCGGCACCTTCAACCTGGACACCGGCTTTTCCAACGTGACCCAGGTTCTGCGTGTGAACCTGACCCTGGACGAGGCCGCCGACGGGTTGCTGGTCAACCTGATCGACCTTTACGACAAGCCCTCGGTCGTGGCCGAGATCAACGGCGAAGGCCAGATCAAGGATTTCGGCGTCGACATCAAGCTGGCGACCGACGGATTGCCGCGCGTGACGGGCCGGGTCTCGGCGGCGGGCGGTCCCGATGCGTCGGGCAATCCGGGCACGAATTTCGCGCTGCAACTGGGCGGCGACGTGGCCTCGTTGCTGGCGCCCAAGAACCGGACCTTCTTCGGCAACCAAGTCCAGCTTCGCGCGGAAGGCTGGCGCGGCGACGACGGGCGGTTGCAGATCCCCACCCTGAACCTTGCGACCGAGGCCCTGTCGCTGGACGGGTCGCTGGCGGTCAATGCCCAAGGGGCGCCGCAGAACGCGAAGCTGCTGATCGCGCTTGGATCCGACGCGGGCGCGGCGCAGGTGCCGGTCCCCCTGCCCTTCGCGGGCGAGGAATCGACCGTGGAATCCGGGCGGCTTGAACTGCAATACGACGCGGCCCAGGGCCAGGGCTGGACGTTGGAGGGCCGCGTCGGCGCCCTGGATCTGGGCGACGTTCTGTTGGGCGACCTGCGGCTGGATGGGTCCGGCGCGGTGGTTCTGGACGGCGGCAGCCTGCAATCGGTGAACGGCGGCATCCGGTTCGGATCGCGGCAGATGGTCTTTGCCGATGCGGGTCTGGCCCAGGCCGTCGGGCCCGAGATCACCGGCAGCACCGATTTCGATTTCACCCCCGGCAACGCGGTGAGGATGACGGCGCTGAATGTCAGCGGCTCCGATTACGGATTGCAGGGCATGCTGCAACTGTCGGGCCTGTCCACCGGCTTCGTGCTGTCCGGCAACATGCAGGCGCGTCATGACGATCTAAGCCGGATATCGACCCTTGCGGGGCGCGACCTGTCCGGGCAGACCGATGCCAGTGTCCTGGGCTATTTCAACTTTCTGGGGCGTGACTTCGCCATCACCTCGACCGTGGCGGGGACCGACATCACGGTGGATCAACCCCAGCTCGACCGTCTTCTGGCGGGCCGGTCCACCATCGACCTGCGGGCACGCCGTGACCGGACCGGGATCAAGCTGACCGATCTTTCCATCAACGCCCAGCGGCTGACCGCCCAGGCCCAGGGCTATGTGAACAGCCTGTCCAGCGACGTGACGGCGACGATTTCCATGCCGTCGTTGCAGGACGCGGATCCGAATTTCTCGGGCGCGTTGCAGGCCGATGCCAAGCTGTCGGGCGCGTCGGGCGCGCGCCAGCTGACCGTCAGCGGCGAGGCCGAGGATCTGCGTATCGGCGTCGAGACCTTGGACAACGCCCTGCAAGGCCGGACCACGCTGACCGTCCTGGCCGCCGAAAAGCCGCAGGGCTACGAGGTCGAGGTGTTCCGCATCGCCAACCCGCAACTGCGCGCCGAAGGACGCGGCAGCTTTGCCCAGGGCGCCCTGGACGCGACGCTGGATATGGCGGTGCCCGACCTGGCGGCGATCCGCGACGGCTGGACCGGCGGCTTCGACGCCATGGCCCGGCTGACCGAACGCGACGGCACCCGGTTCGTCGACATGACGGGATCGGGCCAGAACCTGTCCTTCGGCGTCCAGAACGCGGATGCGGCGCTGACCGGCACTACCCGCCTGCGCGTCCAGGCCGAGGAGAAGGACGGTACCGTCACCCTGCGCGACGTGGAACTGATCAACGACCAGATGAACGCAACCGCGCGCGGCGTCTATGGCCCCGGCGTCACGGACATCGCCGCCGATGTCGCGGTCCGGTCGCTGGCGCCCTTCGGCCCCGGCTGGCGCGGCGCCCTGGATCTGACCGGCAGCTTCCGCGAGGCGGGCGACGGCATCCGGCGGCTGGAGGTGTCGGGCACCGGGCGCGACCTGGCCTTCGGCCAGGCGCAGGTCGATGGCGCTTTGGCCGGGGAAACCCGGCTGGCCGTGACGGGGACCGAACGGAACGGCGTCCTTGCCATCGAACAGGCGCGCATCGACAACCCGCGCCTGAACGCGACGGCCAGCGGCACCGTGGGCGGCGACCAGACCGATGTGAGGGCGCAGGTGAATGCCGAGGATCTGCGGTTCCTGGGCAATGGCATCAGCGGCGCGCTGAATGCCGATGCTCAGGTGGTCCAGCAGGGCGATACCCGCCGCATCACCGCCACCGGAACCGGAACCGGCCTGTCCCTGGGCCAGCCCCGCGTCGATCCGCTGCTGCGCGGCCAGACCAGCTTCGACATCGCGGCCACCCAGGCGCCTGCCGGGATCTCGGTCCAGCGGCTGAACGTGCAGAACCCGCAGGTGCTGGTTCAGGCCAATGGCGATACCGCAAGCGGCATGACCGTCGCCGCGCGGCTGGCTGATCTGGGTCTGGTGCAGCCAGAATTCCCCGGCCCCGTGCAGGTCGACGGCACCGTGCGAGAGGAGGGTGCGAATTTCGCCCTGAACCTGACCGCCACGGCGCCGGGCAGCACGCGATTGCAGGCGGCAGGCAGCGTGGCGCGCGATTTTTCCACCATGAACCTGTCGGTCACCGGCAGCAGCGAGGCCTCGATCGCCAATACCTTCATCCGTACCCGCAGCATCGAAGGCCCGCTGTCGCTGAACCTGACCGTCAACGGCCCGCCATCGCTGCAATCGGTCAGCGGGCGCGTCCAGCTGACGAACGGCCAGATCACCGATCCCGCCGTCGGCATCCGGCTGGAGGGGGTGAACGCCACCGCCGACCTGGCGGGCGGGCGCATCGCGCTGGACGCGGGGGCCAATGTCTCGGCCGGGGGGCGGGTGCAGGTCAGCGGACCGATCGACCTGGGCGCGGGGACGCTGGATCTGGCGATCCTGCTGGACCGGGTGATCGCGCGCGACCCGAACCTGTACCAGACCGAGATCAGCGGCAATCTGCGCATGTCGGGCCGCAATGCCGACGGGCCGCTGCTGTCCGGCACCGTCGATCTGGGCGAGACGGAAATCCGCATTCCCTCCACCGGGCTGGGCGGTACGAAGGCGATCCCGGACATCCACCATGTGGGCGATACCCGGCCCGTCCGGTCCACCCGTGCCAAGGCCGGGCTGGAACCCTATCCCAGCGATGCGTCCCGAGAGGCAGGGCTGGCCGGGCCGCCCTCGACCCCGCCCTCGGCGCCGCCGCGGCTGGATCTGGTCATCAACGCGCCGAACCAGGTCTTCGTGCGCGGCCGGGGCGTGGACGCGGAACTGGGCGGGTCGCTGCGGGTGCAGGGCACCACGCGCAACGCCATCCCCATCGGCTTCCTGGAACTGATCCGGGGCCGCGTGGATCTGTTGGGCCGGCGCTTCACCCTGTCCGAAGGGCTGGTCGAACTGCAAGGCAGCCTGATCCCGGTGATCCGGCTGGTGGCCGAAACCGAACGCGACGGCATCACCACCCGCATCATCATCGACGGAGAGGTGCGCGACCCCGACATCACCTTCGAATCCTCGCCCGAACTGCCCGAGGAAGAGGTCTTGTCGCAGCTGCTGTTCGGCCGGGGCCTGGACAATATCAGCCCGCTTCAGGCCGCCCAGCTTGCCAATGCCATCGCCACCCTGGCCGGGCGCGGGGGCGAGGGGATCATCGGCAACCTGCGCAACCAGGTTGGCCTGGACGACCTGGACCTGGCCACGGACGACGACGGCAATGTCCAGGTCCGCGCGGGCAAATACCTGTCCGACAACCTCTATACCGATGTCGCGGTGGGAGCCGACGGCAAAAGCAGCCTGAACCTGAACCTGGACGTGACCAATTCCCTGACGGCGCGGGGATCGGTGGGCACCGAAGGCGACAGCACCCTGGGGATCTATTTCGAACGGGATTACTGAGGGCGCATGACAAGGCCGATCCGCGGCGCCGGATCGGCGATATTCCGCATTTGATCTATTACGGGCGATCCTTCCGGGCGCGCGCGGGTTAGGTTCGGCAGACGATTTTGCCAAAAGGCGCGCCCATGTCCTATGCCAATGCGAATGAACGCTATTTCGCCAGCCTGATCAACCAGTCCCGGCAAGCGGCGGGGCTGGGGACACTGAAGCTGGAAAAGCGGCTGAACGATTCGGCCGACGCCCACAGCCGCTGGATGCTGGACAACAACGTGTTTTCCCATACCGGACGGGGCGGGTCGTCGCCCCGGCAGCGGATGGAAGCTGCAGAGTTCGACCTGGCGGGTCGCTGGATGACGGCGGAAAACCTCGCCTATGTCAGTATCCGGGGTGAATCCGACCTGCGCGATGAAATCCGCCAGTTGCACCAGAACCTTCTGAACAGTCCGGGGCATTACGCCAATATCATGGGCAGCACGTCCGTTCTGGGCATCGGGCTTCAGGTCGGGACCATGACGGTCGGCGGCCGGGATTATCGGGTGCTGATGGCCACGCAGAACTTCGCGGATACCGACGGGCTGGTCCGCCTGGACCTGGGCACCTTCCAGCGGGTTGCACTGCCCTCGGTCAAGGTGGCGATGCAGGCGCGGGCCGACTGGCTGGACAGCTTCAACGGCAAGGTCTTCAAGGCCGCCGCCGACGGCACGGCATCGAACGACGATTTCCGCCTGGGCGCGCGCCACGACAGCGTGTCGGCGGGGGCAGGGCATGACACCCTGTCGGGCGGCGGCGGCAACGACCGGCTGTCGGGCGGCACGGGCAATGATCGGCTGATCGGGGATACCGGGGCCGATACCCTGAAGGGCGGCGCGGGGAACGACACCCTGCAAGGCGGCGCAGGCAATGACGCGCTGCTGGGCGAGGATGGCAACGACATGCTGCGCGGCGATGCGGGCCAGGACCGGATCTGGGGCGGGGCAGGGGCCGATCTGCTGATCGGCGGCGACGGGCTGGACACGCTGTCGGGGGACGGCGGCAACGACTGGCTGGCCGGGGACGGGCAGAACGACCGCTTGCTGGGCGGCGACGGCAACGACACCCTGCACGGCGGCGCCGGCAACGACCTGCTGAACGGCGGGGCAGGGGCCGACACCTTCCTGTTCGCGCGGGGCGGCGGAACCGATACCATCCAGGCCTATGAGCATGGGATCGACCGGCTGTTGATTCCCCGCACGCTGCTGGATGCGGATCCGGCAGCCTTCATGCGCGATCACATGACCCGGAGCTCGGCCGGGGTGGTGATCGACCTGGGCGGCGGCGACCGCATCATCGTCGCGGGCACAACCCTGACGGCAGCGCAAGTGGCGGATGACATCTTTGGGTATTAGCGGCTGATCACGTCCTGACCGGCCCAGGAAAATGCCCGCCAAAAATTGGCGGGCATACTCGATAAGCCATTGCAAAAACGCAATTTCACTACGGGCTTTCAACATCTGGAACGGGATGGGGTTCCTGGCCGCGCCAAAGAAATTAACCTTTTGGTAAGACTTTCCCGTTCACTTTCTTGCGCATTGACAAACCGGCCCGCGGGACGCCTGTTCGGCACGGTGGCAACGAAAACGGGACAGGGCTGATGGCCGACGATCTTTCCAGCACGGGCCGCTTTGCGACCGGACAGGCGTATCGCTATATGGTCCAATTGTGCAAACATTTCGCCCACAAGATCCCGGCCGAGGTCGAAGGCGACACCGGCAGCATCCGCTTTGACCTGGGCACCGCCCGGCTGACGGCCAGCCCGGCGGAACTGACCTGCGCGGTCTCGGGCGCAGACGCCGCTGCGGTTGCGACGCTTCAGGACATCATCGACCGCCATCTGGCGCGCTTCGCCTTTCGCGAAGGGTTCGCGAATATGGACTGGTCGCCCGCGGCGTGACGGGCGACCGTCCCTGATCGGGCGGCGAAAGCGCGGCCTCAGCCCTGGGACAGGATCGCGGCGATCACCCGGTCGGCGGCGTCTTCGGCCGACAGGGTGGCGGTGTTGACCACCAGTTCCGGGCTTTCGGGCGCTTCATAGGGGCTGTCGATGCCGGTGAAATTCTTCAACTGGCCGGACCGCGCCTTCTTGTACAGACCCTTCACATCGCGCGCCTCGGCCACCTCCAGCGGGGTGTCGACATAGACCTCGATGAACTCGCCGGATGCCATCATCTCGCGCACCATCCGCCGTTCCGACCGGAACGGAGAGATGAAGGCCGTCAGCACGATCAGCCCGGCATCCGACATCAGCTTCGCGACCTCGCCCACGCGGCGGACGTTTTCCACCCGGTCGGCGTCGGTGAAGCCCAGGTCGCGGTTCAGCCCGTGGCGCACGTTGTCGCCGTCCAGCAGGAAGGTGTGCTTGCCCATCGCGTGCAGCTTGCGTTCGACGATATTCGCGATGGTGGACTTGCCCGACCCCGACAGCCCGGTGAACCAGACCACCCGCGCCCGCTGGTTCTTCTGCGCGGCATGGGCATCGCGGTCCACGTCGGTCGATTGCCAGTGGATGTTCTGCGACCGGCGCAGCGCGAAATGCAGCATCCCGGCGGCGATGGTGGCATTCGTCATCCGGTCGATCAGGATGAAGCCGCCCAGATCGGGGTTGTCGGCATAGGCCTCGAACGGGACGGGCCGGTCGGTCGAGATATTGACGACGCCGATGGCGTTCAGGCCCAGAGTCTTGCTGGCCAAATGTTCCAGCGTGTTGACGTTCACCTCGTATTTCGGCTCGGTCACCGTCGCCGTGACGGTCTGGGTGCCGATCTTGAGCAGATAGGGGCGGCCCGGCAGCATTTCCTGTTCCGCCATCCAGACCAGCGTCGCCTCGAACTGGTCGGCGACTTCGCAGGGCGCGTCGGCCTGCACGATCACGTCGCCGCGCGAACAGTCGATCTCGTCCGCGAAGGTCAGTGTCACGGACTGGCCCGCGACGGCCTGGGGCAGGTCGCCGTCGAAGCTGGGAATCGTCTTGACCGTGGTGGTCTTGCCCGATGGCAGCACCCGGATCGCATCGCCCGGCCGCACGGTCCCCGCGCTGATCTGGCCCGCGAAGCCCCGGAAATCCAGATGCGGGCGGTTCACCCATTGCACGGCCATGCGGAACGGGCGGTCCTGCATCGCCATGTCGCTGATCGGCGCGTCTTCCAGATGGCCCAGCAGGGTCGGGCCCTGGTACCAGGGCATTTCGGGGCTTTTGGTGACGATGTTGTCGCCCTTCAGCCCGGAAATCGGGATCGGCAGGAAACTGTCCATGCCGATCTGTTTGGCGAATTGGGAATAATCCGCGACGATTTCATAGAAGCGTTCGGCCGAGTAATCGACCAGATCCATCTTGTTGACGGCCAGAACGATATTCCTGATGCCCAGCAGGTTCACCAGATAGGAATGCCGCCGCGTCTGGGTCAGCACGCCCTGACGCGCGTCGATCAGGATCACCGCCAGATCGGCGGTGGAGGCGCCCGTGACCATGTTGCGGGTGTATTGTTCGTGCCCCGGCGTGTCGGCCACGATGAACTTGCGCTTGTCGGTGGCGAAGAAACGATAGGCCACGTCGATGGTGATGCCCTGTTCGCGTTCCGCCGCCAGACCGTCCACCAGCAGGGCGAAGTCGATATCGCCGCCCTGGGTGCCCGACACCTTGCTGTCGGCCTCAAGGCTGGCCAGCTGATCCTCGAAGATCATCTTGCTGTCGTAAAGCAGCCGCCCGATCAGCGTCGATTTGCCGTCATCGACAGATCCGCAGGTGATGAAGCGCAGCATGGTCTTGTGCTGGTGTTTCAGCAGATAGGCGTCGATGTCCTGGGCGATCAGTTCGTCGGTGACGTAAACGGGATCGGGCGCGTTCATCAGAAATACCCCTCTTGCTTCTTCTTCTCCATCGAGGCGGCCTGATCCTTGTCGATGGCGCGGCCCTGGCGTTCCGAGGTGGTGGTCAACAGCATTTCCTGGATCACCTGAGGCAGGGTCTTGGCATCCGATTCCACGGCCCCGGTCAGCGGATAGCAGCCCAGCGTGCGGAACCGGACCGACCGCATCTGCGGGGTTTCGCCGGGGCGCAGCGGGAAGCGGTCGTCATCGACCATGATCAGCAACCCGTCGCGTTCCACAACCGGGCGCGGCTCGCTGAAATACAGCGGCACGATGTCGATGTTTTCCAGGTGGATGTATTGCCAGATGTCCAGTTCGGTCCAGTTCGACAGCGGGAAGACGCGGATCGATTCGTCGCGGGCCTTGCGGGTGTTGTAGAGCTTCCACAACTCGGGCCGCTGGTTCTTCGGATCCCAGCGGTGGTTCGCGGACCGGAAGGAAAAGATCCGTTCCTTGGCGCGGGACTTTTCCTCGTCCCGGCGCGCGCCACCGAAGGCCACGTCGAAATTGTATTGGCTCAGCGCCTGCTTCAGCCCCTCGGTCTTCCACAGGTCGGTATGAAGGCTGCCATGTTCGAAGGGGTTGATGCCTTGGGCCATGGCATCGGGATTGTGGTGGACGATCAGGTCCATGCCCGCCGCCTGGGCTGCCCGGTCGCGCAGATCGTACATGGCGCGGAATTTCCAGGTCGTGTCCACATGCAGCAGCGGAAAGGGGGGGGGCGCGGGATAAAACGCCTTTTTCGCCAGATGCAGCATGCAGGCCGAATCCTTGCCTACCGAATACAGCATCACCGGGTTTTCGGCATTCGCCACCACCTCGCGCATGATGTGGATGCTTTCGGCTTCCAGCCGCTGCAAATGCGTCAGCGTCGCCGGGGGAAGCGGGGTCGGAACCTGGCTGTTCATGGCATCAACTCTTGATCTGGCCGGGGCGGAATCGTCCGGTTCGCGGGACGCTATTCTTCAGCAGAGGTGAAGATGCAAGTTTCGGCCAGCAGAAAAACCAGTGTTTCCTGCCTGTTCGTCAAACGCCGGAATACTGTTCCAAGCCGGTCGCCAAAGCCAGACCATCGGCCACGGCGGTAAAGGCCTCGGATCGGTGCAGCCGGGCATCGGGCAGGATTCGCGCCGCCAGATTCGTGACCAGGGCCATCAGACTGGACCCGCCGACCAGCACCACGTCGCCGATCCCGCCCGCTGCGACGCCCGCGCGCGACAGGGTCTCGGCGATCGCCCCGTGCAGATCCGCGCGGAAGCCTTGCAGCGCATCCGCCAGCGACCGGGCGTCGATCGGCGCGGCCAGGCGCGGCTGGATGAAGCCCATGCCGATCCGGGCCTCGTCGCCCCCATTGGCGGCGATCTTGCCGCGTTCGACGGCGAAGGCCAGGTCGTGGCCCAATTCGTCCGTCAGCACCGTCACCAGCCGCTCCATCCGTGCCGGATCCACGGCCAGCCGGGCCATCTGCTGGGCCAGCCTGCGGTTTTCCGGCGTATAGACAAAGGGGATGTGCGCCCAGGACGCCAAGTCGGCATAGATCGCGTTGGGCACCGGCAGCAGGCCCGGTCCCATCTCTCGGCGCAGGTGCGAACCGTGGCCCAGCAACGGCATCGCATGGCTCAGCGATATGGCGGCGTCGAAATCCGTTCCGCCCAGGCGGATGCCGTGGCTGGCCAGGATCCGCACCCGCCCGCCCTCTGCGCGATAGACCGAAAAGTCCGAGGTGCCGCCGCCGATATCCACGATCAGCCCGGTCCGGCCCCCCGCGCCCATGCCGTGGCATGCCAGGGCGGCGGCCTCGGGTTCGGGCAGGAAGGCGACGTGATCGAAGCCTGCCGCATGATAGCAGGCGCGCAGATCCGCCTGGGCCTGGGCGTCTCGGGCGGGATCGGCGTGGAAATGCACCGGACGGCCCGACAGGGCGCGGGTCTGCGGCTGGCCGGTCGCGGATTCGGCCCGCCGGCGCAGTTCGGCCAGGAAGGCTGTGATCACATCCGCAAGCGTGCGGCGCTTGCCGGCGATCAGCCGCGATTCGTGCAGCAGCGGCGTTCCCAGCACGCTTTTCAGCGCGCGCATATAGCGCCCCTCTTGCCCGCCGATCAGGGCTTGGGCCGCCGCGTCGCCGATCTGCATCGCGCCGCCGCGCGCGGGAAAGAAGACGGCGGTCGGCAGGGTGTCCGATCCCGCCTGGACCGGGACGCGCCGCACCGCCCCGCGATCCAGCATCGCCACGGCGGTGTTCGAGGTTCCGAAGTCGATGGCAAGGCTGGGCGTCATGGCTGGACCTTTCCTACTGAAAGTCCCGGCGGCTATCCCAAGATGGGCGATGCGGCAAGCGCTGCGGCCGAAAGACGGGTTGACGCCGCGATCAACAATGCAACAGTCAGGGAAACACGGCGAAGCACCCGGAAGGCAGGCGCTAAGGCATGATCGACCCACAGCAGGCAACGCCCCGGCCCGACGCCCCGGCGGTCGAGGATCCGGCGACGATGCCCTTTCCGCTGATCAGCGACATATCCGCAGCCCGCTGGCTGCTGGTCTTCATCATCGCCGCCGCGATCTATTTCTTCCACGGCTTCCTGGTGCCGGTGCTGGCGGCGACGATCATCGCCTTCGCCAGCTGGCCGCTGTCGCGCAGCGTGCAGCGCGCCCTGGGGATCGACCGCACCGCCACGGCGGCGCTGTTCGTGCTGGTGATCGTGCTGTTTCTGGTCGTGCCGGTCACGATGGCGCTGCTTTATGCGTTCCGCGAATTGCAGCAGTGGATCTATTGGGTGTTCGAGGTGAACGCCAACGGCGCCGCCACGCCGCTGTGGATGGTCGACCTGCCGCAGATCGGCGACTGGATCGACGAACAGTGGATGCGCCATATCGGCAGGCCCGGCGCCATCGCGGATCTGGTGCAGCTGACCAGCGGCAACACCATCGCGTCGATCTATCGCAGCGTGCTGGCGGCGGGGAACGTGGCCTTCCATCTGGCGCTGAACCTGCTGTTCATGCTGATCGCGCTGTTCGTGTTCTATCGCGACGGCGACAAGATCGCCGGCCAGATCGACATCATCGGCGCCCGCATCCTGCCCCGCCGCTGGGAACGGCTGTCGCGGGTGGTGCCGCTGACCATCAGCGCCACCGTCACCGGCATGACCCTGATCGCCATGGGCGAGGGGGTGATCCTGGGCATCGCCTACTGGATCGCGGGCGTGCCCTCGCCGGTGACGCTGGGGGTGATCACCGGAATCATGGCGCTGATCCCCGGCGGTGCGCCGCTGTGCTTTACGCTGGTGTCGATCTATCTGGTGGCCAGCGGATCGCCCCTGGCGGGGGTGCTGCTGTTCCTGTGGGGGGCGATCGAGCTGTTCATCGTCGACAAGACCATCCGTCCCGTGCTGGTCGGCGGCCCGGTCAAGATGCCGTTCCTGCCCACGTTCTTCGGCCTGGTGGGGGGCGTCAAGACCATGGGCATCGTCGGTCTGTTCGTCGGGCCGGTGCTGATGGCGCTGCTGGTGGCGATCTGGCGCGAATGGCTGCGCGAAATCCGAACCCATCCGCAAACCCCTTGAACGCCGGGCCTTGCTGAATATGATCCGCGCATGGCGTGTGCTGCGTGCGCCCAGGGACGACCCCTGAATACGGAGACTGGTTGAACCGTTTCTGACAAAAAGGGGGGCTGTTTCATGGCAGGCCGAATTCAAAACACCATCCGCAAGTTCCTGGAGAGCGGCACGTCCGGGGGGCTTTTGCTGATCGCGGCGGCGGTGCTGGCGCTGATCGTCGCCAACTCGCCCCTGGCCGAGGCGTATTTCAACGTCCTGCACGCCTATGTCGGGCCGCTGTCGGTCGCCCATTGGATCAACGACGCGCTGATGGCGCTGTTCTTCCTGATGGTCGGCCTGGAAATCAAGCGCGAGATGGTGGACGGCCACCTGTCGTCCTGGCCGCGCCGGATCCTGCCGGGTGTGGCGGCGGCGGCGGGGATGGCGGTCCCGGCGTTGATCTATCTGTTCTTCACCGCGGGCACCGGGGCGACGCATGGCTGGGCCATTCCGTCCGCCACCGACATCGCCTTCGCACTGGGTGTGATCTCGCTTCTGGGGTCGCGGGTGCCGACCTCGCTCAAGGTGTTTCTGGCGGCGCTGGCGATCCTGGACGATCTGGGCGCGGTGGTGGTGATCGGGCTGTTCTACACCACCGGCCTGTCGCCCGTCGACCTCGGGCTGGCCGCGCTGGTGCTGGCGGCCCTGATCGGGATGAACCGCGCGGGCGTGATGCGGCTGTGGCCCTATCTGGTTCTGGGCGCGGTCCTGTGGTTCTTCGTCTGGCAGTCGGGGATCCATGCCACCATCGCGGGCGTCCTGCTGGCGTTGACCATCCCCCTGAAGCGCACCCCCGCCACGCCCGAGGCGCGTCCGTCGGAAAGCCCGCTGCACCGGCTGGAACATGCGCTGATGGCGCCGGTGGCCTTCCTGATCATCCCGGTCTTCGGCTTCGCCAATGCCGGGGTCAGCTTCGCGGGCCTGGGATCCGAGGCGCTGCTGGCCCCCGTGACGATAGGCGTCGCGGCGGGCCTGGCCCTGGGCAAGGTGATAGGCATTTTCGGCGCGGTGGCGATCCTGGTGCGGCTGGACTGGGCCGACCTGCCCCCCGGCGCAAGCTGGATGCAGATGCTGGGAACATCGCTTCTGTGCGGGATCGGCTTCACCATGAGCCTGTTCATCTCGCTTCTGGCGTTCAGCCAGCCGCTGTTGCAGGACGAGGCCAAGATCGGCATCCTGATGGGATCGCTGGTGTCGGGTATCGCTGGCTATACCATCCTGCGCTTCGCCAAACGCGAGGCGCCGCGCCGGATGCAGTCCGCAGGCTAGACCGGCCAGACCATCAGGATCAGCGGCACCCCGGTCAGCACCACCAGCACCGACAGGGGCAGCCCCAGCCGGGGATAGTCGCTGAAGCGGTATCCGCCCGGCCCCATCACCAGGGTGTTGCACTGATGCCCGATGGGGGTCAGGAAATCGCAGCCCGCACCCACGGCGACGGCCATCAGGAAGGCTTCGGGGGCATAGCCCAGCGTGCCCGCGAAGGTCACCGCGATGGGGGCCATTACCAGCACCGTGGCCGCATTGTTCAGGAACGGCGTTACCGCCATCGCCGCGACCATGATCAGCGCCAGGGCGCCCCAGACCGGCAGCCCGGTCGCCACGCCCGACAGCCAGGCGCCGATCAGGTCGGTGCCGCCGGTCGTCTGCAACGCCTCGCTGACGGGGATCAGCGCGCCCAGCATGACCAGCAGCGGCCATTCCACGGCCTCGTAGGCCAGTTCCGGGCTGATCGCGCCGGTCACGATCATCAGCACCGCCGCGCCGAAGAAGGCGATGGCGACCGGCAGGATCCCGGCGGCGGTCAGGCCCATCGCGGCGGCCAGGATCAGGATCGGCATCAGCTCCTTGCGCACGCTGCCGATGCGCAGGTTGCGTTCCGCCAGAGGCAGCAGGCCAAGGCTGCGCATCCGTTCGGGCAGCAGTTCCACCGGGCCTTGCAGCAGCAGCACGTCGCCCGCCTGAAGCCGCGTCCTGGACAACCGTTCGGTCATGCGATGGCCCGACCGGGACACGGCCAGCAGGCTGATGCCCTGTTCGTCGAACAGCCGGATGCTGCCCGCGCTTTTGCCGATCAGGGCCGAGGTGACGGTCGTCACCGCCTCGATCACGCCGATCCGGCTGGCGGGCAGGTCCAGCTTCGAGGCGGCATCATGACCGGCCAGTTCCAGCCCGCCCTTGGCGACGGCGCGTTCCAGCCCGTCCGGCTCGCCCCGCAGCAGCAGGATGTCGCCTTCCTGGATCACCGTGTCGAACAGCACGACCTTGCGCCGCTCGCCGCCCCGGATCAGGCCGGTCACGGTGATCTCTCCGTCGGCCATGCCGATCAGCGCGCCGATGGTGCGCCCGGCGGCGGCGGATCCGTCGGGCACGGTCGCTTCGGTGTTGTAGTCGCTGATCTTCACCGCTTCGCCCAGGGACGCGGTGGCGCGGCGGTCCGACGGCAGCAGCCGCCAGGCGACCATCAGGAAGGCGACGCCCACCGCCGACAGGCCCAGGCCCACAGGTGCGAAATCGAACATGCGGAAGGGCTGGCCGGTCATGTCCTGGCGCACCTCCGACACGATGATGTTGGGGGACGTGCCGACCAGGGTGATCAACCCGCCCAGCAGCGACCCGAAGGACATCGGCATCAGATAGAGCGAGGGCGACTGCCCGGATTTCTTCGCCATCTTCAGCGCGGCGGGCATCATCATCGCAAGCGCGCCGATGTTCTTGACCAGCGACGACAGCAGCGTCACGGTGCCGACCAGCACCAGAAGCTGCACCCCCATGGTGGTCAGCCGGCGCACCAGCCACCGCAGCGCGGCGTCGATGATGCCCGACCGCGACACGGCGGCGCTGACGACCAGGGCGCTGCCGACGATGATGACGATATCGTTGCCGAAGCCGGTGAAGGCCTCGTCCGGCGACACGGTGCCCGCCAGCAGGGATGCCAGCAAGGCCAGCATCGCCACCACGTCATAGCGGATTCTGCCCCAGATGAACAACGCCATCATCACGCCGACGATGGCGAAGGCAAGCATCTGCTGTACGGTCATGAAATCGCCCCCTGTTCCCCGTCCAGGCGAAGGGGATCACCGCAAAACCGGCGGGCAGGAGATTTGGTTGCCGGTTCGGGATGGGAAAGAGCGAAGATTTTTCTCTGTCCCGGCGCTGCGTCAGCCTTGGTCCGCCGCCATCCGGTGCCGCCCGATGGGCAGCATCATCGGCCGCCCCGAGGTCGGGTCGGGGATGATCCGGCTGTCCAAGCCGAAGACGGCGCGGACGGTATCGCGGGTCAGCACCTCTGGCGGGGTGCCCTGGGCATAGAGGCGGCCGTCGGCCATCGCGACTAGGCGGTCGGCATATCGCGCGGCCAGGTTCAGGTCGTGCAGCACCATCACCACGGTGGTGCCGCGCCGGTGGTTCAGGTCGGTCAGCAGGTCCAGGACCTCGACCTGGTGGCTGATGTCCAGGAAGGTCGTGGGTTCGTCCAGCAGCAGAAGGTCCGTTTCCTGCGCCAGCGCCATCGCGATCCAGACCCGCTGGCGCTGACCGCCCGACAGCTCGTCCACCGCGCGTTCGGCCAGATCCAGGGTCTTGGTGGCCTCCAGCGCGGCGGCGACGGCCTGGTCGTCGCGGGGCGACCAGCGGGACAGGATGCCGTGATGGGGATGGCGGCCCCGGCCGACCAGGTCGGCGACGGTGATCCCTTCGGGCGCGATGGGCGATTGCGGCAGCAGACCCATGACCTGCGCGACACGGCGGGGGGCCATGCGGTGGATGGCCTTGCCGTCCAGCAGCACCTGGCCCGCGCGCGGCGACAGCAGCCGCGACATGGTGCGCAGCAGCGTCGATTTCCCGCAGGCATTTGCGCCGACGATGGCGGTGATCCGGCCCGGCACCACGTCCAGATCCAGATCCCGCAGGATCAGCCGGTCGCCATAGCCCGCGGCAAGGTGCCGGACGGAAAGGGAATGGTCAGTCACAAGGATCCTCCGGCGCGGTTCACGCGCACGATCAGCCAGATCAGATAGGGCGCGCCCAGGGCGCCGGTGACGACGCCCACCGGAAAGCGCGCGGGCAGCAGGAACTGGCCCACGTAATCGCCGCCCAGCACCAGCAAGGCCCCCACCAGGGCCGAGGGGACCAGCACGGATCCGTTCGGCCCCAGGATCCGCGCGGCGATGGGGGCGGACAGGAAGGCCACGAAGGCCACCGGGCCGGTGACGGCGGTGGCGACGGCGATCAGGCCCACGGCCGACACGATCACCAGCATCCGCGTCAGCGCGACATTCGTGCCAAGCGCGGCGGCGGTATCGTCGCCCAGCCGCAGCGATTCCAGGTCGCGGGTGCGGCTGACCAGCAAACCGCCGAACAGGGCCAGAGACAGCAGGATCGGCAGCGCCTGGGACAGTTGCGCGCCGTTCACGCTGCCGGTCAGCCACCGCATCGCCTCGGCCAGATACCAGGATGGCGCGCGCGTCAGGACATAGGCGATGAAGCTGTCCAGCATGGCCGAGACGCCGATGCCGACCAGGATCAGCCGCGTTCCCGCCACCCCTCCCTGCCAGGACAGGGCATAGATCAGCAGGGCGACGCCCAGCCCGGCGGCGACCGCGAAGGCCGACACCACCGGCCCGTCCAGCCCCAGAATGACGATGGCAAAGACCGCCGCCGCGCTGGCGCCCCGGCTGATGCCGATGATGTCCGGGCTGGCCAGCGGATTGCGCAGCATGATCTGGAAGGCCGCGCCGCCCAGGCCGAAGGACAGCCCGGCCAGGATCGCCATGACCGCGCGCGGCAGCCGCAGCTGGCCCACGGCGAAGGATGCGCCGGGCACGTCCTGGCCCGCCAGCACCCGCAGCACGGTGCCGGGCGGCACGAAGGACTGGCCCAGCATCAGCGTCAGCGCGAATCCCGCCAGCAGCAGGGTCAGCGCGCCCGCGACGACGGTGGCGCGCCGCCGGCTGCGGCGCCGGCGTCCGGCGGCGACCAGGTTCAGGGCCGTCATAGTTCGCGGACCCTGGCGCGGCGCACGATCCAGATGAAGAAGGGCGCGCCGATGAAGGCGGTGACGATGCCCACGTCCAGCTCGGACGGCCGGGCGATCAGGCGGCCCGCGATGTCCGAGGCGATCAGCAGGCAGGCCCCCGCCAGGGCGGAAAAGGGCAGCAGCCAGCGGTGGTCGACGCCCACCAGGACGCGGCACAGATGCGGCACGATCAGGCCCACGAAGCCGATCGGCCCGCAGACCGCCGTCACCGCCCCGCACAGCAGGATCGCGCCCAGGGCGGCCATGGCGCGGGCAAGGGCCACGCGCTCGCCCAGGCCTGCCGCCATGTCGTCGCCCAGGGCCAGCGAGTTCAGCTTGCGCGCGCTGGCCAGGCCGATCGCGAAACCCGCCGCCAGGAACGGCAGGACCGGAGTCAGGCGCGCGAAGGTCGCGCCGCCGACGCCGCCCACCTGCCAGGATTGCAGGCCACCCGCGACATCGCCGCGCGACAGCATGATCGCCAGCACCAGCGACAGGAACGCGACCGAGGTGGCGACCCCCGCAAGCGCCAGCTTCAGAGGCGTCGGCCCCCCTCGGCCCAGCGATCCGATGGCATAGACGAAGACCGCCGTCGCCGCCGCGCCGCCGATCGCCACCCAGATATAGGCCTGCGCGGACGAGATCCCGAAGAAGGCCACCGCCACCGCGACCGCCAGGGACGCGCCCAGGTTCACCCCCAGGATCCCCGGATCGGCCAGGGGGTTGCGCGTCACGCCCTGCATGATTGCCCCCGACAGGCCGAGCGCCGCCCCGGCCAGAGCGGCCAGCAGCGTGCGCGGGATCCGCGCCGCCGCCGCCGCCTGGCCGATGCTGTCCACCCGTCCCCGCAGCGCGGCGGCGATGTCGTCCCAGCCGACCTCTCGGGTGCCGATGGCCACCGACAGCGCGCACAGACCCGCCAGCAGCGCCAGCATCACCGCCAGCCAGCCCGCGCGGATGCGGTTCGACCGGGGCGCGAGGCGCGCGCGCGGCAGCGGGTTGGCGGCCGCCGTCATTCGGACTTCTGCGCGGCCTCGGCCAGCAGGGCGGCGTAATCCTCCAGCACATAGGGAAGGCCCAGCGGCGTCGGGTTGGCGGCATTGCCCAGCGGGTCGTTCCTCAGGACGACGATGGCGTCGTTGGCGACGGCGGGCATGTGCCTGAACAGCGGATCCTGCCGCATCGCCGCCAGCAGGACCGGCCCGCCATAGGTCACGACGATATCCACATCGTCGAAGGCGTCGATCCGTTCGGCGCTGATCGACCCGAAGAACTGCCCCGGCTGCGTCGCCTGAATCACGCTTTCGGGCATCGACAGGCCCAGATCCTGGAAGAATTTCACCCGCGTGTCGTTGGCGCTGTAGAAGTTGATGACGGACAGGTTGGTCGTGTCCAGATGCGTCACGAACATCGCCGTCTTGCCCTGCAACTGAGGGTGGCGGGCGATGGCCTGGGCGATCTGCCCCTCCATCCGGGCGATCAGGGCGTCGCCCTCGGCGGCCATGCCCATGCCCGCGCTGTTCATGCGGATCATCTGCCGCCATTCGGTCGTCCAGGCGCCGTCGGGATAGGCCACGACCGGCGCGATCCGGGACAGCGTGTCGTAATCGGCCTGGGTCAGCCCGGAATAGGCGGCCAGGATCACGTCGGGCTGCGTCGCCGCCACCCTTTCGAAGTCGATGCCGTCGCCCTCGTCGAACAGCACCGGCGTCTGGGCGCCCAGTTCGGCCAGTTTCTCCTCGACCCATGGCAGCACACCGTCGCCGTCGTCATCGCCGTAATTCGCCGCAGCCATCCCCACCGGCACCACGCCCAGAGCCAGGGGAACCTCGTGGTTGCCGGAATTGACGGTCGCCACGCGCTGCGGCTTTTCCGCGATGACGGTGCTGCCGAAGGCATGGGGGATGGTGATCGGATAGTCCTGGGCCGCGGCAAGGGCGGGCAGCAGCAGGGCGGCAAGGCCGATGGCAAGACGGATCATGGGCGCGATCTCCTGTGACAGGCCAAGGCTTTTTCGCGTCGCGGCGGTCCCGTCAACCCCGACCAAGGGCCTGTTCGCACGGGCATTAACACTTTTCCATGGATTCCGACAAAAACAGTGGGATTCTTCAAGACAGGCGCGCGCCGCCGCTCCTATAAGCCCCGCCAGCATGATCGGCGCGCCGTCCCGCGCTTTCCCTCGGGTGCCGGCGGCTCAAGGTCATTCCAGGGCCAGCCAGCCTGCGGACCCTCTCTGATCCGACGGCAGCCAGCAGCGTCAACACAACATCCATGCGGGACTTCGAACCATGGCACATGACATCTCATGCGGCGCCCGCCGCACCCTGACGGCCCTGCTTCTGGGCTGCACGGCGCTGATCGCGTCCCCGGCCCTTGCCCAGGACGCGGGCACCGGGACCGAGGCGTCCCCCTATCGCCTGTCGCCGATCCTGATCAATGCGGAGGGACAGTTCGACGACGATGCGAATTCCATCGTGGCCCGCGAACTGTGGGTGGGCGGCAAGGTCGCGACCAGCATTCTGGATACCCCGGCATCGGTGTCGGTCATCACCGAAAAGGAAGTCCGCGACCGCAGGGCCACAACGCTGGAGGAGGTGCTGAGCTATTCCTCGGGCATCCATACCGATTACTACGGCACGGACGACCGCAACGAATATTTCCTGGTCCGGGGGTTCGAGGCGACGACCTATCGCGACGGCCTGACCCTGGGATCCATGCGCAGCGCCCGCGAGGAACCCTATGCGTTCGAACGGACCGAGGTGATCCGGGGCGGAAACTCGACCCTGTTCGGCACCTCGGATCCGGGCGGCACGATCAACTTCGTCACCAAGCAGCCGCGCTTCGAGCGGTTCGGCGAGGTCTATGGCTCGGTCGGATCGCCGCGCAACGCCGAATACGGCTTCGATGCGGGCGATGTGCTGAACGCCGAAGGGACGCTGGCCTATCGGCTGACCGCCAAGGTCCAGGACGGCGAACGGGATTACGATCATTCCCGGAACGACAGCCGCTTCCTGATGGGCGGGCTGTCCTGGCAGCCCGGCACCGCCACGACGCTGAGCGTGGTCGCCGATTACCTGAAGCGCGAAAACACCCCCAACAGCGGCGGCTATCCGCTGGACCGCAAATACGACCGCAGCGATTTCTTCGGAGAGCCGGATTTCAACTATCAGAATGTCGAGCGCGCCAGCATCACCGGATTGCTGGAACATGACTTCGACAACGGCCTGAACCTGCGCGCGAACCTGCGCTACAGCGACCTGAAAAGCGATTTCGGCTATGTGTATCTGTCGGACAGCCCGGCGCGGGTCGGCACGGTCGTGGATCGCTGGTATTTCGGGGGCGACAACACCGCCGAGGAACTGATCGGCAACGTCATCCTGCAATACGACCGCAGCTTCGACCGTTTCGACAGCAGCACCGTCGCCGGACTGGAATTCCGCGACGCGTCGACCAGCAGCGCGCCGTTCTATGGGCTTTACACCCCCATCGACATTGCGAACCCGGTCTATTCCGGCGCGCCCGGCACCCTGGCCGCGCCCTATGAATTGCGCGACAACGACTACAAGACCAAATCGCTGTTCGTGCAGCAGAACCTGTCCTTCGACGACCGCTTCATCGCGACCGTCGGCCTGCGCCATGACTGGCTGGACATCCGGGAAACGCTGAACGGCGTGCAGACCAGCGACGATTTCTCGGAAACCTCGATCCGGGGGGCGCTGACCTACAAGGTCAACAGCGAGATCTCGACCTATGTCAGCTATGTCGAATCTGTCGCGCCTCCGGGTGTGGGCGTCGAACCGGAACGGGGCGAGCAATACGAACTGGGCGTGAAATATCAGCCGCTGGGGACCAACGCGCTGATCTCGGCCTCGGTCTATGACCTGACCAAGAACAACGTCACCGTGGCGGTGGTCCAGCCGGACGGCAACATCACCCGCGAACTGGTTGGCGAACAGCGGGTGCGCGGCTTCGATCTGGAAGGCAAGGCCGAACTGGGCGGCAATGTCGACGTGATCGCGTCCTATTCGTATATGAAGTCCGACGTCGTGCGGTCCGGGCCGATCCGGGGCGTGGACGTGGAAGGAAACGAATTCGGCAACGTCCCCAACCACATGGCGTCGTTGTGGGTAAACTATACCCTGCCTGGCGATCAAACCCGCGGCGACATGCGCTTCGGCTTGGGCGCGCGCTATGTCGGGTCGTATTTCTTCGCGATCTCGAACAATACCGGCAAGGCCGAATCGTCGGTCACGCTGGACGCCGCCTTCAACTATCAGGTGCAGGAAAACACCAACCTGGCCCTGAACATCAGCAACCTGCTGGACGATCAGCATGTCGTCGGCAGCGGCACGGCGGATTACTATAACCCCGGCCGTGCCGTCGCCGTGACCCTGCGCCACAGCTGGTAACAGGCGCTATTCCGCGATCCGCATCCGCCGCCACGCGGCGGGTGTTTCCCCCGCGACCTGCCGGAAGGCGCGCGTCAGATGCGCCTGGTCGGAAAAGCCCAGATGCGCGGCCACATCGGCCACGGTCAGGGCGCGGTCGGTCAGCAGGCGCTGCGCCTGGGCGATCCGCTGGGCCAGTTGCCATTGCAGGGGCGTCTGGCCCGTCGTCTGCTTGAAGACCGCCGCGAACCAGCTTTCCGACAGCCCGACCGCCGCCGCCATCTCGGCCACGGTCATGCGCCGGTCCTGGCGCGCGTGCAGCCGGGCCGTCAGCCTGCGCATCTGCGCAGGCGTCAGCCCGCCCGAGGCGCTGTCCTGGCCCTGTGGCGGGATGTCCAGAAGCCCGGTCGCGATGCTTCCCACCAGGTTTTCGGCAAAGACCGGATGGCGCGCGGGCTGCGACACCTCGTCCACCAGCAGACCGGCCAGGACGGACAGCGCCGGGGCGTCCTGGATCTCGACCGGGCGGCGCAGGACCGACAGCGCGTCCGACGCGCCAAGCGAGGGCGACAGGAACCGCAGCAGCCGGTCGCGGTGGATATGCAGGTCCAGATGCGCGAAATGATGCGCGCCGGTGAAGTTGGACCAGATCGGCATCCCCGCCGGGACATACAGCGCCCGCATCATCGGCCGGGCATGGGCGGCCATGCCCGCGTCGCGGTTCGAGATCAGGATATGGTCCGACACGTCGTTCAGAAAGAACACGATGCGCGGGTCGGGCGACAGGTAATAACCCGTGGCGCCTGCCTGCGCCTCGGCCTGCCAATAGACGCTGGCCACGCCGTCCAGGCCGCGCCAGCAAACCGGCGCCACGGCCCGGATGCCATCGGTCCGGCAGGTCATCCTGTGCAGGTAGCTCATCGCGGGTTCAGCGGTTTCGATATTGTTGACTGAATTTGTTCAGTATAAGAAAAGCGCATAAATGGAAAGGCCCGCGTCATGTCGCATCTGCGCACACACCGGAATTCCGGCACCATCCCCATGGCATCCGGGGCGGCTGCGGCGGCCCTGAAGGCCCGCGCCGCCGCGTGGGAGGTGCCGCTGGTGGAAACCCCTGACGCGCTGAGCCTGTTCGTCTGGGGCTGTGAATTGCGTCTGGTGCCGGGCGGCGACGAGGTCCGCGTCGAGCTGACGGCGCCGGAAGCGCGCCTGATCGGCAGCCTTCAGGACAGCGCCACCGAACTGTTCACCGAGGCCGGGCTGGAGGTCAGGTGGGACCGCGTCGATGCGGGCGCGCTTGCGCCGGGCCTGTCGCTGATGCGCGTGGAATCGGTGACGCAGCGGTCGCCCGGATTCATCCGCGTGCGACTGAGCGGGCCGGATGCCGGGCGCTTCGGCATCGGCAGCCTGCATTTCCGTCTGCTTCTGCCCCCTGCCGGTCGCGAAGCGGTCTGGCCCAGGGTCGGGGCCTCGGGGCGGACGGAATGGCCCAGGGGGGCGGATGCGCTGCATCGTCCGGTCTATACGGTCGCCGGCCATGGCGATGGCTGGCTGGATTTCGACATCTTCCGCCACGCGGGCAGCCCGACTTGCGACTGGGCGCTGTCCGGTCCGCAGGGATCGACCGTGGGCATCATCGGTCCCGGCGGCGGCTGGTGCCCGGACGCCGCCCGGCTGCACCTGTTCGGCGACGAAACCGCGCTGCCCGCGATCGCGCGGATGCTGGAACTGGCGCAGGGCGAGGTCACGGCCCATATCCGCGCGGCCTATCCCGACCTGGGACCGCTGGCCGCCGATCCGCGCGTCACGCGCTGCGACGACCTGCTGGCTGCCCTGGCCAGGACCGATCTGGGGAAAGGTAGCCATGTCTGGTTCGCGGCCGAGGCGGGGCAGGCCCGCGAGGCCCGTCAGCACCTGATCGCCCGCGGCATCGACCGCAAGGATTTCCTGTCGGCCGCCTATTGGGGCTGACGCGGGGACGGCCCGACCGCCCCCGCGACTGGATCAGGCGCCGATCCGCCGCCGCGCCGCCAGTCCGGTGATGCCGACCGCAGCCGCCAACAGCGGCAGCGAGGCAGGCAGGGGCACCGGGGCCGGTTCGTCGTCGATGCGGACCAGGCTCATGGTGGCGTCGCCCCCCAACGTCGCGATGCCCGCCGCAAAGTCCGTCCCCGCCTCGAAAAAGCCCAGGTCGAAAGACAGTCCGTTGATCGCGGTGAAGGTCACGCCATCGTCCAGCAGTTCCAGCAGCTCTTCCAGGCCGGTCACCTCGGCCAGGACATAGCCCGCAAATCCCAGATAGTCGGGCAAGCCCTCAATGCTGCCCGTGCCGGAAAAGTCCAGCGTATAGCGGCCCGCCTGCTGGATCTCATAGATGATGCCGCCGAAATGTCGCAACGGGACATCCACGCTGGCGACTGTCGCGGCGTCGGCCACCGATCCCAGCGTGAACGTCGTTGCAAAGGCCAAGGCCACGGCCTGCAAGGCTGATCTCATGTAAATCTCCTACGATATACACCCGCAGCGATGCCCAGCAGCATGATGCCACCGGCCATCGCGGCGGGATTCCGCCTAACTATGCCTTAATCGACGAATAATTAAAGATTTTTCGTGGCCTGGAATGCAATTGCACGAAATGGTTGTCTTTCAGGCGGCCAGCCCCGCATAGATCCCGCCCTGCGCGATCAGATCGGCATGGCTGCCGATCTCGGCCACGCGGCCGCGGTCCATCACCACGATTCGGTCGGCATTGCGGATGGTGCCCAGCCGGTGCGCGATGACCAGTGTCGTGCGCCCCGCCGCCAGCGCATCCAGCGCCTGCTGGATCTCGCGTTCGGTCTGGCTGTCCAGCGCGCTTGTCGCCTCGTCCAGGATCAGGATCGGCGGGTTCTTCAGGAAAGCGCGGGCGATGGCCACGCGCTGTTTCTGACCGCCCGACAGCATCACGCCGCGTTCGCCGACCATCGTGTCCAGCCCGTCGGGCAGGTTGTCGATCATCTGCGTCAACTGCGCCTGGGCGGCGGCCTGGCGGATGTCATCGTCGCTGGCGCCCAGGCGGCCATAGGCGATGTTTTCCCGCAGCGTTCCGCCGAACAGGAACACGTCCTGGCTGACCAGCCCGATCTGGCGGCGCAGGCTGTTCAGCCGCATCCGCGCCAGGTCCAGCCCGTCCACGGTGATCCGGCCCCGCGTGGGTTCGTAAAATCGCGGCAGCAGCGCCAAGAGCGTGGTCTTGCCCGCCCCGGACGGGCCGACGAAGGCCACCGTTTCACCCGCGCGAATGGTCAGGTCGATCCCGTCCAGGATGGTCCGGCCTTCGTCATAGGCGAAGCTGACGTTTTCGAAGCGGATGTCGCCGCGCAGGGCCGGGGCGTCGACGGCATCGGGGGCGTCGGCGATCTCGGGGTCCGTGGCCAGCAGTTCCTGATAGCGGCGGAAACCGGCGATGCCGCGCGGATAGGTCTCGATCACGGCGGCGATCTTTTCCAGCGGGCGATAGAAGACGCCGACCAGCAGCAGGAAGCCGACGAAGCCGCCGGTGGTCAGATCGCCCGACAGCACGAAGCCCGCGCCGACCACCATCACGATCACCTGGACCAGCCGCAGGCCCATGTATTGCAGCGCGCTTGACGCGGCCATCACGCGATAGGCATCCAGCTTGGCCTGGCGGTAGCGGGCGTTGTCCGCGGCGAACAGATGGGTCTCGTGCGCCTCGTTGCCGAAGGCCTGCACGACGCGGACGCCGCCCAGGGCTTCCTCCAGCCGGACGTTGAAATCGCCGACGCGGGAATAGATGGCGCGCCAGGTCTGCTTCATGCGCCCGCCATAGACGATCACGATGCCCAGCATCGCCGGCACGATCAGCGCCACGATCACCGCAAGCTGCGGATTGACCCAGAACATCAGCGCGAAGGCCCCCACAAAGGTCATGATGGCGATGAAGGCGTCCTCGGGGCCGTGATGGGCGACCTCGCCGATTTCCTCCAGGTCGCGGGTGACGCGGGCGACCAGCTTGCCGGTCCGCGCGCGGTCGTACCACCGCCAGGACAGCCGGGTCAGGTGGTCGAAGGCGCGGGCGCGCATCTCCGTCTCGATGTTGATGCCCAGCTTGTGGCCCCAATAGATCACCACCGTCAGCAGCCCGGCATTGATCGCGTAAAGCGCCAGCAGACCCGCGGCGGCGGCGACCGTCAGCGTCCAGTTGCCCTGCGGCAGCAGGTGGTCGATGAAGGCGGTGACGGCCAGGGGAAAGGCCAGCTCCAGCAGGCCCGACAGCACCGCGCAGCCGAAATCCAGCCAGAACAGTCCCATGAAGGGGCGATAATAGGAAAAGAACTGGCGCAGCATCGGGTTTCCCTCAGGCGGGGATGGCCACCGGGCCGCCATCCGCGCGTGTCAGCACCTGCATCGGCAGGCCATAGATCCGTTCCAGCGCATCGGACCGCATCAGGTCGGCGGGGCCGCCCTGCAAGACCAGACGCCCGCCCTTCAGCGCGACCACGTGGTCGCAGAATCGGGCGGCCATGTTGACCTCGTGGAGCACGATCACGGCGCTGCGGCCGCTCTCATGGCACATGCGGCGGACAAGCGCCAGAACCTCGACCTGATGGGCGATGTCCAATGCGCTGATCGGTTCGTCCAGCAGCAGGGTCGCGGCCTGTTGCGCGACCATCATCGCCAGCCAGGCCCGCTGACGCTCGCCCCCCGACAGCGTATCGACCAGCCGGTCGGAAAAATCCATGACGCCGCATTCGGCCATCGCGCGGGCGACGGCCTGGTGGTCGCCGGGACCGAAGCGGCCAAGCGCGCCGTGCCAGGGGTATCGGCCAAGCGCCACCAGTTCGCGCACGGTCATCCCCTCGGCCGCCGGGGGGTGCTGGGGCAGGAAGGCCAGGCGGCGGGCATAGTCGCGGGCGCGCCAGTCGGGCAGGGCGCGGCCCTCGAAGGCGACGGCGCCGCCGCTGGGGGCGATCTGGCGGGCCAGCACCTTCAGCAGCGTGGACTTGCCCGACCCGTTATGGCCGATCAGCGCGATCATCCGGCCGGAGGGCAGGTCCAGCGTCAGGCCGTGCAGAAGGCGGCGGCCGGGCACGTCGACGGTCAGGCCGGCGATGGAAAAGAGGCTCATCGGACAGGTCTCATCATCAGCCAGATCAGCCAGGGCGCGCCGATCAGAGACGCGAACAGGCCCAGCGGCAGTTCATAGGGAAAGCCCGCCATGCGCGCCCCGAAATCGGCCGCCAGCATCAGCCCCGCGCCGATCAGCGCCGCGCCGGTGACGTTATCGCCCGGTCGGGCAAGGCCCAGGCGGCGGGCCATGTGGGGCGCCATCAGGCCGACGAAGGACAGTGGCCCGACCAGAACCGTGGCGGCCCCCGTCGCCATCCCGGCCAATGCGATCAGCAGCAGCCGTGCGCGGCGCAGCGGCAGGCCCAGCCCGCCCGCGATGCCGGTGCCCAGCGGCAGCACCGCCAGCCAGCGCCGCGCGGCCAGCGCCCCGGCCCACAGCGCCCCCGCCACCGCCGCCAGGGCCAGCGCGCCGGGCATGGTCACGGCCGACGACGACCCCGACAGCCAGGACAGGATCTGAAAGGACCGGGTGTCGCCCACCGACATCGCCGCCGCCAGCACGGCGGATGCCAGCGCCGACACCGCGATCCCCGCCAGCAGCACCCGTTCGGCGGGCATGTCGCGGCGGCTGACGAAAGCGGCGATCAGCGCCAGCGCCACCGCGCCCCCGACCATCGTGCCCGCCGTCAGCGCCGCCGCCGTGGGCGCAGCCAGCAGATAGACCACGCCCGCATAGCCCATCGCCGCCCCGCCCGACACGCCCAGCACCTCGGGCGAGGCGAGGGGGTTTGCGGTCAGCCGTTGCAGGATCGCGCCCGCGATCGCCAGCGCCGCCCCGGCGGAGGCCGCCGCGATCAGGCGCGGCAGGCGCATCGGCAGGAAGGCCGCGAAGCTGTCGGCGTCCAGGATCGCCCAGCCGCCGGGCACCCGGCCGATCCAGACCAGCACCAGGGCGGCGATCACCAGGGCAACAGCCAGCCCGGCCAGCAGCGGCAGGGGCCGGTCGCGGCGCGGCGCGGGGCCTTCGGCGCGTTCCGTTCCCGGCGGGGTCGATCCGCGCAGACGCGGCAGCAGCCAGATCAGCAGCGGCCCGCCGATCAGCCCGGTCAGCGCGCCGGTCGGAAAGGTCTCGCCCACACGGCCCGCCACCAGCAGCACCAGTCCGTCGCAGACCGACAGGATCAGCGCGCCGATCACCGGCGACAGGGCCAGCAGGCGCGGGATCGACACCGCCCCCAGGGTCCGCGCCACGGCGGGCGCGGCCAGGCCCACGAAGGCGATCAGCCCCAGTTCGGCGGACACGGCAGCGGCCAGGACCACCGCCACGCCCACCACCAGCAACCGCACCAGGGTCACGTTCAGGCCCAGGCCGGACGCCCCCTCGATCCCCAGCGACAGCACGCGCAGGGGACGCGCCAGAGCGGCGGTTGCGATGGCCCCGAAGACCAGCACCCCCGCCAGCGCCCGAACCCCCGACCAGTCCTGCTGGACCAGAGACCCGCCGTTCCAGATCACCAGAGACAGCAGGTACTGCCCCTGCGCCAACGTCATCGCGGTCGCCACGGCGCTGGCGGTCATCCCGACCAGCATCCCGGCGATCACCATCGTCACCGGCGCGAAGCCTCGCCGCGCGCCGATGGCCAGCACCAGCCCGGCGGCCAGCCCCGCGCCGGTCAGCGCCACCGGCCAGCGGCCCTGATCCAGCAGGTCCGGCGCCAGCATGGTCGCCATCACCAGCGCAAGCTGCGCGCCGGCGGAAATCCCCAGCGTGGTCGGATCGGCGACCGGGTTCCTCAGCACGACTTGCAGGATCGCGCCCGACAGGCCCAGCACGGCGCCCGCCAACAGCGCGATCACCCCGCGCGGCATCAGCCCGAAGCCCAGCAGGATCTGCGGAATGTCCATCCGCGCCGGATCCAGAGGCCAGGAAGGCCAGTCCGCGAAGGGCAGCAGGTGCAGCGCCGCCGCCAGCCACAGGGCGGCGGCCAGCCCGGCGACGGGGATCAGCCGCGCGGTCATGCGATGGCCCCCGGCCCGGCCTCGAAGGCCTGGGCCAGCAGGGTGGCGAAGCGCAGCGCGGCGGGCACCGCGCCGAAGGCGTTGGTGTCGGCCAGCAGATAGGTCCGCCCCCGCGCGACCGGGGGCAGGGCGCGCCACAGGACGATGCGCGACAGGGCGCGCTCGGCAGCGGCGGGCAGGGCGCCGATATTGACCAGCCGGGCCTCGGGCATCCGGGCCAGCCGCTCGATGGGGATGGGCGCCATGAAGCTGAAGGCCGTGCCGTCCGTCCAGGCGTTCCGCAGGCCCAGCCGCTCCAGCGTGCTGCCGAACAGGCTGTCGAAGCCGAAGACCCGCATGTGCCGGCCGTCGCCGATATTGACCAGCGCCACGGGCCGGTCGCGGAACGGCGCCAGCCGCCCGGCCAGCGCATCCAGCGCGGCATCGGTCGCGGCCAGGGTCCGCGCGCCCGTCTGCGGGTTGCCGATGGCATCGGCCAGCGCCGTCAGCGCGGCAAGCGCCTTGGGCAAGGGCGGCTCGCCCGGCGTGAAGAAGGGCAGCGACAGGACCGGGGCGATGGATCGCAGCCGGTCCTCGTAGCGGGTGTAAAAGGGCGAGGACAGGATCAGGTCCGGTCGGGTCAGTTGCAGCAGTTCGAAATTCGGGGCGCCGCGCAGGCCCAGGTCGGTGACATCCGGCGGGATCGCGGGTTCGATCACGTCAGCGCGGAACCGCACCAGTTCGGCGGCGGCGACGGGCATGTGGCCGATGGCCGCTGCGGTTTCCAGCATCGCCCAGTCGATGGCGGCCAGCCGGGGCGCGGATGATGCGGGCGGGGCGGCCCGCAAAGGCAGGCCCGCCGCCAGGAAGGCCCCAGCGGCGGTCAGGATCGCACGGCGCGAGGGCAGGGTGCCCCCGCTGGTCACCACTTGTAGGCGACTTTGGCCGTGACGGTGCGGCCTTCGCCATACGAGCAATAGGAGAATCCGCAGGCGCCCACATAAACCTCATCGGTCAAGTTGGTGACATTCAGCGACATTTCCACATTTTCGCGGGTATAGCCGGCGCTCAGATCGACCAGGGTCACGCTGTCGAGTTCGTTAGCGTTGCTATCGTTGATGTAGCGCGTGCCGATATAGCGGATGCCGCCGCCGAGACGTAGGCCGTTGCCGAAGTCGCGGTCGATCCACAGGCTGGCCAAGTGGCTCGGCGCATCGGCCAGTTCCTTGCCGTCGAAGATTAATCCGGTATTGGGGTCGACAGAGCGGGTAGGGTCGTTCTGCTCGGTCTTGTTATAGGCATATCCGCCGCGAAGCTTCCAGCCTTCGGCTAACTCAGCCGTAGCCTCAATTTCTATGCCTTGCGATTTTACTTCGTCGATCTGGCGAATGACTCTGCCTGGCTGACCGTCAGGGCGTTCAATGCTCCGGTTGACGTCTGAAAGGGTCAGATCATAGAGCGATACGGTAATCAGCCCGTCAAATGCGCTCGGGCTGTATTTGACGCCAACTTCCCATTGCTCGGCTTCGGTCGGCTTGAGGATCTGGTTGTTGAGATCGAATCCGGCACTGGGATCGAAGGACGTGGAGTAGCTGACATAGGGCGCGGCACCGTTGGCCATGACATAGCCAAGGCCGACGCGACCGGTGACCTTGTTGTCCTTGTATTCGGACGGGTTGCCATAGCGTTCGCCGGTCTGCTCGATCCAATCATAGCGTAGGCCCAGGGAGCCGCGCCAGTTGCCGTATTCCACCTCGTCCTGCGCATAGATACCAACCTGGCGCAGGGTGGAATTGCCCGCGTTGGGGGTTCCGAAGAACGTGCGGCCCCCGGCATAATAGTCGGGGTCGAGAAGGTTCAGGTTGGCGGCGGTACCGAACTGACTGCTTTCGAAGGCGTCGTATTTGCGGACATCGGCGCCGAACAGCAACTTGTGGACCGCCTGGCCCGTCGTGATCTCGCCCGTCAGGCGGGTGTCGAGGCTGATCGTGTCGCTGTCCTCGGCCTGATCGCTCGATCCGCGGCTGATCGTGTCCAGCCCGATGACGGTGCTGGCATAGGTGCCGCGATAGGTCCAGTCGAGGTTCTCGTAGCGGAAGCCCTGGCTCAGCGTCCAGCCGTTGTCCAGTTCGTGGCTGACCTCCACCCCCAAGCTGTAGGTGGTGCGGTCGCTGTCGTCCCAATCCTTTTGGCCGGTATAAAGATCGCGCAGATAGTCACCGTTGCCCGTCCGGGTCAGGGCGAAGGGCACTCCGGTGGGCGAGATCGGCGAGTCCTTAGTATAGGTCGCAAGGAAGTCGATGGTCGTTGCCTCGCTGGGCGTCCAGCGGGCGGCGCCCGCCAGATAACCGCCCTTGTTCGTCAGGTCGTTGATCTGCGTGCTTTCGTCGCGGCCTATCCCGGTGACGCGGAAGGACAGTTCCTCGGACGGAGCGCGGTTCACGTCGAAGAACAGGCTGGGGCTGCCGTTGCTGTCATAGCCGATCCCCGCCTCGCCGAAGTCGAAGGTCCGCGCGCGTTTCTGGACCATGTTGATGACGCCCAGCGGCGAGCCTGCGCCATAGAGCGACGAAGACGGGCCGCGCAGAACCTCGATCTGTTGCAGCCCATAGATTTCCTGGCTGATCGCGCCGAAGAAACGGCCCTGGCGTAGCCCATTCACATATTGGGCATTATCCGCGCGAAAGCCCCGGATATAGGGCGTGTCGAAGCGCGGGTCGATGCCGAAAGGCTCGGCCAGAACGCCTGCGGTATAGCCCAAAGCCTGGCCTAGGTTTTGTGCGCCCTGCTCGTCGATCTGGTCCTCGGTCACGACCGAAACGGATTGCTGGGATTCGGCAAGCGGTGTTGCGCTTTTCGTGGTCTGCGCCCCGTTGGCGACGTAGCCCGACACGTCATCGACCGTCAGGGTGATGTCGCCCAGGACGAAGACCGAGTCGTCGTCGGCGGTGGTGGACGCATCTTGCGCCAGGGCCGGATGGGCCAACGCAAGGGCGCTGACGCTGGCGAGGATCAGGGAACGCGGGGTCATGAGGGGGCCTGCCGGGACGAGGGGTTACGTTTTTCCCCACCGTTTGCGCCATCAGCGTCAGCCCGTCAAATCAAACCCGACAGAAACTCTGCGTTATTAACCTTTGCTGTGACATTTTCACGTCACGCGATCTCGCGCAGTGCCCGGGGTTTCGGCCCGCCGGTCGCCCAGTCCAGCAGTTCGACGGTATGGAGGACCGGCACGGCGGTGCCAGATCCGATCTGCATCATGCAGCCGATATTGCCCGCGCTGATGACCTGCGGCTGGGTCGCCTCCAGCGTGGCGACCTTGCGGGATTTCAGATCCGCGCTGATCGCGGGCTGCATCAGGTTGTAGGTGCCGGCCGAGCCGCAGCAGATGTGGCTGTCCCTAGGTTCCAGCACGGTGAAACCCGCATCGGCCAGCAGTTCCTTGGGGGTGGCCTTGATCTGCTGGCCGTGTTGCAGCGAACAGGCGGCGTGATAGCCGACGCGCAGCGGCGGGGCGTGGGTGGCGTCCGACAGACCCAGGTCGGCCATGACTTCGGTGATGTCCTTCGCAAGACCCGCCACGCGCGTGGCATCCGCCTCCAGCGGGTCGCCCGCGAACATATGGCCGTAATCCTTGACCGTGGTGCCGCAGCCCGAGGTGTTGATGACCAGGGCGTCCAACCCCGCGCCGTCGATTTCCGCCGCCAGCGCGCGGATGTTGGCGGCGGCGAAGGCGTGGCTGTCGCCGGTGCGGCCCATGTGATGGGTCAGGGCGCCGCAGCAGCCCATGCCGCGCGGGATCACCACCTCGCAGCCGTGGCGGCGCAGCAGGCGGATGGTGGCGTCGTTGATGTCGGTGTTCAGCGCCCGCTGCGCGCAGCCCGTCAGCAGCGCCACCCGCTTGCGGCGCGGGCCTTGCGCGGCGAAGACCTGCGGGCGGTCGTTGAGGCTGGGGGGCGGGATGTCGCGCGGGGCCATGTCCAGCATGGCGCGCAGCCGGGCGTCGGGCATCAGGCGGCGGAACGGGCGGCCCAGCTTTGCCCCCCGCAGTGCCACGCGGAAGCGGCCCGGATAGGGCAGGATCTTCGCCAGCAGCCAGCGCAGCAGGCGGTCGGACAGAGGGCGGCGATAGTTCGCCTCGATATATTCGCGGGCGTGATCGACCAGGTGCATGTAGTGGACACCCGAGGGGCAGGTCGTCATGCAGGACAGGCAGGACAAACAGCGGTCGATATGCTGGACCGTTTTCGCATCCGGCCGCCGGGCGTTTTCCAGCATGTCCTTGATCAGATAGATGCGCCCGCGCGGGCTGTCCAATTCGTCGCCCAGAACCTTGTAGGTGGGGCAAGTCGCGGTGCAGAAGCCGCAATGGACGCAGGTGCGCAGGATCTCGTTGCTGCGCGCGGTCAGGGGAACGGCAAGCTGCCGGGCGGTGAAATTCGTCTGCATGTCAGGCGTCCATCAGGCCGGGATTGAGGATGCCCGCCGGGTCGAAGGCCCGCCGCAGCCCGTCCTGCAACCGCGCCACGGCGCCGCTCTGGGGAGGAAAGGCCGGGCCGGTGGCCGTGTCGCGGCGGATCAGCGTGGCATGGGGGGCCAAGGCGCGCGGATTTCCGGGACCGCGATACCAGATCAGCCCGCCGCCCCAGTCCAGCGAGGAATCCCCTCCCATCGCCCGCAGGCCCGCGCAGATCTCCGGCGCATCGGTCGGCTTGCACAGGATCCGCCACAAAGGCCCGCCGTCCGCGAAATGCGCCACGTCGCGCATCGCGCCCCAGGGGGCGTCGTCCAGCACCTCGGGGCGGTGTTCGGCCAGCAGGGCCAGCAGCCGGTCGCGGCGATACGCAAGCTGACGCTCCAACCCCTCGATCCGCAGATAGGCCGTGCCGCCGACATGGACCGCCCCCGAGACCTCGAAGGGGGTGGACAGCGCCGCCGTGAAGATGCGCAGGGCCGTGGCCTGGGTCACGCCGGGAAAGGCCAGCGTCGTGCGCGCGGGCAGCAGCGGCAGGGTCTTCAGGACGACTTCGGTCAGCGCCGCCAGGGTGCCGTGCGACCCGGCCAGCAGCTTGGACAGATCCAGCCCGGTGACGTTCTTCATCACCCGCCCGCCGTTTTTCAGCAGGCGGCCCCGGCCATCCACGAAGCGCACCCCCAGCAGGTGGTCGCGGCAGGCCCCCGCCAGCACCCGGCGCGGGCCGCTGGCATTGGCGGCGACCATGCCGCCCAAGCTCGGGGTGCCGTTGCCGCTCAGGATGCCGCGCAGATCCGGCGGCTCGAAGGCCAGCGCCTGGCCCTCGGCCTCCAGCATCGCCTTGATTTCGGGCAGGGGGGTGCCGGGACGGGCGATCAGCGTCATCTCGCCCGGCGAATAGGTCACGACGCCGGACAGGCGCGACAGCGACAGCGCCTCGCCGCGGGCGCGGTTTTCCACCCGCGTGCCGCCCCCGACGATACGCAGGGGCGCGCGGCGCGCGTGGCGGTCGGCGATGATTTCCGCGACCTCGGCCTCGGACGCGGGGGCAAGATCCAGGGCCACGGTCATCGGGCGGCCCGATGCGCGGCGCTGGCGTCCAGCGGAAAGACCTTGGCGGGGTTCAGCAGCCAGTCGGGGTCGAACACGTCCTTGACCTGCATCTGGATCGCCAGATCTTCGGGCGCATACTGGTCGCCCATCAGGTCGCGCTTTTCCACGCCCACGCCATGTTCGCCGGTCAGGCAGCCGCCGACCTGAACGCACAGGCGCAGGATGTCGGCGCCGAAGGCCTCGGCGCGGGCCAGATCGCCGGGGGTGTTGGCGTCGAACAGGATCAGCGGATGCATGTTGCCGTCGCCCGCGTGGAAGACATTCGCGACCTCCAGCCCGTGCTGGCGCGACAGTTCGCCGATCCGGCGCAGCGTATAGGGCAGCTGGCCCACCGGCACCGTGCCGTCCAGGCAGATGTAATCGCCCAGCCGTCCCATCGCGCCGAAGGCCGACTTGCGGCCCTTCCAGATCGCCAGCGCCTCGTCGGCATTGCGGCTTTCGCGGAATTCGACCGGGTTCAGCGCGTCGGCGATGGCGCGGATCCGGGTGATCTGATCGTCGATTTCCGCAGGCGCCCCCTCGACCTCGACGATCAGCACGGCGGGACAGTCGGGGTATCCGGCCTTGGCGAAGGCCTCGACCGCGCGCAGGCAGGGTTCGTCCATGTATTCGATGGCGACCGGCAGCACGCCCGAGCGGATGATGTTGGCCACGCATTCGCCCGCGACCTCGGGGGAATCGAAGCCGATCAGCACCGGGCGCGCGCCTTCGGGACGAGGCAGGATGCGCAGGGTCGCCTCGGTCACGACGCCAAGCTGGCCTTCCGATCCGCAGAGGATGCCCAGCAGGTCCAGGCCCGCCGGTCCCATCTCGGGGCCGCCCAGTTCGACGATCTCGCCCGTGGTCAGCACCACGGTCGCGCCCATCAGGTTGTTGGTGGTGACGCCGTATTTCAGGCAATGCGCGCCGCCCGAGTTCATCGCGATATTGCCCGCGATGGTGCAGGCAAGCTGCGAGGACGGGTCGGGCGCATAGAAGAAGCCCAGCGGTTCCAGTTCCGCGCTGACCGACAGGTTGGTGACGCCGGTCTGGACGCGGATGAAACGGTTGGCGGTGTCGATCTCCAGCACCTCGCGCAGGCGCATGGTGCCCAGGATCACGCAATCGGCGGTCGGCAGTGCGCCGCCTGCCAGCGAGGTTCCCGCCCCGCGCGGCACCACCGGCACGCCCAGGTCGGCGCAGACGCGCATCACCGCCGCCACCTCTGCTGTCGATCGGGGCAGGGTCACGGCCAGCGGCGGGCAGCGATAGGCGGTCAGCGCGTCGCATTCATAGGCGCGGGTTTCCTGGGGGTCGTCGATCACCGCGTCGGCGGGCAGGGCCGCGCGCAGGGCGGCGACGATCTGCGGCCCGCGCGCAAGGATGCGCGGATCGGGCGCCGGCATGGCGATGGTCATGGCTGTGCCTTTCTCGTTCCCCGCATCGTTGGTAAAATGATTTGACCAAGCCTGTCAATTGCGATGACATGGCGGCGACGACAAGGGATCCGCGCCATGACCGATCTGTCCATCCGCCCCGAACGCGCCGCCGAGGCCGTTGCCCGCCATATCGAGACGCTGATCCTGGAAGGGTCGCTGGCGCCCGACGACGGCCTGCTGCCGGAACGGGATCTTGCGGCGCGGCTGAACGTCTCGCGCCCGACGCTGCGCGACGGGCTGAAGCTGTTGCAGGATCGCGGTCTGCTGGTGGGCGAAAAGGGCCGGGGGCTGCGTGTCGCGGCCCTGGGCCGGGGGGCGATCACCGATCCGCTGCTGACGCTGCTGGCCGACCACCCCGAGGTCGAGGACGATTACCTGGATTTCCGCGATGTGGTGGAAAGCCATGCCGCCGGTCTGGCCGCCGCGCGCGCCACCAGCCTGGACCGCGACCGCATCGCCGCCGCCCTGGACGCCATCGACACCGCCCATGCCGCCGCCGCCCCGGTGGCCGAGGCTGATGCCGACGCCGCCCTGCACCAGGCGATCTACGAGGCCAGCCACAACCTGGTCCTGTTGCAGATCATGCGGGCGCTGTCGGGCAGCCTGCGCAGCAACGTGGCGCGGAACCGGGGGCGGATGTTCACCCTGCCGCAGATCCGCGACCGGCTGCGCGACCAGCACCGGGCCATCGGCGCCGCCATCCTGGCGCGCGATCCAGATGCCGCCCGCGCCGCCGCCCATGCGCATCTGGCCTATGTCCGCCAGGCCGCCCGCGACCTGGCCAATGCGCAGGCGCAGCTGGAAACCGCCCGCCGCCGCCAGTCGGCCGGGGGCCTGGGCCAGCGGGGGCAGGCATGACCGATCCTCGCGCCAATCCCGCCGCCTTCCTGCGCCGCCTGTTCGACCGCGCCGTCGAGGTTGCCGATCCCATGCGGTCGCTGGCCGCGCATCTGCCGCCGCGCCCTGCGGGCCGGGTCGTGGTAATCGGCGCGGGCAAGGCCAGCGCCCGCATGGCCGAGGCGGTCGAGTCCGCCTGGGGCCCGTGCGAGGGGCTGGTCATCACCCGCTATGGCTATGCCCGCCCCTGCCGGGGGGTCCAGATCGTCGAGGCCGCCCATCCGGTGCCCGACGCGGCGGGGGCGCAGGCGACGCTGCGGATGCTGTCGCTGCTGGAGGGGCTGGACCAGGGGGATTTCGTGCTGGCGCTGATCTCGGGCGGGGCCTCGGCCTTGCTGTGCGCGCCGGTCCAGGGGGTGACGCTGGCTGAAAAGCAGGCGGTGAATGCGGCGCTGCTGGCCTCGGGCGCGCCGATCGGGCAGATGAACCTGGTGCGCAAGCATCTGTCGCGCGTCAAGGGCGGGCAACTGGCGGCGGCGGCCTTTCCGGCGCGGATGCTGGCGCTGATGATTTCCGACGTGCCGGGCGACGATCCGGCCTTCATCGGATCGGGGCCGACGGTGGGCGACCTCTCCACCCCCACTGACGCGCGGGCGGTGCTGGACCGCTGGGGTATCGCGGTCCCAGCCAGTATAAGCCGCGCCTTGCAGGGGAACAGCGGCGTCGTCCCCCCCGGCGATCCGCGCCTGTCGCGGGTGGAAAACCGGGTCATCGCCGCCCCCGCGCAATCGTTGCAGGCCGCCGCCGATCTGGCCCGCGCGGCGGGCTGCGCGGTCGAGATCCTGGGCGATGCGCTGGAAGGCGAGGCGCGGGACATCGCCGCCGATCATGCGCGCCTAGCCCTGGACCGGCAGGCCGCGCGCAGGCCCGGCGATCCGCCCCTGGTGATTCTGTCGGGGGGCGAACTGACCGTGACGCGGCGCGGCGATGGGGTCGGCGGGCCGAATGCCGAATATTGCCTGGCCCTGGCGGTGGCCTTGGACGGGGCGCACGGCATCCACGCGCTTGCCTGCGACACCGACGGCGTGGACGGCGCGGCCGAGGTCGCGGGCGCCGTGATCGGCCCTGGCACCCTGTCGCGCGTCCCGCCGGGACAGGCCCGGCAAGCCTTGGACGACAACGACGCCCATCGCTTTTTCGCCGGGCTGGGGGCCGGGATCGTCACCGGCCCGACCCTGACGAATGTCAACGACTTCAGGGCGACCCTGATCGCCTGACGCCTTCCGGCAAGATATTTCGTTAAATATAGAAATGTTAATCCGAATGTCGGCTGGTTGACACTTCGGCATCGGCAAAAGGTCTATCAGTCAAAGAGCGCAGTCGTGGTGCGCTGCATATTCTGAGTTGAGTGCGAGTTAGGCTATCCCGTCGCATCGCAAGATGCGGTGCCCTTTTTTGGGTCGGGATAGCCATTTTCCCGATTCAGTGGTATCATGTTTGGGTCGCCGGGTGGCCTGCCCGACCGCTTATGGACCCGTTCGCGATGCTTGACCCGCACGATTACGCGCATCTGTTGCAGGCTCCGATCCTGACAGGGCTGACGCGCGAACAGAAAAGCGCGCTGCTGTCGGCCTGCACCGTGCGCGCACTGAAGCCCGCGACCCCTTTTCTGCGCCAGGGCGAGCCGACTCTGGGCAGCTATTTCATCGCCTCGGGCCGGGTCGAGATCTGCTATGTCGACAGTTCCGGCAACCAGGTGATCGTCCATATCGCCACCACCGGAGAGATGGTGGGCGAGGTCGAGGCTCTGTCGGGCAGGCCCTGCGCCGCCAGCTGCCAGACCCTGACCGATACGACCGTGCTGTTCTGCCCGACCAAGGCGCTGTACGCCCATGTCCCGCCGAAGATCCTGATCCCGAACCTGTGCACGCTGCTGCACGACCGCCTGATGCGCGAGAACCGCAACCGCATGGCGGATCATTACTACAGCGCCGAGCAGCGGATCCGGCTGTATCTGCGCCAGTTGACCAGCGATTCCGACGATTCCGTGCGGATCAGCCAGTCGCAACTGGGCGTCGTCATCGGCTGTTCGCGCCAGACGGTGAACCGGATGCTGGGCGAATTGCGCGACGCGGGCGTGATCGAGCTGGGCCGCAACTCGGTCCGGGTGCTGGACCCCGCGCGGCTGGCCGACGGCGCGCCCGCGACGGAATGATCAGCGCAGGTCGGCGATGACCCGGCCGTCATTGGGCAGGCTGCCCGGCGCCACTACCTGGACCGTGCCTTTCAGCCGGGTGATTTCCGCCAGCTTGGCTGCCAGCCTGTCGGCGGCGTCGTTGTCGTCATGTTCGGCCAACAGGTGCATCCGGTCCTGTTCGCCCGCCCGGCTGATCTCCAGCCGCAGCCGGTGGCAGCCGGGGACGGCGCGGCCCAGGGCGGCGATCTGTTCGGGGCGCACGAACATGCCCTTGACCTTGGCGGCCTGGTCGGCGCGGCCCATCCAGCCCTTGATGCGGCGCGCGCCGGTCGCGCCCGCGATGATCGCCGACATGTCGCCGGTGGCGAAGCGCAGCAGCGGATAATCGGCGTCCAGCCGGGTCACGACGATCTCGCCCACCTCGCCGTCGGGAACGGGGTCTCCGGTGCCGGGGCGGACGATTTCCACGATCACGCCGCCGTTCAGCACCATGCCCGGCCCGCCATCCTCGTAGGCGACGATGCCCAGATCGGCGGTGCCGTAGCATTGCCGGACCGCCACGCCGCGCCCGGCCAGTTCCGCCCGCAGGCTGTCGGGCAGGGCCGCGCCCGTGACCATGCCGATTTCAAGGCAGGTGCGGTCCACGCCCGCCTCGTCGGCCTTGTCGAGGATGATCTTCAGGAAATCCGGCACGCCGACATAGACGCGCGGGCGGTATTGGCGGATCGCCACAAGCTGGTCGGCGGTGTTGCCGGGGCCGGCGGGGATGACCGGGCAGCCCAGGGCCTCGGCGCCCCCTTCAAAGATGAAGGCGGCAGGGGTCAGGTGATAGGAGAAGGTGTTCAGGATCACGTCGCCGGGCCGGACGCCCGCCGCCGTCAGGGCAGCGGCCGATCCCCACCAGTCGGCCCCGCGCCCCTCGGGGTCGAAGATCGGGCCGGGCGACACGAACAGCCGCCGCAGCCCGGCGACCGGCCCGCCGGTCAGCCCGCCGAAGGGGGCATCCGCCGCCTGCCTCTGGATCAGGTCCGACTTGCGCAGCACCGGCAGCGCAGCCAGGTCGGCCAGGCTGGCCATCGGCGCGGCGGGCAGGTCCGCCCAAGGGGCCTGGGTTTCGCGCATCCGCGCCAGTTGCGCATTCAGGCGGGCAAGCTGTTCAGCCGCGCGCGGGCCGCGGTCGGTTTCGCCGGTCATGGGGCTTTCCTCAGGCCAGCCAGCGCTTGCGCCGGCGATAGTGTTTGACGTTGCGGTAATCGGTATGCTCCGCCCCGCCCAGATAGAAGTCCTGCACGTCGGGGTTCGATTTCAGCACATCCGCCGCCCCCGACATGACGACCTGGCCCTGTTCGATCAGATAGGCGCGGCTGACGATGTCCAGCGTGGCGGCCGCGTTCTGTTCGACCAGCAGGACCGACAGCCCCTCGCGGGCGTTGATTTCCTGGATGATGCCGAAGATTTCCTGCACCAGCAGCGGCGACAGGCCCAGCGAGGGTTCGTCCAGCATGATCAGCTTGGGTTCGGTCATCAGCGCCCGGCCGATGGCCAGCATCTGCTGTTCGCCGCCCGACAGGTACCCGGCCTTGGACTTGATGCGTTCCTTCAGGCGTGGGAAATAGGCATAGACCTGATCGCGAAGCTCGTTGAACCGCGCGATGGACCGGCCGCGATAGGCGGCGACCAGGTTTTCGTCGGGCGTCAGGTGGCCGAAGATGCGGCGGCCTTCCAGCACATGCACCAGCCCCCCCGCCACCCGTTCCGGCGCGCCCAGGCTCAGGATGGACCTGTCGCCGAAGCGGATTTCGCCGCGCGTGACCAACCCGCGCTCGGGGCCAAGCAGCCCCGAGACGGATTTCAGCGTGGTGGATTTGCCCGCGCCGTTCGACCCCAGAAGGGCGACCATTTCGCCCTCGCCCACCTCCAGCGAGACGCCCTTGATGGCAAGAAACACCTTGTCATAGATGACCTCGACGTTTTCCAGGATCAGCGCGGGCATGGCGTCAGTGCCCCGCCTTGTAGTCGGCGGCCGATTTCTCGATCACTTGGCGGATCAGGTCGGGATAGGCCGCGTGCCATTCGCTGACCGGCACCCATTTCTCGCCGTCCCATTCGGACACCCGGCCCGCGCCGCCGCCCTGGTGGTCCTCGGCGGTATAGGTGACGGGCGGCATCAGGCCTTCGGCGTCATAGCCCGCGATCTTCTCGAACCCGGCCTTCAGCGTCTCGCCGGTCAGCGGCTGGCCGGTTTCCAGGCCCAGGCGCGCGGCCTCGACCGCGACGGCCATGGTCGCCACGCCCAGGTTGTAATAGCTGTTGCCGACATTCGCGGCCTCGCCCGAGCCCTTGCCCGCGTCGATGACCTTTTCCTGGATCCGCTGGATGATCGGATGGTCGGTGCCTGCCGCCGTGGCCTCGAACCGCTTCACGCCCTTCATCTGCGGACCGACATTGGCGGCGTCGGTTTCGGCCAGCCAGATCACCGAATGGATCTGTTCGGGCGCGATGCCGTTCTGGATGGCGGTGCGCACCGACACGGCCTGACCGCCGCCCGCGCCCCAGATCAGGACGTAATCGGGACGGTAGCGCCGCACCTCGGACCAGGCGGCGGACTGTTCGTTGCCGGGGCTGGCATAGGGGAAGGCCTGGAATTCGAAACCTTCCTGTTCGGACAGGGCCTGAAGGATCGGGCCGGGTTCGCGGCCGAAGGGGCTGTCGATATGGACGATGGCGATCTTCTTGCCTTCAAGCCCGCCGGTGTTCTTCATATGCTCGATCAGGGCGGCGGCCTGCGCCCAATAGGTCGCCATCATCGGGAAGACATAGGGAAAGACTGTCCCGTCGGAAGCATCGCCGCGCCCGTGGGCGGGGGTGATGACCACGTTCTTGTCGGCCTGCGCCTGGTCCAGGATCGCGGCGGAAACCGGCGTGGACAGGAAGTCGAACAGGATCGCGCCTTCCTCCTTGGCGCGGTTATAGGCCTCGATCCCGCGCTGCGGCTGGTTGCCGGTGTCGCGGACGATGGCGGTCACCGTGTTGCCCTCGCCCAAGGTGCCTTCGGCATTCGCCAGCGCCAGGTAATCCTGCTGGCCCTGGTTATATTGGCCGGTCACGAAGGTATAGACCGCCGTGAAGTCCTGAAGCAGGCCGAACTTGACATCCTCGGCCGCCACGGGGGCGGACAGCCCCGCCACCAGGGCGGTCGTCAGCGCCAGTTTGCGCAGAAAGGTCATGTGTTTTCCTCCCATGTTGTGCGTTCCCCCTCCCAAGGGTCAGCTTCTGGCGTGGCGGAACGGCCAGACCAGGAAATACTTGCGGATGTTGTCGTATATTTTCGCCAGGCCCAGCGGCTCCAGCAGCAGGAAGCCGATGATCATGGCGCCATAGATCATCAGCGGCAGGTGCGACAGGAAGTTCTGGCTGACCGGCACCCAGCCCGACGCGGCCAGGGCCGAGATGATGTTGGTCAGGAAGATCGGCGCCAGCAGCACGAAGCCCGCGCCCAGCCAGGATCCGATCACCGACCCCAAGCCGCCCACCAGCACCATGGCGACAAGCTGGATGGACACGTTGAAGCCGAACTGTTCCGGCGTCACCGCGCGATAGAAGCAGAAGGCCAGGATCGCGCCCGTCACCCCGCCCATGAAGGACGACGTGAAGAAGGCCATCAGCTTGGTCTTGAACGGATCCACCCCGATCACGGCGGCGGCGAAGTCCTTGTCGCGGATCGCCACCAGGGCGCGGCCAAAGGAGGTGCGCTTGACGTTCATGAAGAACACCGTCAGCAGCACCGCCCAGCCGAGCGCCAGCCAGTAGCGCGAGGCGAGGCTGTCGATGGGCATGAACAGGAAGCTGACCGCAGGCGTGCGCAGCGTCGCGTGCGCGCCGCCGGAAATGGCGGGAATGTTCACCACCACCCAATCGACCAGATACTGCATCGCCAGGGTGGCCATCACCAGATACAGGCCCTTGACCCGCAGCGCCGCGCCGCCGAAGACCGCGCCGATCACGGCGGCGATCAGGCCCGACAGCAGCAGCGCCAGTTCGAACGGCACCCCCGCCCGGACCAGGTGGATCGAGGCATAGGCCCCGATCGCCATCACCGCGGCGAACCCGAAATGCAGCTGCCCCGCCAGCCCCATCAGCAGCGTCAGCGACAGCGCCGCCGCCGACCAGATCACCCAGGGCAGCACATAGCTGCCCAGATACAGCGGCGAGACATAGAGCGGCGCCAGCAGCGCCAGCACCAGCAGGGCGATCACCAGCCTGCGGTCGGTGGGGATCTTCCACAGCTTGCGGTCGGCCTGATAGCTGGTGTGATAGGTGCCAGAGAGGCGATAGAACATGGCGTCAGATCCTCTCGATGTCTTCTCGGCCGAAGATGCCGAAGGGGCGGACCATGATGGTCAGCAGGATGATCAGCGAGGTGACGACATCGCGCGTCGATCCGCCCGCGATGCTGTCCAGATATCCGGGGATCACGGTGCCCAGCACGCCGACCAGGATGCCGCCGACGACCACGCCGGGCACCGAATCGACTCCGCCCAGGATCACCACGGCGACGGCGGGGAACAGCAGCGTGGACAGCGTCCAGTCCACCCCCTGCGACGATCCCCACAGCGCCCCGGCGACCACGGCGGCGATGCCCGCCAGGCCCCAGGAAATGCCGATGGCGCGTTCCACGGAAATGCCCACCGCCCAGCTTGACACATGGTCGTCGCTGACCGCGCGCAGCTTGGTGCCCAGCCTTGTGCGGAAGAACAGCAGCGAGGCGCCGACCAGCAGCAGCGCGATGATGCCGCCGTAAAGCGAGGTGCGGTTGATGAACACGTCGCCGACGATGATCGGCGCGAAGCCGATGCCCAGGTCGATGGGCTTGGGCGCCGATCCCAGCACGCCCGGCACCAGGCCGCGCAGCAGGATCTCCAGCCCCAGGGTCAGCATCACCACCATGATGACCGGCTGGCCGACCATCCGGCGCAGCAGCAGCCGTTCGACCACAAGCCCGAAGCCGAACATGATCGCGGCGGCGATGGGGATGGCGATCCAGACCGACAGGCCCCAGGACATCACCAGCCAGACCGCGTAGCCTGCGGTCATCACCAGGGCGCCCTGCGCCAGGTTCGGCACGCCCGCCGATTTGTAGATCAGCACGAAGCCCAGGGCGACCAGCGAATACATCAGCCCGGTCAGCGCGCCGGAAATCAGCAGTTCCAGGAAATACGCCATCACGCGGCCCCTTTCACGTCGGACAGCCGCAGCACCCGGTCAAGCGAGCCGGTCTGGCCGTTTTCATAGGTGATCTGCGCCTTGAAGTCGATTTCGGCCGCGCCCGCGTTCATCGCCTCGATGATCGGGCCATAGCGGTCGTCGATCACGTTGCGCTTCAGCTTGCGGGTGCGCGTGACCTCTCCGTCGTCGGGGTCGAATTCCTTGTGCAGATTGACGAAGCGCGCGATGGACAGGCCGTGCGGCAGATGTGCGTTCACATCGGCGATCTGGCCCGCGATCAGGTCATAGATCCGCTGCTGCTGCGACAGTTCGGCATAGGACGTATAGGGCACGCCATGTTCCTGCGCCCATTGCCCGACCGCCTGGAAGTCGATGCAGACGATGGCCGTCAGCATGTCGCGTCCCTGGCCGATGACGGCAGCGTCCTTGATATAGGGGCTGAATTTCAGCCGGTTCTCGATATAGGTCGGGATGAAGCGGGTGCCGTCGCGCTTTTCCACCACCTCGGAGACGCGGCCCAGGACCACAAGCTGCCCGTCCGGTTCGATCTGGCCCGCGTCGCCCGTGTGCAGCCAGCCGTCGCGCAGGGCCTCGGCGCTGGCCTTGGGGTTCTGGAAATAGCCGTCGAAGATATTGTCGCCGCGCAGCAGGATCTCGCCATGTTCGTCGATCTTCATGTCCACGCCGGGGAACGGGCGGCCCACCGTGGTCAGCGAGATGTCCTCGGGCTTCTGGGCCACGGCCAGGGCGCAGTTTTCGGTCTGGCCATAGAACTGCCGCAGGTTCAGGCCGATGGCGCGGAACCACAGGAACACGTCCTCGCCGATGGCCTCTCCGGCGGTATAGGCGCGCTTCACCCGGCCCAGGCCAAGCTGGTCGCGGATCGGACCATAGATCAGCCATTCGCCCAGCCAATGCGTCAGCCCGCCGCCGCCGGGCTTGCCATCCAGCCTGGCGCGTTCCACCGCCATGGCGCGGGGCATGAACCAGTCATAGAGCCGCCGTTTCAGCCCGGTGGTTTCGGCGATCCCCACCTGCACGCGGGTCAGCATGGCCGACCAGGCGCGGGGGGATGCGAAATACAGCGTCGGCGCCATTTCCCGCAGGTCGTGCAGAGCGGTCTCGTTCGCTTCGGGGATGTTGACGGTGAACCGCAGTTCCATCGCCGCGCCGACCGAAAAGATGAAGTCGCCCACCCAGGCCATCGGCAGATAGGCCATGTGGACCTCGCCCTGCTGGAAATATCCGGCGGCGGCGGCGTTGCGGACCCCCGACAGGACATGGCCGTGCTTCAGCGGAATGCCCTTTGGGGCGCCGGTGGTGCCGGACGAATGCATCAGCACCACGGTGTCGTGGATGGTCGGCCGCGCGATCAGCGCCTGGGCCAGGCCGGGATCGGCCTTCAGCCGCGCCGCGCCCTCGGCCCGTATGGCGTCGAAGCCCGCCACGCCCGGCGGTTCCCGGCCCGCAAGGCCGCGCGGGTCGTCATAGATCACCAGATCCAGATGCGTCCAGCGGCCCTTGGCCTCCAGCATCTTGTCGACCTGTTCCTGATCCTCGGCCACGGCGACGCGGATATCCTCGCGCTCCATCTGCGCGGCCAGTTCCTCGGTGGGCGCGTCGGCATAGGCCGGGGACGGGATCGCCCGCAGGCAGGCCGCGCCCAGCATCGCGAAATACAGGTTCGGGCGGTTGTCGCCGATCACCATCACCACGTCGCCCGGCTTCACGCCGCGCGCTTCCAGACCGGCGGCGAATTCGGTGACGGCGCGCAGATAATCGGCCCAGGTGTATTCCTGCCAGATGCCATGGTCGCGTTCGCGCATGGCGACCTGGTTCGGCACCTCGGCCGCGTTCTGCGCCAGCCGCGCCAGGATCGTGTCCTCGGTGCGCCAGTTCGGATGCAGCGCCTGGGCCTGGGCCATGTTCACCGGATCATGCTGCATGGCGCGGCTTTCCGATATAGGCCTCGACCACGCGGGGATCGGCGATGGCTTCGCGCGCCGGGCCTTGCGCGATTTCCTGGCCGTTGTTCAGCACCAGCACCCGGTCGCAAAGCGCGGTGACCACATCCATGTGATGTTCGATGATCAGCACCGTCAGCCCCAACGCTTCCTGCGCGTCCAGGATGAAGCGGACCATGTATTCCTTTTCCTCTTGGTTCATGCCCGCCATCGGCTCGTCCAGGACCAGCAGCTTGGGTTCGGCGCAGAGCGCGCGGGCCAGTTCGACGCGCTTTTGCAGGCCCAGGGGAATCACGTCGACATGCTCGTCCCGCGCGGGGGCCAGTTGCAGCAGGTCGATCACCTCCTCGACATGACGGCGGTGTTCGACTTCCTCCTTCTGCGCCCACCAGGGATAGAAGAAGGACGCCAGCGGGTTCGGCTTCATGAAGATGTGCCGGCCCATCAGGATGTTGTCCAGCACGCTCATCCCGTGGAACAGCGCGACGTTCTGGAAGGTGCGGGCCACGCCCATCCCGGCGATGCGGAACGGCTTCAGCCCGTTGATCCGGGTGCCGTCCAGGGTGATGCGGCCTTCCTGCGGCGGATAGAATCCGGTGATGGCGTTGACCAGCGTGGTCTTGCCCGATCCGTTCGGCCCGACCAGGCCGAAGATCTCGCCCCGCCGCACCGCGACCGAGACGTTCTTCAGCGCGACCACGCCGCCGAACCGGCGGACGACATTGTCGCAGACAAGCATGTGATCGCCCTTCATGCGGGCAAGCGTCCGTTCAGTCCGCGCATGGCTGTCCTCCCAAACAGTCTGCTGGCCGGTCCTCTGCCGACCCGGATGGGAAAAGGCTAGCATTGGATTCGTTTTTCGGTAAACCGAAAAGAATGGCAAAGTTCTTTCGGGATTCCTGAAATGCACCCCAATCTGGTCGATCACCTGCGGGCCTTCTGCGCCATCGCCGACGGCGGCAGCCTGACGGCGGCGGCCAGGGACTTGCGGCGCCCGATCTCGTCCGTCAGCTATTCGCTGGCCCAGCTGGAAAGCCAATGCGGCTTTCCGCTGCTGGGGCGGGGCACCAACCGGGCCGAGTTGACCGAACGCGGCCGCGTGCTGCTGGCCGAGGCGCGCAGCGTCGTCGAACGCGCCCGCAGCTTCACCACCCATGCCGAATCGCTGGAGAAGGGAGAGGAAACGCGCCTGCGGGTGCTGGTCGACGTGCTGTTTCCGCGCGCGGATCTGAACGACGCGCTGCGGGCCTTTTCGGCGGATCACCCGCATGCGCGGTTCCAGTTCTTCAATTCGTCGCTGGCGACGCTGTGGGACGACCTGCGCGGCGGGGGCATCGACTTCGCCCTGACGCTGGCCGCCGCGATCCCCTCGGACATCGCCGCCCGCCACCTGGGGACCGAGACGCTGGGTCCGGTCTGCGCCGCCCATCACCGGCTGGCCGCCCTGCCGCAGCCGCTGGCGATGCGCGCCTTCGACCGGGAACGGCAGATCTATTACGTCGGATCGCCGCAGATCGACATGGAGCGCGTGGGGCGGCTGTTTTCCACCGATGTCTGGACCGTCAACGATGTGGAATCGATCAAGTCGATGGTCGCGGCAGGGCTGGGCTGGTGCTTTTCCGCCAGCCGCACCTTCGAGCCGGAAATCGCGCGCGGCGAGGTGGTGCGCCTGACCTGCGAGGACATGCAGTTCCACCCGGTCCGCACCGTGGTGGTGGCCTGGCCCGCGCATCGCCGCCCCGGCCCGCTGGGCAGGCAGATGGTGCAGGCCTTGGCCGACCAGTTCGGCCAGGGCGCCGCCGATGTCAGGCCAGAAGCCCGGTAAAGCGCAGCATCGCCTTGAGGCTGTCGATCGGCTGGGACGGCCGGAACAGGCTGGGCGACCAGCGATGCCCGTCGATCCGCGCGTTCCAGTATGAGCCGGCGTCGCTCAGGACCAGCCCTGCCAGCGTGTTGGCGACCAGATGGCTGCCAAGCGCGCCCAGGTGGTTGCCGCCGACCAGCTCGGCCTCGCGCAGGACATAGAACCACAGGGGTGGTGGCCGCATCCAGGCCGGGGGCGGTCAGGAAATCCCGCCCCTCCGCCACCTGCTGCGGGGTCAGGGCCGGGATCGGGCGATACAGGCCGGTGGCGTTGATGGCCTGGATCAGCCCCTGGGCGGACGGGATGTTCAGCCGGTATCCGCGCCGCAGGTTGCGCATCGCCAGGCGCTTCATCACCGCCGGGGTGGCGGGCTGGTTGATCATGTCGTCCAGCGGCGGGGCCAGATGCGTGTCGATCCTGAGGGCCGAGCGCAGGGGCGTTTCGGCATGGACGAAGCGGTCCCATTCGATCACCCAATTGCCGGGCAGGGCGGATTTGGGATCGGCCGTCAGGGGCGAGGGCATCCCGCCGCTGCCGGTGAATTCGAACAGCTGCGTGAAGCTGGCGAAGGGCAGGATCTGCGCCGATCCGGCCGCCGCCGTGCGGAAGAAGCGGTTATGGTCGTAACCGCCGCGCACCATCGAATGCCCGAAGCGGAAGCCCGCGACCGAAAATTCCAGCGGCGTCGGCATCCGGGCGGGATCGGCGGGCGGATTGGCGGCCAGGAATTCCGCGTAAAGCGGCGCGCCGGTGGCCAGAACCTCGTCCACCACATCGCCTGCGCAGATCGCGGGCAGGAAAGCGTTCAGGACCAGCCACTGGTAATGGAAACGGGTCAGGCGGCGGGCTTCCTCGAAGTCGTTGCCCAGATCGACCAGCCGGTTGTGCAGGCGCAGGAAGGCCACATGCAACTGCGCCACCGGCAGGTTTTCGTCGTTGCGCCCGTCGGACGATCCGCGTTCCGTGGCTGAGCGAGAACAGCATCTTGAACTCCGGGCAATCGTGATCACAGCAGCGCGAAGGGGTTGCGCCGGACAACAGGGCCGCAATGATGCGGTTTGGCGGGACTATTCCGGCGCGATCCTGTTTCAGCCCGGAAGGAAAATCCCATTCAAATAAATATCATTAATTCGGAATTGAATCCACAAATAAAGAAACGGAATATATTGAGGCATCGTTCAATATATTCCGTTTATCCGATAAGGAATTTCAATCGGTTCGCGGGCGCGGGACGGTCAGACCGCGCGCTGCGTCCCGTCCTCGCGCCGCAGGGCGGGCAGGCCGACCCCGGTCGCGTCGAATCCGCCATCGACGGCCAGGGTCTGGCCGCTGACGAAGCTGGCCTTGTCGGAACACAGGAAGACGATGGCCTCGGCGATCTCACGCGCCTCGCCGTATCGATTGAGCGGGATGGCGTCGTAATAGGCGCTGATGATTTCCGGCGCGTGGACCGCCATCGCCAGCTTGGTGCGGACCGGGCCGGGGGCCACGCAGTTGACGCGGATGCCCTGTTCGCCCAGTTCCGCCGCGAATTGCTTGGTCAGGTGGATCACGGCGGCCTTCGACGTGCCATAGGCCACCCGCAGCGTCGATGCCCGCAGCCCGGAAATCGAGGCGATGTTGACGATGGCGCCTTTGGTCTTGGCCAGTTCCGGGATGGCGGCCTGGGTGCACAGGAACACGCCGTCCAGGTTGGTGGCCATCACCTCGCGCCACTGGTCGAAATTCGTCTGGTTGGCGCGGGAAAACAGCGCCACGCCCGCGTTGTTCACCAGGGCGTCGACGCGGCCGAAACGGCTGACCACGCTGCGGATCACGCCGTCCACGCTTTGCGGGTCGGAAATGTCGGCCTCGATGGGCATGACGTTTGCGATGTGATCACAGGCGCGGTGCAGTTCCTCGGCATCGCGGTCCACCACGGCGACGCGCCAGCCCTGCTCCAGGAAAATCTCGGTCGCGGCCAGGCCGATGCCCCGCGCGCCCCCGGTCACGATGGCAACCTTTGCGTCCTGCGTCATATGTTCGTCCTTTCGATCAGCAGTTCCAGCGTCACGCCGACCGGGTTTTCCCCGCATGTCAGCGCGCCGCGCATGATGGTGCCCGTGATGTCCACAACCTCGATCGGGACATGGGCACGGCCCCGGATCAGGGTCGCCCCGTCCAGCCGCAGTTCGGTGGCGTGGCAGTCCATGCGGTGGCCATCCGCGAAACGGATATGGTCGATGCTGCCCACGCCGTGCAGGCGGGCATCGGTGATGCCGTGCCGGGCAGCCAGCGTTTCGATGGCCGTGATCACATCCTCGCCGGGGAGGATCCGGGCCAATAGGCCAGGACCATTGCCGCCGCCCTGCGGGGTGAACAGGGTGAAGGCGGTTTCGGCGTCGGGCAGGGCCTCGAACCAGGCGTCCGGGGCGCCGATCCCCGATGCCGGGGCATCCGCCGCCAGGATGCTGTCGAAGGGCAGCAGATGGCCCATCGTGCCTGCCCAGGTGCCGTGGCAATGCAGGAAGGGCGCGCCATCCTTCCAGCCGACCGTGGCGGTCGCGCGGGCGATGGTCACCGGCCCGTCCGGCGCATGGGTATCGGAATACCAGGCCGCATGGATGCCGTCGGTCGAGGGCGCGGGCAGGACGAAGCGCAGCGGGTCGCAGGTCACGCCGTCCAGCCAGACCACGCCGCCCTTGCAGCCCGCCTGCGCGAACAGATCGCCCACCGCGTCCATCACCGTCTGTCCCGCGCGCAGCACCCCCGACAGGGGCCGCAGATCCGCGCGCACGGCAACCGCGCGTTCCGCCGCGCGCGGGCCGGGATGGATCATCCTCATGCCGGGGCCCTCATGCCGGGGTCTTGTCCAGCAACCCGCGCGCCTCGATTTCCTCGCGGATCATCTTCTTGGTGATCTTGCCATAGGCCGATTTCGGCAGGCTGTCCCAGAACAGGAACCGCTTGGGCATCTTGTAGCGCGAGAGCCTACCGTCGAGGAACGCCGCCAGTTCCGCCTCGGTCACCGGGGCGTTCGCCACACAGACCGCCCAGCCGATCTCGCCCCACAGCGGATCGGGCAGGCCCAGAACCGCGACTTCGCTGATGGCGGGATGGGTGAGGATCTTCTCCTCGATCTCGCGCGGATAGACGTTGGACCCGCCGGAAATGAACATGTCCGACTGCCGCCCGGTGATGTAGACGAAGCCCTCTTCGTCCATGTGGCCCAGGTCGCCGGTGCGGAACCAGCCATCGCGGAAGGATTTCGCGTTGGCCTCGGGGTTTTGGTAATAGCCCGCGAAGACGGCGGGGCCGATGCAGCAGATTTCCCCGGTCTCGCCCGGCGCGACCTCGCGGCCCTGTTCGTCCTGGATCTGGATCTCGATCCCCGTCCGGGCATGGCCGCAGGTGCCGATGCGGGCGGTGGGGCCGTCTTGGGCCTGATGCAGGTGGGCGGGCAGGACGGTGATGTTGCCGGTGACTTCGCCAAGGCCGAAATACTGGACCAGCACGGGGCCGAGCGTGTTCAGCGCGCGCTGCTGGTCCACCCGGTACATCGGCGCGCCGGCATAGATCACATAGCGCAGCGACGACGTGTCGGCCCCGGCGGTCGAGGGGTGTTCGACCAGCAGCTTCAGGATCGTCGGAACGGTGAACATGGTCGACACGCGCCATTCCCGCACCAGATCCCAGACTTGCGCCACGTCGAAACGCTCGGTCGGCAGCAGCACGGTCTTTACCCCCCGTGCCACCTGGGTCAGCTGATGGACCCCCGCGCCGTGCGACAAAGGCGCCACCACCAGCGAGGCATCCGCCCCCGTCAGCCCCGGCATCAGGTCGGCCAAGTGGTTCGTGACGACAAAGGCCATCTGCCCATGCGTCAGGACCGAGGCCTTGGGCCGCCCTGTGGTGCCCGAGGTGAAGAAGAACCAGCAGGGATCGTCGCGGTCCACGGCGGCAACCTGCGGGTGCTGGCCCAGGTGGTCGGCTGTGATCACATCGACGGACGGCCCGAAATCCGCCGCGCCGAAGGCCAGCGTCGTCACGCTGCAGGCGGCCGCATGGTCCGGGAACGCGGCGTTGCAGAACATCAGCGTCGCGCCCGAGGCTTCGGTCAGATAGGCGACCTCATCCGGCGTCTGGCGGAAGTTGGCGGGCACCCAGACGCCGCCCGCGCGCCAGACCGCGAACATCGCCTGCATCATCTCCATGCAGTTCTGCGACTGGCACATCACCCGACAGCCCTTGCGCAGCCCGAAGCGGGTCTGCAAGGCATGGGCCAAGGCATCGGTGCGGGCGTCCCATTCGGCCCAGGTCCAGCGGGCATCGCCCATCACCAGGGCCACGCCATCCGGGTCGCGCCGCGCCGCCTGCGCCAGGAAGGTCGCAAGGTTCATCACGCGGGTGGAGACGGGGGCCAGCCCGCCCACGGGGTCGGTCATCGCGCGCGCTCCAGGATGGAGCAGTAGTTGGCGACCGCCGTGCCGCCCATGTTGAAGACTCCGGCCAGGGTCGCGCCGGGCACCTGCATGTCGCCCGCGTCGCCGGTTAACTGCATCGCGGCCATCACATGCTGGCTCACGCCGGTCGCGCCGATGGGATGGCCGCGCGATTTCAGCCCGCCCGAGGGGTTCACCGGCAGCGCGCCGTCGATCCGCGTGGTGCCTTCGCGGATCACGCGCCAGCCCTGGCCGCGCGGGGCAAGGCCCATCGCCTCGTATTCGATCATCTCGGCGGTGGTGAAGCAGTCGTGGGTTTCCACCAGCGACAGATCAGAGATCGCCAGCCCCGCCTGATCCAGCGCCTGACGCCAGACCCGGTGCGCGCCCGCGAATTCGGTCGGATCGCGGCGCGACAGGGCCAGGGTGTCGCCCGCCTGCGCCCGCGCGCGGAACCGGATGGCGCGGGTCAGCCCCTCGGCCACCTCGGGCGCGGCCAGCACGATCGCCGCCGCGCCGTCCGACACCAGCGAGCAATCCGTGCGCCGCAGCGGCCCCGCCACCAGCGGGTTCTTGTCCGAGGGCATGTTGCAGAAGGCCAGGTCGAAGGGCTTCTGCATATGCGCGTAAGGGTTGCGCGCGCCGTTGGCGTGGTTCTTGGCGGCGATCATCGCCAGTTCCTCGGACTTGTCGCCGTTTTGCTGGAAATAGGCGTCGGTGATGCGCCCAAACACGCCCGCGAAGCCGCCGGGCGTGTCGCCTTCCTCGGCGACGTAACTGGCCGACAGCAGCACGCCCCCCACATCGGCGATGGGAATGGCGGTCATCTTTTCCGCGCCGATCACAAGCGCCACCTTGCCGCGCCCCGAGGCGATGAAATCCGCCGCCGCGTAAAGCGCCGCCGACCCCGTGGCGCAGGCGTTTTCGGTGCGCATGAAGGGGACGCCCGCAAGCTCGGGGCTGCCCATGGCGACCAGCGCGCCCTGAAAATCCTGGCGTTGGAAGCCGTTGTTGTAGACGCCGGTGAAGATGCCGTCCACGGCGTCAGGGGCGATCCCGGCATGGTCCAGCGCGGGCAGCGCGACCTCGGCCATCAGGGCCATGGTATCGGGCGCCTCGGCCTTGCCGAATTTCGTATGCGCCCAGCCGACGATCAGGGGGTCTGTCATGGGGTTGTCCTTTCGGTGTCGGGATCGGCAAGGCGCGCGGCGATAAGCGCGGCCTCGCGGTGGAGCAGCGCGGCAAGCTCCGCCTGCCGCGCGGGAGTCATGCGGTGTTCGACGGCGGCGATGGAGAGCGCCCCGGCAGGCCGCCCGTCCGGCCAGCGGATCGCCACGCCGAGGCCCCAGGAACCGGCCACGATCCGTCCGGGGTTCAGCGCGTGGCCGCGTTCCCGCGCCATCGCCAGATCGGCGCGCAGGTCGGGCATCAGATCGCCCACCAGTGGCGCCACGCGGGCCAGCAGCGCCGCCGCCTCCGCCTCGGGCAGGGCGGCGAGGATCGCAAGCGCCCCCGCGCCGACGCCCGCAGGCTTGCGGTCGCCGCGCATGAGCGCATGGGTGCGGACCGGGAAATCGCCCTCGATCCGTTCCAGGCAGAGCGTATGGTCGTCCTGCGGCACGGTCAGCAGCACGGTGTCGCCGGTCTCCCGCGCCAGCCGCAGCATGGCGTCGCGGGCATGGTGGACGATGCCGTGGCGTTCCGCCGCGAAGCCCGCCAGCAGATAGGTTTCCGGTCCCAGGTGATAGCGCCGCGTCGCGCGGTCCTGTTCGACCAGCCGCGCCGCGCCAAGCGCCAGCAGCAGCCGCCGCGCCGTGGGCCGCGCCAGGCCTGAGGCCGCCGCCAGTTGCGACAGCCCCAGGCCCTGCGCCCCGCCCCGCCCAACCAGGGACAGCAGCGACAGCGCACGCGCCACCGCCTGCGTTCCGCCTGTGTCAGCCGGGGCGGGTTCGTCGCGCATCAGGCAAGCTGCCGTCCGATGGCGGCTTCCAGGATGGCCCAGGCCTCGTCGCCATAGGTCTTCTTCCATTCGGCATAGAAGCCCGCTTCGCGCAGCTTGTCCTCGAACGCCTTGGGATCGGCGTCGTTGAAGACGAAGCCTTGGGCTTCCAGGTCGGTTTTCAGCGTTGCGTTCATCGCGGCGATGTCCTCGCGCTGCTTGAGGGCGGCGGCGTTGAAGTTGTCGGCCACGGCGGCCTGGATGTCCTCGGGCAGGGCGGCCCAGGCGCGGCGGTTGCCCAGCATCCAGAAGCCGTCCCACATGTGGTTGGTCATCGAGCAGTATTTCTGCACCTCCCACAGCTTGGCGACCTTCATGATCGCCAGCGGGTTTTCCTGTCCGTCCACGATGCCGGTCTGAAGCGCGGTATAGACCTCGGCGAAGTTGATCGACGCGGGGGCCGAGCCGAAGGCGGTGAACAGCGAGGTCCACAGCGGCGACACGGGAACGCGGATCTTGAAGCCTTCCAGGTCGGCGGGCGCGGTGATGGGCTTCGTGGAGGAGGTGATCTGGCGGAAGCCGTTGTCCCAGATCTTCTCCATCACCACCAGGCCCGCGCCTTCGATCTGGCCGCGTTCATAGGCGCCCAGTTCGCCATCCATGGCCTTCCACACGGTGTCATAGTCCGGGAAGGCGAAGCCCACGCCGTTGATGGACGCATTGGGGACCAGCGTGGACAGGATGATCGGCGACAACTGAAAGAATTCCACCCCGCCCGACCGCAGCTGTCCCAGAACGTCGGTATCCGCGCCAAGCTGGTTCGACGGGAAGATCTGCAAATCGAAGCGTCCGCCGGTGGCCTCCAGGATGGCCTTCTGCGCCTCGGCCAGGCGGACGTTGCTGGGATGGTCCAGCGGCTGATTGTTCGCCACCTTGTAGCTGAATTCGGCGGCCATCGCCGGGCGGACCCGGATGAACGGCGTGGCCAGGGCGCCGGCGGCGGCGCCCAGCATGATGGTGCGGCGGGTGATGGTCATTGGGGTTTCCTCCCTCCCAGAAGGTTCAGTTTGAAAGCAACGCGGTCGAGAACCAGGGCACGGCGGCGATGGCCAGCAGGCCGACCATCAGCGCGGCCAGATAGGGCCAGATCTTCGCCATCACCTGTTCGGCGGGCACGTTGGCGATCTTGCAGGCGATATAGAAGCCGATGCCGATGGGCGGGGCCATCAGCCCGATGTTCATCGCCGTGACGATCACCATGGCATAATGAATGTCGTGGATCCCCAGGCCGCGCGCGATGGGGAACATGATCGGTGCCAGCAACACGATGGCGGGCAGGCCTTCCAGCACGCAGCCCAGCACCAGGAAGATCAGGATCGAGGCGCCCATGAACACGATCCAGCCGCCCGGCAGGCCTGTCACCAGCACCATCAGGTCGCGCGCGAAGCCCGATTGCGTCAGCGCCCAGGCCATGGCGGATGCCGCGCCCAGGATCAGCAGGATCGCCCCCGACATGGCGGCGGTTTCCACCAGCATCGTGCCGGTGCGCCGCAGCGGGATGCCGCCATACAGCACCGCGCCGATGATGAAGGCATACAGCGTGGCGATGGTGCTGACCTCGGTCGCGGTGGCGACGCCGCCGCCGACCAGGCTGCGGATCATGAAGGGCAGCACCAGGGCGGGCGCGGCGATCAGGGCGGTCCTGCCGATCACGGACAGGGGGGCGCGGCGCACCCCCTCCATCCGTTCGCCACGGGCCTTCCAGCGGGCCAGGACCGCCAGCACGACCAGCAGCACCATGGCGATGGCGAAGCCGCTGGTGAACAGCCCGGCGATGGACACGCCCGCCACCGATCCCAGCACGATCAGCACGATCGAGGGCGGCACGGTATCGGCCATCGCCGCCCCGGTCGCCAGCAGCGCGGTCATTTCCGGCGCGGAATGGCCCCGGCGGCGCATTTCGGGAAACAGCGCGGGCGCGACCGTCGCCATGTCGGACACCTTGGACCCGGAAATCCCCGACACCAGGAACATGGATCCCAGCAGCACATAGCTCATCCCCGCCTTCACATGGCCGAACATGGATGCCAGGAAGCTGACGATGGCGCGGCCCATGCCGGTCGCGTCCAGGATGCAGCCCAGCAGCACGAAGACCGGCACCGACAGCAGGATCAGCGACGACATGCCTTCGTCGATACGGCCCATCATCACGAAGACGGGCGCGTGGCTGGCGAAGGTCAGATATCCCAGCGTGGCCAGCGCGAAGCAGAAGGCGATGGGCACCCCCACAGCCAGAAGCGCCCCCGCGAACAGGCCCAGGAACAGCGGCAGGTTCCAGTTGCCAAGCGCCAGCACGGCGGGTTTCGCCCACCACAGCCCGGCCACGATGGCGCCCGCCACCAGCAGCGTGCCCGCGATCACCCCCCATTCCCGCGTGCGCACCACGGACAGCACCATCAGCAGCGCCATCAGCCCGATCCCGGCGGGCAGGGCCGAGGCGCGCCAGGACATCGGGATCTGCAAGGCGGGCGAGGTGACGAAGGATTCCTCGTAGGCGTATTCGACCGCGACCGGGAACAGCCGCACCAGCAGCACGCAGACCAGCACGCTGCCCGCGATCTCCAGCACGCGGGCCAGCCGGCCGGGCAGCAGCGGCAGGAACACAGTCAGCCGCATGTGTTCGTGCCGGTCCACGGCAAGCGCGGCGCCCAGCATCGCCATCCAGATGAAGCTGATCGAGGCGACCTCGTCCCCCCAGATCAGCGGCTTGTGCAGGACATATCGGAAGAAGACATTGGCCAGCACCATCACGATCATCACGACCAGCAGCCCGGCGGCGGCGATCTCGACCGGGCGCATCCAGGTCTCGGCGCGCTTGGGTTCGCTCAGCGCCTCGATGCCGCCAAGCGCCAGTTCGGCGTCCTGCGCCTCGGTATGGTGCATCTGTCGTCCCCCCTTCGCGGCGGTCGCAGCCCCTCCCGGCTGCGGGGGAGTCCATATGGTGGACACCCCTCGCCTTGTCTTTCATCAGGAAATAAGCAGGGTCCGAGGCGGCGGGCAACCATTATCTTGCGAAAGCCGCTGGAATTCCGACGGGGCATTCCATCACGTGGATAACCGGCGCGGCATTCCTGTCCTGATGCGGAACGATATGGCGGATCAAGGCCTTATATGACCACCCCCGGTCCCTGGCGAACCAGCGAAGAGAGATTGATGACACACGGAAACCACCCCCCCGCCGAGCCGAAATGGAACCTTGTCGGCCCCGGCCTGGTCGTCGCCGCGACCGGCGTGGGCGCGGCCGATCTGATCGCCACCACCGTTGCGGGCAGCAAATACGGCTATGCCCTGCTGTGGGCGGTGGTCGCGGGCTGCATCATGAAGGTGATCCTGGTCGAGGGCGCGGGCCGTTACACCCTTGCCACCGGCAACACCATCTTTGAAGGCTGGTCCAGCCTGGGCCGTTGGACCCATTGGTATTTCGGACCCTATATCGTCATCTGGGGCTTCGTCTACGGCGCCGCCGCAATGGCGGGGACGGGGCTTGCGCTGTATTCGCTGCTGCCCTTCGGCAGCGTGGCGGCCTGGGGGATCGTGTCGGGCCTGCTGGGCCTGGCCCTGGTCTGGTCCGGCCGCTACGACCTGTTCGAGAAGGTGCTGACCGCCATGGTGATCCTGATGTTCATCACCATGCTGCTGGCCGCCATCCTGACCCTGCCGAACCTGGCCGAGATCGCGGCAGGCCTGGTCCCCGTGATCCCCGAGGGCGCGATGATCAACGTGTTGTCGGTGGCGGGCGGCGTCGGCGGCACGATCACGCTGGCGGCCTATGGCTATTGGCTGCGCGAAAAGGGCTGGACCACGCCGCGCTTCATGAGGGTGATGCGGCTGGACAATGGGATCGCCTATCTGGTGACGGGGATCTTCGTCATCTCGACCCTGATCGTCGGGGCCGAGCTTCTGTATTCCGCGCAGATCGCCATCGGCAGCGGCGACCAAGGCATGGTCGACCTGGCAGGCGTGCTGGCCGACCGTTACGGCGCCTGGATGGGCAAGCTGTTCCTGGTGGGCTTCTGGGCGGCGTCGATGTCGTCGCTGGTGGGCGTCTGGAACGGTGTCAGTCTGATGTTCGCGGATTTCTTCGGCCATGTGCAGGGCAAGCCGCACGACCATCCCGACCGGCTGTCGGGCGGGCGATACTATAAGTTCTATATCGTCTGGCTGACGATCCCGCCGATGGTCATGCTGTTTTTGGGCCAGCCGGTCTATCTGATCCTGGCCTATGGCGTGCTGGGCGCGCTGTTCATGCCCTTCATGGCAATCACGCTTCTGTGGATCCTGAACACCGCCCGCACCCCCGCCGAATGGCGCAACGGGCTGGTGGTCAACATCATGATGGGCCTTTGCGCGCTGACCTTCGCCGCCCTGGCGGTAGACCAGCTTCGCGGCGCCATCATGCGGGTTCTGTAAGGGCTTGCCCCGGCGCGCGGGCGGCGGCGCGCCGGGGTTTCTCAGCCGTCGATGCGGGCCAGGGGGGCGCCGAAGCCCAGCACCTCGCCCGGCTTGGCGGTCTGGCTGATGCGGCCTGCGCGATGCGCCTCGACGCGGGTCTCCATCTTCATCGCCTCCATCACCGCGATCACCTGGCCGGGCTGGACCTCCGCGCCGTCCTCGACCTGCCAGGCGGTCAGGGTGCCGGGGACCGGGGCGGTCACGACGGCGGCGTCGGCCTGGGGCGCGGCGGCTGGCGAGGGATCGGTTGCGCCGGGGGCGGCGGCCATGATTCCGGCGGGCAGGCCCAGTTCGTGGCGCTTGCCGTCGATCTCGATGGCGACGCGCAGCAGCGCCGGGGCCTGGGCGGGCGTCACGCGCGCATGGGGGGCCACGGCTTCGGCCAGGGTGCCGGCGAAGTCGGTCTCGATCCAGCGGGTATGGACGGCGAAGCGGTCATCCTCGGCGCGGAAATCGGACGCCTCCAGCACGGCGCGGTGGAAGGGCAGGACCGTCGCCACGCCCTCGATGCGGAACTCGGCCAGGGCGCGGCGGGCGCGGGCGATGGCCTCGGGCCGGGTGGCGCCGGTCACGATCAGCTTGGCCATCATCGAATCGAAGCTGCCGGGGATGACGGACCCGGCGACCACGCCGCTGTCCAGCCGGATGCCCGGCCCGGAGGGCGGATCGAAGCGGTCCACCGGGCCGGGCGTGGGCAGGAAGCCGCGCGCCACATCCTCGGCATTGATGCGGAATTCGATGCTGTGCCCGCGCGAGTCGGGCACGCCGTCATCGGCCAGCCTGGCCCCGCGCGCCACCGCGATCATGCCGCGCACCAGGTCGATGCCGGTGGTTTCCTCGGTTACGGGATGTTCGACCTGAAGGCGGGTGTTCACTTCCAGGAAGGAAATCGTCCCATTGGCCGACAGCAGGTATTCCACGGTCCCCGCGCCGCTGTAGCCCGCATGGGCGCAGATCGCGCGGGCGCTGTCATGGATGCGCGCGCGCTGTTCGTCGGTCAGGAACGGGGCGGGCGCTTCCTCGACCAGCTTCTGATTGCGGCGTTGCAGGGAACAGTCCCGCGTGCCGATCACCTTGACGGTGCCGTGGCGGTCGGCCAGCACCTGCGCCTCGATATGGCGGGGGCGGTCCAGGAACTGCTCGATGAAGCATTCGCCGCGGCCGAAGGCGGTCAGCGCCTCGCGCGTGGCCGAGGCGAACAGTTCCTCGACTTCCTCCAGCCGCCAGGCGACCTTCATGCCGCGCCCGCCGCCGCCGAAGGCCGCTTTGATGGCGATGGGCAGGCCGTGCTGGCGGGCAAAGGCCAGCGCATCGGCGGGCGTTTCGACCGGGCCGGGGGTGCCCGCGACCAGCGGCGCGCCGACCGCTTCCGCGATGCGCCGGGCTTCGATCTTGTCGCCCAGGGCGGTGATGACGGCAGGGTCGGGCCCGATCCAGATCAGGCCCGCATCCTGCACCGCCTGCGCGAAACCGGCGTTTTCGGACAGGAAGCCATAGCCCGGATGGATCGCGTCCGCGCCTGCGCGGCGGGCGATGGCGATGATCTTGTCCCCGTCCAGATAGGTGTCCGCCGGGCTGTCGCCGCCAAGCGCGAAGGCCTGGTCGGCCATCCCGACGAAGGGGGCGTCGCGGTCGGCATCGGCATAGACGGCGACCGTTTCGATTCCCTCGTCGCGGCAGGCGCGGATGACGCGGACGGCGATTTCCCCCCGGTTGGCGATCAGCAGGCGGGTCAGCGGCAGGGTCGGGCCGGTGGCGAAAATGGTCATGGCGTTGCCTCGATGTCCTGGAAGGGGGCGGCGGCGGTGAATCGGATCCGCGCGCCGGGGGGGATCTGGCCCGCCAGATCCAGTGCGGACGGCAGCAGGGTCGCGATCACCGGATAGCCGCCGGTCAGCGGATGGTCGGCCAGGAACAGCACCGGCTGGCCGGAATGGGGGATCTGGATGGCGCCTGTCTCGGTGCCCTCGGACGGCAGTTCGCGCGCATCGTCGCGGGTGACGGCGGTGCCCTCCAACCGGATGCCGACGCGGGACGATTGGGGCGTGACCAGCCAGTCCTGGGACAGGAACTGCGCGATCATGTCCGGGGTGAACCAGTCGGCGCGGGGGCCGAGGGCGACGGGCAACTCAACCGTGTCGCCGGGCTTCGGCAGCGCAGGCTGATCCTCGGGCGCGCCGATGGCGGCGGCGGAATGGTTTGCGGCATAGAGCCGCGCCCCGGCGGTCAGCGCCTGGGGACCGACGAAGGCCAGCGTGTCGGTCGCCGCCGACCCCAGAACCGGGGCCACGTCGAAGCCGCCGCGCAGCGCCAGATAGCTGCGCATTCCACAGGCGGGAGGCGGGATCAGCACCTCGTCCTCCGCATCCAGCGCGAAGGCCGAGGGCAGGGCCTGCCCGTCCAGCGTGGCCCGGCCCGCGCCGGTCAGCGCCAGCGTCACGGGCCGTTCCGCCCGCAGCCGCACGGGGCCCAGCGTGATCTCCAGCACCGGCGCGTCCGAGGGGTTGCCCACAGCGCGGTTCGCCCGGCGCATCGCCCCCATGTCCAGCGCGCCGGATGCCGAGACGCCCTGCCCGCCCTGCCCCGGCCGCCCCTCGTCCTGAAAGACGATGGGAAAGGCGGTCTGCACCACGGTCAGCACGGGTTGACCCTGCGGTTCCGGGATCGCGGCAGAGGGATGCACCTTTGCCGCCCCTTCGACGAAGCGGGCGCGGATGCCGGGGCGCAGCAGGGCGGGCGGGTCGCGGGACAGATCCCACATCGGCACCTTTGTCGTGCCGATCAGCTGCCAGCCGCCGGGCGTGTCCTGCGGATAGACGCCGCAGAACCGCGCCGCCAGCGCCACCGACCCCGCCGGGATCCTGGTGCGCGCCGCAGGGCGGCGGGGCACATCGAAACGCGGATCGTCGCCGGTCATGTAGGCGAAGCCCGGCGCGAAGCCGCAGAAGGCCACCTGCCAGGTGGCGGCCTGATGGGCGGCGATCACCTCGGCCACGGTCAGGTTCATGTGGGCCGCCACATCGGCCAGATCCTCGCCGTCATAACTCATCGGGATCTCGACCGTCTCGACCGGGCCTTCCGCGCGGAGCGTGCCCGGCGCGGGCTGGCGCGCCTGGATCGTCGCCGCCAGGGCGCCATCGGCGGCAAAGCCCGGTGCCACGCGAACCATCAGCGTGCGGGCGGCAGGGATGATCTCGGCCACGCCGTCGATGGGATCGGCCAGCAGCGCGTCGAACAGCGCCAGCGTTTCGTCCAGGTCGGCCAGTTCCACCAGCAGCGTGCGCGGCCCCACGGGAAGGAAGCGCATCGTCACACCTGCCACTGGCTGTCGGGGATGTCGGTGACGAACATGTGCCCCGGCGCATGGGTGATGGCGAAGGGCGGTTTCGAGGCCATGACGGCCGCCTGCGGCGTGACCCCGCAGGCCCAGAAGACCGGCACCTCTCCGTCGCGGATCTGGACCGGATCGCCGAAATCGGGGCGCGACAGATCCGCGATGCCCAGGCCGCCGGGGTCGCCGACATGGACCGGGGCGCCGTGGACCGCCGGGAAGCGGCCCGAGATCATCGCGGCCTCGGCCACGCGGTCCGCCGGGATCGGGCGCATCGACACGACCATCTGCCCGTGCAGCCGCCCGGCGGGACGGCAGGCGCGACTGGTCAGATACATCGGCACGTTGCAGCCCTGGGCGATATGGCGCACCTCGATCCCGGCCGCCTGCAAGGGCGTCTCGAAGGTGAAAGAGCATCCGATCAGGAAGGTCAAGAGGTCGGGATGCTCGGCCCAGGCCTCGGTCGCGTCGGCCACCTCATCGGCCAGCAGCCCGTCGCGCCAGATGCGATACAGGGGAATGTCGGTGCGCAGATCCGCGCCGGGCGCCAGCGCGGTCTGGTGGCTGCCGGGATCGGTCACGTCCAGCACCGGGCAGGGCTTGGGGTTGCGCTGCGCGAACAGCAGGAAATCCCAGGCCCAGTCGCGCGGCAGAGAGATCATGTTGCACTGCGTAAAGCCCGGCGCCATCCCGGCGGTGGGCGCGACGGTGCTGCGGCAGGCCAGGCGGGCGGCGGCGGCGCTTGCGGGATCGGGACGCATTAGACCGCCCCCGCGAAGGGGGCGATGGTGACGCCGCCCGCCACTAGCTCCTCTCGGATGCGGCGGGCCATGTCCACCGCGCCCGCGCTGTCGCCATGCACGCAGATGCTGTCGGCGGACAGGCGCAGGGTCGATCCGTCAACGGCCTCGATCACGCCCTCGGTCGCAAGGCGCAGCATCCGCGCGGCCACGGCATCGGCGTCGTGCAGCACCGCGCCCTGTTCCCGGCGCGACATAAGCTGGCCGTCCGGCGTATAGGCGCGGTCGCCGAACGCCTCGGCCACCGTCGCCAGCCCGGCGTCAGTGGCGCGAGACAGGATCGGCGCCCCGGCCAGCGCCATCAGCACCAGCGAATCGTCGATCTCGCGGATCGCGGCGATCACCGCATCGGCCTGGCGCGCGTCGTTGGCAATGGTGTTGTACAGCGCCCCGTGCGGCTTCACATAGCTGACCCGCATTCCCGCCGCCTGTGCTATCCCCTGCAAGGCACCGATCTGATAGATGACATCGGCGGTCAGTTCCGCCGAGGTCACGTCCATGGGGCGGCGCCCGAAGCCCACCCGGTCGGGGTATGACACATGCGCCCCGACCGCCACGCCCCGCGCCGCCGCCTGCGCCACGGTGGCGCGGATGGTCAGCGGGTCGCCCGCGTGAAAGCCGCAGGCGACGTTGGCGGAACTGACGATGCCCAGCATCGCCGCGTCGTCGCCCATGGTCCAGGCGCCATAGCCCTCGCCCAGGTCGCTGTTCAGGTCGATGGTTCGCATGGGTTTCCCCCTTTTACAGGCCCAGGAAGGCGAAGATCGCGCCGAAGGACCGATAGCCCATGTACCAGGTCAGCGCGCAGACGATGGCGCTGAGGATCAGCAGCGGCCGGTTGTAGCGGTGCCCGCCCATCAGGTCGGATCGCGCGAAGCCGACATAGGTGAAGATCGTCAGGCCGATGGGCAGGATCAGGCCGTTGAAGCCGCCCACGAAGACCAGCAGCGCGGCGGGCGCGGTGCCGATGGCCACGAACACCGCCAGCGACACGCCGATGAAGATCACCGTGGCGATGTTGCGGCTGCGCTCGGTCATCTCCATGAAGGCCACCAGGAAGCTGACCGAGGTATAGGCCGCGCCGATGACCGAGGTGATGGCCGCCGCCCACAGCACCACGCCGAAGATCCGCATCCCCCAGTCGCCAAGCGCTGCGGCGAAGGCCTGCGCCGCCGGGTTCGCGGCCTGGCTGGACAGATCCAGCGTCACACCCGAGGCGACGACGCCCAGGATCGCCAGGAACAGCACGAAGCGCATCACGCCGGTGACGGCGATCCCGGTCAGGGAGGCGCGGGTGACGGCGGCCAGGTGCTGTTCGCCGACCAGCCCCTTGTCCAGCAGCCGGTGCGCGCCGGAATAGGTGATATAGCCGCCCACGGTGCCGCCGACGATGGTGGTGATGGTCGGAAAGTCGATCACCGCCGGAAACACGGTCTGGCGCAGCGCCTCGCCCACCGGCGGGTTCGAGGTGACGGCGACGATCACCGTCATCACGATCATCAGGATGCCAAGCCCGATCAGCGATCGGTCCAGCAGCAGCCCGGCGCGTTTCGACAGGAACACCCCGATCGCCAGCAGGGCCGAGATGGCGCCGCCGATCTTCGGATCCAGGCCGAACATGGCGTTCATTCCCAGGCCCGCGCCCGCGATGTTGCCGACGTTGAAGGCCAGCCCGCCGATCATCACCAGCACCGCCAGCAGATAGCCCGATCCGGGGATCGCGGCATTCGCGGTCTCGGAGGCGTTCTTCCGGGTCAGCGCGGTGATGCGCCAGATGTTCAGCTGCACCACGAAGTCGATCAGGATCGAGGCCAGGATCGCAAAGGCGAAGGCCGCACCCAGCTTGGCGGTGAAGGTCGCGGTCTGGGTGATGAAGCCCGGCCCGATGGCCGAGGTCGCCATCAGGAAGATCGCCGCCAGGAACCCGCCCCGCAGGGTGGCATTGGCGGCCGTGGGAACGGCGGTGGCACTCATCAGTCATGCTCCTGCTGCAAGGAAGGGTGGCGTTTTCGGAATGACTGAAAAGTGAAGCCAGGATGACAGGCTGTCAACGATTATCTGACATATCTACCGTGATTGTTGAACAAAAGAACCGGAAAGAGCCTTCGAAATAAGCAGCTGACCTGCCGGGGGGCGGAATTTGTTCGCGGAACAGGCTTTGAAAAGCCCCCGATTCGGGCCGCATCGCCTTGCCTGTCCTGCTGGGGGCGTCCATCCTGCGTCTTGGGATATTGGGGCGGAAGATGACGACGGATCTGACCGGGCTTGCCGAGGAAACGGCCTCGCGGCTGCGCAACGACATCACCGGCGGCGCCCTGCCGCCGGGTCAGCGGCTGTCGGAAACCCGGCTGGCCGCCGAACTGGGCGTGTCGCGCAATACCCTGCGCGAGGTGTTCCGCCTGCTGACGCGCGAAGGCCTGTTGCGGCACGAACCCAATCGCGGGGTGTTCGTCGCGGTGCCGTCGATGGCCAGCATCGTCGACATCTACCGCGTGCGGCGGCTGATCGAGGTGCCCGCCCTGGCCCATGCCTGGCCCCGGCACGAGGCCGTGGCGCAGATGCGCCTTGCCGTCGAGAAGGCCCGCGCCGCGCGCGAGATCCAGGACTGGCGCATGGTCGGCAGCGCCAACATGGAATTCCATGCCGCCATCGTCGCGCTGACCGACAGCGCCCGGTTGCAGGGTTTCTTTGCGCAGATCATCGCGGAATTGCGGCTGGCCTTCGGGCTGCTGGACAGTCCCGAACGGCTGCACGAACCCTATATCGATCGCAACGCCCGGATCCTGGACTTGTTGGTCGAGGGGCGACAGGACCAGGCAGCGGCCATGCTGGCGGGGTATCTGGACGAATCCGAACGCGTGGTGCTGGCCGCCTTCGCCCGGTTGGGCTGAGGCGCGTCAACCCGCGCTTGCCAGCATCGCCTTGTCGTCCGCCAGGGCTGCGGCGGCGGGGTCGGGCAGGCGAAAGCGCACCATCTGCCGCCCGGCGCCCAGCTTCGTGACCGCCCAGCCCAGCAACTGCCCCTGCGGCCCCGCCATCAGCCCGGTGTCGCGCAGCCCCGTCTCGGCCTGGGTCAGCCGCGCGCCCAGGGCCGCGACACCCGATCCCGCCTCGGCCCCGGCCTGCCAGCAGGCCAGCGCCTCGGCCAGGCTTTCGGCGCCGGGCCACAACTCGCGATAGGGGCGGTTCGACATGATCACCTGCCCGTCCTGGCCGAATACCGCCACCGCGTCGCCCAGGCCGTCCAGGATGCTGTGGCCCAGCGTCATTTCGGCTCGGAAGCGGCGCGTCAGGCTCATTTCCGAGGTGATGTCCTCGAACAAAAAGGCCACGGCGCCGTCGGGATGCGGCCTGCCGGTCACGCGATAGGTCTGACCGCCCGGCAGGGACCATTCCTCGACATGGTGGCCGGTGGCGGCGGCGCTTTCCAGATCGCTCATCTGCTGGCGCCAGCTTCGGAAATCCTTGGGCTCGGGGACCATCCGCAATTCGCGCAGCTTGTCCAGAAGGTCGAACAGCGTCGGCCGCGCGGTCAGGAAGCCGGTGGGCAGGCTGGTCAGGTCGATCAGCGCCGGGTTGAACAGTTGCAGATGCCGCTGCCGGTCGAAGATCGCCAGTCCGATGGGCAGGTCGGCGAAGGTCTTGGTCAGCGTCTGCACGAATTCCCGCAGGGATCGTTCGGCGCGCACGGCGGCATCGGCGGGCAGCGCGAACATCATCGTCTGATCGCCGGTCGGGTGGCTGTGGCAGTCGTACCAGAACACCGCCCCGTTCTGGGTCAGCGAGGCGCGCCGCGTCCGCGTCCCGGCGCCCGGCACCGGGCGCGGCGAATCCAGCAGGCGCGGCAGGGGCCAGCCGATGGGCTCGTCCGCCTGCGCCTCGGCCTTGCGCAGATAGGCGGCGTTGGCCCAGGTCACGCGTTCCTCGGCATCCTGGCGCCAGACCAGCATCGGCGTCTGGTCCAGAGACCGGCGCAGCAGGTCCAGTTCCTCCTCCATCGCCTGCTGGGACATCGAATCGACGACGATTCCCGCATATTCCGCCTGGGGGTCGGTAATGGTGATGCGCAGCAGATCCGAATCGATCTGTTCGACCAGCAGCCTCAGGGTGGCGCTGCCGGTGCCGGATTGGCCCAGGCATTCGAAGCGGCCTGCCCGGCCGATGCGCGACAGCCCGTCGATGGCGTCGGGAAAGCGCGGGCCGATCCATTGCAGCAGCCGCGTCCATTCGCTTTCCGGCGCCGAGATGCGGTCCAGAAGCGCGCGGGCGGGCGGCGTCGCGTCCACCAGGCGCTGGCCCCGGAACAGCAGCACCATCGGCTTCAGGCTGCCGTCCAGGCCCTGCGGCAGGCGCGCCCCGCGCCGCCCCGGACCCCTGTCCCACCACCGCAGCAGCGCGACCGCCAGCAGGACCGAGGCGGTGCCCGTCAACACCGCCAGAAAGACCAGCCCGATACCGTGCAGGGACATCAGAAGCTCCTTCGCGTTTGGACAACCTTAAAGCGAAGGGGCTTAACGAACAGTTAAAAACGTCATGTCATCCGGGGATTGTCGCCCAGGGCCGCGCGCGCGTCGGCGGCGATCCGGTCCAGCGGCCAGCGGACGGTCACGACAGCGCCCGGCCCGCCATTGTCGAAATCCAGCCGCGCGCCGGACCGTTCCAGCAGCGTCTTGGCGATGAACAGGCCCAGGCCCATGCCGTCATAGCCCTCGCGCTGCGGCCCGCCGCGCTTGCTGGTCAGATAGGGATCGCCGATCCGCGCCAGCAGCGCGGGCGGATAGCCGGGGCCGTCGTCGCGGATCGTCACCGCCAGCCAGCCGTCCCCGGCCTGCGATTCGATCACCACGCGGGCGGCGGCGAAATCGACGGCGTTCTGGATCAGGTTGCGCAGCGCGTGGATGACGGCGGGGTCGCGGCGGATCTGGGGCCCGTCGGCGCGGATCTCGACCACGGGGCCGCGTCCGGCATGAGGTTCGGCGGCGTCCTCCAGCACGGTGCGCAGGGGGGCGCTGCGCAGGTGCAGGTCGTCCTTGCCCGCCCGGCCCATGCTGCGCAGGATGTCGCCGCAGCGCACGGCGGAATCGCGCAGCGCGATGGCGTCGGCTTGCAGGTCGGGGCGGTCGTCCAGTTCGTCCGCAAGTTCGGCCGCGATCAGCTTGATGGTGGCCAGGGGGGTGCCCATCTCGTGCGCGGCGGCCGCCACGACGCCGCCCAGATGTTGCAGCCGCTGTTCGCGCGCCAGGGCCATCTGCGTCGCGAACAGCGCGTTCGAGGTCGCCTGAAGTTCCGCCGTCACCCGATGCGCATAGCCCGCGAAGAACACCACCCCGATCATCAGCGCCGCCCAGTGCCCCAACGCCAGGACCGGCGCCAGGGCCAGTTCGGTCCCGTCCGCGTCGTGCAGGGGCAGCGCGAATCGCGACGCCAGCGACACCAGGATCATCGTCGCCAGGCCCAGGGCCACTGTCTGGCGGGTGTCCAGCGATGTCGCGGCCACCGTCACCGGCGCCAGGACCAGCAGGGCGAAGGGATTGGCCAGCCCGCCGGTCAGCGCCATCAGGGCGGAAATCTGGATCACGTCGAAGGCCAGATGCACCACCGCCAGCCGGGCCGAGGTGCGGCGCCGGGGCCACAGCCCCTGCCACAGGTTCAGGGCCGCGGCGGCGGCGATCAGCGCCAGGACGGGACCGATGGCGAAGCCGATGCCCATCAGATGCGCGACCACCACCGCCGCCGTCTGCCCGGCGATCGCGAACCACCGCAGCAGAATCAGGGTCCGCATGCGGATCGGCTCGGCCTGGGTGGCGGGACCGGAGGGAGGGGCGATGGGG
>NZ_UZWE01000083.1 GCF_900631945.1 Paracoccus haematequi
GGCTTGGCGATCGGGCCGATCTCGGTGCGGACCCATTTCTCCAGCTCGGCCCGCAGCGCGTCCGAGGGCTCGACCCCGTTCATCAGCGTCACATAGGCATAGATGCCCTGCCCCTTCAGCGGATGCGGATAGCCGACCACGGCGGCCTCGGCGACCTTCTCGTGGGCGACCAGGGCCGATTCCACCTCGGCCGTGCCCATCCGGTGGCCCGACACGTTGATCACGTCGTCCACCCGCCCGGTGATCCAGTAGTATCCGTCCTCGTCGCGCCGGCAGCCGTCGCCGGTGAAGTAGTAACCCGGATATTGCTGGAAATAGGCCTCTTCGAACCGCTGGTGGTCGCCCCACAGCGTGCGCATCTGGCCGGGCCAGCTGTCGGCGATGCACAAGACCCCCTCGGCCGGGTTGCCCTCCTGCACGGCGCCGGTCTGGGCGTCCAGCACCGCGGGCCTGATGCCGAAGAAGGGCAGCGTGGCAGAGCCGGGCTTGGTCGGGATGGCGCCGGGCAGCGGCGTGATCAGATGCCCGCCGGTCTCGGTCTGCCACCAGGTGTCGACGATCGGGCAGCGGCCCTGGCCGATGTTGTCGTTGTACCAGTGCCAGGCCTCGGGGTTGATCGGTTCGCCCACGGTGCCCAGGATGCGCAGGGACGACAGGTCGTGGCCCTGGATCGGATCGGTGCCCTTGGCCATCAGCGACCGGATCGCGGTCGGCGCGGTATAGAACTGCGTCACCCGGTGCTTGGCGCAGACCTCCCAGAAGCGGCCGGCGTCGGGATAGGTGGGCACGCCCTCGAACATCACCGTGGTGGCGCCGTTGGCCAGCGGGCCATAGACGATATAGCTGTGGCCCGTCACCCAGCCCACGTCGGCCGTGCACCAGAACACGTCGCCGTCCTTGTAGTCGAAGACGTATTGATGCGTCATCGCCGCATAGACCAGATAGCCGCCGGTGGTGTGCACCACCCCCTTGGGCTTGCCGGTCGACCCCGAGGTGTACAGGATGAACAGCGGATCCTCGGCCCCCATCGGCCGGGGCGGGCAATCCGGGCTGGCCGCCTCCATCAGCGCCTTCACGTCCACGTCGCGGCCCTGGATCCAGGTGGTCTGGTCGCCGGTATGCTTGACGACCAGGCAGCGCACCCGGTCCGAGCAGTGCAGCAGCGCCGCGTCGGTGTTCGACTTCAGGTTGGTGCGCCGGCCGCCGCGCGGCGCGGTGTCGGCGGTGATGACCAGCTTGGCGCCGCAGTCGTTGATGCGGTTGGCCAGCGCATCCGGGGAAAAGCCCGCGAAGACGATCGAATGGATCGCCCCGATCCGCGCGCAGGCCAGCATCGCATAGGCGGCTTCCGGGATCATCGGCAGATAGATCACCACCCGGTCGCCGCGCATGATGCCCTGGGACAGCAGCACGTTGGCGAAGCGGTTCACCTTTTCCGACAGCTGGGCATAGGTGATGTGCTGGGCGGGGGTGGCGGGATCGTCGGGCTCGAAGATGATCGCGGTCTGGTTCGCGCGGGCGGGCAGGTGGCGGTCGATGCAGTTGACCGAGGCGTTCAGCACCCCGTCCTCGAACCACTTGATCGAGACCCGGCCCAGCGTGAAGTCGGTGTTCTTGACGGTGCCGTAGGGCTGGATCCAGTCCAGCCGCAGCCCCTCGCGCCGCCAGAACGATTCGGGGTCCGCGATCGATTCGGCATAAAGCCGCGCATAATCCCCAGCCCCCACATGCGCATCCCCGAAACCCGCCGGAACAGGATGCTTTTCAATCGCTTCAATCGTCATCAGCTTGCCT
>NZ_UZWE01000081.1 GCF_900631945.1 Paracoccus haematequi
AGCCCCGCATAAGATACGTCGTTAACGACGTCGCTATGCACGTGTCTTAGCCGATCACCCCACGCTCAGGCAGGCGGTGGCAACCGGGCGGTTACGATCGATCATCTCAGCATCCGAACAGTCCCACGTTTCAGTTATCGGTTCTTGCTGCCCACTGGATATCGTTGTCTGGGATAGGACAGATGACTTGAGCGTATAGAATTCCCACACTAGACGAGTGCTTATTGACGGCTGATCCCCCGCTGAAATTGGATGAAACGTCCAGTTGCAGGTGCCGGATGGGGGATCTTGAAGCGCATCGCATCCTGGTCCCCCGTCCATAATAAGGCCGCGCTCGAACACGGAGACGTTGTTGTGACGCGTCAGCACTCTAATTTTCGGTTCACTCGGGAAAGCATGACTGAATTTCACTTCGTCTCCATGGAATTCGAGCACTGCGGCCGCGTCCAAGGTGTCGTTCAGAAACTCCAGCATCTCCATCGTGGTTCTCGGAACCTCGTCGGCATCAATCGGGTCTGCAGAGACGCAGATATACTTGGTGGGTAAAGGGTCATCCACCGCGTACGCTGCTGGCGCAGCCCCCAGGAACAACATGATAAGGGGCAGAGTACGCAGTTTCATTGGGGACCATCCTAGCAATCACGAACAGCACTGCTCCGGCCATCGTAGCAGCCAGTGGGCTACCAGGCGTCCGTTTTCTCATCTGAAAAAAAATAATTGTCAGGTGCCGCCAGAGAGGGAGACGAGTAGAGGATCCGAGCCGTCGGATTTTACCCCCACCCCCCTCGAAAAGAGAC
>NZ_UZWE01000082.1 GCF_900631945.1 Paracoccus haematequi
GAAACCTGGCACCAGTTCCTCGACGACTTCGTTAGCGATCCTGAACTCGCGCAACGCTTCAAGGCTCAACCGCCGCGGTAACAATCGGCCGGTTACGCCACAACGCGACCAGCGCCAAGAGATGCCGCTTGGCGCGGCTGTCTGGCAGGTGATCGACGTTCGGCACCTTCAGATCCGGCGTGGCCAGCACAAGATCCGTCAGCGCGGCGGTCACCGCCGAGATCGTCTCGACAGGCGCATTGGCAAGACTTTCGGCCCAGACCGGGTCAGGCGCCTCGGCAATGGCACGCCCCGGCGCCCATTCGGCAGAAATGGGGGCAAGGGACAATTCGGCAAGACCGGTATCGGTTAGGCGGTATTGCAGGCCGGAGCGCGGATCAATGACGAGGAAGGGGTAGTGCATGATTGGCCTGCAATCTGCTGATCAGGAAAACTGTAACGTAACCGCCCGGTTGCCACCGCCTGCCTGAGCGTGGGGTGATCGGCTAAGACACGTGCATAGCGACGTCGTTAACGACGTATCTTATGCGGGGCTT
>NZ_UZWE01000084.1 GCF_900631945.1 Paracoccus haematequi
GTGATCTCCCTGGCGGTTGCCGCCGCCGGTTGGGTGGGTGTTGGTTCACCCGGAGATTACGCCGCCAGACAATTTCTACCACTTCCGAGACACGACCCTTGGTCCCAAGGGGACGGGAAAATCTCATATCTATTCCGAGTTTTCACCACATGGTCAGCTGATCTCGGGCGGTGAAATCACGGTTCCCAAGCTTTTCGTGAACAATTCCAATGGCCGGATCGGATTGGTCGGCTTTTGGGATGTCGCGGCCTTTGACGAATTTGCCGGCCGCGAGAAGACGGCCAACAAGGCGCTCGTCGATATCATGAAGAACTACATGGCGAACAAGCAGTTCTCTCGTGGTGTAAATCCGATGGGCGCGGAGGCCAGCTTCGCCTTTGTCGGCAACACGGACCATAACGTGCCTTGGATGCTGAAAAATACCGACCTCTTCGAAGCTTTGCCGCCGCAGTTCCACGACAGCGCCTTTATCGATCGGTTGCACGCCTATTTGCCCGGATGGGAGGTCGATATCATCCGGGGCGAGATGTTCACATCTGGCTATGGGTTCATTGTTGATTATCTCGCCGAAATCCTGCGTCATCTGCGTGCCGAGGACTTCTCACACCGGCCGGATCGCTATTTTACCGTCCCAGTTCAGACCCATATCCGGGACCGCGCAGCGATCAACAAGACCATGTCAGGCCTTTTGAAGCTGATCTTCCCGAATGGTGGCGAGACAGAAGCCGAAGTTGAAGAGTTGCTGCGGTTAGCGATTGAATGCCGCAAGCGGGTGAAAGACCAGCTCCTGCGGATCGACAGCACCTTCGAGGAAGCGGACTTCCATTACATCGCATCGGATGGCGCAAAGCGCGCCGTCGCCACGCTGGAGGAAGAGGAGTTCCCCCAGTTCTACCACCGTCGATCAACCGACGATGGAAGTGAAGGTACGAATCAACAAGAGATTGGGTTGGTACCGGCAGAGCCGGTCTCAACGGTGGGTGCTTCCGCAGCACCTGCCGTTGCCGCTGCCCTGCACTCAGCCCCAACTCCCGGACATGTCGTTTTCACAGAAAACCGCAAGGGCATCAGTTTCGACAAGATCTTTGGTCCTTGGACGGATGGTGCGACGCGGATTATCATCACAGACCCCTATATCCGGAAGTTCCATCAGGCACGCAACGTGATGGAACTGATCGAGATGCTAATCCGGCGTAAACAGCCTGAAGATCAGATCGCTGTGCATCTTGTCACGGCTCCGGACGATGGGAACATCCAGGAGCAGCGAGAGTGCTTGGACGGGGTTGCTGAAGCCTGCACAGGCACGGGCGTCGATTTCACATGGGCCTTTGATGGGAGCGGCACTCTCCATGCACGCGACATCACGACGGATAACGGCTGGAAGATGGTTCTGGATCGCGGATTGGATATTTTCCAGCCAACGCCTCGCAAGATGAACGGTTTCTCGCTCGGAGAACGGATGCAGGAGCACCGGATGGTCCGTGGTTTCTACGTGACTTATGTCGAGAACCTTTAGCTTCGTCGGTCGTGTTGGCGGGGCAGGTCCGGCTACGCGCTCGGCGGGAAGCGAGAAGTCGACCTCGATGCCCAAGCCCTCATCCTCGTTACAGTGTAACCGGCCGATTGTTACCGCGGCGGTTGAGCCTTGAAGCGTTGCGCGAGTTCAGGATCGCTAACGAAGTCGTCGAGGAACTGGTGCCAGGTTTCTG
>NZ_UZWE01000093.1 GCF_900631945.1 Paracoccus haematequi
GGCAAAGGTGCTGACATGACTTATCCTCCCCGAACAAGAGGAGCACAAACTGGGTCTTGCAGGAATCCCTCTGCGATTCACGTTTTTACCGAAACGCTTCGGCCAGCTTGCGCGCAGGCACCCCAGATAGGCCGCAACCGTCCCCACCGAGGCCGTCATTTCCAAGGCGACCAGCGGCCTGTCGAGGCCGGGCGGCAGCAGGGTCCGGGCACGAAGCGCCCAATCATCCGCGATCCGGGCAAGATCGGCATGGCTGACGGTCCGGTCCTGCGCGATCAGGCAGGCGGAACTGCCGAAGGCAGCGCAGGATGACCAGAAACCGCTTGAAATCATGACATGCAAAACCTGTATACCCTGTCATAGATACCCCGTGCGAAAGCCGATTCAATCATCATTCCATGAGACGGTTAATCGCGCGGGCTTCCGGGCGGACGGGAAGCCGGAATGATCGCACTCTGTCGCCCCCCTCGACGACATATCCGTTCCAAATCGGACGGCCGTTCCCACGCGTTTCTTCGAAACGTCACGGCCCGGCTTGCGTCCTGCCGGTGATTGAGGCAACCCCGGCAAGGACAGGCGCCACAGGCAGGCAAGGACGAATGAATGACCGGCAGCACCGCGACTGACGCGGCGATCCGTTTCGACGGGGTGGGCAAGGCCTTCGCCGGGCCGGGCGGCGTCCCGGTCCATGCGCTTGACGCCGTGACGCTGGCGGTGGAACCCGGCGCGATCTGCGGCATCATCGGCCGGTCGGGGGCGGGGAAGTCGACGCTGCTGCGGATGGTCAACGGGCTGGAGCGCCCGACGACGGGCACCGTCACCGTGGCAGGCCATGACGTGGGCCGGGCGCGCGGCGCGGCGCTGCGCAGGGTCCGGCGCGAGGTCGGGATGATTTTCCAGCATTTCAACCTGCTGGCGTCCCGCACGGTGGCCGGAAACATCGCTCTGCCGCTGGAGATCGCGGGCACGCCCGCCGGGCCGATCCGCGCCCGCGTGGCCGACCTGATCGACCGGGTGGGCCTGCGGGGGCTGGAGGGCCGCTATCCGGCGGAACTGTCGGGCGGGCAGAAGCAGCGCGTGGGCATCGCCCGCGCCCTTGCCACCCAGCCCAAGGTGCTGCTGTCGGACGAGGCGACAAGCGCCTTGGACCCCGAGACCACGCAGACGGTGCTGCGGCTGCTGGCCGACATCAACCGCGACCTGGGCCTGACGATCCTGCTGATCACCCACGAGATGGCCGTGGTCCGCGACATCGCCAGCCACATGGCGGTGATCGAGGGCGGCCGGATCGTCGAAAGCGGCCCGACCTACGACATCTTCACCAACCCCACCCATCCGACCACGCAATCCTTCCTGGGCGGCGTCACCGGGCTGACGCTGCCGGGCTTCATCGCCGGGCGGATGCTGGAACAGCGCCCCGACGGCCCCGCGCAGGAAATCATCCGCGTCACCTTCGCGGGCGCCCACGCCACCGATCCGATGCTGTCCAGGCTGGCGGTCGAACAGGGCATCGCCAGCAACATCCTGGCCGGCGCCATCGAGGAGGTCGGCCCCCATCCCTTCGGCAACCTGCTGATTTCGGTCGATGCGGACCGGGGGGCGCAGGCGCGGGCCTATCTGGAACGCCACGGGCTTCTGACAAAGGTGCTGGGCTATGTCCGCTAACCTGATCGCGCTGCTTTACGAAGCGACCTTGCAGACGCTGTACATGGTCGCGGCCTCGACCGTGCTGGGCACGCTGTTCGGCCTGCCGCTGGGGGTGTTCCTGGCCGTCTCGCAGCGGGGCGAACTGCTGTCGGCGCCCTGGCTGAACAAGGTGCTGGGGCTGGTGGTGAACGCCACCCGGTCGGTGCCGTTCATCATCCTGGTGGTGGCGATCATCCCGCTGACCCGCGCCATCGTCGGCACCTCCATCGGCACCGATGCCGCGATCGTGCCGCTGACGCTGGCGGCGATCCCCTTCATCGCGCGCCTTGTCGAAAACGCCATTCGCGAGGTCGATGCGGGCCTGATCGAGGCCGCCCGCGCCATGGGCGCAACCCCCATGCAGATCATCGCCAAGGTGCTGATCCGCGAGGCGCGCCCGGCCATCGCCCTGGGCCTGACGCTGGCCGTGGTCAGCCTGATCGGCTATTCCGCCATGGTCGGCGCGGTCGGGGGCGAGGGGTTGGGCGACCTGGGCATCCGATACGGATACCAACGCTTCATGCCCGAGGTGATGCTGGCGGTGGTCGTCGTGCTGATCGTGCTGGTGCAGCTGGTCCAATCCATCGGCGAATGGATCGCCGCCCGCTTCGACAAGCGCGTGCCCCGCAACCGGGGCCACTGAATCTTCTTCGCAGACAAGAAAGGAACCCCTCCGATGCTGCGCATTCTGACCCTGACTTCCGCCCTGGCCCTGTCGGCCGCCGCCGCGATGGCCGAAGACATCAAGGTCGGCGTCTCGCCCGGCGAACATGCCGAGATCATGGAAGAGGTCGCCAAGGTCGCCGAACCCCTGGGCCTGACCATCGAGGTGGTGGAGTTCTCGGACTATGTGATCCCGAACACCGCGCTTGCCGACGGCGACATCCAGGCCAACAGCTTCCAGCACCGCCCCTATCTGGAAAACCAGATCAAGGACCGCGGCTTCGACCTGGTCGAGATCGCCACCACCATCACCACGCCGATGGGGATCTATTCCGACAAGCTGAAGGACATCGCCGACCTGCCCAAGGGCGCCAGGATCGGCATCCCCAACGATCCCACCAATGGCGGGCGCGCGCTGCTGATCCTGCAGGATCTGGGCCTGATCACCCTGGCCGAGGGCACCGGCCTGGTGCCGACGCCGCTGGACATCACCGAAAACGCCAAGAACCTGCAATTCCTGGAGCTGGACGCGGCGCAGCTGCCCCGGTCGCTGGCCGATACCGAGGCGTCGGTCATCAACACCAACTATGCGCTGGCGGCGGGCCTGAACCCCAACACCGACACCATCGCCATGGAAAAGGCCGACAGCCCCTATGTGAACATCATCGTGGTGCGCAAGGGCGACGAGACCCAGGACTGGGCGAAGAAGCTGGTCGAGGCCTATCACAGCCCCGAGGTGAAGGCCTTCATCGAGGAGAAATACGACGGCTCGGTCCTGACCAGCTGGTAAGGCGGGCGGAAGCCGAAGGCCGCGGGACAGCCCTGCGGCCTTTTTTCACGGCTTGATGAAGATCGGCGTGCCGGGCGGGACAAGGGCGAAGATCTCGGCCATCTCGTCATCGGTGACGGCGGCGCAGCCGCGCGTCCAGTCGCGCGGCGGGTTCTGCACGCGGGCGCCGCGGCCGTGGATGAAGATGTCGCCGCCCGGATCGCGGCCCAGGGCGCGCGCCCGCGCCCGGTCCCGGTCGTTGGGATAGGAAATCCCCAGCGACAGGAAGAAGCTCGACCGGGGATTGCGGTGGGTGATGTAGTAAAGCCCCTCGGGCGTGCGGCCGTCGCCCCGGTATTGCTTGTGTCCCGCCGGATTGGCGCCCAGATCGACGCTGTAGGACCGCACCGCCCGCCTGCCCTGCAACAGATAGAGCGTCCGCGACGACTTGTCCAAAAGAAGCTGGGTGATCTTCAGCCCGCCTTCCGGTCCCGCCGGATCGACAGTCGCCGCGGCGGGCGATCCCAGCAAGGCGGTCAGCAGAATGGCTGCGCAAAGCGCCCGTTTCATGATGTCCCTCGCTCCGCTTGTTCGAAACCCGGCCGTTGCCGCCGGTCGAAAGGGATACGAGGGACGGGACGGGGTTATTCCCGCCCGTCAGGGAAAATCGCCGCCTCAGCCTAGGCCCAGCGTCCGCCGCCCGCGCGCGACCAGGGCGGCCAGGTCGGCGCGGGACTGTTCGCCGAAGACCGCCTCGTCGCCCGCGATGAAGGTGGGCGTGCCCATCAGGCCCATATGTTCGGCCAGCTGGAAGGACAGCGCGATATGGCGGGTCACGGGCTCGGCCTCCATCCCCCGGCGCAGCGCGGCCGGATCCAGGCCGGTCTGGCGGGCCACGCGCATCACGCTGGTTTCCTCGGCCCGGCCGCGCATCGCCATCAGGGCGGCGTGGAACCGCCAGTATTTCCCCGTCTCCAGCGAGGCCAGCGAGGCGCGGGCGGCGAAATCCGATCCCTCGCCGAAGACAGGCCATTCGCGGTAGACCACCCGCAGCGCGGGATCCGAGGCGATCAGCGCCTGGATCGGCCCGACCATCTTGCGGCAATGCGGGCAGTTGTAATCGAAGAACACCGACAGGGTGATGTCGCCGTCCGGGTTGCCAAGGACCGGCGCGGTCGGGTCGCGTTCCAGGGCGGCGCGCAGTTCCTCGGGCATCGGGTTGGGGCGGTCGGCCGCACGCAGCGGCAGGGCGGCGGCCATCCCGCAGGCGGCGGCACCGGACAGGACAAGACGGCGGGGGATCATAGGCAGGGCCTTTCGGAAGGGACGGCCCCACCTAAGCCGGGGCCGGGGCCGAAAGGAACGCCCGGCCGGTCACAATGCCGCAATGTGTAAACATCACGCATTTCCTGCCATCATTCCCCTGCCATGCGCCCCGCCTTTCTTGACCAAGCCGCCTTGCTTGACTAAGTTCATTGGACCAGACAAAGGCCGCCCCATGAAGACTGTGAACATCCACGAGGCCAAGACCCACCTGTCCCGCCTGGTCGAGGATGCCGTGCGGGGCGAGCCTTTCGTGATCGCGCGGGCGGGCAAGCCCCTGGTCAAGGTCACGATGATCGAAGCCGAGGCCCCGCGCCGCCTGGGCTTCCTGGCTGGCCAGGCCCAGATCCCCGAGGATTTCGACGACATCGGCGCCGACGGCATCCGCGCCCTGTTCGAAGGCCCCGATCCCGCCGCATGAACCTGCTTCTGGACACGCATCTGCTGCTCTGGGCGGCGTTCAGGCCGGACCGGCTGTCCCAGGATGCGGCAGGCATGATCGCCGATCCCGCCAACAGCCTGTGGTTCTCGGCCGCCTCGATCTGGGAGGTGGCGATCAAGCGCGCCTTGGATCGGCCGGATTTCCGCGTCGATCCGGGCGTGCTGCGGGCGGGGCTTCTGGCCAACGATTACGCCGAACTGCCGATCGCCGGGCGGCACTGCCTGGGGCTGGGGGGCCTGCCTGCCATCCATGCCGATCCCTTCGACCGCATTCTGGTCGCGCAGGCCCTGGCCGAGGGGATGCTGCTGCTAACCGCCGATGCGCGCGTCGCATGCTATCCCGGCCCGATCCGCGCCGTCTGAAACATTCGTTTACGAACTTCACATATCCGGGACCGGGCCGATATGGGTTGTCCCTTTGGGCCTGATCGGTTGTTCTGGAATCAAGCGCCTGACTGGGGTGAAGGAGCGAAGATGCGCGCGGTGAAGGCCGTCCTGGGACTGGTCGTGATCGGGGCCGCCGCCTTGGGGGGGCTGTACCTGACCGAACGGTTGCTGGCCGCCCCCGAACCCGCCCAGGCCGTCCAGGGCGGCACCGCCCCCCTGCGGGTGGAAACCATCGCCCCCCGGATCGTCACCTTCGCCGATGCCGTCACCGCCGTGGGCACCGCCCGCGCCCGCCAGGCCGTGGATCTGCTGGCCGAATCCAGCGGCCGGATCCGCCGCATCGCCTTCCGGCCCGGCGACCGGGTCGAGGCGGGCGCGGTGCTGCTGGAACTGGACGACCGCGCGGAACAGGCCGACCTGCGGGCCGCCGACGCCACCCTGGCCGAGGCGCAGGCCGCCTTCGACCGCCAGCAAAGCCTGAACCGCTCGGGCAGCGCGTCCGACGCCGCCTATCAGACCGCCCGCGCCGCCCTGCTGCGCGCCGAGGCCGAACGCGACCGCGCCCGGATCGCGCTTGAGGACCGCAGCCTGCGCGCGCCCTTCGCGGGCGTGGTGGGTCTGTCCGACCTGGTCGAAGGCCAGGTGATCGACACCGCCACACCCATCGCCAGCCTGGACGACCTGTCGGTGATCGAGGTCGATTTCAGCGTGTCCGAGACCCTGCTGCCCCGCCTGGCATCCGGCCAGCGGGTCGAGCTGACATCCGCCGCCTGGCCGGGGCGGGTCTTTCAGGGCCGGATCAGCCGCATCGACAGCCGCGTCGACGCGGCGACCCGCAGCCTGGCCTTGCGCGCGGAAATCCCCAACGGCGACCGGGCGCTTGCGGGCGGCATGTTCCTGCAGGCCCGGCTGGTGCTGGACGAACGGCAGCGCCCGGCGATCCCGGAAAACGCCCAGACGGTCGAAGGCGACCGGGTGCTGGTCATGCTGGCCGAAGGCGGCGCCGCACGCCAGGTCGAGATCGTCACCGGCCAGCAGCAGGACGGGCTGGTCGAGGTGGTGTCGGGGCTGGACCCCTCGGCGCGGGTGATCGTGACGAACCTGCACCGCCTGTCCGACGGCGCCGCCATCGAAGCCGTGGCCCAGGAACACCGGGTGGATGCCGCGCCCGCGCCTGTCCAAGCCCCCGCCCCGGCATCGGGAAGCGGCGGATGAGCCTGCCCGGCCTGTCCCTGCGCCGCCCGGTGACGGCCACGGTCCTGAACCTGCTGATCGTGCTGATCGGCGCGGTCGCCATGTCGCGCCTGCCGGTGCGCGAACTGCCCCAGGTCGAGGCCGCCGAGGTGACGGTCCGCGTCAATTACACCGGCGCCGCCCCCGACGTGGTGGACAGCCAGGTCGCATCCGTGATCGAGGGCGCGCTTGCGGGCGTCAGCGGCGTCACCGCCATGGCCACGGAATCCGAACGCGGCCGGATGCGCACCGTCCTGACCTTCTCATCCGGCCGCGACATCGATTCCGCGGCCAATGACGTGCGCAACGCCGTCGAACGCGTGGTGGGCCGCCTGCCCGACGAGGCCGAGCGGCCGCGCGTGGACAAGAACGACAGCGAGGGCGACCCGGTGGTGCGGCTGTCGCTGTCCAGCCCGGCGATGACGCCGCTGGAACTGTCGGACTACGCCACCCGCTTCCTGGTGGACCGCTTCGCCCGGCTGCCGGGGGTGGCCAACACCGCGACCTTCGGCGCCCGGTCGCCCGCCATGCGGATCTGGCTGGACCAGTCGCGCATGGCCGCCCTGGGCATCACCACGGGCGACATTATCGCGGCGCTTCAGGCCAACAACATCGAACTGCCCGCAGGCGAGATCGAGACCGGCGCCCGGCAGTTGCAGGTCCTGGCCCAGACCCGGTTTTCCAGCCCCGAAACCTTCCGCCAGGTGGTGATCCGCGACGACCGATCCCGGCCCCTGCGCCTGGGCGACGTGGCCCGCATCGAGGAAGGCCCCGAACAGCGGGAATCCATCTTTCGCGCCAACGGGGTGGTGTCGCTGGGCATGGGCATCCAGCCGCAGGCCCAGGCCAATACCGTCGCCATCTCTCAGGCGGTCCGGGCCGAGTTGGAGCGGATCCGCCCGACCCTGCCGCCGGGCATGGCCCTGGACATCACCGCCGACGAGGCCGTGTTCATCGAAAGCTCGATCAGCCAGGTGCTGAAGGTCTTCGCCGAGGCGGTGGGCCTGGTGATCGCGGTGATCTTCCTGTTCCTGGGATCGCTGCGGCTGTCGATGATCCCGGTGGTGACGATCCCGATTTCCGCGCTTGGCGCCGGGCTGGCGATGGGCGCCTTGGGCTTTTCCATCAACATCCTGACGCTGTTCGCGCTGATCCTGGCCATCGGCCTGGTCGTGGACGACGCCATCGTGGTCCTGGAAAACATCCAGCGGCACCGCGCCATGGGCAAGTCGCGCCTGGACGCCGCCCGCGACGGATCGGCCCAGGTCAGCTTCGCCGTGATCGCCACCACCGCCGTGCTGATCGCGGTCTTCGTGCCGGTCAGCTTCATGGAGGGCGAGATCGGCAAGCTGTTCGCCGAATTCGGCATCGTGCTGGCGGTGGCGGTGGCGGTATCCGCCCTGGTCGCCCTGACCCTGTCGCCGGTGCTGGCCGCGAAGATCATGCCGCGCGAGGAACGCCCGAACCTGCTGACGCGCGGGGTGAACCGCATGATCGGCGGGCTGGAGCGGGTCTATGGCGCCGTCCTGGACCGGCTGATCGCCCGGCCGGTGCCGATCCTGGCGGTGACCGCCTTCCTGATGGCCGGGGCCTTCGCGCTCTATCAGCACCTGCCCCGCGAACTGACCCCGCCCGAGGATCGCGGCCAGATCCGCATCACCGTGACCGCGCCGCAGGGATCGAACCTGGCCTATACCGACGCGGCCACCCGCCAGGTCGAGGCGCTGCTGGAACCCCTGCGCGCCGACGGCACCGTCACCAACGTGACCACCATCGTCGGCACCTGGGGCGAATTGCGCCGGTCGCTGCTGTTCGTGAACCTGGCCGACTGGAAGGACCGCGATCTCGGCGTGGACGAGGTCATCGACACGCTGCGCCCGCAGCTGGCCCGCATCACCCAGGCGGAAACCTTCATCCGCGCGGCGGGGGGGCTGGGCCTGGGCAGCGGGCAGGGCAATATCCGCTGGATGCTGGGCGGGCCGGATCTGGCGCGCACCGCCGCATGGTCGGACGACCTGGCCGCCCGGCTGGCGGAAGACCCGCGCCTGGCCTCGGTCGAGGTCGGCTATTCCGCCAACCAGCCGGGCGCCAGCCTGTCGATCGACCGCGACCGCGCCCAGGATCTGGGCCTGTCGGCCGAGACCATCGCCCAGACCCTGCAAGTGCTGTTCGCATCCCGCAGCGTCGGCGAATACACCCGCGACGGGCGGCAATATCCGGTGATCCTGCAAGCCTCGCCCGAGGATCGCGATTCCGTCCAGGACATGCTGGCGGTGTTCCTGCGCAACGACCGGGGCGACCTGATCCCGCTGTCGGCCTTTGCCAGTGTCGCCACCGGGGCCACCGCGCCGGCGGTCAACCGCTACGACCGGCTGATCTCGGTCGAGATGGAGGCCGACATCGCCCCCGGCACCGACCTTGCGGGCGCCATGGAGGCGGTGGACGCGGCGATGGCCGACATGCCCGCCGGGGCGGTGCTGGCCTGGGAAGGCCAGGCGCGGGATTACCTGGAAAGCGCGGGCGGCATCGCCACGGTCTTCGCCATGTCGCTGCTGATCGTCTTCCTGGTGCTGGCCGCGCAGTTCGAAAGCTTCCGCACGCCGCTGACGATCATGCTGACGGTGCCGCTGGGCCTGGCCGGGGCGGCGCTGACGCTGTGGCTGACGGGCGGGACGGTGAACATCTTTTCCCAGGTGGGGATGATCCTTCTGATCGGCATCATGGCCAAGAACGGCATCCTGATCGTGGAATTCGCCAACCAGCTGCGCGAGGAGGGCAGGCCTCTGGTCGTCGCCGCGCGCGACGGCGCCGTCACCCGCCTGCGCCCGGTGATGATGACCACCATCGCCACCGTGCTGGGCGCGGTGCCGCTGGCCGCAGCCACCGGCGCGGGATCCGAAAGCCGCAGGGCCATCGGCGCGGTGATCGTGGGCGGGCTGTCGCTGGCCTTCGTGCTGACGCTGCTGATCACCCCGGTGATCTATGTCCTGATCGAGGGGCTGCGCCGCAACCCCCAGGCAGAGCCGGTGGCGGCCGAGTAGGCTTGCGTCCCGCGAAGGCCGGGGGCCAGCCCCCGGACCCCCGGGATATTTGAGGTCCAATGCAGGAGCTTGGTTGTCCGGCAGAACTTCGCTAGGGTGCGGATATGCGTGAATCCGGTCTTTCCTGGCAGGGGCTTGATGAAGGAGATCCCGCCCTGCCCCGCCCCGGCGACTGGCTGGCCGCGCAATCGGCCCTGGCCGTGGATCTGGCCCATGCCGCCCTGGCCGTCGGCCGGCTGGAGGCGCGGCTGGCCCTGATGGACGACAGGACCCGCGCGGGCGCCACCCGCCGCCTGGCCCTGATCGAGATCGAGGAGATGCTGCGCGCCCAGGGCACGCCGCTGTCGCGGGACGAGATCGGCCTGGACGCCATGGCCGCCCGCGCGGGCGCCGATCTGGCCGCGATGGCCCAGGCCCGCTGGGCCTTGCGGCGCCTGGAAGGCCAGTCCGATCCGGCCCGGCTGCGCGATTTCCTGGCCCTGCACCGCAACCCGGACGGGGAGGATGCCACTTGGTCGGAACGCCCGTCAGGCGCGGCCTTCGACGCGGCGGCGGCGGATTTCCTGTCCGCGATGGCGGCGCTGTCGGGCCTGCACCCCCTGGCCCGCGCCCCCGCCGCCCGGATGCTGTGGCGGCTGGCGGATCTGTCCCCCGAGACCGCCGCGATCGAGGGCGCGGTCTGGGCCGCCCGCGACATGGCCCGCGCAGCATCCGGTCTGGCCTTCCTGCCGCTGGGCCGCCACGGCCGGGCGGTCTGGGCCGATGGCGGCCCGCCGGAACGCCGCCTGTCGCGGCACCTGGCGGCGGTGGCCCAGGGCGCCGAGGACGCGGCCCGGATGCTGGACCGCCTGTCCGCCTGGGCGCAGGCCGCGCAGGATGCCACCGCCGCGATCAAGGGCCGGAACCCCGCCCGCATCATCGCCGCCCTGGCCGCCCATCCGGTCCTGCATACCGCAGGGGTCGAGGATCTGGCAGGCATCAGCCGCGACACCGCCGAACGGCTGCTGTCGCGGATGCGGACCATGGGGCTGGTGCGGGAAATCACCGGCGCCCGGCGGTTCCGGCTGTGGGCGGCGAGAGTGTAGAGGAAAGGGCGGTAGTGTCGATACAGCCGCAGCGTGGCAGCCAAGTGCGGATCACCGCCCAACAGCCGCAGGCTGTAAAACATTTCCCGATAAGGTGTCCTTATCGATGGTCTATTGTCATGCGAAAGGAATACGAAGTGATCCGCATGAACGGATTCAGATGCGGTTATAGTGCGTTTCTCCGGC
>NZ_UZWE01000043.1 GCF_900631945.1 Paracoccus haematequi
CCACCATCACGCTGGCATGATCTGATCGATGCCTTTCATGCTCTCATGTTGATTTGTGTGACCCGCGCCGGAACTGCTCCTGCCGGAGCAGGGTGATAGGCTCCAGACCCATTGATTTCAGGTTTTTGGCGTGATTCAGGCTCCGCAAGGAGACCTGATCGATGAGCAATCTTTACTGGCTGACGGATGCCCAGATGGCGCGCCTGAAGCCGTTCTTTCCAAAGAGTCATGGCAAGCCCCGCGTCGATGATCGCCGCGTCCTCAGCGGTATAATTTTCATCAATCGTAATGGCTTGCGCTGGTGTGACGCGCCGAAGGAATACGGGCCAGCCAAGACCCTCTATAACCGCTGGAAGCGCTGGAGCGAAAACGGAGTCTTCGCCCGGATCATGGTTGGCCTGGCCACTGAGCGCGCCGAGCACAAGACGATCATGATCGACCTATCTCAATGCACACCGCACGGCGTCGAGCCTGTGCGTGAAAAAAGGGGGCGTGGGCGCCAGATCGGGCGCACCAAAGGCGGCATGAACACCAAGCTGCACGCCGTCGCCGATGCCAAGGGGCGGCCGATCGGGTTCTTCATGTCGGCCGGCCAGGTCAGCGATTACACCGGCGCGGCGGCACTATTGGGCAGCCTGCCGAAAGCGCGTTGGCTGCTGGCCGACAGGGGCTATGATGCCGATTGGTTCAGAGAAGCGTTGAAAGACAAGGGGATAAAGGTCTGCATCCCGGGCCGCAAGTCTCGCAAGAAGGCCGTGAAATACGACAAGAGGCGCTACAAACGGCGCAACCGCATCGAGATCATGTTCGGCCGCCTCAAGGACTGGCGCCGTGTCGCGACCCGATACGACCGGTGCCCGGAAACCTTCTTCTCTGCGATCATGCTCGCCGCAACCGTCTTGTTCTGGCTGTGATCCAGAACGAGTCCTGAGCCTAGTCATCAGGACCCCTCCTGGGGTGCGCCTTTGCCCGCAACGCCACCGCACGTCGCGCCATGTCCTGGCCTTCCACATCGGACATGCCCATCGAGTTGCACGCAAACCTGATGCGGGCGGCGACAACCTCATCCGATTGCCGGTCTTCTGCCATTTCCGTCATGATGCGCCCTTTCATGGCTGAGCGCTCACCTGATCATGGCAGCCCCATCAATGCAAATCACCTCAGGAAGATGACCCGGGGTCTGGGTTGGCTGGTCCGCCGCCAGGTCAGTCACACGCCTTCCAAGGAACAGCAGGCGCTGCCCCCTGAGATCTCACGGTTCCAATTCATGATCTTCGCCATCTGCTTATTGCGGGAGAGAAAACACAGCCCAGGGAACAGGAATGACCCGCGGAAGTTGAATCCCCCGTGCCGGCGAACCTGACGGAGCGGAACACATGATCACTCACGGCGAGGCTGTCCGACTGAGGGACGAGCGCCTGGTCCGGGCTGTAAAGAGCGCGGAGGAGGCGAGTGGCTTTCGGACCGGGATCCGGTATTCCGAGCGGGGTCGTCATCTGGTCCAGGTGTCGCTTGTTCCCCGAAGACATTGGTGGATCTGCGATCTGGATGACGAGGGCAGGCTCTTCAACTGTCGGATCATGACCGCAGAGGATTACGCCCGGATGAGTGAGAGGCCTCGCCACTGAAGTGCCGCGGGCTTCCTGATTGCCCTTGGGCTACGGAGGATCGTCCAGAACGACGGGGCCAGGGCAGTTGACCAGACATCCTGATCGGCGCGGCTTCCCGTATCAGCCTCGCCGTGCCTTGCGGGCCGCGTAACGCTGGTCGCGCATGGCCTCATCGCAATAAACTTGCGCACGAAGGCGGCGTCAGGATGTCCAGCTTTTACATCGACAAACAGAAAAATAGAAATATCCTCCTCTTGGACAGGCAGGCGGTTCACATGCTGACTGCCTGATCGCGTTCGCAAAGGACGCCAAGAAAACAAGAACAATCACCAACAGGAGGGAGAACATGAAGACTGTCCTTGCAGTCACGGTCGGACTGGCGGCGTCGGGCATCAGTGCTCAGGCCGAGGAGATCAACGTAATGTCGTGGGGAGGCGCCGTGGCGGCCGCCCAGATGGAGGCCTATCACAAGCCCTACATGGCCGAGACGGGCATCAAGATCAATTCAATCGATGCCGACAACCCTGCCGTTCCCATCAAGGCGCAGGTGGAGGTCGGCAACGTGACGGTTGATATCGCCGATGTCGAGCCTTCGGATCTGGTCCGGCTCTGCGACGAGGGGCTGCTGGAGCAGCTTCCCATCGACGAACTCCCTGATGGCAGTGACGGCACGAAGGCTGCCGATGATTTCATCGAGGGCGGCCTTTATGACTGCGGTGTGGGGATCCTCGTTTATTCCACGGTGATCGGATACCGCGGTGACCAGCTGGAAGGTGTTACGTCGGCCAGCGACTTCTTCGATCTGGAGAAGTTTCCGGGCAAGCGCGGCCTGCGCAAGGGCGCCAAGTTCTCGCTTGAACTGGCAGGCTACAGCCGGTCGCGCAGCATTGTGTCGATAGGTCTCGCCGGCCCTCATTATTTTCCATGCGATCCTGGCGATCTTGTTGGCCAGCGCCACAGCCACGAGCTTCGGCGACTTGCGCTTGAGCAGTTCGACGAGCCAGGGCGAGGCGTTTCTGCCTCTGCCCGCTCTCACCTGTCGAAGCAGCGAAGTCGCGCCCACAACCAGTGTCTTGCGCAAGGTCTCGTCGCCGGCTCGCGTAATGACACCGTGCCTGACCTTGCCAGCTGTCGAGTGATCTCTGGGCGTCAGGCCCATCCAGGCGGCAAACTGTCTTCCGGATGCAAACTGCTCCGGTGCCGGCGCTTTCATCACCAGCAAGACCGCACCGATTGGCCCGACACCGGGGATCGTTGCGAGGCGGCGACAACATTCATTGCTGCGATACCAGGTCATCAGTTTCGCCTCTATCTCTTTCAAGCGTTCCTTTAGCTGCGCAAATTCATCCGCCAGTGACGCAAACAGATCGCGCGCCAAGGCAGGAACGTTTTCATCAACCATGATGCGTTCCAAAAGGAGCGGAATATGAAACACGCCTTTGGCCGCGGTTAGTCCGAACTCGGCGGCATAGCCACGGATCATATTGGCAAGCTGTGTCCTGGCAGCGACAGCACGCTCGCGCATGCCCACCAGCATCAGCGCCGCTTGTTGCTCGGCGCTCTTCACCGGAACGAACCGCATCGTTGGGCGGCTCATCGCTTCGCATAGCGCTTCAGCATCGGCGGCATCATTCTTGCCGCGCTTGACGTACGGCTTCACAAGCTGCGGCGCGATTAGCTTGACCTCATGACCAAGCCCCCTCAGCAACCGCGCCTAGTGATGCGAAGCACCACAGGCCTCAATCGCAATGACAGTCGGCGGGCATTTTGCAAAGAAATCCACCATTTCCTTGCGGCGCATCTTCTTGCGAAGAACCGGTTGTTCGGCGGCATTCACCCCATGCAATTGAAAGATGTGCTTTGAAGTATCCATGCCAATACGGATAATCTGATCCACGGACGACCCCTTCGTTTGAGTTCCTCAACGACTCACTCTGGCACGTTTCGATGCCGTTCAGGGGCCGTCCACTCCAACAGGGTGGGCCCGCGCGTAGTCAACCGTGACCTGCCACTGGTCTTTCACCCAGCCGCGACCGGAGCCGGTAGCTGATTTATGCCTTTCGGCGCGGGTTGATCGATCGCCCGGCGCGCGGAACCCTCGGCGAACTTGGCGAATTCCCGGTCGCTCTGGATCGAGATCAGGATCTGACCGCCGCCCTGGCAGGTGAAGACGCTGTAGGCCCTGCCGATCAAGACGGATCGGCGAGACGCCGAAAGGTAGATCGCAACGCGCGACATGGATCGGCCATGCGACTATGATGGTCGGTATCACTACAAAGCGGCCCCGCCACCCGGTTAATTCGCAAACTGATTAAGACGCAGGCATCCCCTGCACACACCGGATGCGTTTGCGACCGTCGATGGCTTTGGCGCGCAAAACAGCGCCGAACGACTGGGCTGATGTCTCGCAATGCGCTAGGACGGGGTCAAGGCTTGGCGCAATGACGCGCCATCGGCCCGCTCGCAACGATGCGGCATTCCCCGAAGGCAAGACAGGTCAGTGCCCGCTTTCGCGGCGGATGATCCCGCCTGCCTTCCGACAGCCACCGTTTCCTTCGCCATCGGAGCATCCATGTCAGCCACATCACCCTCGCCTTCGGGCGACGCGCGTCGCGCGCTGAGCCTGTCGACCGCCGCATTCACCGTCTGTTTCGCGGTCTGGACGATCTTTTCCATCATCGGCATCCAGATCAAGGACCAGCTGAACCTGTCCGAGACGCAGTTCGGACTGCTGGTCGGCATGCCGATCCTGACCGGCTCGCTGATCCGCATCGTGCTGGGCATCGCCACCGACCGCATTGGCGGCCGGGCCGTCTATACTCTGACCATGCTGGCGGCCGCCGCCGCAACGTTGCTGCTGTCCTGGGCCACGACCTATCCGCAGATGCTGGCGGCCGCCCTTGGCGTGGGCATCGCGGGCGGCAGCTTCGCCGTCGGCGTCGCCTATGTGTCGCGCTTCTTCGACGGCACGCGGCAGGGCACGGCGCTTGGCATCTTCGGCGTCGGCAATGTCGGCGCCGCGCTGACCAAGTTCATGGCGCCCTTTGTGATGATCGCGCTGGGCTGGCAGGCCACGGCGCAGATCTGGGCTGGCGTGCTTCTGCTGACGGCGGCGATCTTCTGGATCGCCTCCAAGGAAGACCCGGTCACCGCTGCCCGGCGCGGCGGCACGGCGCCGCTGCGCAGCCTGCGCGCCGAATTCGTCCCGCTGCGGGATCTGCGGGTCTGGCGCTTCTCGGCCTATTACTTCTTCAGCTTCGGCGCCTTTGTGGCCCTGGCGCTGTGGCTGCCGCATTACCTGATCGGCGTTTACGGCCTGGACGTGAAGACCGCCGGCATGATCGGGGCGGCCTATTCGATCCCCGCCTCGATCTTCCGCGCCTATGGGGGCGTGCTGTCGGACCGTATCGGGGCGCGGCAGGTAATGTATGCGACCTTCCTCGTCTCGCTGGCGGCGACCGGGATGCTGGCGGCGCTGACGGCCCTGCCGATCTGGATGTTCCTGGCGGTGATCTTCGTGCTTGGCTTCTTCATGAGCCTGGGCAAGGCGGCGGTCTACAAGCACATCCCGACCTATTACCCGCAGAACGTGGGCGCGGTGGGCGGTCTGGTCGGCATGATCGGCGGGCTGGGAGGCTTTGTCCTGCCGCTTCTGTTCGGCTGGCTAAAGGATCAGACCGGATCCTGGTCAAGCTGCTTTGCCGTCCTGTTCCTGCTGGTCGCGGGCTGCACCCTGTGGATGCACCTGTCGATCCGCCAGATCCACTCTGCCGCCCAACCCGCCTGAGGATCACGCCATGAAAAAGAAACTTGTCGTCATCGGCGCCGGCATGGCTTCGGGCCGGATGCTGGAACAGCTGTTCGACGCGGCCCCGGACGCCTTCGACGTGACGCTGTTCAACGCCGAGCCGCGCGGCAACTACAACCGGCTGATGCTGTCGCCGGTCCTGTCGGGCGAAAAGACCTACCAGCAGATCGTCACCCATGACGATGCCTGGTATGCCGCCCATAACGTCGATTGCCGGTTCGGAGAGCCGGTGGTCCGCATCGACCGCAAGAATCGCGTGGTTTATTCCAACAGCGGCGGCGCGCCTTACGACGCCCTGGTGATCGCCACCGGATCGGCCCCCTTCATCATCCCGGTGCCCGGAAAGGACCTGCCCGGCGTCGTCACCTATCGCGACCTGGAAGACACGCAGGCGATGATGGACACCGCAGGCAAGGACGCCGTGGTGATCGGCGGCGGGCTGCTGGGGCTCGAGGCGGCGGCAGGCATGGCCGCGCGCGGCGCCCGCGTCACCGTGATCCACCTGATGGGCCACCTGATGGAACGCCAGCTGGACCCGGCTGCCGGATACCTGCTGCAACGCGATCTGGAAAAGCGCGGCATCACCGTGCATTGCCAGGGCGCCACCAAGGCCATCCTGGGCAGCGACCGGGCCGAGGCCGTGCTGCTGGAAGACGGCACCGTCTATCCCGCCGATCTGGTCTGCATGGCCGTGGGCATCCGCCCCGAAACCCGGCTGGCCAATGACGCGCATCTGGAGGTCGAGCGCGGCATCGTCGTGGACGACGCCCTGCGCACCAGCGACCCGCACATCTTCGCCCTTGGCGAATGCGTCGAGCATCGCGGCCAGCTGTTCGGACTTGTCGCCCCGCTTTACGACCAGGCCAAGGTGCTGGCCCGCACGCTGATGGGCGCGGAGGCCGCCTTTGCCCCGGTCCAGACCGCGACAAAGCTCAAGGTCACCGGCTGCGACCTGTTCAGCGCGGGCGATTTCGCCGACGCGCCGGGGCGCGAGGACATCGTGTTCCGCGATCCGGGGCGCGGCATCTACAAGCGCCTTGTGCTGGAAAACGACCGCATCGTCGGCGTGGTGATGTATGGCGACACCGCCGACGGAAGCTGGTTCTATGGGCTGATGAAGGACGGCGCCGACATCGGGCCGATGCGCGACACGCTGATCTTCGGCCCGGCCTTCCAGGGGGGTGCCGCGCCGGACCCTATGGCGGCCGTTGCAGCCTTGCCGCCTGAGGCGGAGATCTGCGGCTGCAACGGCGTTTCCAAGGGCACCATCCTGGACGCGGTGGCGGGCGGGGCCTGCACGCTTGAGGCGGTGCGGACCTGCACCAAGGCGTCGGCCTCCTGCGGCACCTGCACCGGGCTTGTGCAACAGGTGATGGCGCTGGCGCTTGGCGGCGCGGTGGCCGAGGCCCCGGCGGGCATGTGCAAATGCACCGACCACACGCATGAGGACGTGCGCCACCTGATCCGGTCGATGGGGCTGAAGACGATCCCCGCCGTGATGCAGGAGCTTGGCTGGAAGACCGTCGGCGGCTGCCATTCCTGCCGCCCGGCGCTGAACTATTACCTGCTGGCGGAATGGCCGCTGGACTACCAGGACGACCGGCAGTCGCGCTTTGTCAACGAAAGGAACCACGCCAACATCCAGAAGGACGGCACCTATTCGGTGGTTCCGCGCATGTGGGGCGGCGTCACCACCCCAGCCGAGCTGCGCGCAATTGCCGACGCGGCCCAGAAATACGACGTGCCGATGGTCAAGGTCACGGGCGGCCAGCGCATCGACCTGCTGGGCGTCAAAAAGGAAGACCTGCCGCATATGTGGGCGGATCTGAACGCCGCCGGGATGGTGTCGGGCGCCGCCTATTCCAAGGGGCTGCGCACGGTGAAGACCTGCGTCGGCAAGGAGTTCTGCCGCGTGGGCACGCAAGACAGCACCGGCCTCGGGATCAAGCTGGAAAAGCTGATGTGGGGATCATGGACGCCGCACAAGCTGAAGCTGGGCGTGTCCGGCTGCCCCCGCAACTGCGCCGAGGCCACCTGCAAGGATATCGGCGTGGTCTGCGTGGACAGCGGCTACAACATCTCGATCGGCGGCGCGGCGGGGATGGAAGTCAGGGAAACCGTGGCCCTCGCCTCGACCCCGTCCGAGGACGAGGCGGTCGCCATCATCCTGGCCGTGACCCAGCTTTACCGCGAAAACGCCCGCTATCTCGACCGGATCTGGAAATGGATGGGCAAGGTCGGTCTCGACTGGATCAAGGCGCAGGTCGTTGACGACGCGGACAACCGCGCGGCCCTGGTCGAGCGCTTCGAGATCAGCCAGTCGGTCTATCGCCGCGACGCCTGGGCCGATCTCTCCACCCCCGCCGAGACGCCCCGATGGGCGCCCCTGGCCGAGCTGACGCTGGAGGCCGCGGAATGACCGTCTTCGTTGACATCGGATCCTTGGACGACATCCCCCGGCAGGGCGCGCGTCTGGTGAAAACCGCGCAGGACTGCATTGCGGTGTTCCGCACGGCGGACGACCGGGTGTTCGCGCTTGACGACCGCTGCCCGCATAAGGGCGGGCCGCTGTCCGAGGGCATCGTGCACGGCACGGCCGTCACCTGCCCGCTGCACAACTGGGTGTTCGATCTGAACACCGGCCAGGCCCAGGGCGCCGACCAGGGCCAGGTCCGCACCCATGCCGTCCGCGTCAGCCAGGGCCGCGTCCTGATCGACGCCGGCCTGATCCGTTCCCGCAACGCCGCCTGAGGAAAGCCAGCCCATGTCCTATGTTACCCCCGCCGACTTTGCCCGCAAGATGATCGACGCCGGCGAGGCCAAGGTCTTCATGTCCACCCGCGACACGCTGATCCGCGCCTATATGGCCGGCGCGATCCTGGCGCTGGCCGCGGCCTTCGCCGTCACCGTGACTGTCAACACCGGCGAGCCGCTGCTGGGCGCGCTGCTGTTCCCGGTGGGCTTCTGCATGTTGTATCTGCTGGGCTTCGACCTCTTGACCGGGGTGTTCACGCTGGTGCCGCTGGCGCTGATCGACCGCCGGCCCGGCGTCAAGGTGCGCGGGATGCTGCGCAACTGGGGCCTGGTGTTTCTGGGCAATTTCGCGGGCGCCTTCACCGTGGCGCTGTTCATGGCGATCATCGTCACCTTCGGCTGGTCCGAGGCGCCGAACGCGGTGGGCGAAAAGATCGGCCATATCGGCGAGGGCCGGACGCTGGGCTATGCCGCCCATGGCGCGGCGGGGATGCTGACGCTGTTCGTGCGCGCGGTCATGTGCAACTGGATGGTGTCCACCGGGGTGGTGGCTGCGATGATGTCCACAAGCGTCTCGGGCAAGATCATGGCGATGTGGATGCCGATCCTGGTGTTCTTCTACATGGGGTTCGAACATTCCATCGTAAACATGTTCCTGTTCCCGGCCGGGCTGCTGCTGGGCGGCAACTTCACCATCATGGATTACATGATCTGGAACGAGATCCCGACCGTGCTGGGCAACCTGGTCGGCGGGCTGACCTTTGTCGGCGCGATGATCTATGCCACCCATCACCGGACCGGGGCAGAGCGGGACCGACTGCCCGCGGCCGCGCCCGCCACCCCCGCCGCCGTGCCGGCCGAGTGACGCCATGAACGCCCCCATCGCTGCGCCTGTTTCCGCCCCCGCTGTCCGCACCACCTGCGCCTATTGCGGCGTCGGCTGCGGCATCCTTGCCACCCCGGACGGCGCCGGCGGGCTGGTGGTGGCGGGCGATCCCGATCATCCCGCCAATTTCGGCCGCCTGTGCGTCAAGGGATCGGCCCTGGCCGAGACGCTGGGGCTGAAAGGCAGGCTGCTGGCCCCGCGGATCGGCGGGCGCGAGGCAAGCTGGAACCAGGCGCTTGATCTGGTAGCGCAGCGGTTTTCCGAAACCATCGCGCGTCACGGACCGGATTCGGTGGCCTTCTACGTCTCGGGCCAACTGCTGACCGAAGACTATTACGCGGCCAACAAGTTGATGAAGGGCTTCATCGGCAGCGCCAATATCGACACCAATTCGCGGCTGTGCATGGCGTCCTCGGTCGCGGGCCACCGCCGCGCCTTCGGGTCGGACACCGTGCCGGGCCTTTACGAGGATCTGGAACAGGCCGATTGCGTGGTCCTGGTGGGGTCGAACCTCGCCTGGTGCCACCCGGTCCTTTATCAGCGGCTGGCTGCGGCGTGCGAGGCGCGGGGAACACGGGTCGTCGTGATCGACCCCCGCCGCACCGCCACCTGCGACATCGCCGACCTGCACCTGCCCTTGGCGCCGGGATCGGATGCGGTGCTGTTCAACCTGCTTCTGGCCGAAATCGACCGCTGCGGGCTGGTCCGCGAGAACCCCGAGAACTTGGCCGAAGCCCTGGCCGCCGCGCGGGCCACGCTGCCCTCGGCCACCGGGTTGGCGCACAGTGTGATCCGGCAGTTCCTGGATCTGTGGTGCAACAGCGAGCGGGTCGTCACGCTCTATTCGCAGGGCATCAACCAGTCGGACAGCGGCACCGACAAGGTGAATGCGATCCTGAACTGCCATCTGGCCACCGGTCGGATCGGCCGCCCCGGCGCCGGCCCATTCAGCGTCACCGGCCAGCCCAACGCCATGGGCGGGCGCGAGGTGGGCGGGCTGTCGAACATGCTGGCCTGTCACCTGGACATCGACGACCCCGCCCATCGCAGCGCCGTGGGGGATTTCTGGAAGGCGCCCCGGATGGCCGAAAAGCCCGGCCTGAAGGCCGTGGACATGTTCCGCGCGGTCGAGGACGGGCGCATCAAGGCGCTGTGGATCATGTGCACCAACCCCGCGGTTTCCATGCCCGAGGCCGATCGCGTCGCCCGCGCCATCGCGGGCTGCGATTTCGTCGTGGTCTCGGACATCATGGCGCGCACCGACACGACCCGGCTGGCGCATGTGCTGCTGCCCGCCACCGGCTGGGCCGAAAAGGACGGCACCGTCACCAATTCCGAACGCCGCATCAGCCGCCAGCGGCGCAGCCGGGCCGCCCCCGGCCAGGCCCGGGACGACTGGCGCATTATTGCGGATGTCGCCGCGCGGATGGGCTGGGACGAGGCGTTCGGCTGGCAAAGCCCGGCACAGGTCTTCGCCGAACATGCGTGCCTGTCGGGCGTCGCGGGCAGGCTCGGCAGCGATTTCGACATCTCGGATTATGCCGGGATCACCGAGGCTGGCTATGACGCCCTGGCGCCGTTCCTTTGGCCGCAGGCCGTGGGTCGGAACGGCGGGCGTTTCTTCGGCGAGGGGCGCTTTCACACGCCCTCGGGGCGGGGGCGGATGGTCGCGGTCACGCCGCGTCTGCCGGCCCCCGCCGGCCCCGAGTGGCCATTCCGCCTGAACACCGGCCGGGTGCGCGATCACTGGCACACGATGACACGCACCGGACTCTCGCCCCGCCTGTCACGCCACCTCGCCGAGCCTTTCCTGGAACTGCACCCCGCCGACGCGGCCCGCCTGGGTCTTCGGCAGGCCGATCTGGCCGAGGTCATGAACCCCCAGGGCCGCGCGATCCTGCGGGTGCTGGTGACCGACCGGGTGGCCCCCGGCCATCCCTTCGCGCCGATCCACTGGACCGGAGACACCGGCCCCAGCGGGCGCATCGACGTGCTGGTGCCGGGCGCGGTCGATCCGGTTTCGGGCCAGCCGGCGTCGAAATCGGCGACGGTTGCGATCCGGCCTTTCGCAGCCGACTGGTATGGCTTTGCCGTCTCGACCCGGCCCATCAGACCCGCCTGCGACTACTGGGCGCGGGCCGTGCTGCCCGCCGGCCACCAGGCGGAACTGGCCGGGCGCGGCCAGCCGGGCCACTGGGAGGATCTGGGTCGAGAGCTTTTCGGCCTGGGGGCCGAGCCGCTTCTGGTCCAGGATCCGCGACAGGGCATCGTGCGGCTGGCCTATCTGGCCGAGGGCCGGCTTCAGGCCGCGCTGTTTGTCGCACGCGACCCTGTGGCGCTGTCGCGCAGCCATGTCATCGCCACGCTCGACGCGGGCTGCGGCAGCGACATCCTGGCGGGACGGCCCGGCGCGGATCAGCCCGATCCGGGCGCCCTTGTCTGCGCCTGCTTCAGCGTCGGGATGAACACCATCCTCGCCGGCATCGCCACGCAGAAGCTGATGACGGTCGAGGCGATCGGCCGCGCGCTTGGCGCCGGAACCAACTGCGGGTCGTGCAAGCCCGAACTGAGAAGCCTGCTGGAGGCCGCTCGCACCGCGCCCATCACCGCCCCGGAACTGGCGCCATCGGATCAAACGTGAACCCGTCGAAGAAGCCGTCCGCGCGCAGGATCATGCTGCCCCGCTCGGCGGCGACGGTGCGGTCGGCGGCAAGCATCCCTTCGAGCCGCTGCGAGGCGCCTGGCAGGGGGGCGCCTGCCGGGCGCAGGTGCTGGCGGTAAAGATCGGTGCGGAAATGCGCCATGGCGCGATCCATCGCAGACCGGGGGTCCAGCCCATGGGCCAGCGCGATGCGCTGCGCGAACAGCGCCGCAAGGCTTTTCCAGGGAAAGCTGGCCCCGCCGCGATGAAAGGTGACCAGATCGCCGCTTCCCCGCAGTTCCCCCCCGGCCGAGATCGTCATCCGCCCGGTCAGTCCGCGTTCGACCAGTTCAGGCGGCAGGTCCAGATAACCCGGGCGCGCGATGATCTCGGCCGCGGTGCCGCGATGATCGGCATCGTCCAGCCAGCGGCCCGCGCGCCAGATCGCCCGCATTAGCGCGCCCGTCTGGTTCGGGCGGGTTTCGGCAAGGTCGCGGCGCAGGACCAGCCCCTTTTCAGGGGGCGCGGCCCAGATGGCGGTCCCGGGCAGCAGCAGCGCCGCCAGCCCGCGATCGACCGCGACGCTGGCCCAGGGTTCGCCCACGCAGATCGCCTCGACCTCGCCGCGGGCCAGGGCATCTGCCATCAGTGGCGGCGGGACCGTGACCAGATCGAATGCGTCCGCCCCAAAGCCGCAGCGCGACAGCCAGTGCCGCACCAGTTCGGCATGGGTCGAAAAGGGGAAGGGCACGCCGATGCGCAGCCGGCCGGTCGCGGCCCGGTGCAAGGCTGCCCCTGCCGCCACGGCATCTGCGAAGGCGAAGTCGTGGCCCATCCCGCGCAGGCGTTTTTCAAGATCGCGGTTCACGACAATGACCTGCCCCCCGTGGGACAGAAACATCACCAGATCCATGGTGGGCAGCGACGGCCCCAGGCCAAGCGCCTGCGCCACCGGCATGGGCACCAGCATATGGGCCGCGTCGATCGCGCCCGCGCCCAGCATGTCGCGGGCCTGCGCCCAGGCCCCCAGCCGGACCAGATCCAGCCTCAGCCCTTCTTCGGCGGCAAAGCCCAGTTCCTGCGCCACGATCAGGGGGGCGGCATCGACCAGCGGGACATAGCCAAGGCGCAGCGTCGTCATCGTCCCAGCAGCCCCGCCGCCATCACCAGCTGCTGCGCAACGTCGCCGAGGCGCTTGCCCTGATCCATGGCCGTCTTGCGCAGGAGGCCATAGGCGGCTTCCTCGTCCAGGCCTCGCGCCTTCATCAAAACCGCCTTGGCGCGGTCGATGATCTTGCGTTCCTCAAGAGCCGCGCGGGTGGCCGCCAGTTCGGCCCGCATCTGCTGGAAGATGTGAAAGCGCGTGATCGCGGCGTCCAGGATGGGTTTGATCCGTTCGGGACGCAGACCATCCACCACATAAGCGGAAATCCCGGCCTCGATTGCGCGGCGGGTCAGGTCCTCGTCTGATCGGTCCACGAACATGGCAACCGGCCGCTCGGTCGGGCCCGAGGCCAGGGCCAGTTCCTCGAGGACGTCGCGCGACGGGTTGGCCATGTCGATCAACACGAGATCGGGCCGGAGGTCCGCAACCTGCCGCGCCAGGCCCGACTGCTCGGCGATGATGTGCACCTCGTGACCGCCGGCCTGTTGCAGCCCGTCGGCGATGGGCTGCGCGCGGTCCGGATCGGGTTCGACGACAAGGATGAGAAGGCGCTTGGACATAGTTGTCCGTGTGGTGGCACGGTCGCTGCGCACGCACAATGTCAGGCGCTTCCGATTGAACGGCATTGATTAAGAAATGGGCATGTGTCCAGAGTATTCTCCAAAATAAAGGCAGCTTTCAAAGGGCGGTCGCTGGGATCTTCCGCAACAATGACCGTCGTTCCAGGCCGCTCATGAACAGGCTGATTGACCTGCTTTCGCCCCTGCTCCGGGATGCCCGGCAGAGCCTGACCTTCGTAACCGTCCGGGCTGACCGCTCTGCCTTGGGGTTAGAGTGCGGGATAATGTCCACGACCGCCCCCAGTCCCTCCATCCGGGCATGACGACCATCGCCCCTGGCGAGGGCGAGAGCTTCGAAGAGACGCGGGACGCGATGATAGACGACACTGCGGCCATCGCGGCAGGCCTTGTGGCCTAAGGCACAGGCAATCCAGCTCTTGCCCAGACCGGTTTGGCCCGTGACCAGTAAATTCTCACGGCGGTCGATCCAGCCGCCGTCGATCAAATGGGCCATGACGGCCCGGTGATGCCGCAGGCGCATCGATTACCTGCTGCCGCGCGGCGATGAGCTGACCGATCTTGGCCATCGGCGCGATGAGCCGCCTGGCCGCAACCGGCGATGTGTCAAACGTCCAGGTCATGCCCTCTCACCTCTGCCCGCGCGATAGCATCGGCACGCCGGTCGACAGGGGCGCTGTGTGCTGAAGGCCTGGACGCAGGGGCCAGGGTCGTGTCTCGGAAGTGGTAGAAATTGTCTGGCGGCGTAATCTCCGGGTGAACCAACACCCACCCAACCGGCGGCGGCAACCGCCAGGGAGATCACGCCATGAAGCAGAATACCGATAGCTCGTCCTTTTCGCCACTGCCCGACGCAGGCGGGTATGATCCGATCGAGGATCGCCTGCGGGCGAATGTCCGGGCCACCATTGAAGCCATGTTCGAAGAGGAACTTGCCGCCTTTCTTGGTCGGCTTCGTTACGGCCGCGGCAATGAGCGGGCCAGGGGCTACCGCCACGGGCACCGCGATCGGCAGCTGACCTGCACATTCGGCACCGAGACGGTGCGGGTTCCTCGTGCTCGGATCGAGAACGAAGCCGGCAAGATCACCGAATGGCGCTCGAAGGCACTGCCCCGCTACAGGCGGCTGACCAAGAAGGCCGAGGCCCTGATCGCGGCGGTCTATCTGGCCGGCACCAATACCCGGCGCGTCAAGCGGGCGCTGTTTGGCTTATTCGAAGGGGCGGTGAGCAAGGTGTCAATCGGCATCCAAACGGCCCCCGATCGGCGCCCAAAAGTGACCCCTTTGGCGCGCGGTTGAGCAGGCCCGTGGCGGCGTAGCTTTCCAGCTGGCGCAGCCGACGCGGGCCTGCGTTTCGGAGGGGGTTCAGGCTCGGGTTTTGATGCGCCAGCTGTCGTTGCCGGTCTCGACTATATCGCAGTGGTGGGTGAGGCGATCGAGCAGCGCGGTGGTCATCTTCGCGTCCCCGAAGACGGTCGGCCACTCGCCGAATGCGAGGTTGGTGGTGACGATGACGGAAGTCTGCTCGTAGAGCTTGCTGACCAGATGGAACAGCAACTGGCCGCCGGACTGCGCGAATGGGAGGTATCCGAGTTCATCGAGGATGACGAAGTCGAGCCGCATCAGATGTTCTGCAAGCCGGCCCGCCCGTCCAGCACGGGCCTCGGCCTCCAGCCTGTTCACCAGGTCGACGACATTAAAGAACCTGCCCCGGGCACCATTGCGGATGACCGCACGCGCGATCGCCACGGAGATATGGGTCTTGCCGGTCCCCGTTCCGCCAACCAGCACGACATTGCGCTGTTGGCTGAGGAACTCCCCGCTGGCCAGATCACGCACCAAGGTCTCGTTGATCGGGGTGTCATCGAAGGTGAACTCCTCGATCTCCCGGGCATAGGGCAGCTTGGCGGTGGTGATCTGGTATTTGACCGACCGCGCTTTCTTCTCGTTGATCTCGGCGGCCAGAAGATCTCCAACGATCTGGCGGGGTTCATGCTGGCGGCGCACAGCCACCGCCATGAGTTCATCATAAGCGGCGCGCATCCCGTAGAGCTTCAACTCGCCCATTGCGGCCATGATGTCAGCACGATCCATCAGCTGACCCTCCGCAGCAGGTCATAACGGGCGCAGTCCGCCACCGGTTCATAGGTCAGGCGCAAGGCCGGAGAGGTCAGCAGGAGAGGCGGCGGTTCCGGATCGCGCCTGCGAGACAGGATATTGAGGATCACATCGGCGGAGTGAACGCCCTGCGAAAGGGCTTCGGCGCATGCCTTTTGTACCGCAGGCATCCCTTCCGTCAGCACCGCGCCGAGGATCTTCACCATCTGGCGGTCGCCATCAGAGGAACCCTGCAGCTTACGGCGGATCTGTTCGAGCGCTCCGGGAAGAACCCAGTCCTTGAACGGTGCGCCGTTACGCAGCGCTCCGGGTTTGCGAAGCAAAACAGGCACATAATGCCAGGGATTGTAGACCGTCCGGTCCCGGCCGAAGTGACGCGGGTGGTCTCCTACCAGTCGGCCCTCCTGCCGGATCTCGATCCGCTCAGCATAGGCCCTGATCTCGACCTGCCGCCCGACAGCCGTTGCCGCAACCGAGTATTTGTTATTGTCGAAGCGCACGAGACAGGTCTTCGACACCGCCGCAGGCAGCGAATGGAATCCGTCGAAGCGCCCGGCATAAGGAACAAGGTGTGGGCGCTCTTCCTGGAAGACCTGCCAGACGGTTTTGTCCGTCAGCTCCGGATGCTTGCTGCTTCTGGCCGATGCGATGCACTTGTCCAGCAGCCAGGCATTCAGTTCCTCGTAGCTTTTGACCCGGACGCGGGGCGAGAAGAACCGCTGGCGGACCGTACCGACCTGGCTCTCCACCTGGCCTTTCTCCCAACCCGCAGCAGGGGTGCAGGCAACGGGTTCGACCAGATAATGGCTGGCCATCTGCAGGAACCGGCGATTGTAGAGACGTTCCTTGCCGGTGAAGATGGTCTCCACCGCCGTCTTCATGTTGTCGTAGATCCCGCGGGTGCAGGTGCCCTTGAAGAAGGCGAAGGCCCTGTCGTGGGCATCGAACACCATCTCCTGTGTCTCGCGCGGATAGGCCCGCACGAAGAACATCCGGCTGTGACACAGGCGAACATGGGCCACTTTGATGGTGGTCGTCGCCCCAGCAATGACCACAACCTCGTGGCTCCAATCGAACTGATAGGCTTCGCCGGGCGCAAAGCTCAGGGGCACGAAAGCAGAAGATGCGCCCGAACTCTGATTGCGCGCCCAGTTCGAGGCGTAGCGACGCACCGCATCATAACCGCCTTCATAGCCGAGACCGCTCAGCTCTTCGTAGAGCTGTGTCAGGGATTGACGTTCCCGGCTGGCCCGCGCGGCGTTGACCTCCAGCAGTCGGTTGAGCTCCCCC
>NZ_UZWE01000085.1 GCF_900631945.1 Paracoccus haematequi
GCCCCTGGGGAGGGTGAATCTTGGAAGAAATGCCGGACATGTGAATGCAGATGCTGGTCTGTGCGGCCGACACTATGTAACAACTGCCGCCAAAAGGCAAACCAGCGAAAGCATTCCGGCTGTGAACACCCCACCCACCGCGACCGGAGGCAAGGCCGATCAGCAGGCGGCCCGGACCCCGGAACAGCCCGATCCGGCGCAGGCCGCCGCCCCCGAAACCCCGGACACGGTCCTGCGCAGGCCGTTCCAGGGGCCGGGACTGGCAAGCCAGGTCCAGACCGCCAAGTCGGCCAGGCCGCTGACCCGGCTGGCCACGGTCAAGGCCAACACGGTGGCCCGGCCTGCCGCCACGGCTGCGGCCGCCCCCCGCAACCTGACCCAGCTTCCGACGCGGACCCTGCCCACGCAGCCCGCCACAAGGCCCGCTCCCAGCCTTCCGGCCCGCCCGGAACCGCCCGCGCCTCCGCCGCTTCGCGCCCCCGCCGCGATGGCCCAGCCCCGGCGGCGGCACTGGCTGATGCTGGCATCCTTCCTGCTGATGGTGGTCCTGCCAAGCCTGGCCTGGGCTTGGTATCTGTGGACCCGCGCGGATGACCAGTATGTGTCCAGCGTCGGCTTTTCGGTCCGCCAGGAACAGATCACCCCCTCAATCGATCTTCTGGGCGGGCTGATGCCCTTTGCGGGCGGCGGCGGCGCCTCGGACACGGACATCCTTTACGAATACATCCGCAGCCAGGACATGGTCGAGAAGATCAACGACCAGCTGGATCTGCGCAGCCGCTTTTCCCGCAGCTGGCCGGATGATTTCATCTTCGCGCTGAACCCGGACGATCCTGTCGAGGATCTGACCAAATACTGGCAGCGCCAGGTCAAGGTTCTGTATGACGGCAGTTCGGGGCTGATCACGCTGAATGTCAGCGCCTTCACCCCCGAGGATGCCCAGGCCATCGCCGCCGCGGTCCTGCAGGAAAGCTCCACCAAGATCAACGAGCTATCGGCCATCGCCCGCGACGACGCCACCCGGCTGGCGCAACAGGAGCTGGACAAGATCCGCGCCGAGCTGACCGCAACCCGCCAGGCGATGACGGATTTCAGGATGCGGACCCAGATCGTCGATCCGCAGGCCGACCTGACCAGCCAGATGGGTGTGCTGACCGGCTTGCAGGGCGAACTGGCCGAGGCGCTTGTGGCCCATGACCTGCTGATCGAGAACGCCCCCCTGACCGATCACCGGGTGATCCAGTCCCAGCAGAAGATCGACGCCCTGCGCCGCCTGATCGACAGCGAACGGGGCAAGTTCGGGGCCGCCGGCGCGGGACCGGAAGGCGAAAGCTATTCGCAGATGATGGCCGAATACGAAAGGCTGGCCGTGGACCGCGAATTCGCCGAAGGCGCCTATCGCTCGGCCCGCATCGCCTATGAAACCGCACTGGCCGAGGCGCGGCGCCAGTCGCGCTATCTGGCCGTCCATATCCAGCCCAAGGTGGCCCAAAGCTCGACCGAACCGCACCGGCCCTGGCTGATGTTCGTGGTGGCGGGCCTGCTGCTGACCGGCTGGTCGATCCTTGTCCTAGTCTATTACAGCATCCGCGACCGCGGCTAGGCCATGATCCGGCTGGAGAACCTGACCAAGATCTATCGGCTGAAGGGCCGCCGCACGGTCGTCGCCGACAACCTAAACGCGGTCTTTCCGACCGGCTCGTCGGTGGCGCTGCTGGGGCGCAACGGCGCAGGCAAGTCCACACTGCTGAAGATGATCGCGGGCACCGTCTCGCCCACGCGGGGGAGGGTGCTGTCAAGCGGAACGATTTCTTGGCCCGTGGGTTTCGCGGGCAGTTTCCATGGCGAACTGACGGGGGCGCAGAACGTGCGCTTCGTGGCCCGGATCTATGGCGTCGATACCGACGAACTGGTCGATTACGTCGCCGATTTCGCCGAACTGGGCCACCATTACCACCAGCCCTTCATGAGCTATTCGTCCGGGATGCGGTCCCGACTGGCGATGGGCACCAGCATGGGCATCCATTTCGACACCTATCTGGTGGACGAGGTGACCAGCGTGGGCGACGCCGATTTCCGCGCCAAGTCGCAACGCGTCTTCCAGGACCGGATGAGCAAGTCAAGCGCGGTGGTGGTCAGCCACTCGATGCCGATGGTGCGGCAGATGTGCACCATGGGCGCGGTGCTGGAACACGGGCACCTGTCGGTCTACGACAATCTGGAAGACGCCATCGCCCATCACGAGGCGATTATGCGCGCCCCGGTCAACACGCCGGGGGATTAAGATCGAGGCCCGATCCCGGCAACCATTATATGATGGGTCGATTGAGCCTCGATCTTGGGGCACGGGGCCACAGCCGGGCATGTTTCCGGGCAGGAATCTTCAATCTCGATAAGGCCAGAACGGCGGAGCAGGGGACGGTAGGAGAGCAAGAGACGGGCCGGGGGCTGCGCGATGGGTGGGAAAGCGGGGGAGTGGCTCCCGCGCGCCAAAGCGCGAGGCCCGCCGTCAGCTACACCACGAAATGGGACATCATCAGCGCAACAAAGCCGGGAAGGGGCGATCGGCAGCACGCTGCAGATCGCTCACCGAGCGGCCTGCATGTATTCCCTGATCGGCTCCGCGAAACTGAACGGCATCGACTCCCAGACCTGGCTCGCCGATGTCATCGCCCGCATCTCCGACTTGCCGGTCTCACGCCTACACAAGCTGCTGCCTTGGGAATGGAGCGCCACAACGCCCCAGGTCAAGGCTGCTTGACCGCAGCTCCCGGTGGATGCTTACGTTAAATGACAGCCTCGGCGTTATCAGAGCAACAGCGGGTCATCGACTGAGGAAAGCTGTGAATCATGCAGAGCCTGCCACAGATTCTGCATGTCCGCCTTCTGTGGCCAGTTCACGTTGCTATCTGCTCCAATGACGATCGTGCTGATCTCGCCCGTGCCGGTGCCGTTGGCAGGGCCCATTACGAAACGGAATTCGTCGGCATCATAATCGATGACGATGGTGGCATTCCGGTTTCCGGCCATGCCAATCACCTTGATCGAGTCGAAGCTTCCCACGATCTCGTCAGCCTTGATCAGCGTCTCACTGACGCTGGCCGTGTCGGCACCCCAGGCAGTCACGTCGATCTTCAGATCTCCGCCCAAGCGGATGGCCGTGTCGATCTCTGGAGCCTTGCCGAAAGTACCCGAACGGAATTCGCCCAAGGTAGACAGGCCCGCGACATCTGCAATGAATGAGAGCGTTGAGCCGTCATGCATGCGAAGTACGCCGGTATCGCCGTTATGGCCATCGAATCCCACCTTGACCCGACTGCCCTCGACGGCGAGGCTGCTGCCGTCCATCAGGTCGAAGGAGCCGCCGGGAATGGCCAGCAATGCCTGGGCATTATCGCTTACATGCATGTTGATCGTGCCGATCATGTCGCCCTTATTCGCGAAGCGTCCTCCCGCTACGTCTATCTTTAAGATATCGCTGTCGCGGTACCCGTTGATCCAAACCTGTCCGGCCCGGTCGATCGACAACGAGGCGCCCATGTCGCCGACAGCGATCTCGCCATCAATGGTCAGCTTGCCCGACGTGGCAGAAAGCTTGCCGAAGTCGCCGAAATTGAAGTCGTCCACAGCCACGGTATAGTTCCCGAAGTGAACGGCATTGCCGGTAAGATCGACGCTGTCGCCATCCCGAGTGCCCGGCAGATCGTCCGTCGACCAGTTTAGTCGGTTGTCCCACCGTATGCCGTCACTTCGCTCGTCAGGCGTGAAGACAAGCATCTCCGACCCGGTCCGTGCTGAAACATCCAGGCCAAAGCCTTCGCGGAAGAAGGCAATGATCAGATCAGCATCGACAACGGCGTCGAGTTGCCCATGTGCCTGGGCGCGCAGCAGGGCTGCCAAGTCGGCAATCGTAGCGCCTTCCTTGCCGAGCAGCTGGGATGCGAACTGCTGGATGGTGGTCTTGTCCATCCTGACAACATCACGCCCCTCAGTATTATTGTCCAAGGAATTGCTCTGCCGCGCCGCCCACCTGTAAACGATAGTGTCATCGAAGAAGCGCGTGTCACTCGTGCTGAGGGCATGGTGTGTAACGGTTTTCTCGGCGATCTCGGCGGCATTGGCCGGATCAGCCATATGGGCAATGATGTTCTCGATCAGCGAGGTCTGCTTGCCGAAATCATCGATCCCAAAGGAGAGCGCGCCTTCTTGTAACGACACACGCTTGTGGCCAGCCGAGGTGATGATGTTGCCGTTCATCAGGGTATAGTTGCCCAAGGACTCGCCTGCCGCATTCTTGCCGCCACCGAAGAAATTCACAGCAGCGTTGTTGTCGATGAAAGCGTTATCCTCGATGAAGCCGCCGGACCGGACTTGGGCACCAAAGGAGGCACCCCGCATGATGATGTTGTCCACCAGCGAGACGTCATAATTGTCCGACTGGAGGTAGATATTGTGGTTATACATGGACGGCGGCATGGGTGAACTGGCGGCCAGGTTGTAGTCGTAGCCCTCGGCCCAACCATTGTGATCGAACAAGTTGCTCTCTAGGCGGACACCTTGGCTGTTGGCGATATAGGTTCCGCTTACCCGGCTGATGTGCTGAGCCCACGTGTCACCATCGTTCACCGGGGCATCGCGGAAGATATCGACGAAGTCGCTTCTGCGGATGGTCAGCCCGTTGACGTTCTGGAAGTTGCTCTCTGACGTTACCGTGACGTTGTCGACGAGAAGGTTCGTTCCCAGCAGCGCTTGGGCCCCCCCCAACTTCACACCCGTGATGACCATGTTGGCCGACTGGTTCTGGAAGACGTTCATGTTGCCCAGTTGAGGGTCCTCACCCTGACCATATGCCATGACAACAAGCGGGTTCAGTTCTGATTCACCATTCGCACCGCGGGCAAAGAGGCGCTGGGCTTCTGGATACTCATAGCCACGCTCGAAGAGGAGCCAGTTGGATGTCGTCTTGAAGGCAGTGGTTGCGTTCCAAAGCGCCATGCCCAGAGCGGCGGTCAGAGCCATATCCTCGGTGGCGCCATATTCCGGGTTCTTCGCAAGCCAGTTTCCCCAGCCGCCATAGGTCTTCTCGATCGCGGCGACGGTCGTACCCTCCATTGCAGCAATGTCCTCCTTGGTGAGGGCATGCTCGCCTCCGGAGACAAAGATCTTGCGGTGGTTTTCGCCATGCTCAAGGATCAGATCTCCCTTGGAGTCAGTTTCCAGCATGTAGCCTTCGCCAAGACCCCAGCCATCGGCATTCTGAGCCGGTGTCAGGTCGACATCTGCGTCCACGCGGACGACCGTGTTGTCGGCGAGGGTCACCTCATAGGAAAAGCTTACATGTGCAAAGCCCTTCTGTGCATCCGTCATCACCAGGCTAATCCCTTTTTCGGGAGACACGCTGACATGGCCAGTATCTGGCTGCTCCAGGATGCGGATCGATTTGATTTGCAACCCATTCGTAACGGAGTCAGGGATTTCCAGCTTTGCGACGCGGTCTTCCTGCGCCGTGGCGCTCACGACTGCCTGGATCGGTTGGGGCGCGGGATCAACTGGGGCCGGCTCGACAGGAGCAGGCCTTACTGGAGCGGAAGCAAGCACCAGCATGTCCGGCACGGCATCGGCTTCACCGATGACATTAATATCAATATCGGCCTTGCCGTCACCATCGACGTCACCCAGCAGTGTCGTGACGCTGCCGTTGCGCAAGATCAACATCTCGCCGGCCTTGCCGCTGAAACCGATTCCCTCTGCCTGGTAAAGGCCAAGGTGGGCCAGATCAATCGTATCGCCCTTGCCAACCATCAAACTGGTCGTGGTCGCATTGGTACCCAGGCTGTCTTTCGTGAACAGATAAAGATCGTTGCCGTCGCCACCGATCAGCAGGTCACGACCTTGCCCCGCCACCAGAACATCATCGCCATTACCGCCGTTCAGTGTGTCGTTTCCAGCCCCACCAATCAGGTAATCGTTGCCGTTGCCACCCAGCAAAATGTCTGCTCCGGCGTTGCCGGAGATAACATCATCGCCGTTGCCGCCATTGATGAAATCATCTCCGATCCCGCCATCGATCTTGTCATCACCATTGCCGCCGAGCAGGGTGTCTGCTCCGGCGTTGCCCGAGATGATGTCATCGCCGTTGCTGCCATTGATCTGGTTACCCTTTTCGGTTCCAGTCAGCACATCATCGTGAATGGCACCAGAAGTGACAGCGCCCTTCTTGTCGGCAGACGACACAGCATCGTGCTTTTTCGTGTCCTCGTCAGTTTGGCTAAATGCGCCATTTGCACTCTCATTGCCCATGCGGGGATTGTTTTTTGCGTTACCGGAAGCGGCGTTGGCATCTGGAGCAGAGGCGCTAGCTTTGCGGTTGATTGCGTCCACGTCCAGATCAAGACCCTTTACGGTGTATTTGTCGTTGTTTCTATTGGAGGGATAATCAATTGCCTCATTCACATGGGCACCAAGGATGTCATACTTTGTGGCCTGTCCGCTGGCCACGGCGCTCATCACGGAAGGATCTGCATCGATTATCGCAGGCGCTGCCGAAGGTGCCGCATCAATCTTTGCAGGAGCGATCACATCGCTCCGTTTAAGCACTTCTCGTTGGGAGTGCGCAGGAGAGTTTTTCATTCACGGTCTCCCAAAAGCAAAGAGAGATATCTGCCGCTGGTGCAGCCTTGAGGTCCTTATCTCGATAAATTCGCCGCGTTAAAAAGCAATCAATAGATGTATATAAATTTATTATTCATTTATAGGTTGTGCTGGTGGCTTCACAAGGCTCTGATGCTGTCGGGTAACCACCCGGCTTGCACTGCGGCCATTTTGCATTGACAAGTGTTGATGATGTCGTGTCTCGCACCACGGCTCTCCGTGGTAGGTTCAGCCTATGGAGATTGATCGGGACAAGATCGACGATGCCGTTCTGGCGCTGCTGTGGTTGACGCTGCATGACGAGCGGCGCGCGTGGAAGGGCATCGACTGGGAATGCTTTGGAGCGGTTGCACGCCCGGGGTCTGATCGCCGATCCGGTCAGCAAGGCAAAATCGGTTATCCTGACCGATGAGAGTCTGAGGTAGTCCGAAGAACTCTTCCGGGCGCTGTTTACGCGGCCTCGGTCTTGACCGTGCCCATTGGCGTCCAGTTCCAGCGCAACAATTCACTGAGGCGGTTGTTCATGTGATCGTGGATGCGGTTCAGGACATCGGCTAGGTAAGTCTGCGGATCCAGTCCGTTCATCTTTGCCGTTTCAATGATGGTCAGGGCGCGGGCGAGCGTTTCGCCGCCCGCGTCCGAGCCTGCGAATAACCAGTTCCGTCTGCCGACACCAATTGGTCTCAGGGCACGCTCGGCCGCGTTATTGTCGATGGCGACGCGCCCGTCCTCGAGGAACAGCGTGCGAGCAGACCAGCGGCTCAGCCCATAGCGGAAGGCCTTGGCCAGATCGCTTTTTACCGGGATGCGCGTCAGCTGCTTTTCGGCCCAGTCCCGGAAGGCGTCGCTCTTGGACCTGGTTTCCTTCTGTCGCACCGCCAGCCGCAGCTCGGCAGGCTTGCCGCTGATGGCGCGCTCGATATCGTAGAACTTGCCGATCCGGTCGAGCGCCTCGCGCGCGATTTCGGACTTGGTCGTAGCCCAGACATCATGGAAGTCACGGCGTAGATGCGCCCAGCGGCGGCCTCGCGGACCCTAACCGGAACATTGCCGGTGACCACCTCACCCAGAAACTACACCACGCTCAGGGACAGCATCCGACAACGCGCAGACGAGATTTGATCAATGTCCGCGAAGCGCGCCTGCGCTGTGACATATGGTCCAACTCGACCTGCATTCCCTTCAACTCCGCGATCTGGCGCTCAATACGCCAAAGCAGGTCCATCATGTCCTCGTGGGAAAGCTCAACCTGCTCCAAGTTCGCGCGGCAAAGCATGATGGTGGTTCCGGCCGCAGATATATTAGCTTGTAGGGTATCATAGCTTGTGATGCGGTAGCTCATCGTTCCCTCCACTCGTTTACCAAGATTAACGTCGTGGAATTAACGGAGTGTTAACGGGGCGAGCTTGCGTCCGATGCCGCGCGACAAACAGGGGCTCTTCGCATATTTGGTGCAGGCAGCACTTCTGGCAGGCTTGGTCTGCACCGCCGCCGTTGTTCAGGCGGCGGCCAGCATGCGGCTGCGCAACAACTCGTATCCGGCCCGCCCGTACATTTGACGCTTGAGCGTCTTGAGGCGGTTGATGCGTCCTTCGACCGGACTTGTACTCCATGGATGAGTAATGGCCGCTTTCAGCGGCGCCCTTTATGTGTTCCGGGCGAAGCGCGCGGACCGGATCAAGATCGTCTGGTGGGACGGCAGTGGTGTCTGCCTTTATGCCAAGCGGCTCGAGAAATCCTCGTTCTGCTGGCCACGGATCGGGCATGTGCGGGTCCAGTTGAACCATGCCCATCTCCTGGCGCTGCTGCCGGTGCAAGCCGCCGGCTCGAGCATCCACGCAGCCACGACCATGAAGATGCTAGGCAGCACCTCGATATGGACAAACTGACCGGACTTGCGCCGGTCGACACGCTCGACCCGAAACTGCCGGCCGAAAAGCGCGTGCCACCGGTAATGCACCTCAACAAATTGCCCGACATGGGCAGAATGAACGGGTGATGACCATCACCAGAAAAAACAGCTTGTTCGCCGGGTCGGATGGCGGCGGCCGCACATGGGCAACCATCGCCACGCTGTTGCAGACCTGCAAGATGAACGACGTAGATCCGGCGGCATGGCTGACCCAGTCCCTGGAGCGCATCGCCAACCGATGGCCGAGTGCCAAGATCGACGCTCTCATCCCATGAAATTACAAAGCCTGAACGGCCTCAGCTTCCCGCTTACGTTGCAGAAGAAGGGACTCCGCCATCGCCCCCACCCTACTGGCCTCACCCATATTGCCGCGCTATAATTCAAGGATAATCAGAAGCTTATTCGTGATAAAGTGGGGGGACTGTCAGCCTACCCAACCTCCTGTCGGGAAACGAGCAATGGTCCTGCACCTGATTTCAGCGCGCAGGGCCTCAAGCTCTGCAATGTGAAAATCGATCTGCCATTCGGCATCAAGGATGTCTTCCGATGATAGGGCAAAATCGTCTGCATGGGCCCGGCATAGCATCACTGGGGTCTGGGCTGAAGACAGATACTCCTTAAGGATCTGGGCAGTCATCGTGCGGCGCATGGTATGTCCCTCGAATCGCGTATCGTTATGAACATTTTGCACCCACGAGTTGAAAAATAGTAAATGAACTGTTTAAGCATTGGTAGTGTCTCCTCGGGTGCGCAACGATCCTGATCGTCAATGAGCGCCGCGGTCGCATTCCTCCGGGATCGGCCGAGCAGATCGCCGACGCCGTAGACGGGCTTGGGATCGTTCTGGACACGGCACCCGCCGGCGCGGTGGTCCTGGATCTGGCCCGCAGGCTTCGCCTGACGGTCTATGACGCGCTTTACCTGGAACTGGCCTTGCGGCAAGGCGCGAGTCTGGCCTCTCTCGACACCGCCCTGCTGGCCGCAGCGCGAGCCGAGGCAGTCCCCGTCATCGGTTGAGGAAGGCCCAAGGTCAGGCCCGTTGGTCACGGCAGTCGGCGGCCAGTCGAAGCGGACATCGGCAATCCGCTGTTGCAAGGGATCAAGACGAGCGTCTTGTGAAGCATCCGCGTGCTTCCGGCTCTCAAGCCTGGCGTGGAAAGCTTTCAGCCTGACCATGACAGCCTGGGTCGCGGCAGCTCGGGTGCTGGCCGAACGTTTCTGCCTCCTTCTGATCCCGGCGCCGCGCGCGGCCGAGGTGGGGATGAGGACCACGCTTCCGAAGAGATCGGGTGCGATCCCCAGACCGTAGAAGCGCGCCATGTTCCGGGATGGATCGTTGCAGACCAGGGGGATGCTGGTCGGCCCGGTCTCCATGCGGGCAGCTTAGCACGCGTCCGGGGAAAGCGGTCCAATGACGATCCTGAATCACACGGCGCGGATTGATTCCGCTGCGTGATGCGTCGATCAGGCGGCGTTTTGATCAGACCTATGATCCGGGTCGGATGGTGTCTTCGCTCGTCATCTCCAGCCACTGAACCAAGGCCCGGCGTATCATTTCCGGTCGCGTGGGCAAATCAGGTTCAGCGCGCCGCCGATCGTCGATCGCCTGGATGAGATCGCGCGACAGGCGCAGCGTGAGGGCTTCGGTGTCCTTTCTAGGAGGAGCCATAGGCAATTTACCATTTTGATGTTGACATTAAAATGGTAATACGCCATATTGGTCGAGCAGGCAAGAGATCTGACCTTCTTGCCCGCCCTAACCACAATCGATCCTCAGGAGATCAATCATGGCTACCCGATCCTCTACCACGCCGTGCGGCGTGACGACAGCCTCTGCGCATTTCACGCATACCGAGATCTCGCGCAGCTTCTCGCGGCTGATCGGCTCGGTCAGCGGCTATATCGAGGCCGAGCGCGACATCGAGCATGCGGCGTCCTGGGATCCGGCGTTTCTGCACTGGCACCGCGACGCCGAGGTGGCGCGGACCCAGGTGCTGTCCACTATCGACCATATCCGGGTGGCCGTGCCGGTGCGGCCCGAGGACCTGCCTCTGAAGCGCATGGCGCTGCTGCTGTTCGCGCTGATCGAGTCCGGCTCCTCCTCGGAGTTCCTGCGCCTCGCAGCCTGCCTCGAGCGGAGTGACGGTCGTTTCGCCTGCCCCGGCAGTGGGCCGGTGGCGCGGCGTGTCGGCGCGATGCTGACGGCGGCGCGGATGCAGGTGGCCGACCTGGCCTCGCTGACGGCGCTCGTCGATCCGCTGGAGATCGCGACAGCCGACAGCGCGGACGATCCGGTGCCTGTCGCGGCCTGACGCCCGGCTTTCCCTGACATTCCTGCCTGCCGTGACCGGTGCGCGCTGCGTGCGCTGCCCGGTCGGCGCATCGCCGCGTCCCGTCCCGGCCCCCCGTGGCTGCGGAAGGCACGGTGGCGCCTCGCCCGGCGCCCGGCACAACCAATCCTTATTCTTCAGGAGCATTCCCATGACCGTCCTGCAATCCTGCACGGCCCAAGCGCCGCTTCCGCCCGACCTGATCAACTATCCCGGCCCCCTCCATGCCCACTGGCTCGCGGCGGCGGAGCAGAAGGGGTTCGATCTCCTGGCCCGGGTCACGGACCGCCTTCACCTGGCCCTGCGCTGCCGGTGCTGCGGCGACGTCAGCGTGACCAGGCTTTATGTGCTGATGACCAGCCAGCCGCTCTGCCGCACCTGCCTGGAGACGGCGCGGGCCGCCCGCGCGACGGCGGCGGGCCTTTGCTACCTCGGCCCCGACCCCGATCGTCCGCCCTACGGCCTGTTCCGGGCCACCTGCGGGCACGTCCTGCGGCGGCAGTTCGAGATCGTCGACCGCGTCGCCCGTGGCCAGACCGGCCTGCGCTGCGAGACCTGCTTTGCCGAACGCGAACGCCAGATCGCCGCCCGGCAGGGCTGGACCCGGATTGGCCCCGATCCGCGCGGCAATGCCAACTATCACCTGTATCGCCACGACGCCTGCGGACATGTCCAGCGGATCGCCCGGGCCAATCTCGGCTGGGGGCAGTGCGACTGCGCCGGTTGCGGGGAAAGCTGGGCGGCCAAGCCGAGCTTTCTCTACCTGCTGGGCATCCGGCATGACGGCACGGACCTGCTGAAGCTCGGCTACAGCGCCAATCCGCTGAAGCGCCAGAAGCATCAGCTGGGGCTGCCGAAGACCGCCCAGGTGACGCTGCTGCGCCGCGTGGCGATGCCGACAGGGCACGCCGCCTGCGCGGCCGAGAAGCGCCTGCACGCCCGGCTGCGCCGGCAGCATCCCGAGGCGGTGGTGCCGCCCCAGGACTACCGGGGCATCCTCAACGTGGTCAGCGAGGTCTACCGGCCCTGGCTGCGGGCCGAGCTGGAGCGCCGACTCGACAGGATCGAGAAGGCCGCCGCCGGGGGCGGCATGGCACCGGGCGCCGGCGCCGGAACCCGAGCTGGCCGACCCGAGGTCGACGGAAACGAAAGCCCAGGGGCCGGAGCCGGCAACGACAATGGCGACGACGGCGGCAGCCAGGATGGCGGGGGCGACGACAGGGCGGCCTGCTGTGCCGCCTCCGGCCGGGGCGGCCGCCGCCCCAGCCCCAGGGCGCGCCTGCCCTGCCACCCCGTCCCTCGCCCTTCCCGAAGGAGCTGCCCATGCCCAGCCCGTCCGCCATGTCCGCCCTGCCCGCCTGGCTCCCCCACTACCTGACGGTCGCGGCCTGCCTCGACGCGGCGCCCTGTCC
>NZ_UZWE01000106.1 GCF_900631945.1 Paracoccus haematequi
GGAGCTGCCCATGCCCAGCCCCTCCGCCATGCCCGCCCAGCCCGCCTGGCTCCCCCACTACCTGACGGTCGCGGCCTGCCTCGACGCGGCGCCCTGTCCACCGGTCTCTGATGCGCCGGAGATGTCCGAGGGGGTCTTTCAGGCCCTGGTCGAGGGCCGCCTCGACGAGGTCGAGGACCAGATCGAGGAACTGCCGGACTGGGGGCAACGCCCGCGTCCGGCGACCCCGCTGACGGACGACCCGCTGCGCGCCATCGCC
>NZ_UZWE01000089.1 GCF_900631945.1 Paracoccus haematequi
CGGTCAGCGCATGCTCCGCCCCTTCGCCAGCGGCGGTTCCGGCGTCGCGGGCAGCACCTCCTGCACCATTGGCAGCGGCAGTGGTGTCGTCGAGCCCGGCCGCCAGCGCATCGGCGGAGGTCGCGGCGTCCGTCAGCGCGGCCTCGGCCTCGGTGCCGGACCCTGCCACGGCATCCTTCAGAGCCTGCCAGGCAGCAAGCGGCCGGGCTGCGGCATCGCTCAGCATGCCTGCGGCCTCGCGATAGGCATCGGCCTTGGCGCGCGCGTCATGGGCCATGGCGCCGAGACCGAGATCGGGCGGGATGATATAGGTCCGGGCAAGCGCGGCGGAAAACGCATCGGCCGCCGCGGTGCCGGCCGCTGTAGCGGCCCCCTCGAACGGGTTGTCGATCCTGCTCAGGTCCACCGCATCGAGCGTGCCGATCCGCACGCCGCCTTCGCCGGTCGCCCATTCCGGCAGCAAGGCGAGCGCGGCGTTCAGGGTCTCGATGAAGCTGTTGATGCGGGTGACGACGCCGTTCAGCATCGCCTCCACCCCGCCGATCAGCCCGTTCGCGGCCTGGTAGGCGAAATCACCGATGGCGCCCGGCAGGCTGCCCCAGATCGCCACCGCGCCTTCATAGGCGCCCTGGAAGATCGCGGCAGTGCGGTCTCCGAACCCGTTGAGCCCCGCGACGGTGCCGTCGAGGGCTGAGAGCGCGGCGGCCTTCAGCCCTTCCCATCCCGCCGCCATACGGGCCAGCGCGGCGTCGAGCGCGAGCCCGATGCGCGACCAGACCTCGGAGGCCAGATCGGAGAGCAGCCGGAAGGCTTCGCCGACCCCGCCCACGCGGGCGACGAATTGGGACAGCTGATAGATCAGCTCGCCCACGCCAACGATCAGCGCACCGATGCCTGTGCGGATCAGCGCTCCGCGCAGGACGACAAGCGCGGTGGCGAACCCACGCACCGACAGTGCGGCAGCGGCCAGCCCGGCGACCCAGCGGCCCGCGAGGAAGGTCGCAAAGGTCACGGCATAGGTGGTCAGGCGGCCGATATTGTCGAAGAGGCCGCGAATGGCGATGCCGAGCGGCCCGGTGCGGCTGGCAATGGCCGCCATGGCGTTGGCGACCGCCTCGAGCGCCGGAGCCGCGGCGACGGCAAGCTGGTTCGACAGCCCGCGCCAGATCAGCCCGAGCCGAGAGATCGCATCGTTCGTCCGCTCGATCTGGTCGGCGTCCTGTTCCGAGACCACGACACCGAAAGCAAGCACGTCCTCGGTCGCCTGGCGCAGCGTCGCGGTGTCGATGCGCGACATGGCGATGGAGCCTTCCTCGCCGAAGAGCTGTCCCGCGACCGCCGCGCGTTCGGCGGCGGGCACGAAGTTCTCGATGGCGGCGTTGATCGCGCCCACACGCTGGTCCAGCGGCAACGCGATCAGGTCGTTGGCGGAAAGGCCCAGCCGGTCGAGCGCATCGGCGGCAGGGCCCGTCCCGGCGGCCGCCTGGCTGAGACGGCGCGTCAGATCCTTCGTGGCCTGCTCGATGCCGGACATCGAAACGCCCGCCAACTCGCCCGCGCGCTCCAGCGTCTGGATCGAGGCGACGGTGGTTCCCAGCGACTGCGCAAGCTTCGCCTGCGCATCGACGGTCTGGAGGCCCGATTGGATCATCGCCACGCCAGCAGCGGCGGCAGCTGCCACGGCCGCTGCGGCGGCCACACGCGCCCGCCGCGAAAAGGCCGCGAGCCGGGTGTTCGCCGCTTCCATCTCCCGGCTTAGCCGTCCGAAACCTCGCGCACCGGCTTCGCCGACGCCTTCCAGTTCGGCGCGCACCTGCCGACCACCGACCGCCGCAAGGCGGACGCTGACGCGTTTTTCAGCCATTGGGGCGTTCCATCTGTTCGTTGAGTTTGGCGACCATCACCGCTTCGATGACGGGCAGCAGTTCGGCCATGGCGAGCGGCGGCACGCCGAGGGCGTCACCGAGCGCTAGTGCCGCCGACATGTCCCAGCCGATCACCGCACCGGGCAGGACGCGCAGTTGGCCGCCGAGACGGCCGACCAGGTCCCAGACCTGCCAGCCTTCATGCGTCATTGGTCGGTTCAGCCGCGCCGGGCAGTCTTCGCACGCCGTTTGGCAGGCGTCGCAATATCGGTCGCCCCCGCCGAAGGACCACTCGGCGAGAGCGCGGAGGCGTTTTTTTCCTGTTCCAGCAGCAGGCCCTTCGAGACGTAGGTCAGCTGGAAAGCCTCGAAGATCGGCCAGATGTCGAGCAGCGCGTCGATGGCCTCAGGGCTGGGATCGATCGGCTTGCCGTCCGCATCGCCGATGCCCTCCCAGGTGAGGACCGCCCGCCGCGCAAGCGCCTTGGCGAAGGCCACTGCGCGTTCCTCGTCGGAAGCCTCGTCCGGCACCGCCTCAACGGCGGGGTCGCTGCGCGTCGCCACCATCAGCGCGGTGGTCAGCGGGCGCAGCTGCACCCGCACGCCGGGCGCGAGATCGTGCCAGCGCGGGGCGTTGGTCAGGTCGAGTGTCAGCATCAATAGGTCTCCACATCGTTCACGAGGGTGGCGGTGCACATCCGGCCGTGGACGCTGTCGCGGGCGGCCTGCCAGTCGAAGGTGGCCTGCACCCCTTGCGGCCCGGAAATCTCGATCCGGGGGCGCGGCAGGTAGACCGCGTGCACGGTGAACGTGAAGCTCTCGCCCGAGGGCAGGACGTAGGCGAACTCAAGCTTGCACGGATCGCCGTTGATTGCCTGCGTCACCAGCGTGCTGTCGGCGAAACGCACCTCGATGGAGCCGGTCAGCGCGGCGATGGACGGGTCCGCGCCGTCGATACGCCCGTCCGAGCGGATGGTCTCGATCCGGTCGAGGTTGTTGGCATAGGTGATGTCGACCGAAACGACGTTGCCGAGGGCCGAGCCGTTCCGCGTGATCGACCCGTTGAAGTGGCCGAACCTCTTCAACTCCAGCGCGGCGGGCGTGCCGGCGCTTGTGGTCGTCCCCACCGTCTCGCCCTGCGCCGCCAGCCGTGCGGTCGCCGTTAGCAGCCCCGAGCGCTGCATCTGCCAGGTCAACTGATCGAGGACGCAGCCGGAATACATCGCGTAGCGCGGCACCTCGGGCATTCCGGTCTCGATGGAGAGGCTCGGCAGCGTCCAGGCGCCGGATCGGAACTCGTGCGTCCAGGGACCGGTGCCCGTCGTCGACGGCGCGCCGAAAGCTGCCTTCAGCCAGAAGCCGAAGGCCTCGGCGTCGAGCGGCACGACGACATCGCCGTCGGCCGTCACCGCATCCTTGATCGGTGCCAGCGGATCGCGGCCGTAGCCGAGAAGCTCGGAGTTCAGCAGCGGCTGCTCCGCGCCCAGCGTGGTGCTGGCAAACGGCATCTTCGTGAAGCCGCTCGCGGGCGGCGTGCCATAGACGGTCTCGAACGCAAGCGCCATCTGCGCCCGCGCCCCCTGGGCTCGTGCCATGTCTCAACTCCTGTTGTCGGTTGGATCAGCCGAGCGGGTCGGCCGTGGTGTAGTGCAGGACCACCGGGATCACGGCTGCCTTCAGGCTGGCCGCGCCGTCGACCGGCAGATCGACCGGCCTTGGCGCTTCCGCCTCGACCCAGTCGCAGAGCCCGCCCAGCGTCCGGTCGGCGGCGAGCGCCGCGCCGATGCTGGCGGTCAGCGTGTCGAAGGCGGCGTCACGGGCGGTGCCCTGCACGACAGCCTCGATCTCGGCGCGATGCTGGTAATGGTAGCGTAGTGGCGACAGCGTCACCTCGGGCTCCCCCGGCTCGCCGTCGCGCAGGATCAGCAGTCCCCCGGCTGGCACGCGCTCGGGCAGCACCTCGCTGCGCAGGGCCGTTGCGGGCAGCGCCGAAAGCCGCGCGTTCAGCGCGGCGAGGATGGTCTCGCGAGGGGTGGGCATAGGGGTTTCCTAGTGCCGCGTTTCCCGCGGCTTTGTTTTTACGGCCGACTGAGCAGAAATGCTGTTCAACTTAAGCGGCTGATAGTCGATCGCTTTCAAGTCTACTTCCAGCTCTGACGTAAATGGCGTTTTGTAGGTCTCAGCGTCGAAGCCCCTGAAGTTGGCACCGACCTTGTCCAATGCTTTGAAGACCCTCACAACTGCCGAGACAAACACCGGCATCATGTCGACATACACTTGATTGACAGGATATCGCTCTGCTTCCGCATCCTGCTTGATGGTATCGAGCCCCAATTCGTCACGAATTAAATGAAAACGCTGTAGAGCTTTCTTATCCTTCAAGAACTTATCCCGGTGCGGTGACCCTGATTCTGGATCAAGTCGCAAGTTAAAATCTTCGAGCTTGAAATAGGCAGTCATCGACAACATGCCTTCACTGCTCATCCGATGCCGAGCGAGTAAATACGTCGCACCGTTCCATTGGATTGGATCGCCGCGCAGCCACAAGTCGGACAAGAGGCCTTGGAACAGTGGATGGTCTCGATGGTGTATTGCGTTTCGCAACGCGATGAGCGCAGACGTGTCACCGTGATCGAAATACGGAAAGTGATCCTTTGAGACATCATAGAGGGAGTGGAATGCCTCTAGCTTTGCCTCGAAAGCACGCTCCATGTTATGAATAGCTTCCTCGCGATCCACGTCGAAAAGGCTTGCGAACTGCATATGAGCTTCGACGTATAACCTCATGTAGTTTGCGAGATTGCTGATGGCGTTTTCAACAGCTGCTAGGCTCATCTGCGACATATCCGATTCTGCCTCATGGGACCGAGGCGGTTAATCATTTGAAATGTCAGTACCAGAGTGAGCCTTGAACGGAACCCCTTGTTTTCAGTATCTTTCCCCCACCCAAGTTGCCACGATCAGACCCGGCACGCTGTCCAAGGCCCGATCCGCATCCCGGGCCAGATCCAGCCGCTTCGGCAGCTTCACCTGCGGCAACAGCAGGAAAATCGGCGCAGTGACCCTGCCGCGCCCGGTCTTTGAGCGCGACACCACCGCTTGGCCTTTGGTGTTCAGCCGTCCTTCGGCCACCAGCAGGCTCGGGCCGGTGCGGCGATAGACGAACCGCAGGCGGAGGCCACGGCGGCGCTCCCATTCACCGGGCGTGATCCGGCCGCCGCGCAGGGACTTGCCCGCGGCGGGCAACGGGATCGCGAGCCAGAACCCATCCTTGGAACGGATCAGCGGGCCGGTGTCATGCGCGCCGACGATGACCGGGGCCTGGGACCAGACGAGCGCGGCGGCGTCCAGGCTCTCGCCTGCCTTCGGAAACGTCTGGCTGCGGATCGTGTTGGCGAGCCGTGTGCCAAGCCCTGCGCCGGTGACCTGCAAGCGCCACGCGGCCTTCAGCCCAGTCCCGGCCTCGCGCATGGCGGCGGTCACCGCGCGCTCCCCCGCCGCCACCTCGGCCTGCATCATCGCAACGATGTCAGGATCGATGTCGAGCTTCAGTTTCATGCTAGGCGCAAGTCCACGGTCCAGACCAGCCGCTCGCGGTCGCGGACGGGCTCGCCCTGAATGAGGAAGGCGTCGCCCTCGATCTCGATCCGGTCGCCGGGGCGCGGGTTCGCCACCTCGGCCACCTGCAGATCCACGCGCGTGGTCTCGGACCAGATCCTTGCATCGCCGAAATCCGTAACCGCGTCGGCGCGCCGGGCGACGACATGCACCAGAACGGGCGCGCCGCCCTCGGGCGTGTAGACAGCATCCCTGCCGATGTTCGGATCGGCGAAAAGCGCACCGACGGCGGCGGCGAAGGCGCTCATCAGAACGCGCCGTTGAGCCGCACCCGGCCGATGGTATCTCCGGCCCCGCCCGCGACCGCTTCGGTGGCCACGCCGATCAGCGTGTTCGAGGTTGCCACGTTGGTGGTGCGCTTGTTGGTGTCGTCCCAGTAGATCTTCGCGCCGGCCGTCCAGGCCTGCGAGCCGATCTTGGTGATGTCGAAGACGCCGGTAAGCGCGGTCTCGACGCTCTCGCCGAGCGCGGCGGTGCCTGCTGCCACGCCGAAGATGGAACCGACGAGCAGGCCATCGCCGGAGGCGATGGCATAGGGCGCGGTCAGGGTGATGGTGTTGCCGGGCTGGACGTAGTTTTTCATGGGGAGGATCCTTGTGGAACAACGAAAGGCGGCCCTGGAGGACCGCCCGTGTGTCGGGGTTTAGGCTGGGTACAGTTTACGCGCCCGGGTTCTTATAGAGGCCGCGCCAGTCGATGGCCTTGGCGCCGAAGTCTAGGCGGCACTTGATCTCGACCCCGTCGACGTCAAAGCCGTTGCGCGTCTCGATATAGGCGCCCTGCTGCCCCTCGAGATAGGCGTACTCGATGGTGTCGATCTGGTTCGGGCTGGCCGCCAGATACCAGGCGGTGGCGCTCGCCGCATCGAGGCGCGGCTCGCTGATCGGCGAGAGCGTGCGGATCGATTGCGGCACCACGCTGGAGGTCGCGGCGGGGACGAGGTTCTGCGCGACCAACTGCTCGGCCTTCAGCTCCAGCGCGGCGGGCACGATCAGGAAGGCGGGGCGGATGTTCAGCACTGTCTTCTTGTCGAGGCCGGTCTGCTTGGCCATCGCCGCCCGCGCCGCACCGACGCTGCCTACATCGAGCGCCGCGCCGGTGCCCGCGAGGTTCTTGTGCGTGGTGTGGAACAGCGCGTTGCCGTCGGCCATCGCCGGGTTGGCGGTGATGATGCCCCAGACCACGTCCGACTCCAGCTGGGCGATGGAGTTGCCGTACATCGCCGGGATGCGGGTGAAGGCGTCGAGATCGTCGTTGATCAGCGTCTGGCGGGTGATCGCGACCACCCGGCCGTAGGTCTTGACCTTGTAGCTCTCCTTGCTCTCGCCCAGCGTCCCGCGCTTGAACTCGCCACTCTCGCCGACCTCGAGCAGCTGCGGCGCCTCGCCGAGCTGGACCCGGTGCATGGACTTGAAGTCGGTCGCCAGCACCTGGCGGCAGAAGAGCGCGAAAGTGCGGGGATAGGCGTCATAGGCCTGCCGCAGGGTCTTGTTGGTCACGGCCGACAGGATCTCGGGAAAGTCCGAGGTCGAGTGCAGCGCCCGCGTCGCCACCTCGTCGCGCGACAGGCCGCGCGTGTTGACCCCGGCATTGCCGAGGCTTTCGCGGGCCAGTTCCAAGAGCGTCATGCCGCGGTACTGGCGAGCGGCATCCTCCAGCGGAAACAGCGTCGGGCTGTAGCGGTGCAAGAGCGCGTTTGCCACGGCGTCGCGGCGGGTGATGCGCTCGTCGCGGCCGCCGAGCGGAACAGATACATGCGGGAAGGTCCGGGTCTCGTCGGATTTCGCGGCGACCTGGTCGAGGATCAGGCGGCGGGATTCGTCCACGCTGACGCCGCGCTTGACCAGATCCTCGGCGAAGCTGCGCTCGAGGTTCAGCCGCCCGGCCAGATCGTAGATGGTCGAGACGCGGTCGCGCTCGGCCTCGCGGGCGCGGGTCGCGATGGCTTCGGTATCCGTGGCCTCAGGCTTGGGAGCCTTGGGCTGGCTGCGCGTCTCGGCCGCGCGCGTCTGCGCCTCGGCCGCGCCGGTCTTGTCGTCGGGCATGGTGATCTCCTCGGTCGATGCCGTATCGGGGGTGTCGTCGGCCGGTGCGGCCGGGGTCGTCTTGTCGGTCATCGGGGATGCTCCTTCGCTGGTTTCGGCGTCCCGGCGATGGAGGACGCAGTCGTGTTGTTCGCCCTTGGCGCGGAAGCCCGCGGCGGGATCGGCGCCGACCGGCACGGCCGAAATCTCGAACGGGGTCCAGTCGACCGCCCGCCAAAGCTCGCGCCCGCCATCGGGTTTCGAGATGTCGAAGCGGTGGACCTGATAGCCGATCGAGACCGCGCGGATGTGCCCGGCCTGGATGTCGCGCCAGATCGGCTCGACGTCGGCGCGCTCACTGATCCGGACCTGCGCGACGCCGCGCCCGTTCTCGATCCGCACTGAGCCGGGCACGACCGAGCCGATGACGGCGTCGAGCGTGTCGATCTCGTGCACCTTCAGGAACGGCGCGCCCGCGTTCAGCCGGTCGAGGCGGACATGGGCCGGGTCGAGGCTCAGCTCCTCGTCATAGGGCTCGCCGAAGAAGCTGGCGCGACGAACGCGGGCGCCCGCCGACCAGATCACCTCGACGGTGCGCGCGTCCGGGTCGACGCTGTTTGGCGCAAGCTCCGCCGACCGGCGCAGGGCCGGCAGTTCGATCATTGTATCCATGGGGTCAGTCCTGTTGGTCGGCCTGCGCCGGTGCGATTTCCGGATCGGCGGGGGCTGTCTGGTCACTCGCCTGCGCACTACCGGTCTTGGTGACGCGGCGCGGGTCGCTGTCGAGCACGAGGCCGAGATCGTCGAGTTTGGCGTTTGTCGCGGCGATCTCGGCCAGCACGGCGTCGGGGTTGCGCCCCTGCCGGGCGATGGCCTGCGCGAGGGTCATGGTGCCGGAGCGGATCGCCAGCAGGTCCGCCATCGCATCCTTCTGCGGATCGACCGCCTCGAACTTCGGCGGTTGCCATTCGACCGGGACATCCGGCGACGGGATCTGGCCTGCGGCCCATGCCGCTTCCGTGAACCAGCGCCAGACCGGCGCGCAGAACATCGGAATGAACAGCTGCCATTGGACGGCGTCGATCATCCGGCGGAACTCGACGAGGCCCGCCCGGATCGAGGAATAGTTGACCTGAGAGAGGTCCCCGGTCAGCAGCTCGTAGGGCACGCGGAACCCCGCCGAGATCGTGTGCAGGCTGGCCCGCTTGTATTCGCCGTAGCCGCCGGTGGCCGATGGCTGGTTGAAGCGGATGTCCTTGCCGCCACGGGCGTAGGCGATGAGCCCCGGCTCGAACTGCTCCACCCGGTTGCCATCGGCATCGACCACTGAGGGCGCGATGCCCTGCTGCGCCTCGTCGTCGCCGAAGACGATGGCGGTGACGCAGGCCTCGGTCTTCTTGCGGACAAGTTCGGCCACCTCGTAGTCGTCGAGATCGCGCAAGCTGCGGATCACCGGCGCGCCCCATGGAACGCCGCGCGCCTGCGTGCGATGCTTCTCGTAGACATGGGCGATCTCGGTCGCCGGGACCGGGCGGCTCTGCAAGCCGTTCTGCAAGGCCCCGTAGGCGTCGCCCGGGTGCTCGGCATGGAGCCAATAGGCCCGGCGCTTGCCGACCGGGTCGAACTCGATCCCCTGCACCAGCCGCCCCGCGCCGAGGACGCCGGATTTCGTGGCGTCGAGGAAGTCGGCCTCCAGCACCTGCAATTGCAGCGGAACGGCCAAGCCGTCCGAGGATCGCCGCAGGCGGCGGCGCACCAGGACTTCGCCCGCCTCGACCATCTCGCGGCAGATAAGCGTCTGCAGGCCGTAGAAGTCGAGCTGGCCGTCGGCGTCACAATCCGCTGTCCAACGCTCGAAGAGCGCGTCGACCTTGCGGTCCAGCTTGTCATCGCCACTTGCGGCGCGCGGCATGATCCCCGCGCCGATGATGTTGTTGACGGCTCTGTTGCACAAACCGGCCTGAGGGGATTCATCTTGTGACTTCAGCTTGATAGCTGATGGGCATGAGCAGACCGACAGCCCCGACCTACAAGACC
>NZ_UZWE01000086.1 GCF_900631945.1 Paracoccus haematequi
TCGACGCGCTCCGAGACATCTGCGGAATGTTCACGCCCGCTGAGTGCTGGAACTACTTTCAGGCAGCTGGCTATGTCGCAGGTTAATCCCGAAACGCTTCGGTCATCCTGCTGGCTCCGGGTCAGGGCGACGCATCCGGGTCGATCCTGTCGACCTATGGCCCGAACCTCGTCCAGCGGGCGGATGGCGGCAGCCCGGATCTTTTCGATCCCCGCCCTTGTCCGATGGATGCGGATCTGGCGATGCTGCTCTCTACCTCGGGGACGACCGGGGCCGTCAAGCTGGTGCGGCTGTCGGGGCGCAACATCCATTCCAATGCCCTGGCGATCGCGGACTATCTGGAGATCGGCGCACAGGACACCGCGATCACGACGCTGCCTCTGCATTACTCCTATGGCATGTCGGTCCTGAACAGCTATTTGGCCGCCGGAGCGCGGTTGGTCCTGACCGAGGAGAGCGTGACTGCGGACGGTTTCTGGGCGCAGGCGCGGGGGGCGGGTGTCACTTCGCTGGCCCTGGTGCCGACCCAGTTCGAACTGCTAGACAAGATCGGCTTTCAGCGCGCCACCCTGCCGTCGCTGCGCTATGTCACCCAAGCGGGCGGGCGACTGGACCCGATCCTGGCGCAGCGCTTCGCCCACGCGGCCCGGGCTGAAGGCTGGCAGCTTGTCATCATGTATGGCCAGACCGAGGCCAGTCCCCGTATTGCCTATGTCCCGCCCGAGGCGGTCCTGGACAATGTCCAGTCGATCGGCCGCGCCATCCCCGGCGGGCGGCTGTGGATCGAGAACGGCCAGGGCCACCCCATCGAGGATGCTGGGATCGCGGGTGAACTGGTCTATCAAGGGCCGAATGTGATGATGGGGCTATGCCCTGTCGCGCACCGATCTGGCCCTGCCCGCCGGGCCGGACATCCTGCGAACCGGCGACATTGCGCTGCGCGAGACCAGCGGCTTTTTCCGCATCACCGGGCGGGCCAGCCGCTTCGTCAAGCTGTTTGGGCTGCGCATCGGCCTGGACGAGATCGAGACGCAGTTGCGCCGCGCCGGCCACCGCGCCTATGTGTCTGGCGATGATCGCGGGGTGGTGGCTTTCGTCCAGGACGCTTCGTCCGATACTCTGGCCCTGGTCGGCGATGACCTTGCCGCCCGCTATCGCCTGCCGCCCTCGGCGATCCGCGTGGCACCCCTGGATGCCCCGCCCCTGCTGGCCTCGGGCAAGGTCGATTACCGGACCTTGGCGAACCGGGCCTCGGCCCTGCTGACGCGACCCGTGCGGCAGGCCGGGCTGGACGGGGAAGACGCGCTGCGGCGGATCCTGCGCAGGCCCGATGCAGATCTGACCCTTAGCTTCCGGGATCTGGGCGGCGACAGTCTGGCCTATCTGGAGGTCGAGATGCTGCTGGGTAACCGGCCCGAAGGGCTGCCCGACGGCTGGGACCGCCTGCCTCTGGAGAGCCTGCTGGATGCCCGTCCGGCACTCGCGGGCGCGCCCCAGGCCCGCCGGCGCATCGCGGTCGGGCCAGAGCTTCTTGCCCGCGTGCTGGCGATCCTGTTCGTGATCGGATTGCACGCGACCGATCTGCCGATCGGCGGCGGGGTCTACATCCTGACCATCCTGACCGGCTATTCGCTGGCCCGGTTCCAGTTGGCGCAGCTTCAGGCCGGCAATGTCCGGCGGATGGCGGGTTCAATGCTGGTGCCGGTGCTGGCGGCCTATTACCTGGTCCTGGTCCTTCTGTCGCTGCGGTTCCAGATCGACTGGCAGTGGTTCCTGCTGGTGGCCAATTTCGGGGCCGCCCGGGGCGATGTTCCCCAGCCGGGATGGTTCCTGCCCTATTGGTTCATCTCGGCCTATGCGCAGGCGATCCTGCTGATCGCGTTGCTGTTCATCCCCAGGCCGGTCCGGCGGATCGCCAGCCATGCGCCGCTGCAGACGGGGCTGGCGCTATGGCTGGTTTTCTCGGGGGCGATACTGGCGTCCGGAGCGGACGATCTGTCCTATGGCAGCCAGATACGCCATCCGTTCGGCACCTTGCAGCTTCTGTTTCTGGGATGGTCCATCGCTCTGGCGGAAACGCCGCGCCAGAAGGGAATCGTCAGCGGGGCGATCGTGCTGTCATGGCTGTGGTTATGGGTTGACGCCGATCCCAGCGTGGTCCTGTTCCTGACCGTGCTTCCCCTGGCGATCCTGTGGGGCCCCCGCATCCCCTTGCCGGGCGCGTTGGCGCGAGGCCTGCTGCGGTTCGGAACGCTGATGCTGCATGTCTATATCGCCCACGTGCCGGCGCTGTATGTCGCGCGGCATCTTCTGGATTCGCAGGCGGCGATCCTTGCGGCGACCCTGATGATCAGCGTGGCGGCGGGATGGGCGATGAAGGCGGTCCTGGACCGGTTCCTGGGGTGGGTGCAGGGACTGGCCGCCCGCAAGCCGCGTCAGATCGCCTGAGCCATGCGGATGGCATCGAAGGGCCACCCGTCCGTCGTTGTGACAAGAGGGATGGTGCTGCATAAGGCCGCTGACAATATCGAGGAAAGACCAGACATGGCTTCTGCCAGAAACCGCCCGACAATGCTTTTCGGCTCTTTCGGATACGGCAATATCGGTGACGAAGCCGTCCCGAGCGCTTTTGGACGGATGGCTCGCGCCGCCGGGGAGGATCTGAACCGTTCTGCCGGTTTCGCGCTTCGCCAAGGCGCCGATGCCAGATATTGTCTATATGGGCGATGCGGTGCGGATGGACAGATCCAGCCTGTCTGGCCGAACCGTCTTTCTCAGCGGCGGCGGCATCATCGAACCTCATTCGAATTCCTGTCTCAACCGGCTGGCTGAACTGAGGCGGCAGACCGCGCCGTTCGACATACAACCCTTCGCGATTTCCTGCGAACCCGGCGTGACCTTCGGCTTTCGGGAACGGCGGCGCCTGCAGCGGCTTTTGCAGGATCTGCCCGAGGTCCTGGTCCGGGACGAGGTATCGCAGCGCGCCCTGGAAGGTATTCTCTGGGACGTTCCGGTGCGGGTCATCGGCGATATCGTCCTGTGGCTCGAAGGAGAGGCGCTGCCCGAACAGCATGCCCGCGACCTGCCCGGACGCTATGTCGCCGTATCCCTGGCGTCGATCTGGAATGATGGCGCCTTCTTTGGGTGGGTCGCCGCAGAGCTTGCGCAGATCTCGCGACGGCTGGACGCGACGATCCTGCTGGTGCCGATCAGCAATGCGGTAGGCGACGATGTCGCGCAGCATCGGCGGCTTTGCCGGATATTGGACCAGGATTTCGGTGCGCGGGCCCAGCTTTTCGATTTCCACGGCGATCCTTTTCCCAAGCCGGAATGGATCGCCGAAATCTATGGCCGGGCTTCTCTGGTCATGTCGTCCCGGCTGCATGGTTGCGTCATCGCCTATGCGTGCAAGACACCCTTCGTCGGCATTGGCTATCACCCCAAGCTTCAAGGCTTCGCCCGAACCATCGGATGGGAGGACATGATCGTGCCGCGGACCCTGCCCCCCCGGCAATCACCCGGAAAATACGGGTATTCCTGGTCGGATCTGTCCGTGGCGCCCGGCGCTGCCCTGGCTGCCGCGGAAGACGCCGTCGGTCACGCCGATTATTCGGCCCGCGATTATTTCCGAATGAAGCAGGTTCAGGCGTTCCGGCGTCTGCGCGAATACAGGACAGGCTGATGCGCCGCGCGTCAGCGGCCGTTTTCATGACGTTTAGCGACAGCGGGGCCAAGCTGCATTTTCTTGCCCCGCTTCCCGGTTCGCTTGCCAGGACGGGCGGCCTGCGCGTTCCAGCGGCCCATCAGCAGCATGATCGGTATCCCTGCTATCAGCCCAGCATATCCCCCTGCGATATAGGCGAAGACGATCTGCCACAGGGAGCCGTCCTGCATCCACAGGACGACCGCCCCTGTAAAAGAGCCGGCTAGGATCAGCGTCAGGGCTACGATGATCATGGCATGGCCAAGCAGGAGTCGGGTCTTGCGCCTTGCGCGGGAAGGAACATCGGCAAGAGCGCCTCACAGGTTGGGCTGATTGCCCGTATCTATCGTCCCAAGGTAGAAAATTTTACAAAACCTTCAACCTTTGATCGGCCACGTGATTCGGGTGACGAACCCAATCTAGCAACCAATGGTTGACATCCCGTAAAGTGGGCTCTGTTGCACAAATGGCCTGACTGTCAGAGTTCCCCTATCCCCGGACAGACCTATCCTGCGACTTCCGTGATGGGTGTGCCGAGCGCGGTGAAGC
>NZ_UZWE01000034.1:0-2500 GCF_900631945.1 Paracoccus haematequi
CCTTCAGGTTATGAGCCTGACGAGCTACCGGGCTGCTCTACCCCGCGCCATGGTTGTCTTGATCGGAGGCGTTATCGTTTCAGAGGGATGTTTTGCGTCTTTCCAGGTCTGGCGGTGACCTACTCTCCCACGTCTTGAGACGCAGTACCATCGGCGCAGCGGCACTTAACGGCCGAGTTCGGGATGGGATCGGGTGTTTTGCTCGCGCTAGGGCCACCAGACCAGGAAAGACGCAATCAGCGTCATCTGCGATGCAGATGATGTTGTCCAAGGATGCTTTCGAGAAGAAGTCCTGCTTCTTCTGGATCAAATCAAGCCTATCGAGCCATTAGTACCGGTCAGCTGAATGCATTGCTGCACTTACACCTCCGGCCTATCGACGTGGTGGTCTTCCACGGCTCTCAAGGGAGACCTTGTTTTGAGGGGGGCTTCACGCTTAGATGCCTTCAGCGTTTATCCTGTCCGTTCATAGCTACCCTGCACTGCCGTTGGCACGACAACAGGTCCACCAGTGGAACGTTCACCCCGGTCCTCTCGTACTAGGGGCAACTCCTCTCAAGTCTCCAACACCCACGGCAGATAGGGACCGAACTGTCTCACGACGTTCTAAACCCAGCTCACGTACCTCTTTAAATGGCGAACAGCCATACCCTTGGGACCTGCTCCAGCCCCAGGATGAGATGAGCCGACATCGAGGTGCCAAACGATGCCGTCGATATGGACTCTTGGGCATCATCAGCCTGTTATCCCCAGCGTACCTTTTATCCGTTGAGCGATGGCCCTTCCACTCGGGACCACCGGATCACTATGGCCGTCTTTCGACTCTGCTCGACTTGTCAGTCTTGCAGTCAGGCTGGCTTCTGCCATTGCACTCAACGAGCGATTTCCGACCGCTCTGAGCCAACCTTCGCGCGCCTCCGTTACTGTTTGGGAGGCGACCGCCCCAGTCAAACTACCCACCACGCAGGGTCCCGGACCCGGATAACGGGCCGCGGTTAGACATCAAGAGTGCGAAGGGCGGTATCTCAAGGATGGCTCCACGGGAACTGGCGTCCCCGCTTCAAAGCCTACCGCCTATCCTGCACATCGCAATCCTGATGCCAGTGCGAAGTTGTAGTAAAGGTGCATGGGGTCTTTCCGTCTAACCGCGGGAAGTCTGCATCTTCACAGACAATTCAATTTCGCTGAGTCCACATTTGAGACAGCGGGGAAGTCGTTACGCCATTCGTGCAGGTCGGAACTTACCCGACAAGGAATTTCGCTACCTTAGGACCGTTATAGTTACGGCCGCCGTTTACCGGGGCTTCAATTCAATGCTTGCACATCTCCTTTTAACCTTCCGGCACCGGGCAGGCGTCAGACCCTATACGTCGCCTTACGGCTTCGCAGAGCCCTGTGTTTTTAGTAAACAGTCGCCACCCCCTGGTTTGTGCCCCCGACCGATGCTTGCGCACCAATCGGGCCTCCTTCTCGCGAACTTACGGAGGTATTTTGCCGAGTTCCTTAAATGTGGTTCTCTCAAGCGCCTTGGTATTCTCTACCAGTCCACCTGTGTCGGTTTCGGGTACGGTCTTGTGGAGGGCTATTTCCAGGAACCCCTAAGCAGCCTCTTCAATCCGATAAGAAGAAACTACCCTCGGGATCCGTCACCATCTCCTGGCCCAGGAATATTAACCTGGTTCCCATCGACTACGCCTTTCGGCCTCGCCTTAGGGGCCGGCTTACCCTGCTCAGATTAGCTTTAAGCAGGAACCCTTGGACTTTCGGCGACAGGGTCTCTCACCCTGTTTGTCGCTACTCATGTCAACATTCTCACTTCTGATCACTCCACCGGATGCCTCACGGCCCGGCTTCACAGTCAGAACATTGCCTCCGCCGCACCCGAGGGTACGAAAGAGGCAGCGTCCTATATCACAGAACGCTCCGCTACCACGTGCATAAATGCACATCCAAAGCTTCGGCTCGTGGCTTGAGCCCCGTTACATCTTCGCCGCAAGACCTCTTGATTAGACCAGTGAGCTGTTACGCTATCTTTAAAGGATGGCTGCTTCTAAGCCAACCTCCTGGTTGTTTTGGAAGTCTCACATGCTTTCCCACTTAGCCACGAATTGGGGGCCTTAGCTGTTGGTCAGGGTTGTTTCCCTCTCCACGACGGACGTTAGCACCCGCCGTGTGTCTCCCGGATAGTACTCCACGGTATTCGGAGTTTGCTTAGACTCAGTAAGGCTGTGGGCCCCCATCATCCATGCAGTGCTCTACCCCCGTGGGTATTCGTCCGAGGCGCTACCTAAATAGCTTTCGCGGAGAACCAGCTATCTCCGAGTTTGATTGGCCTTTCACCCCTAGGCACAAGTCATCCCGACCTTTTTCAACAGGTGTGGGTTCGGACCTCCAGTTGGTGTTACCCAACCTTCATCCTGCTCATGCCTAGATCACTCGGTTTCGGGTCTGATCCGTCTGACTCAAGCGCCCATTTAAGACTCGCTTTCGCTGCGCCTAC
>NZ_UZWE01000022.1 GCF_900631945.1 Paracoccus haematequi
GAATACAGAGGCATCGCCATGCGCTGCTGCAAGACTGATGAAAGTTTCAGCGCCTTCATTGCTCTCGCCGCAACCGTCATCCGACTCCGGTGAACGTCAGCACACCCTAAATTATGAAGAATTTTAATTTTTTTTCAAGCGCCATTTGGAAGGTTTGTTTGATTGTATAACCATTTGATTATCTTAAAATATTTTATAGCTTTGTGTCTTGGTGTCATTCTGGTATGTGTAATGCGGAGCAATCGTATTGTTCCCTTACTCCAACCACCCCACCACAATCGGCGCAATCACCGCCGTCAGCACCGCGTTCAACCCCATGCCGATGCCCGAGAACGCGCCCGCCGTCTCGTTCACCTGGAACGCCCTCGCGGTCCCGATCCCGTGCGCAGCGACACCAACGGCAAAGCCCCGCGCGCGCCAGTCCTTCACCCGCAGCACGTTCAGCAGCGGCGTCACCACGATCGCCCCGAAGATCCCCGTCAGCAGCACCAAGGCCGCCGTCAGCGTGGGCTGGCCGCCGATCCGTTCGGCGATGCCGATGGCGACCGGGGCTGTGGTGGACTTGGGCGCCAGGGAGGCCAGCACCGGGCCGGAGATCCCGAAGGCGCGAGCGATCAGCAGGGCGGACACCATCGCCACGCCGGACCCGACGCACAGCCCCGCCAGCATCGGCCAGGCGGCGCGTCGGACGCGGGGCAGGTTGTCGTACAAGGGCAGCGCCAGGCAGACCGTCGCGGGGCCGAGCATGAAGTGGACGAACTGCGCGCCCTCGAAATAGGTGGCATAGCCGGTGCCCGTGACCCCCAGCAGCGCCGCCAGCAGGATCACCGCGATCAGCACCGGGTTGGCCCAGCTTTGCCGCCCCGCCGCGCGGAACAGCGCGTCGCCGATCACATAGGCCGCCAACGTCGCGGTCAACCACAAAAGCGGCCCTTCGGCCAGATAGGACCAGATCAGCAGCGGATCAGCCATCGCCGTCCCCCTTCACCGCCGAGGGATCGACAGATCCGGTCCAGCGCGCCACCGCCTGAAAGGTCAGCGCCCCCGCAGCGATGGCCAGCACCGTCGATCCCAGGATCGCCAGCGCCAGCCCGATGCCGTGTTCGCGCAGCACCGGCAGATGCGCCACGACGCCGACGCCCGCCGGAACGAAGAACAGCGACAGATGCGACAGCAGTCCCTGCGCGGTGGGGCGCAGCCGGTCGGCCAGGGACGGGCGCAGCACGCAGGCCGCGACCAGCAGGCACAGGCCCACCACGGGGCCGGGCAGCGGCAGGTCCAGGGCGCGGGACAGGGCCTCTCCGGCAAGCTGGAAGGCCAGAATCAGGGACAGGGCGGCGATCATGCCCCGATCCTAGCGGAAATCGGCCCGCCAGCCATACGCATCTTGTGGAAACTGTATCGCGCCGCGCCAGATATAGTTGACTCGGGCGCCTGCAATAGGACAATCCCCGGTGGAACGAAAGGAACCCGCTTGCGCTTCGACCGGCTGCGACTGAACGGCTTCAAAAGCTTCGTGGACCCGACCGACCTGGTCATCCGCGAGGGGCTGACCGGCGTGGTCGGCCCGAACGGTTGCGGCAAGTCCAACCTGCTGGAGGCGCTTCGCTGGGTCATGGGCGAGAACCGCCCCACCGCCATGCGCGGCGAGGGGATGGAGGACGTGATCTTCGCCGGAACCTCGCGCCGGTCGGCCCGCGCCCATGCCGAGGTGGTGCTGACCGTCGACAACCGCGCCCGGCTGGCGCCCGCCGGGTTCAACGACGAGGACAGCTTCGACATCGTGCGTCGGATCACGCGGGACGCGGGGTCGGCCTACAAGATCGCGGGCAAGGACGTGCGGGCGCGCGACGTGCAGATGCTGTTCGCGGATGCCTCGACAGGGGCGCACAGCCCGGCCTTGGTGCGCCAGGGGCAGATCAGCGAATTGATCAGCGCCAAGCCGCGGTCGCGCCGCCGGATCCTGGAGGAAGCGGCAGGGATCAGCGGGCTTTACCAGCGGCGCCACGAGGCCGAACTGAAGCTGAACGGGGCCGAGGCCAACCTGACGCGGGTGGACGACACGCTGGACCAGTTGTCCACCCAGGCCGCCAGCCTGGCCCGGCAGGCCCGTGCCGCCGCGCGATACCGCGAGATCGGCGCGGCGCTGCGGGCGGCCGAGGGCGCGCTGCTGTACCGCCGCTGGTCCGAGGCCGAGGCCGCGCGGCTGGCCGCCGCCGAGGCGCTGGCAGCGGCGATCCGCGAGGCGGGCGCCGCCGAGGCCGCGTCGCGCGAGGCAGCGGCCCTGCGGGAAGCCACGGATGCCGCGTTGCCCGACCTGCGCGAGGAAGAACAGGTCGCCGCCGCCATCCTGTCGCGCCTCGTCGTCGAACGCGAGGCCCTGGACGAGGCTGACGCTCGTGCCGCCCAGGCCATCGCCGGGCTGCAAGCCCGTACTGCCCAGCTTGCCCGTGACATCGAGCGAGAGGAATCGCTGAATCGCGACGCGGGCGAGGTCGTGGAACGGCTGGCCTGGGAGCGGGCCGAACTGGACAAGGCCGGGCAGGGCCATGACGCGCGCCTGGACGCCGCCGCCCATGCCGCGGACGAGGCCGCCGAGGCGCTGCGAGAGATCGAGGCGCGGCTGGCGGAACTGACGGACGAGGCTGCGCGCCTTGCCGCGCGGCACCAGTCGGCGGAACGGTTGGTTGCGGATTTGCGCGCCATGCTGGACCGATCCGACCGCGCCGCCGCCGAGGCGCAGGCCCTTGCCGACCGCGCCGCCGAGGCCGGGGCGGCCGCCCAACAGGCGCTTGCCGGGGCCGAACAGGCGCAGGACGCCGCCGCCGCCCGCGCCGAGGCCGCCGAGGACGCGCTTGCCGGGGCCGAAGCCTCGCGGGCCGAGGCCGAAGCCGTGGAAGCCGCCGCCCGTATCGCGCGGGCCGAGGCCGAGGGCGAATCCAGCGCCTTGGCCGCCGAGATGGCCGCCTTGCGCAAGCTGGTGGAACGCGGCGGTTCCGGGGGCAGGGCGGTCCTGGATCAGGTGACGGTCGCCAAGGGCCATGAGGTCGCCTTCGGCGCGGCCTTTGGCGACGACCTGCGGGCGGGCCTTGCGGCGGATGGCGAAAGCGGCTGGCACATGCTGGCCGGTTGGGACGATCCGCAGCCCTTGCCGGATGGCGCGGCGCCGCTGTCTCCGCATGTCGCCGGGCCGGCCGCCCTGGCGCGCAGGCTGTCTCAGGTGGGGCTGGTCAGCGACGCAGCGACGGGCGCGGCGATGCAGCCCGGCTTGCGGCCCGGTCAGCGCCTGGTGACGCCTGCGGGCGATCTGTTCCGCTGGGACGGAATGCGGGTGATGGCGGGCGAGGCGTCCTCGGCCGCCGCGCTGCATCTGCAACAGGTGAACCGGCTGGCGGAACTGGCAGATCAGGCCGCGTGCGCCGAGGCTCGGGCCGCCCACGCCGTCGAACGGCACGAGGATGCCCGTGCGGCCCTGGCCGAGGCGACCGTCGTCGAGAAATCCGCCCGCGACGCCCGCCGCGATGCCGAACGGCAGTTGTCCGACGCCGCGCGCGCCCTGACGCGGGCGGAATCCAACCTTTCCATGGCCCGCAGCCGGGCCGAGGCTGCGGCGGCGGAGCTGGCGCGGCACCGCGCCGATGCGGGCGATGCGCGGGGGCGGCTGGCGCAGGCCGAGGCCGCCCTGGCCGACCTGCCCGACCGGGGCGATGCGGCCATGGCCCTGGAGCACGCTCGCACCGGGGTCGAGGCCGCGCGGATCGCCACCATGGCCCGCCGCGCCGCCCTGGACGAATTGAAGCGCGAGGCCAATGCGCGAACCAAGCGCCTGCAAGAGATCGCCAAGGAGGAATCCGGCTGGACCCTGCGGCTGCAACAGGCAGGCACCCGCGCGTCCGAACTGATCGCGCGGCGCGATGCCGCGATGGCCGAACTGGCCGATGCCGAGGCCCAGCCCGCACTGTTGGCCGAACGCCGCGCCAGCCTGCGGAGCCGCGAGGACGATGCGCAGGCCCGCCTGTCCGCCGCCCGCGACGCGTTGTCGGTGGCCGAGGACGCGGCCCGCGCCGCCGCCCATGCCGAGCGCGAGGCCGAGCGGCTGGCCTCCGAGGCGCGTGAGGCCCGCGCCATGCGCGAGGCCCGCACCGAGGCGGCCCGCGACGCCGAGGCCGCCGCCCGGATCCGCATCCTGGAAGAGGCGGAGACCACGCCGCAGATGCTGCTGGCTTCGTTGGGGCAGGCTGCGACCGAAACCCCCGCCGCCGTGCTGGAGGATCAGATCGCTCGGTTGCGCACACAGCGCGACGGTCTTGGCGCCGTCAACCTGCGCGCCGACGACGACAAGCGGGAGCTTGAGGCCGAACGCGACCGCCTGGCGGCCGAGAAGGCCGATCTGGAAGAAGCGATCCGCAAGCTGCGCGCGGGCATCGGCAGCCTGAACCGGGAAGGCCGCGAACGGCTGCTGGCGGCCTTCGACACGGTGAACGCGAATTTCACCACCCTGTTCACCACCCTGTTCGGCGGCGGCGAGGCGCGGCTGGTGCTGGTCGAATCCGACGATCCGCTGGACGCGGGGCTGGAGATCCTGTGCCAGCCGCCGGGCAAGAAGCTGTCCACCCTGTCGCTGCTGTCGGGGGGCGAACAGACCCTGACCGCCATGGCGCTGATCTTCGCCGTCTTCCTGGCCAATCCCGCGCCGATCTGCGTTCTGGACGAGGTTGACGCGCCCCTTGACGACGCCAATGTCAGCCGCTTCTGCGACCTGCTGGACGAGATGACGCGCCGCACCGACACGCGCTTCCTGATCATCACCCACCATGCCGTCACGATGTCGCGGATGGACCGGCTGTTCGGCGTCACCATGGTCGAACAGGGCGTCAGCCAGCTTGTCAGCGTGGATCTGAAACGCGCCGAGGCTCTGGTCGCGTGACCGGGGGCGGGTTAGGGTGCGCCGCGAATCCGCAAGCAACAAGCAAGGAGACCGCGATGAGCATCGAAGCCACCCTGGCCCAGAAGGGCATCACCCTTCCCGCAGCGCCCGCGCCCGCCGCGAACTATGTGCCCTTCGTGCAGTCGGGCAACCTGATCTTCGTCTCGGGCCAGATCAGCCAGGACGACAATGGGCTGATCAAGGGCCGTCTGGGCGACGGCATGTCGGTCGAGGACGGTGCCGCCGCCGCGCGCCGCTGCGGGCTGTCGCTGATCGCGCAGTTGAAGGCCGCCATAGGTGATCTGGACCGGGTGCGCCGGGTGGTGAAGCTGACCGGCTTCGTGAACTCGACCCCCGATTTCACCGACCAGCCCAAGGTCGTCAACGGCTGCTCGGACCTGATGGTCGAGGTGTTCGGCGATGCCGGCCGCCACGCCCGCGCCGCCGTATCCGCCCCCGCGCTGCCCCTGGGCGTCGCGGTCGAGATCGAAGCCATCTTCGAGATCGCCTGATGGCGTTGCCCGCCGCCTTCCTGACCCGGCCGATCGCCCATCGTGGCCTGCACGGCCCCGGCATTCCCGAAAACAGCCTGGCCGCCGCCCAGGCCGCTGTCGACGCGGGCTATGCGATCGAACTGGACATCCAGCCCGCCGGGGCAGAGGCGGTGGTGTTTCACGACTATGACCTGCGCCGCCTGACGGGGCGGGACGGGTTCATCGCGGCGCTCGATTCCGCATCGCTGGCCGGGCTGCGCCTGCTGGGCGGCGACCAGCCGGTCCCGACCCTGCGGCAGTTCCTGGATCTGGTCGCGGGCCGGGTGCCCCTGCTGATCGAGATCAAGGACCAGGACATGCGCCTGGGTCCGCAGATCGGCGACCTGCACCGCCGCGTGGCGCAGGAGGTGCAGGGCTATGACGGTCCCGTCGCGGTCATGTCCTTCAACCCGCATGTGGTCGAGGCCTTCCACCGGATCTCTCCCGACATTCCGGTCGGCCTGACCACCTGCGGCTTCGACCCGGACGACTGGCCGGGCATCGCCCCGGACACCCTGCGCCGCATGGCCGATATCGACGATTTCGACCGCAGCGGCGCCTGCTTCATTTCCCATGACAAGGCCGATCTTGCCAATCCGCGCGTCGATGCGCTGAAGGCGCAGGGCGTGCCGGTCCTGTCCTGGACCATCCGCAGTGCCGAGGAGGAGGCCTTGGCCCGCCAGGTGGCGCAGAATATTACTTTCGAAGGCTATCGCCCGACGGGTTGACCGGGGGACTTCACGTCCCCCGGACCCCCTGTGGGATATTTGGACAAAGGTGAAAAACCTGCGCGATTGTGAGGGGGCGGCGGCTGACAAACCTGACCCAAGCCCCTAGCTTGCGGGCATGAGCGCGCTGACCCTGTCCAACCATTCCTCGATCACCGCGATTCCGGCTGACACCTGGGACGGGCTGGGCGACGGCAACCCCTTCACCACGCATCGCTTCCTGCGGGCGTTGGAAGACTCCGGTTCGGTCGGGCGGGGAACGGGCTGGCAGCCCCTGCATGTGACGCTGGAGGAGGACGGCCAGGTGGTCGCCGCCGCGCCGCTTTACGCCAAGTCGCACAGCCAGGGCGAATACATCTTCGACCACGCCTGGGCCGAGGCCTATACGCGCGCGGGCGGCAGCTATTATCCGAAATTGCAGGCCGCCGTGCCATTTACCCCTGTGACCGGCGCCCGGCTGCTGACGCGCGCCCCCGCCATGCGGCAATCGCTGCTGGCCGGGATGACGCGGCTGGCCGAACGCGGCGGGGCGTCCGGCGTCCATGTCACCTTCTGCACCGAGGCCGAGGCGCAGGCCGGGGGCGAGATCGGCTTTCTGCCCCGTGTGACCCAGCAGTTCCACTGGCTGAACCGGGGCTATGGAAGCTATGACGACTTCCTGAGTGCGCTGTCGTCGCGCAAGCGCAAGGAGCTGCGCAAGGAACGCGCCCGCGCGCAGGCCTTCGGCGGCACCATCCGGCACCTGACCGGGGATGACCTGAAGCCGCATCACTGGGACGCCTTCTGGGCCTTCTATCAGGACACCGGCAGCCGCAAATGGGGACGACCCTATCTGACGCGGGCCTTTTTCGATTGCCTGCACCAGACCATGCGCGACGATATCCTGCTGGTTCTGGCCGAACGCGACGGACAGCCGGTCGCCGGGGCGCTGAACTTCCTGGGGCCGGACGCGATCTATGGCCGCTACTGGGGCTGTGTCGAGGACCACCCCTTCCTGCATTTCGAACTGTGCTATCACCAGGCCATCGACATGGCCATCGCGCGCGGCCTGTCGCGGGTCGAGGCCGGGGCGCAGGGCGAACACAAGCTGGCGCGGGGGTACGAGCCCGTCGCCACCCATTCGCTGCACTGGGTCGCCGACGAAGGGTTCCTACGCGCCTTGGCCGATTACCTGGACCGCGAACGCGGCGCGATGGGCGCCGAGATCGAGGCCCTGGCAGATTTCACGCCGTTCCGGAAGGGCTAACCGGCAGTCGCCCGCCGGTCGCCAGGCTCAGACTTTTTCCAGCAGCGCCTCGCCCGCGCTGACGCTGCACTGGCCGGGGCTGTCCTCGATCTCGATCACCTCGAAGACGCCGTCCTTCAGCAGGGCGGCGAACCGCTTACAGCGGCCGAAAAGCCCGGCCGGAGGCGCGTCGAAGTCCAGGCCCAGGGCCTTGGTCAGGCTGCCGTCGGCATCGGCCAGAACTTCGATCCCCGCCTTGTCCGCGCCGGTGGACTTGGCCCAGGCATCGGCCACGAAGGGGTCGTTCACAGTCAGGCAGACGATCCGGCCGACGCCCTTGTCGCGGAACGCGTCGGCGCTGCGCACGAAGCTGGGCATATGCGCGTTGGTGCAGGTTCCGGTGAAGGCGCCCGGCACGCCGAACAGCGCGACGCGGCCCTGGGACAGATCGGCGGTGTCCACTGCCTCGGGGCCATTGGCGCCGACGCGCAGCAGCTTGCCCGCAGGCAGCTTGTCTCTGACGGTGATGGTCATGTGGTCCTCCTGAATTGCAACGGATTCGCGGCGACTATAGGGTGCGGTCCCAGGACAGGCCAGCAGGCCGCAAGGGGCAGGGACGGCCATGAGGATCGTGATCGTGGGGGCAGGGCAGGCGGCGGCGTCCATGGCGGCGCGGCTGCGGGCCAAGGGGCATGACGGCGAGATCGTGGTGATCGGTGCCGAACCCGCCGCCCCCTATCAGCGCCCGCCGCTGTCCAAGGCCTATCTGCTGGGGCAGATGGGGCTGGATCGGCTGGTGCTTCGGGGGGACGACTGGTGGCGGGATCAGCGCATCGCCCTGCGGCTTGGCGAAACCGCGCGGGCCGTCGACGCCGCGCGGCGGGTGGTGGCGACCGACCGGGGCGAAGCGGCCTATGACGCCTTGGCCCTGACGACAGGCGCCCATGCCCGCCGCCTGCCCGCCGTCATGGGGGGCGATCTGCCCGGCGTCCATGTGATCCGCAGCCTGGCCGATGTGGACGCTCTGGCCCCGCAGATGCGGCCGGGCCGCCGCCTGATCGTCATCGGCGGCGGCTATATCGGGCTGGAGGCAGCGGCCGTCGCCCGCAAGCTGGATCTGTCCATCACGCTGATCGAGGCCGCGCCCCGCATCCTGGGCCGGGTCGCCGCGGCGGAAACGGCGGACATGATCCGCGCCCTGCATCTGGCGCATGGGGTGCGGATCCTGGAGGGCACCGGCATTTCCCGCATCACCGGCAGCGATCGGGCGACCGGCGTCGCGCTGACCGATGGGCGCGAATTGCCCGCCGACCTGATCGTCACCGGCATCGGCGTGCTGCCGGAAACGGATCTGGCGCAGACCGCCGGGCTGGCGTTGGACAACGGCATCGCCACCGATGCGCTTGGCCGAACCTCGGACCCGGCGATCTGGGCGGCGGGCGATTGCGCCAGCTTTCCCTGGCAGGGTGGCCGCCTGCGGCTGGAAAGCGTCGGCAATGCCATCGACATGGCCGAGGCGGTGGCCGACAACATCCTGGGCGCGGACACGCCCTATCAGCCCAAGCCCTGGTTCTGGTCCGACCAGTTCGACGCCAAGTTGCAGATCGCCGGTCTGGGCACCGGCCATGACCGGATCGTCACGCGGCCCGGCGACGGCCGGCATGGCGGTTCCGTCTGGTATTTCCGCGACGGCCGCCTGATCGCCGTCGATGCGCTGAACGACGCGCGCGCCTACATGATCGGCAAGCGCCTGATCGAGTCGGGTCGCAGCCCCGCCCCCGACGCCATCGCCACGGCGACCGACCTCAAGGCCCTGCTCGCATGAGCCATCTTCTGTGCCTAAATATCCTCGGGGGGTCAGGGGGGCGAAGCGCCCCCTGCCATCGCGGGACGCAAGCATGAGGATCGTCGGCGGCAGCCTGCGCGGCCTCAAGCTGGCCGAGATGGGCGCGGGCGACGCCGCCGCCCATCTGCGCCCCACCACCGACCGGGTGCGGGAATCGATCTTCAACCTGCTGGTCAACGGCACCCACGGCAACCCGGTCCCAGGCGCGCGGGCGTTGGATCTGTTCTCGGGTACCGGCGCCCTGGGGCTGGAGGCGCTGTCGCGCGGTGCCGCCCACGCCACCTTCGTCGACGACGGCGCCAAGGCGCAGGCGTTGATCCGCAGCAATGTCGCCAAGGCGCGCATGGAGGGCGCGGCCACGCTGCTGCGCCAGGACGCGGCGCGGCTGGGGGCCAACCGCGATGCCCCCTTCGATCTGGTCTTCCTGGATCCGCCCTATGCGCAGGGGCTTGGCGAACGCGCCATCGCCTCGGCCCTGGCCGGCGGCTGGCTGGCCCCCGGCGCCGTGGTGGTGTGGGAGGAAAGCCGCCCGCCCCTGATCCCTGCGCCGCTGGTTCAGATCGACCAGCGGCGCTATGGCGACACGCTGGTGACGCTGGCCCGCCTGGCAACGGCACAGGCTGGGACATAGGGTCGCGGTGCCGGGGAAGTGAAGGCCGCCCGCTTCCGTCCCGCCGCGATTTGCGCCAGCCTGCGCGGGCACATCGCGAAGGAGGTTTCGATGACCGCATCCATCCGCCGGGGCCTTGGCCTGTCCCCGATCCTGTTCGCTCTGGCCTGGGGCGCCTATGCCCAGGACGACCACGCGGGCCACGCCGCGCAGGACGGCGCCGCGGCCGCTTATCAATCAGCGATGGAAAAGATGCACAGCGACATGCCGATGGATTCGACCGGCGACGCCGATGTCGATTTCGTGCGCGGCATGATCCCGCATCACCAGGGCGCCATCGACATGGCCAAGGTGGTGCTGGAACACGGCGACGACCCCGAAATCCGCAAGCTGGCCGAAGAGGTCATCACCGCGCAGGAAGCCGAAATCCAGATGATGCAGGACTGGCTGAAGGAACACGGGCAGGCGGAATAGGGAACCGCCCCCTTACGCCGGTTCCGCAAGCACCCGCGCGGCGGCGTCGAGGCCGCCCGGACCGTGCGGGATGCCAAGCGCCGCCATGCCCGCCTGCATCGCGCCAAGCGCGGCCAGGATCATCCCGGCATTGGCGTGGCCCATATGCGCCACCCGCAAGGCGTTTTCCGGCTGCTCGGCGCCCAGGCCGATGCCCAGCGTCACCCCGCAATGCGCCGCCGTCCAGGCGCGCAGGGCATCCGCCCCCGGCACGACCATCGCCGTGACAGAGGACGCGCGCGCCATCGGATCCTCGACCGACAGCCGGATGCCCGTGCCGCCCTCGCCCCAGGCGTCCACGGCGGCCCAGACGGCGCGGGCCAGGGCCGCATGGCGCGCCCAGACGGCGAACAGCCCTTCCTCGTCCAGGATCATCCGCAGCGCCTCGTCCAGGGCGAAGATCTGCTGGACCGGGGGCGTTCCGCCCCAGAACCGCCACAGCGCCTCGGCCCCGGCGCGGGCGTGCCAGTCCCAATAGGGGGTCGTCAGGCCGGTGCGACCGCGCGCGGCGGCCTTGTCGGAATACCACACGAAGCAGGTGCCGGGCGGGCACATCAGGCCCTTCTGGCTGGCCGAGATCAGCACGTCCACGCCCCAGTCGTCCATCATCATCGGCGCGCAGCCCAGCGACGCGATGGCGTCCACCACCAGCAGGGCCGGGTGATCGCCCATGGCGTCGCGCAGCGCCGGAATGTCGGCCATCACGCCGGTCGCCGTGTCGATCTGGCAGACCATCACCGCCTTGATGGCGCCCGCCGTGTCCCGCGCCAGCCGGTCCGCCAGCCGGTCGGGATCGGCGGGCAGGCTGCCGAAGTCCAGCCGTTCCACCGCCACGCCCATCTGTTCCATCTGCTGGCCCCAGGACCGCCCGAAATGCCCCGAGCTCAGCACCAGGGCCTGGTCGCCGGGGTTGAACAGGTTGGCGCCCGCGGCCTCCCATGCGGCATGGCCGTTGCCGATATAGGGGGCCAGATGCCCCTGGGTGCCCGCCAGCCGCTTCAGCTGCGTCATCACGGCCAGGTTCAGATCCGCAAGGTCGTCGCCATAGATGTCGGGCGAGGCGCGATGGGCGGCGCGCAGCACCCGGTCCGGCACGGGTGAGGGGCCGGGAATGGCGATCACGGGGCGACCAGCGGCAAGGCTCATGGCGTTCATCTGTCCTTCACATCCTGCAAAATCGCTAGTCCCCGCGCGGGCGAAGGTCAACGCCTCTTGCCGCCTTCGCCTTGCCGCCATGGTCCGGGTCGCGCTAAGGCTGGCACCGTCCCCGGAACGAAAGGCGCCCCCGCCCGTGACAGCATCCCCGACCCCGCATCCCAGCGCCACCCGCCTGCTGCGCCGGTTTTGGGCCGACTACCTGCGCATCCATCGCGGCCCGATGATCGGGGCCTTCCTGCTGATGACGGCAGAGGGGTCTACGCTGGCGCTGATCTCGTGGATGCTGAAGCCGCTGTTCGACCGGGTTTTCGTGGGCCGCGAGGAGGGCGCGATCTGGTGGGTCGGCGGGGCGATCATGGCGATCTTCCTGCTGCGCGCGGTGACGCTGATCGCCAGCCGGTCGCTGCTGTCGCGCATCTCGCTGGGGATTTCGACCACCATGCAGGGCGACCTGCTGGCGCATATCATGACCCTGGACGGGCGGTTCTTCCAGGCCAACCCCCCCGGCGCCATGATCGAGCGGATCCAGGGCGACACCATCGCCGTCCAGGGCGTCTGGGCGACGCTGATCACAAGCGCCACACGGGACGCGATCTCTCTGGTGATGCTGTTCGCGGTGGCGGTCAGCATCGACCCGGCCTGGACGGTGGCCGCGCTGGTCGGGGCGCCGATCCTGATCCTGCCCGCCGCGATGGTGCAGCGCTATATCCGCCGCAAGGTGCGCCAGAACCGCGCCAATGCCAGCGCCCGCGCCACCCGCCTGGACGAGGTGATGCACGGCATCGCATCCATCAAGCTGAACCGGGCCGAGGCCGACCAGACCCGCCGCTTCGCCGAGATCGTGGCCCGCATCCGCCAGGCCGAGGTCAAGGTCGCCGCGATGGGCAGCCTGGTCCCCGCCCTGACCGACATCGTGACCGGCATCGGCTTCGTCGCCGTCCTCGCCCTGGGCGGGCGCGAGGTGATGGAGGGCCAGCGCAGCATCGGCGACTTCATGTCCTTCTTCACCGCGCTTGCCCTGGCTTTCCAGCCGATGCGCAGGCTGGGCGCGCTGGCGGGCACCTGGCAGACCGCCGCCGCCAGCCTGGAACGGATCTATCAGGTGCTGGACACCCGTCCGCGCATCCTGTCGGGACCGCGCGTCCAGCCGCCCGCCGATACCGGGATCCGGTTCCAGGACGTGTGGCTGTCCTATGACGACAAGCCGGTCCTTCGCGGCCTGGACTTCACCGCCGAGGCGGGCCGGACCACCGCGCTTGTCGGGCCGTCGGGGGCGGGCAAGTCCACGGTCTTCAACCTGCTGACCCGGATGGTCGATCCCGACCGGGGCGGCGTGACGCTGGGCGGCGTTCCGGTGCAGGATTTCGACCTGGGGGTGCTGCGCGACCAATTCTCGACCGTGGCGCAGGATTCGGCGCTGTTCGACGAAACGCTGCGCGACAATATCCTGATGGGGCGGCCCGGCGCGGACGATGCGGCGCTGCTGCGCGCAATGGAGGCGGCCCATGTCAGCGATTTCGTCGCCGCCCTGCCGGGCGGGCTGGACAGCCGCGCCGGGCCGCGCGGGTCGGCCTTGTCGGGCGGGCAGCGCCAGCGGATCGCCATAGCCCGCGCCATCCTGCGCGATGCCCCCGTGCTGCTGCTGGACGAGGCGACAAGCGCGCTGGACACCGCCAGCGAACGGCTGGTCCAGGACGCGCTGGAAACCCTGTCGCAGGGTCGGACCACGCTGGTCATCGCGCACCGGCTGTCGACCATCCGCAATGCCGACAAGATCGTCGTGATCGAACAGGGCAGGGTTGTCGAACAGGGCAGCCATGACCAGTTGATCGCCCAGGGCGGCGCCTATGCCCGCCTTGTCGCGCTGCAATTCGGAGAACGCCAATGACCCGCCAGATCATCCGCATCACCGGAGAGGACCGCGTCCCCTTCCTGCAAGGACTGGTCAGCAACGATGTGGCCCGCGCGCCCTGCTGGGCCGCGCTGCTGACGCCGCAGGGCAAGTACCTGGCCGATTTCCTGATCGTGCCGGATGGCGACGCGCTGCTGATCGACGTGGACGCCCGGCTGGCCGACGACCTGATGCGGCGGCTTTCGATGTACAAGCTGCGATCCCGCGTGACGCTGGAGGCGACCGGCATGGCTGTCGCGCGCGGCACCGGCCCGGTCCCGGACGGCGCGATCCCCGATCCCCGGCATCCGGCGCTCGGCTGGCGGCTGTATGGCGGGACGGGCGACGACGGCACCGATTTCGACGCCATCCGGGTCCAGCATGCGATCCCGGAAACCCTGGTCGAACTGATCCCGAACGAGACCTTCATCCTGGAAGCCGGGTTCGAGCGGCTGCACGGCGTCGATTTCCGCAAGGGCTGCTATGTCGGGCAAGAGGTGACGGCCCGCATGAAGCACAAGACCGAGCTGCGCAAGGGCCTGACACGCCTGCGGATCGAGGGTTCGGCGCCGGTCGGCACGCCCATCGCGGCGGACGGGCGCGAGGTGGGCACCCTGTTCACCCAGTCGGGCGGCCACGCCCTGGCGCATGTGCGGTTCGATCGCCTAGGGCCCGGCATGCAGGCGGGCGCGGCGCGGCTGTTCCCGGATTAACGCAGTTTGCGGATCGGGTCGCCCAGGGCGATCTCTCCGTCCCGTTCGATCGAACACAGGATGCCGCGCAGGCGCAGGTCGGGATGGCCGGGGGCCACGATCCAGTCCTTGGCGGGCTTGCCATAGCGGACCTTCCATTTCACGCAGCCGTCGTTGAACACGTCCGACACGCGCAGGACCGCCGTTCCCGCCTGCAACAGGCTGTCCACCGGCAGGTTTTCCAGCGACAGGTCAAGGTCGCAGACGATGGTGTCGCCGGGATGGGGCGTGTTCCGGCGGTCCAGCCAGACCGCGTCCATCACCCGGCGCGGCAGGATCGAGACCTGGATGCGCGGGTCAGGCGATCCGTCCGCCAGCTTCAGCCAGGGCATCGTCAGCCAGCGTTCGCCGGGAACGCCCTGGGCGCGGGTGAGGGTCAGGCGGTCGGGAAAGGTCCGTTGGTTGAAGCCGGGACGGAAGCACAGCCATTCCACCCGCGCGTCGTCCTTGGGAGCGGCCAGGACATGGGGCAGGGCGCGGGCCAGATCCTCGGCCGTGGCGTGGGCGGCAGTCGTCATCGGCGGTTCGTCCCGGACAGGAAAACGCCCCGGACAGGCCGGGGCGCCAAGGGCGGCAGGGCGCGTCAGGCCCGTTCGCTGTATTCGAAGACCTCGGTGTTGACGACGATCTTCTCGCCCTCGCCCACGAAGGGCGGGATCATGATGCGCACGCCGTTGTCCAGGATCGCGGGCTTGTAGCTGTTGGCGGCGGTCTGGCCCTTCACCACAGGCTCGGTTTCCGACACGGTGCAGGTGACCTTCTGCGGGATCGACACCGACAGCGCCTCGTCGCCGTAATATTCGATGGTGGCGGTCATGCCGTCCTGCAGGAAGGGGCGACGATCACCCAGCAGGTCGGCGTCCAGTTCGGTCTGCTCGAAGGTCTCGCTGTCCATGAAGACCAGCTTGCCGTCGGATTCATACAGGAATTGCTGGTCCTTCTGTTCCAGCCGGACCTGTTCCACCTTGTCCTCGGACCGGAAGCGTTCGTTCAGCTTGCGGCCGTCGCGCAGGTTCTTCAGTTCGACCTGGGCGAAGGCGCCGCCCTTGCCGGGCTTGACATGGCTGACCTTCACGGCGGCCCACAGGCCGCCGTCATGCTCCAGCACATTGCCGGGGCGGATTTCGTTGCCGTTGATCTTGGGCATGGAAAACTCTTTGAGGTTCGGGAAATTCCCACCGTTCATCGTTGAACGGCGCTGTGCGGCCCCTATATCGGTACCTTCGGAAGGAGGCAACCAAAAGGGTTTTGCGGTGTTGTCAAGGCACAGACCTGGGCGGAACGGTGCCAATCGCAAGCTGCAAAGCCAGATTTCACCTGATTTTTACACGACATGCATTATGTGCATGGGTGATATGCGGTCAGGGGAATATCGAATCGGCGTCGTTCCGCGCTAAGCAGCGGCACCGTCAGAGAAACGGAAACAAGAATGATGGGTCGGCATGATGCCCCCCACGCAGCTGCTTACTGTTGCAGCCTTGAATATGGACGAATGGTATGCGCGATTTTGTCGACGGATCGGCTTTCAATTTTGAGCAGGGCCAGCGGGCCCGCAAGCTTTTTGCCGCGGTTGTGTTGGCGGCGCTTGATGATGCTATTGCAGACGACAAGAAATATGGCAACGGACCGGAACAGATCGCCCGCTGGGCGCGGTCGCGCGACGGGCGCGAGGTTCTGTCCTGTGCTGGCATCGACCCGAACGAACGCGTCGTGAAGGGGCTGATGGAATTCGTGTCGAAGGGCGTGCGCACCTCGGTCGCGCTGTCGCGCGAGGAAAGCGAACGCCGCATGGCCGCCGAGGCCGAGGAAGCCGAAGCCGCCTGACGGTTCTTCCCATGCCGTGAAAAAGCCGCCCACCGGGCGGCTTTTCCGTTGTCGGAGGGGTCGTTCAGAAGCTTTTGGCCAGCGTCAGCTTGATGTTGCGGCCGGGCGCCTTCCGGGTCGCCAGCCAGGGCCGATAGTCCTTGTCGAACACGTTCTCGATCCCCACGCGCAATTCGGCGCCTTCCAGCACGCCGGTCTGGGGCCGATAGGTGGCGCGCAGGTTGTGGATCGTGTGGCCCGCCGCCTCTTCGGTGGGGGCGTTCACCCGGTCCATCCGGGCCGCGGCAACGGCTTCCCAGCTGAGATCCAGTTCATCGGTCACATGCTGACCCAGAGTCAGGCGCAGCCGGTCGGCGGGCGCATAGTCCCAGTATTCCGAGGCGCCGGCGGTTGCCCTTGCGTCGCCTTCGGTCCAGGTCGCGTTGAGATCGACATACAGGCCGCTGGCCATGCTGTAGGCGGTCTCGACCTCCAGCCCCTTCATTTCGACTTCGCCGATGCCGGAATACGAGGTCACGTCCCAGACATCGGTCTGAAACAGGTTGGCCTTCAGCGCCAGCCGGTCGCCGCCGCCCAGCAGATCCCGGCCGTCATAGGACGCGCCCAGTTCCCAGGTCCGCGCCTTCTGCGGCTGCTTCATGTACGGCGCATTGTTGAAATCGTCCAGGATCGGCAGGTTCTCGGTATAGGCCGCGCTGCCGAACACCGCGAAACCGTCGCCGAAGGCATAGCGCAGCGACAGCCCGCCCATCACCGCCTCGTTGTCGAAGTCGGTCTGGGGGTTGGACGCCGTGTTCGCCCCGCCGTCGCGCGTCAGATCCTGCGATTCATAGCGCAGCGCGGGCGAGACGGTCAGCCCGCCCGCCGTGATGTCGTCGACCGCGAAGACCGCCCAGCGGCGATCCGTGCCGCCGGGGGCCGACGACGCCTCGGCGCGGGTCTTGCGGACCACCTCGAACCCGGCGCGCAGGTCGTGGGAAAAGCCGCCGGTCCGGAAGGCGGCGGTGTTCTTGACGGTCAGCTTGGTCGTCTTGTAGCGGTGATCGGCATTGGCCAGCCCCAGCACGCTGCCCGCGAACATCGGCCAGGCGGGCGTCCCCTCCATCGACGAACTGCCGGGAATGTAGCTGCTGTCGATCTGCTGGTCGGCATGGCTGAGATTCGCCGTCACATGGATCAGCGGGTTGTCGGGATCGTATTCATATTCCAGGATCGCCGTCCGCGTGTCGATGTCGCGGTCCACCCGGCCGAAGGTGCTGTCGGACACCGCGAACTGGTCGTAGGGCACGTCCCGTTCGGCCATCTTCGTGTCGTTCCACGACAGGGTGACAGAATGGTCGCGCGCCGCGCCGAAGCTGTATTTGCCCTTGACCAGAACCGAGGGCAGGTCGAACGGCTCGGCCCCGATGGGATCGCCCGCGCCGTCGTCCTGCGCGTCCTGCTTGCGCCGCACATACTGGGCCAGGAATTCCAGATCCTCGGTCGGCTGCCAGGCCAGGATCGAGGACGAGGTGATGCCGTCGCCGTTCGTGGTGAATTCAAAGGTCTGGCGCCCTGCCCAGCCGATCCGGCGGCCGGTGAAATCGGACGCGTCCTTGGTGCGCAGCCGTACCAGGCCGCCGACCACGCCGGATCCGTATTCGAAGCTGCCGACGGTGCCGCGCTGCACCTCGACCTCTTTATACAGGGCGGGGTCGGTATAAAGCTGGGTGCCGATGCGATACAGTTCCTCGGACCCCTGGGTGGCGCCGTCGACCTGGATCAGCACCATCTGGTCGGTGCCATAGGTGCCGGTCGCGCCGAAGCCGCGGATGTTGATGCCCGACCCGCCGGGCGTGTTGCCGTTCATCAGCGTGACGCCGGGCACCGAATCGATCAGTTCGGCGATGGTTCCGGCCTGGCGGTCGTCGATTTCCCGCTGGTCGATGGCGGTGACGGGCGTGGCGGTGTCGGTCGCCACGTCGCGTTTGCTTTGCAAGGTGATGCTATCCAGCACCACCGGGGCGGCGGCATCCTGCGCCAGAACGGCGGTCGGAAACGCGAAGGCTGCGCCGCACATCAGCGCGGCGATTGGGGAAGGGCGTCGCAAGGCAAGCTCCTGTTCAGAAAGGGGTCAGGGGCTTGCGGAATGCTGGCACGAGCCATGGATCATAGGACCAAAGGCCGGGCTGCGAAAGCGCGGCAGGCCGATCCGGCGCCGCCTGTTGGCCGAAAAGCCACAGACAACCGGGCGTTGTCAAAGCCGCGTGATGATCCGTTCCGCATAGAAACGGTCCACATCGGCGGCGTGGCACAGTTCGGTGGCGGGCGTCATGACCGCCGCCGATGCGGCCGCCGCGCCCAGGGCCAGGGCCTCGGGGACCGGCCAGTCCCGCGCCATGGCCAGCACGAAGCCCGCCACGAAGCTGTCGCCCGCGCCGACCGCGCTGACCACCTTGACCCGCGCCGCCGCCGCGTGCCAGGCACCGTCCGGGCCGGCGATGACCGACCCGTCGGCCCCGCGCGCCACGATCACCGACCGCGCCGCGCCGTCCTTGACCAGCCCGGCCGCGAAGCCCGCGCTGTCCTCGCGCGAGGGGAGGGGGCGGCCCGCCAGATCCTCGGCCTCGTGGCTGTCCATGCGCAGCACGTCCACGGGGGTGGACGACCCCGCCAGCACCCGCAACGCCTCGCCCGAGGTGTCGACCAGCAGTTTCGCGCCGCTGTTCTTCAGCCGGACGGTCAGCATCTGTTCGAACCCCGCGGGCACGCCGGGCGGGTTGGACCCCGACACCACCACCCAGCCGCCCGCGCGCGCGGCCTCGGCGATCGCCTGGGTCATGTCGGCGACATGGGCCTTGTGCCATTCCGGGCCGGGCAGGACGAAGCGGTATTGCCCGCCGGTCGCGCGGTCGGTGACGGCCAGCGATTGCCGCGTCTCGCCCGGCGCGGTCAGGCGGACCAGCGACAGCCCGTCCGCTTTCAGCATGTCGGCGATGCGCGAGCCGGTCGCCCCGCCCAGGGCGACCATCGCCGTGGATTGCCCGCCCATATGCTTGATCGCGCGGCTGACATTGATGCCGCCGCCGCCCGGATCGACCACCGGCTTGTCGCAGCGCAGCTTCAGTTCGGGGCGCACCTCGTCCGCCGCCGTGGACAGATCCAGGGCCGGGTTCAGCGTGACCGTCAGGATCGGTGCCTGCGGCATCATTCCCACCACCGGTCGATGCTGGCGATGTCGTCGTCCGACCAGCCGAAGTGATGCGCCATCTCGTGCGTGACGACATGGCCGACCAGTTCGGCCAGGGTGACATTGCCGCGCGCCGCCCATTCGTCCAGCAGCGGGCGGCGGTACAGCCAGATGATATCGGGCTGGCCTGGCTGGTCGGACACCGACTTTTCCGTCACGGGAACGCCGTCATAGATGCCGGTCAGTTCGAACGGATCGTCGATCTGCAATTCGTCCAGCACATCCTCGGGCGCGAATTCGGCCACGCGGATGGCGATGTCCTGGGCATGGGTCGCGAATTCCGGGGGCAGGGCGGCCATGGCGTCGCGCGCCATCGCCTCGATCCGGGCCGCATCGGGGGCGGTCAGGTTGTTCCAGTCGGTCATCCGCGTCTCCTGCATGGTGGCCCTGATATGGACAAGAATCGCTGCGTGTGAAAGAGCAAGGCGAACAGGAGACCTGCCATGACCACCACCCGCTTCGCCCCGTCGCCCACCGGCCATATCCATGTCGGCAACCTGCGGACCGCGCTGTTCAACTTTCTGATCGCGCGAAAGGCGGGCGGCACCTTCATCCTGCGGCTGGACGATACCGATCAGGAACGGTCCAAGGAAGAATATGCCGACGGCATCAAGCGCGACCTGGAATGGCTGGGCCTGCACTGGGACCGCGTGGAACGCCAGTCGGCGCGCCTGGACCGCTATGCCGAGGCCGCCGGTCAGTTGCGCGCGTCCGGGCGCCTGTACGAAGTGTTCGAGACCCCGACCGAACTGGATCTGAAGCGCAAGAAGCAGCTGAACATGGGGCGCCCGCCGGTCTATGACCGGGCCGGGCTGGCGCTGTCGGATGCCGACCGCGACCGCCTGCGGGCCGAGGGGCGCGAGGGCTATTGGCGCTTCAAGCTGGATCAGGAGCGGATCGAATGGACCGACGGTATTCTGGGCGACATCTCGATCGACGCGGCCAGCGTGTCGGATCCGGTGCTGATCCGCGCGGATGGGCAGGTGCTGTATACCTTCGCATCCTCGGTCGATGACGTGGACATGGCGGTGACGCATATCGTGCGCGGCGCCGACCATGTGACCAATACCGCGACGCAGATCCAGATCATCCGCGCGCTTGGCGGCGTGCCGCCCGCCTTCGCCCATCACAGCCTGCTGACCGGCGCGCAGGGCGAGGAACTGTCCAAGCGCATCGGCGCCCTGTCGATCCGCGACCTGCGCGACGCGGGGGTCGCCCCCGAGGCGCTGCTGTCGATGATGGCGCGCCTCGGCTCCAGCCAGCCGGTCGAACTGAAGCTGACGCTGGACGATCTGGCCGAAGGGTTCGACCTGTCGCAATTCGGCGCCTCGCCCACGAAATTCGACGCCGAGGATCTGTGGCCGCTGACCCGCGAAAGGAACCAGGCGTTGCCCTTCGACGCGGTGCGCGACCGGATCGCGGCGCTTGGCGTGCCCGCCGATCTGGCGGAACGGTTCTGGTCGGTGGCGTCCCAGAACATCACGACGCTGGACGACCTGGGCCCCTGGTGGGCGATCTTCAGCCAGGGGGCCGAACCGCAGATCGACCCCGAGGATGCCGATTTCATCGCCCAGGCCATGCCGCTTCTTCCGCCGCCGCCCTATACGGACGCGACCTGGGGCGAATGGACGGCCGCCGTGAAAGAGGCCACCGGCCGCAAGGGCAAGGGCCTGTTCATGCCGCTGCGCAAGGCCGTCACCGGCCAGGCCCACGGACCGGACATGGCCCAGGTCATGCCGCTGTTGCAGGTGGTCAAGGCGCGCGGCTGATCCGCCGGGGCTTGCCTGATCCCCGCCCGCGATGCTTCCTGCGCGTGATCCACAGCGCAGGAGCCGATCATGCAGGACCAACACGCGACCGATGCCGTGAAACGCTGGCTGGGCCGCGACCTCGCCTCGCTGGCCGGGACCGAACGGCGGGTGCTGGACTATCTGGGCCAGCGCCGGACCATCAGCCGCGACACGACGGTGCCCTCTGACGACGGGCTGGGGGCGCGGCTTGCCGACCGGGTGGCCAGTTTCGGCGGTTCCTGGACCTTCATCCTGATCTTCGCGTCCTTTCTGGTCCTGTGGTGCCTGCTGAACCTGACCCTGGGCCGGGCGGGCTTCGATCCCTATCCGTTCATCTTCCTGAACCTGATCCTGTCGATGCTGGCCGCCTTCCAGGCCCCGATCATCATGATGAGCCAGAACCGCCAGGCTCAGAAGGACCGCCTGGCCGCCGTCCACGATTACGAGGTGAACCTGAAGGCCGAACTGGAAATCATGGCGCTGCACGAGAAGCTGGACCAGCTGCGCAGCGACCAGCTTGCCCATCTGATCGCCCAGCAGCAGGCCCAGCTTGACATGCTGTCCAAGGCCCTGCGCCGACTGGAGGGGGGCGACTGACGCCGCCCTTCGGATTGTCGCGAAAACCGCTTGACGCCCCCCGCGCCACCCCTTACATCGCCCCCACCCGTGGCGGAGTAGCTCAGCTGGTTAGAGCAGAGGAATCATAATCCTTGTGTCGGGGGTTCAAATCCCTCCTCCGCTACCACGGTTTTCCACAAGACGACCTTCCCGCCGCCAGGGCGCCTGTCACCGGGGTTCCGGCTGGATCCGGCGAAGGGTGATCTCGCAGCCCGAACCCTCAAGGGCGCGATAGTTTTCCAGGATCACGCGTTCGGACCTGCCGTCGATCGTCAGCCGGCCTTCAGGCGATCCGGCGATTCCGCTTTCGTCCAGGGTCGTGTCCGCCCTGAGACGCGCATAGTCGCCGCCGGTTTCGACGGTGCCGGTGATCTGTTCCAGGCCGTCCAAGGTCAGGGTGGCGTCGGTCATCTGCTTGTCCTCCATTCAAGCCATCCAGGCACAACGGCCGAACGGCGCAAAAGGGACCAATCGGACCTGCGGGACCGGCGGTGTCTTCAGTCGTCCACGACGCTGAGGATCTGCGGTAGCGCGGGGCAGGGCAGCAGCTGGTTCCTGGCGACATCGGCCAGCGAATGGTTGTGCAGGAACACATAGACATGCGCCGACAGGCTTTCCCACAGCCGGTTCGACAGGGTCTGCGCGCGCGATCCCGACACGCCCCCCGATGCGCCCGCGCCGATATGCATGGCGCTGACGGTCTCGTCCACGGCCTCCAGGATTTCCGAGATGCGGATCGTCTCGGGCGCGCGGGCCAGCCGGTAGCCGCCTCCGGGGCCGCGCACCGAAGCGACCAGGCCCGCCCGGCGCAGGCGCACGAACAATTGTTCCAGATACGGCAGCGAGATGTCCTGGCGGCCCGAAATCTCGGCCAGCGAGGTCAGGTCGTCGCCCCGTGCCGTCGCCAGATCGACAAGCGCGATGATCGCATAGCGACCCTTTGTGGACAGTTTCATCGGCTGGCTCCCCCTGTTGCGGCCGGGTCGGATTGACGACGCGCGCACTGCCGCGCTATGCCGCCGGGGCGCGTTTCTTGCGCAATCCCGACCGGCATCCCAGATAGCGGTCTAAGAGCGCCAGGCAGATGCGTCAAGAAACCACCGTCATGTCGAAGGAAGACGATGCCAGAGTTGATTTTTCCCGGTCCCGAAGGCCGGCTCGAAGGCCGCTACCACCCCCAGCCCGGCAAACCCGACGCCCCCCTTGCCATCGTCCTGCATCCGCACCCGCAATATGGCGGAACGATGAACAACCGCGTCGTCTATAACCTGCATTATGCGTTCCACAAGCTGGGCTTCACCGTGATGCGGTTCAATTTCCGCGGCGTGGGGCGCAGCCAGGGCGAATTCGACCAGGGCATCGGCGAATTGTCGGATGCCGCCTCGGCGCTGGATTACCTTCAGGCGATGAACCCCAACAGCAAGCATTGCTGGGTCGCGGGCTTTTCCTTCGGCGCCTGGATCGGGATGCAGCTGCTGATGCGGCGGCCGGAAATCACCGGCTTCATCAGCGTGGCCCCGCCCGCCAACATGTACGATTTCAGCTTCCTGGCGCCCTGCCCGTCGTCCGGGCTGATCGTGAACGGCACCGCCGACCGGGTGGCGCCGCCCAAGGACACCCATAGCCTGGTCAGCAAGCTGCGCGAACAGAAGGGCATCACCATCACCCATGAGGAAATCGAGGGGGCCGATCACTTCTTCCGCGACGACGAGGCGCATATGAAGCCGATGATCGATCTGGTGCAGTCCTATGTCCGCCGCCGGCTGACCGAAACCAGCCGCTGAGGCGGAATGTCCGGTCGCATCGCCCGCCAGTTCGCCTTCCTGGCCGAGGCCGACCGCCTGAAGACGGTCGACCGGGCGAATGTGCTGCTGGATCTGTCGCGCCCGGAAAACAGCGCCGAACACAGTTGGCACGTCGCCTTGCAGGCGATGGTGTTCGGCGCCTCGGATCGCGCGATCCAGATGCTGCTGGTCCATGACCTGGTCGAGATCGACACCGGCGACCAGCCCATTCATCTGGATCACGACGCGGCCCTTCTGGCGACTGCCGAGGCGCGGGCGGCGGACCGCATCTTCGGCCTGTCGCCCGACCGCGACCGGCTGCTGGATCTGTGGCTGGATTTCGAGTCCGCCGCGTCCCCGGATGCGGTCATGGCCAAGCGCATGGATCACAGCCAGCCGCTGTTCCAGGTGCTGCTGGCGCCGCAGCCGCTGGCCGATCACCTGGCCGTCGTCCGCGACAATATCGGGCGCGGGCGCGCCGCCCGGCTGCGGAGCGAATGGCCCGAGGCGATGGGCTGGGCCGATGCGGTGCTGACCGGGACGACGCCGCCCGACAGCGACCTGCACCGCCGCCTGCGCTTCCTGGCCGAGGCCGACGCGCTGAAATCCGTCCTGCGCGCCAGTCTGCTGATCGACGCCTCGCGCCGGGAAAACAGCGCCGAACACAGTTGGCACCTGGCGCTCTATGCGCTGGCTTTCGCCGATCTGGCGGGGCCGGGTGTCGATATCGGCCGGGTGATCCGCATGTTGCTGATCCACGATCTGGTGGAAATCGACGTGGGCGACGTGCCGCTGCATTCCGCCGGGGGGCTGGCGCATGGCTCGGCCGACATCCAGGCCGCCGAGGCCGAGGCCGCCCTGCGCATCTTCGGGCTTCTGCCCGACCGCCAGGCGGGGGATTTCCTGGCGCTGTGGCGGGAATTCGAAGCCGCCGCCACGCCGGACGCGGTTTTCGCCAAAGCCCTGGACCGCTGCCAGCCGGTGATCCAGAACCTGGGATCGGGCGGCATCGGCTGGGTGGATTACGGCGTCACCTTCGCCGATCTCGAATCGCGCGTCGGCGCCAGGATCAGCCTGGGCGCGCCCGCCTTGTGGGACTGGCTGCGTCCGCGGGTGCGGGACTTCCTGGGCTGACGTTCAGCCCGCCAGCAGGGGTGTGCGGTTGGCCGCGTGGCGCGCGGCGAGGTGCCTCGCCTTCCGGCCTGCGACAAAGGGCCGCGCGCCGGGAAAAGTCTCTGCGCCATCGCGAAGCCGCGGGAACAGGGTGAAAATTTCATTCGCGGCCTTGCCAAGCGCCAGCAGCGCCTGCGGCCCCGGATAAAGCGATTCGGTTTCGGTCCCGTTCGAGACCAGGATCTCGTGCGCCTGAAGCATCAGGTGGACATAGGTGACGCCGGGCGCATCGGTCAGGATGTCGATCCCGTCCAGTTCGGTCAGGTGCCGGGCGGCGACCAGCAGTTCCCGCGCCCCGAACATCCGCGCCGCGATGGCCGAGCGCACCAAGATGCGATGCTGCTGCGATACCAGCAGATCCTGCGCGGGCAGGTTCGGACCCAGGGCGCCCGCCGCGATGCGTACCGGGGCCAGGGCTGGGTTGGCGGCGATTTCGAAGGCGGTGACGGCGCGGGCGCCTGCCCAGCGGACGGGTTGCGGGCCGTTGTCGCGGGTCGTCACCAGGTCTCCGGCGCGGATGTCTTCGACCAGGCGGTCGCCGGCCGGGGTGCGGATCAGGGTTCCTGCGGCAAAGCAGGGTATCGGCAGGTCGAAGATCGTCGGGCTGAAGGAAATGGTCGCCACATAGGTATTCGAGGGGAACGGATCGGCCGACAGGATCCTGACGCTGCGCAGGGCGTCGATGCCGTCCCATTCGGGCAGCGCATCCCTGGACGGGCGGAAGAACATGTCGCCGTTCCGCATCAGGATCAGCACACCGTCCTGAATCGTCGATCCGCCATCGGGGAAGGTCAACTGATACCGGACCGACAGAAAGCCGGTGATGGTGCTGTCGACCGTCTGCCCGGTCTGGGGCGAGGCATACATCATCCGGGAATCCGCGACATCCCCGCCCCCGCCGTCGCTGTTATAGGTGGTCGCGAAAGCCTCGACCTGCTGGCCGTCGACGGTGACCGTGCGGCTGTCGCCCTGGATCGAGATGGCCTTGATCTGGGCGGTGCCGACGGCGCCGTACCCGGCCATGCCATCCGCCTCGGAATCGGTCGAGGGCGTGCCTGCGGTGGCGTTCACCTGCGCCTGGTTGCCGATCCACATCCATGTGACGACCGCCATGGCGAACCCCGATCACCGTGAAAAATCCTGGAACAGGGATAGCACCGGCCCGTCCGAAAATCCCGCGCGCTCTGCGGCGGATTTTCGTAAAAAGCGACGCGAAACAGCCGCCGTCCCGGATTTCGGCAAGGCCGGAAGGGGGCGCGAAGTATTGCATACCGCTGCATACATTCTTTCCTTTCCCCGCTTTCCCGGCTATAGCGGCAGCCGAATCCAACGCCAAAGGGAATGCCCATGTCGAAGATCAAGGTAGCCAACCCCGTCGTCGAGCTTGACGGCGACGAGATGACCCGGATCATCTGGGACTTCATCAAGCAGAAGCTGATCCTGCCCTATCTGGACGTGGATCTGAAATACTACGACCTGGGCATCGAGGAACGCGACCGGACCGAGGATCAGGTCACCATCGACGCCGCCAACGCCATCAAGCAATACGGCGTGGGCGTCAAATGCGCGACCATCACCCCGGATGAACAGCGGGTCGAGGAATTCGGCCTCAAGAAGATGTGGAAATCGCCCAACGGCACGATCCGCAACATCCTGGGCGGCGTGATCTTCCGCGAGCCGATCATCTGCCAGAACGTGCCGCGCCTGGTGCCGCACTGGACCAAGCCGGTGATCGTCGGCCGTCACGCCTTCGGCGACCAGTACAAGGCCACCGATTTCCGCTTCCCCGGCAAGGGCAAGCTGACCATCAAGTTCGTCGGCGAGGATGGCGAGACCATCGAGCACGAGGTGTTCCAGGCGCCGTCCTCCGGCGTGGCGATGGCCATGTACAACCTGGACGATTCGATCCGCGACTTCGCCCGCGCGTCCATGAACTATGGCCTGCAACGCGGCTTCCCGGTCTATCTGTCGACCAAGAACACCATCCTGAAAGCCTATGACGGCCGCTTCAAGGATCTGTTCCAGCAGGTCTTCGACGAGGAATTCGCCGACAAGTTCAAGAAGGCCGGGATCACCTATGAACACCGGCTGATCGACGACATGGTGGCATCCAACCTGAAATGGTCGGGCGGCTATGTCTGGGCCTGCAAGAACTATGACGGCGACGTGCAGTCTGATACCGTGGCCCAAGGCTTCGGCTCGCTGGGGCTGATGACCTCGGTCCTGATGACGCCCGATGGAAAGACCGTCGAGGCCGAGGCGGCGCACGGCACCGTGACGCGCCATTACCGCGAACATCAGAAGGGCAACCAGACCTCGACCAACTCGATCGCGTCGATCTTCGCCTGGACGGGCGGCCTGAAGCACCGCGCGAAGCTGGACGACAACGCGCAGCTGCTGAACTTCGCCGAGACGCTGGAGCGCGTGACCGTGCAGGCAGTCGAGGACGGCCACATGACCAAGGATCTGGCGCTGCTGGTCGGGCCGGACCAGAAATGGCTGACCACGATGGGCTATCTGGAAAAGGTCGACGAATACCTGAACAGGGCGCTGGCCTGATCAAGGGAAGCGGGCCGGGCATTCGCCCGGCCCTTTTCTTGCCTCCGGCGGGGATATTTGGGCGAAGATGAAAGGCAGTTTCACCTTTGCCCAAATATCCTGGGGGAGTCCCGCAGGGACGGGGGCAACGCCCCCTTTCTTCGGGGGCCGAGCTGCGTTATGTGGCAGGCGATCCCAGCAGGAGCAATCCCATGAAAGCCGCCGTCATCACCTTTCCCGGATCGAACTGCGACCGCGATCTGGCCGTGGCCCTGGAACAGGCGGGAGCGCAGGTGGCGCGCGTCTGGCACAAGGACGACGCGCTGCCCCAGGGCACCGATCTGGTCGCCGTGCCGGGCGGGTTTTCCTTTGGCGATTACCTGCGTTGCGGGGCCATCGCCGCGCAGTCGCCGATCGCGGGGGCCTTGCGGCGTCATGCGGAACGCGGAGGCTATGTGCTGGGGATCTGCAACGGCTTTCAGGTGCTGACCGAACTGGGGCTGCTTCCGGGCGCGCTGATGCGCAATACCGGGCTGACCTTCCTGTGCAGGACGGCGATGCTGGAGGTGGCGACCAGTGACAGCGACTTCACCGCCGGATACGAAAAGGGCCAGCGGATCGCCATCCCGGTCGCTCATCACGACGGCAACTATCAGGTCACGCCGGAAGGTCTCGCAGCCCTGCGCGACGGGGACCGCATCGCCTTTACCTATGGCCCGGCGATCAACGGATCGGTCGCCGACATCGCCGGGGTGCTGTCGGAAAACCGCCGCGTGCTGGGGATGATGCCGCATCCCGAGCGGGCCGCCGATCCGGCGCTTGGCGGGACCGATGGAGCGGCGCTGTTCCGCTCGCTTGTGAACGGCGCTGTCAACGCCTGACTTGAGCGTTCGTGCGTCTGCGCCTAGAGTGCGGCAGTTGTGCAACATGGCCGGACATCATCGGTGATCGAGGAAAGCGAGTCAGAGCGTTTGCGCCCCCGGCTGTCCCAACCGGGCAATCCGTGGTGGCTGCGCATCGCCGTCGCGCTGATCTTCGTCGTCGCGATCGCCTCGATCTGGACCACCAATGCCTGGCTGACCGCGCGGTTCTCGGAAAACACCCGCGTCCGGTCCGAATTGCGGCTGGCGCTGTATACCGGCAACCTGCTGTCGGAATTGCAGCGCACGGCGGTGGTGCCGCTGCTGCTGGCCCGCGATCCCGCCTTGATCGGGTCTCTGAACAGCAACGATTTCTCGTCCACCTCGGCCCGGCTGATGGCGGCGCAAAAGGAAATCGGCGCGGCGTCGATCCGGCTCCTGGATGCGTCGGGGCGCACGGTGGGGGCGACCGACCGATATCAGCTTGGCACCAACAACGTGTTGTCGCCTTTCTATGTCGAGGCGCTGCGGTCGCGTGACACGGTGTTCACCGTCGCCAACCAGGGCAGCGGCGCCTATGAATTCACCTATTCCCGCGCGGTGGTGGCCGACGGCAAGACCCTGGGGGTGATCGTCGTCGGCGCCGATCTGTCGCGGCTGGAACGGTCCTGGGCGGGAATTTCCGACGCGGTGGCCGTCACTGACAGCGAAGGCAACATCATCCTGGCGACCGAGCCCCGCTGGCGCGGCCTGACCATGCCCGAGGCGCTTGCGGTGCGCGACGCCCCTTCGGCCATCCAGCGGGCCTTCCAGGTGACGGCCGACTGGACCTCGACCCCCATCGACGCCTATGTCCAGGGCCGCGCCGTCATGCGGGCCGAAACGCGGATCCCGTTCCGCGGCTGGCGGATGATCAGCTTTACCACCTATGCGTCGGTGCGCGAGCAGGTGAACGCGGTTCTGGCGCTGGAAATCATGGGCTTCGCGATCCTGCTGGCCGGGACGTTCTATGCCCTTTCGCGCCGGGCGCGCAGCCAGTCGGTCGCCTATATGCGCGAATCGGCCGACCTGCGGGCGCTGAACATGCGCCTGACCCGAGAGATCGCGGAGCGCGAGCGGATGCAGAAGGAACTGCGCGTCGCCGAACAGACCGTCCAGCAAAGCTCCAAACTGGCGGCGTTGGGGGAAATGTCGGCGGGCGTCAGCCACGAGTTGAACCAGCCTCTGGCCGCGATGAAGACCTATCTGGCGGGCGCGCGGCTGTTGTTGCAGCGCGGCCGGGCCGAGGAGGCGCTGTCCAGCTTCCAGCGGATCGACGACCTGATCGAACGCATGGGCGCGATCACCCGGCAGCTGAAATCCTATGCCCGCAAGGGCGGCGAGGCGGTGGAGCCGGTGGATCTGCGCGCCGCCGTCAGCAGCGCCCTGACCATGATGGAGCCGCAGCTGCGCGGTCGCACGATCCGGGTGATCCGCAACCTGCCGCGCCGCCCCGTGATGGTGATGGCCGACCGCATCCGGCTGGAGCAGGTCATCATCAACCTGCTGCGCAACGCCGTCGATGCGGTGCGCGAGCGTCGCGACGCGCGGATCGAGATCACCGTGGAAACCGGCGCTCATGCCTATGTGCTGGTGCGCGACAACGGACCGGGCATTTCCGACCTGGAAAAGCTGTTCGAGCCGTTCTGGACCACCAAGAAGCCGGGCGAGGGGACGGGGCTGGGCCTTGCCATATCGTCCAGCATCATGGCCGATTTCGGCGGCCGCCTGACCGCCCATAACGAAGACGAAGGCGCCGTGTTCGCCGTCGAACTGCCGCTGTTGAAGCCAGGGCAGGACGCGCAACCCCTGGCCGCCGAATGAATGTTCGAGAGAGGAAGACCCAATGTCCCGCAAATTGAAGATTGCGATTGTCGATGACGAACCAGACATGCGGGAATCCATCAGCCAGTGGCTGGTCCTGTCCGGGTTCGAAACCGAAACCTATCCCAGTGCCGAGGATGCGCTGAAGACCATCGGTCCCGACTGGCCGGGCATCGTCGTCAGCGACATCCGAATGCCCGGCATGGACGGCATCGCCTTCCTGAAACGCCTGATGGGGCTGGATTCGGGCTTGCCGGTGATTCTGATCACCGGCCATGGCGACGTGCCCATGGCGGTCGAGGCGATGCGCCTGGGCGCCATGGACTTCATGGAAAAGCCCTTCAATCCCGACAAGATGACGGCGCTTGCCAAGAAGGCCACGCAGATGCGCCGCATGACGCTGGACAACCGCGCCCTGCGCCGCGACCTGTCCGAAGGCCAGCAGGTCATGTCCAAGCTGATCGGCGCCAGCCCGGTGATGGAACGCCTGCGCGAGGATATCCTGGATCTGGGCCAGGCCGACGGCCATGTGCTGATCGACGGCGAGACGGGGACCGGCAAGACCCTGGTGGCCCATGCGCTGCACGCCGTGGGACCGCGCGCGTCCAAGAAATTCGTGCCCGTGTCCTGCGCCGCCTATAACGACGAGGCGCTGTCGGCCCGCCTGTTCGGCCCGCTGGAGGACGGCATCCCGGCGGTCGAGGAGGCGCGCGGCGGCACCCTGTGCCTGGAAGACATCGAGGCGCTGTCCGAACCGTTGCAGGCCCGCCTTCTGGCCTTCATCAGCGACGGCGGCACTCCTGCGGAAACCCGGATCATCGCCATTTCCAACGCCCGCGGCGAGGGCCGCAAGGCCGAGGATTCGCTGCGCCCCGACCTGTTCTATCGCCTCTCCGCGCTCAAGATCACCCTGCCGCCGCTGCGCGCGCGGGGCGAGGACATCCTGTCGCTGTTCACCCGCATGACCGAGCAGTTTTCCGAGGAATACGGCTGCGAACCCCCGCAGGTCAGTGCGCAGGAGGCCGCCCAGCTGTTGCAGGCCCCCTGGCCCGGCAACATCCGCCAGCTGATCAATGTGGCCGAACGCGCGGTCTTGCAGAACCGGCGCGGGTCTGGGTCGATCGCGTCGCTGCTGATGGCCGACGGCGAGGACAACCAGCAAGCCACCACGACCGAGGGCAAGCCGCTGAAGGAATATGTCGAAAGCTTCGAAAAGATGCTGATCGACAACACCATGCGCCGCCACAAGGGCAGCATCGCCGGGGTGATGGACGAATTGTGCCTGCCGCGCCGGACGCTGAACGAAAAAATGGCGAAATACGGCCTGCAACGCGGCGATTATCTGTAAAAGCGACAGGGGGGCGGATTTCTCCGCCCCCACTGTATCGTGCCGGGCTGTCACAAAAACAAAAACCGAATACTCAGCCCAATTCAGACCGATCAGACGATGACCGGTCGGGACAGCAAGCGTCCTACACTACACGCGCTCGCAATCGTCCAGGGATACCGTCGCCGGATCCTGGAGGAAGGCCCCGCCACACACAAAATCTGGCTTGCCGTCCCGCTCTGTCAATGCCGCCCCCCGGACAAGGGGGCGATCGGAAGGGACAAGCCCGCCGGTCGGACGCGACAGGATGTCGGGATATTCGTTCGCATATTCCAACGTCATGATCGCTTCATCCTTGGCCGGGGGCCATCCATTCCCTGGCAGTCCAATCGTTGACTGCCCGATCAACTTACTTGCGCGTCACCCGCTGCTCAACCTATCCATTTGGTCAATTGGTATGAGAATAATCATAAATTTCTGTTTTAATTGGAAAATTTTAGATAGCGAAAATATGTCTGACCAAAAGGACAATTGCGCCTGCGCATCTGTGGCGGGTGGGCGGTCCGATCCTTTCGGGCTGGGCCCTTGCGCCGCAGGGGCCGGGGCGCTAACCCGCTGGCGACAGCACAGGGGCATCTCATGGACGACAGTTTCGCCAAGGCACCTCATCCGCGCACGCAGGCGGTTCATCACGGCATCCGCCGCAGCCAGTACGGAGAGATGGCCGAGGCGATCTTTCTGACCCAGGGCTTCGTCTATGACAGCGCCGAACAGGCCGAGGCGCGCTTCAAGAGCACCGGCCCGGACGAGTTCATCTATGCCCGCTATGGCAACCCCACCAGCCGCATGTTCGAGGATCGCATCGCCGCCCTGGAAGGGACCGAGGACGCCTTTGCCACCGCCAGCGGCATGGCCGCCGTGAACGGCGCGCTGTTTTCGATGTGCAAGCCCGGCGATCATGTCGTGGCGTCCCGCGCTTTGTTCGGATCCTGCCTGTATGTGCTGGACCTGCTGAAGAAATTCGGGGTCGAGGTCAGCTATGTCGACGGCACCGATCTGGATCAGTGGAAGGCGGCGCTGCGCCCCGGCACCCGCGCGGCGTTCTTCGAAACCATGTCGAACCCGACGCTGGAAGTGATCGATATCCAAGGTGTCGCCGACCTTGCCCATGCGGCCGGCGCCCTGGTCGTGGCGGACAATGTGTTCGCGACGCCGGTCTTTTCCCGCGCGGTCGAGTTGGGGGCGGATGTGGTCGTCTATTCCGCGACCAAGCATATCGACGGCGGCGGGCGGGCGCTTGCGGGCGTGATCTGCGGCACCCGTCAGTTCGTGCGCGAAGTCGCCGAACCGTATCTGAAGCATACCGGCGGCGCGATCAGCCCGTTTCACAGCTGGATCATGCTGAACGGCCTGACCACCATGGATCTGCGCGTGCGCGCCCAGGCCGACAGCGCGCAGAAGGTGGCTCAGGCGCTGCAAGGCCATCCCGCCCTGTCGCGGGTCATTTATCCCGGCCTGGCCGACCATCCCCAGCACGACCTGGCGATGCGCCAGATGGGCGCGGGCGGCACCATGATCGCCATCGAGGTGGCGGGTGGTAAGGAAGCCGCCTTCGCCGCGCTGAACCGGCTGGGAATCGTCAGCATCTCCAACAACCTGGGCGACGCCAAGTCCATTGTCACCCATCCCGCGACGACCACCCATCAGCGCCTGTCGGACGAGGACCGCGCCCATCTGGGCATCACGCCCGGCCTGCTGCGCCTGTCGGTGGGGCTGGAACATGCCGACGATCTGATCGCCGATCTGCGCCACGCCCTGGAAGGGTGACGGGAACGGGTCGCGAACGCGGCCCGTTCTGCCGGATTCACCCTTTGGATTTCCGACCCGCGCGCCCATATTGTCGGCGACCGTGCCGCGAGGATACCCGCATGTCTGATGCCCGCCCCCTGATCCCCGCCTATCCGGCCCTGGCGCGCAGCTATGACGCGGATTTTCGGGTCGATGACGCCTACAAGGCCGGGCTGCCCGATCTGCAAAACGGCCCCGCCAGCCTGATCGTGGGCGCCCGCGCGCCGATCCAGCATGTCGGCATTTCCAATTTCCGCCTGCCGATCCGCTATCAGACCCGCGATGGCGGCGAACTGACCTTGGAAACCAGCGTGACCGGCACCGTCAGCCTGGAGGCCGACCGCAAGGGAATCAACATGTCCCGGATCATGCGGTCCTTCTATGCCCATTCAGAACATGCCTTCAGCCTCAAGGTGCTGGAGGCCGCGCTGGACGATTACCAGGCCGACCTCGACGCCTATGACGCGCGCATTCAGATGCGGTTTTCCTATCCGATCCGGGTCGATTCGCTGCGCTCGGGCCTGTCCGGCTGGCAGTATTACGACATCGCGATGGAGGTTCTGGATTTCCACGGCCAGCGGCTGCGGATCATGCATTTCGATTACGTCTATTCCTCGACCTGCCCCTGTTCGCTGGAACTGTCCGAACATGCGCGCGAGACCCGGTCGCGGCTGGCGACGCCCCATTCGCAGCGGTCCATCGCCCGGATTTCTGTGGTCATGCTTGGTGCCGAAAAGATCTGGTTCGAGGATGTGGTGGATCTGTGCCGCCGCGCCGTGCCGACCGAGACGCAGGTGATGGTCAAGCGGGAAGACGAGCAGGCCTTCGCCGAACTCAACGCCGCGAATCCGATCTTCGTCGAGGATGCGGTCCGCGCCTTTGCCCAGCAGTTGCTGGCCGATCCACGCTTCGGCGATTTCCGCGTGGTCGCCAGCCATCAGGAATCGTTGCATTCGCATGACGCGGTCAGCCTGATGGTCAGCGGGCCAACCTTTGCCCAGTCCTCGCTGGATCCGATGACTTTTGCGGGGTTGCGGGCCTGACAGGCCGCAAGCCGGGGGCGCTTCGCCCCCCGGACCCCCCGAGGGTATTGGGACAAAGAAGAAGCGGCAGAGTTCTTCTTTGCTCATATACCCATTTGACGCCCTTTGGGCTGAGGATGCCGTTTCGGCTCAGTAGGCTGCGGACCCCGTGCCTTCGGGCAGGGCGCCATAGGGCAGCCAGATCGTCTTGGTCTGGGTGGCGTGGCGCAGGAAGATTTCGCCCTGCGCATGCGGGTCGCACCAGTCGCGGTGGGCGGGCGACCAGACGGGTTTCAGGTTGCCGCCTGCCGCCTTTTCCACCGCCGCCAGATCGCCCCCGACCATCCACATCGCCGCGACCTCGTCATGCGCGGCCAGGGTTTTCGCCAGGTCGTCCCGCGGGCCGGTCACGATATTGACCACGCCGCCCGGCAGGTCCGAAGTGTCGAAGATCTGATACAGATCCAGCACCGGCAACGGATCGTCCTGCGCGGCAATCGCGACCACGCGGTTGCCCATGGCGATGGCAGGCATGACCAGCGACATGAACGCGGCCAAGGGCTGGGCATTCGGGCAGGCGATGCCCAACACGCCGAAGGCTTCGTTGACCACGTTCAGAAGATGGCCGGGCTTAGCCTGGACATTGGCGCCGTCGAACTTGTCGGCCCAGGCGGCATAGTGGAAGGCGCGGGCGATGGCCGCATCGACCTCGGCCCGGCTGGTGCGGCGGGCGAATTCCTCGGCACGGGCGGAAAGATTTTCCGCGATGTAATACAACACTTGCGCGCGGGCATGGCCGCCCATCGCGGTCCATTTTCCGGCCTTGGCTGCCGCCTCGACCGCGTTGCGGATGTCCTTGCGGCTGCCCAGCGGCGCCAGCCCGCCCGGCACCGCATACATCGCCCCGCCATCCGGCCGCTTCTGTGCGCCGCCGATATACAGCTTGGCCGTGCGGTCCAGGCCCTTCGGCCCCGGCCGACCCGTTGTCGCGGCGACTGGCGCGGTTGGGGCGGGTTCCGGCGCGGCATCGACCTGCGGTTCGGCCAGATAGTCCAGCATCCCCGCGCGCCCGCCTTCGCGGCCGAAGCCGCTTTCGCGATAGCCGCCGAAGGGGGCGGTGGCGTCGAACAGGTTGGCGCAGTTGATCCAGACGACACCCGCCTTGATCCGGGCGGCCAGATCGGTCGCCACCGCCGCGCTTTCCGACCAGACCGAGGCGGCAAGCCCATAGCGCGTGTTGTTCGCCAGTTCCGCCGCCTCGTCCGCCGTGCGGAAGGTGGACAGCGTGGCGATCGGCCCGAAGATTTCCTGGTCGAAACCCGGATTGGCGGGGGCGATGTTGCGCAGATAGCCCGGCGCGACGAAGCAGCCGTCCTGCGCCGCGCCCCCGACCAGTTCCGCCCCCGCTGCGACCGAAGCCCGGCAGATCGACAGGATCCGGTCTTTCTGGATGGGATCGACGATGGCCCCCACATCGGTGGACTTGTCCAGGGGCGGGCCGACGCGCAGCCGCGCCATGCGGGCGGACAGGAGGGTTTCAAAGCGGTCCGCCACCGCCTCGGCCACCAGGATGCGCGACCCGGCGCAGCAGACCTGACCCTGGTTGAACCAGATCGAATCCACCACGCCCTCGACCGCCGCGTCCAGATCGGCGTCGGGCATGACCACGAAGGGCGACTTGCCGCCCAGTTCCAGGGTCAACCGCTTGCCCGTGCCGGCCAATTGCCCCGCAATGGCGCGCCCGACCTCGGTCGAGCCGGTTAAGGCGATCTTGTCCACCTGGGCGGCCGCAAGGGCCGCGCCGGTCTCTCCGTCGCCGGTGACGATGTTCACGACGCCTGCGGGCAGGCCGATCTCCTGGCAGATTTTGGCAAAGGCCAAGGCTGTCAGGGGAGTATATTCGGCGGGTTTCAGGACGACCGTGTTGCCCGCCGCAAGCGCGGGGGCGATCTTCCAGGCCAGCATCAGCAGCGGAAAGTTCCAGGGGATGATCTGGCCGCAGACGCCCAGCGGCGCGTGGCCTGGAAAAGCTGCGTCGCGCAGTTCCGCCCAACCTGCATGGTGATAGAAATGCCGCGCCACCAGCGGCACGTCGATGTCGCGCGATTCCCGGATCGGCTTGCCGTTGTCCAGTGTCTCAAGCACCGACAGGAAGCGTTCGCGTTTCTGCACATGCCGGGCCAGGGCATAGAGATACCGCGCCCGCCCGGTCCCGGTCAGCGCCGCCCATCCTGGCTGCGCGTCCCGCGCCGCCGCGACCGCCGCCGCCACGTCGTCGCCCGTGCCCTGCGTCACCCGCGCCAGAACCTGACCCGTCGCGGGATCGCGCGTGTCGAACAGCGCGCCGGGTTCGGTGAAGGCCCCGCCGATGAAATGCCCGAAGGCCCCCTGCCGCGCCAGCCAGTCGCGCACTGCCGCGCTGTCCTCGACCGAGGGGCCGTATTCCAGTGTTTCCATCAAGTCGCTCACGCTGGTCATGCGTCCCTCAGGCAATGGCTTGACGATGGGCGGCGGCATAGCGGCCCGTCACATGGTGGCTGATCTGCCGTTCTATATCGCCCAGCAGGCTGCTGGCGCCGATGCGGAACAGATCGGGGCGCAGCCAGTCGCGGCCCAGTTCCTCGGCCATCAGCACCTGCCAGTTCAGCGCGTCCTTCGCCGTGCGCAGGCCCCCGGCGGGCTTGAAGCCCACGACATGGCCGGTCTGGTCACGATAGTCACGGATCGCCCGGCACATCACCAGGCTGACCGGCAGGGTGGCGTTCACCCCTTCCTTCCCGGTCGAGGTCTTGATCCAGTCAGCCCCGGCCTGCATCGCCACATGGCTGGCACGGGCGACGTTTTCCAGCGATTTCAAATCGCCCGTCGCCAGGATCGCCTTCATCCTGGCATCGCCGCAGGCTTCGCGCATGGCCCGGATTTCGTCATACAGCGCCGCCCAGTCGCCGCGCAGGACATGGGCGCGGGTGATGACGATGTCGATCTCGTCCGCGCCCTGATCGACGGCATAGAGAATCTCGGCCAGCCGCAGGTTCAGGGGCATCAGCCCGGCCGGAAAGCCGGTCGCGACGCTGGCGACGGGGATACCGGAATTGCCAAGCGCGCGTTTCGCGGGCGCGACCATGGTGGGATAGACGCAGACCGCGCCGGTGGTCAGGTGGGATACCCCCATCGCGTCCAGCAGATCGGGCGCCACCGGCTGCATCGCCTTGGCGCAAAGCCGCGCCACGCGGTCGGGCGTGTCGTCGCCCGCAAGGGTGGTCAGGTCGATGCAGCGCACCGCGTTCAGAAGCCAGGCGGCCTGATGGTCCTTCTTCAGGCTGCGCCGCGCCGGCAGGGACGCGGCGCGGCGTTCGACGGCGGGGGCGTTGATGCGGATCCCCGCAAAACCGTCAACCCGCAGGTCGGTGCCCGGATTGCGGGTCATGGCCGTCTTCTCCACCCCGACAGCCCGCGTTCCTGGAACTGCGCCCACATCCGCCAGATCAGCGCCAGCAGCATCAGCAGCACCACGCAGATGATCGAGGCCGCCCAGTTGCGCGGGCGTTCGTCGGGTCCGGCCAGAGTGTCGATGCTGACCGCGTTGGGATAGGTGGACAGCCAGGCCATCCGCCAGCCATAGGCGGTGACGCTGACCCATTGCGGATTGTCGCGGCCCGATTGCAGGTTGGTCGCCTCGGCCTGGAGGTTGGCGCTGTCGTATTTGAAATAGGGCGGCCAGATCCAGCCGGTATCCTCGTTGCGATAGACGAAGACCTTTCCGTTCGGGCGCACCGTCTCGATGAAGCGCACGTCGCGCTGTCCGGCGGCGTTTTCCACCGTGCCGGTATTGTCGGACGCATAGAAGATCGCGTTCGAGGCTGTCACCGAAGTCAGGCGGTTATAGGTGTTGGTGATGCGCACCGTGTTCTTGGACGGCAGCGCATAGTCCAGGAACAGGAACACCGCGATGCCGAACAGCACGCCGACCGCGACCTTGAAATAGTGCATGGAAAAGCGGTCCTTATTGCCAGTTGACCCAGTAGATGATGCCCATGACCGCCAGATTGGGCAGAACGAAGACCAGAAGCAACAGCCGCGATTTCAGCGTCTTGTCGAAATGGGTCATGGACCTGCGGACGAACGCGCGCCGGGCTGCGCCGTTCCCCGCCATGGCGGGGTGGCGTTCGTCCCAGATCTGTTCCAGCCTTTCGCGGCGCAGCGAGCGGAGATAGACCCGCAGCAGCAGATAGAACACCGTCTCGGCGATCAGCAGGAACAGGATCAGGCGGAAGAAGGCGGCCAAGGGCAGGTCCGGGTTGAGGTTTCTGCCCGACGCTAGCACCCTGGGCCGTGGCCCACCAGCGCAAGGACAGACCATGAGCACCGAACAGGACATCCTGCGGCAATCCATCGCCGCGACCTTCGCCGTGGCGGCGATCGGCGTGGGCTTCGGTGTGCTGACCGGGTCGTCCTCGATCATCTTCGACGGGATCTATTCGCTGACAGATGCCAGCATGACGCTGCTGGCGCTGCTGGTTTCGCGGCTGATCACGCAGCAGATGTCGGAACGCCGCCAGGCGCGGCTGGTCCAGCACTTCACCATGGGCTTCTGGCATCTGGAACCGATGGTGCTGGGCCTCAGCGGGGTGATGCTGACCGGGGCGGCGGTCTATGCGCTGTTCAACGCGGTGCAAAGCCTGCTGTCGGGCGGCCGAGAGCTGCAATTCGGTCAGGCCATCGTCTATGCCGTGCTGGTGGTCGTGGTGGCGGCGGGCATGGCGCTGCGCAACCACCGGGCCAACCGGCGCATCCGTTCGGGCTTCGTCGAACTGGACGCCAGGGGTTGGGCCATGTCGGCGGCGCTGACCGGGGCTCTGCTGGCGGCTTTCGTCTTCGGCTGGCTGATCCAGGGAACGCGATGGGACTGGATGTCGCCCTATGTCGATCCGGCGGCGCTGGCCCTGGTCTGTCTGGTGGTGATCCCCTTGCCGATCCCGACGATCCGCCGGGCGCTGGCCGATATCCTGCTGGTGACGCCCGCCGACCTGAAGCAGCATGTCGATGCGGTCGCCCGGCAGGCCGTCGACCGGCACGGCTTCCTGGACTATCGCGCCTATGTCGCGCGGGTCGGGCGGGGCCGGCAGATCGAACTGTTCTTCATCGTACCCCCGGGAGAGCCGCCGCGCCGGCTGGAGCAGTGGGATGCGATCCGCGACCGGATCGGAGAGGAGATCGGCGGCGAAAGTCCCGACCGCTGGCTGACGATCGCCTTCACCACCGACCTCGGCTGGGCCGAATAGGCGTCAGAAGGGCACGTCGTCCGCACCTACGGGCTGGACATAGGCCGCCTTGATGTTCTTGAAGCCCGCCGCGAACTGCACGGTCAGCGTATCCTCGGCAATGCCCATGATCGTGCCTTCGCCGAACTTGGCATGGCTGACCCGGTCGCCCACGGCGAAGCGCGCCGCAGGTTCCGCGTCGATCACGACCGGGGTGCGGTGGACCGGCGCCTTGCGTTCGCTGGCCCGCTGCTGCATCCGCTTCCAGCCGGGCGAGTTGTAGACATCCGCCTTGGCCGCGCGTTCGTGCAGCGCGTTGACCGGCCCGCCCCCGGCGAAAGCCATCGCCGCGCCATAGCCGCCGCCGTAAAGGCCGGGCGGGGTCAGAACCTCGACATGCTCGGGCGGCAATTCGTCCACGAAGCGCGACGGCAGCGACGATTGCCATTGCCCGTAAAGCCGCCGGTTGCCCGCGAAGCTGATCGTCGCCAGCCGTTCGGCCCGCGTGATGCCGACATAGGCCAGGCGGCGTTCCTCCTCCAACCCCTTGGTCCCGTTTTCGTCCATGGCCCGCTGGCTGGGGAACAGCCCGTCCTCCCATCCCGGCAGGAAGACGATGGGGAATTCCAGCCCCTTGGCGGCATGCAGCGTCATGATGCTGACCTGCTCGGCCGCCTCGCCCTCATCCCGGTCCATGACCAGAGCGACATGTTCAAGGAAGCCTTGCAGGTTCTCGAATTCCTCAAGCGCTTTGACCAGTTCCTTGAGGTTGTCCAGCCGCCCCGGCGCGTCGGGCGACTTGTCGTTCTGCCACATCGCGGTATAGCCGGATTCGTCCAGGATCCGTTCGGCCAGTTCGACGTGGTTGACGCGGTCGTCCAGGGCGTCGGCGTGCCAGCGGCCCATGCTTTCGGTGAACTGGCGCATGTTGGCGGCGGCCTTGCCGGACAGATCGCCCGCCGTCAGTGCCGCGACCGTCCCTTCCAGCAGCGACAGCCCGCGCGCCCGCGCCATCGCCTGGATCGCCTGCAAGCCCTTCTCGCCCAGGCCGCGCTTCGGCGTATTGGCGATGCGTTCGAAAGCCAAGTCGTCGGCCGGGCTGACCGCCAGCCGGAAATAGGCCATGGCGTCGCGGATTTCCGCGCGTTCATAGAAGCGCGGCCCGCCGATCACGCGATAGGGCAGGCCGATCGACATGAAGCGATCCTCGAAGGCGCGCATCTGGTGCGAGGCGCGAACAAGGATGGCGATGTCGTTCAGGCTGGTGCGGCCGACGCTGGCGCGGTGGCCGCCATGGAAGGCCTCGATCTCCTCGCCGATCCAGCGGGCCTCGGCCTCGCTGTCCCAATGGCCGATCAGGCGGACGGGTTCGCCCGGTTCCGCATCGGTCCACAGCGTCTTGCCCAGACGGCCCTGGTTCGTCGCGATCAGCCCCGACGCAGCCGCAAGGATCTGCGGGGTGGAACGATAGTTCTGTTCCAGCCGGATCACCTGCGCGCCGGGAAAGTCCTTTTCGAAGCGCAGGATGTTCCCGACCTCGGCGCCGCGCCAGCCATAGATCGACTGGTCGTCGTCGCCCACGCAGCAGATGTTGCGATGCCCCTGCGCCAGCAGCCGCAGCCACATGTACTGGGCCACGTTGGTATCCTGGTATTCGTCCACCAGGATATAGCGGAAGCGGTCCTGCCAGCCGCGCAACACGTCCGGGTGGGCCTGGAACAGGGTCACGCAATGCATCAGCAGGTCGCCGAAATCGACCGCGTTCAGCGTCAGCAGCCGGTCCTGATAGGCGGCATACAGCTTGCCGCCCCAGCCGTCGAAGGCCGCACTCTCGCCGCGCGGCAGATTGGCGGGCGTCAGGCAGCGGTTCTTCCAGCCGTCGATCAGGCCCGCCAACTGCCGGGCTGGCCAGCGTTTCTCGTCCAGGTTCTCGGCCTGGATCAGCTGCTTCATCAGCCGGATCTGATCGTCGGTGTCCAGGATCGTGAAGCTGGGTTTCAGGTGCAGGTCGCCATTGCCGATCAGTTCGGCATGGCGGCGCAGGATCTTGACGCTGATCGAATGGAAGGTGCCCAGCCAGGGCATCCCCTCGACCGTTTCGCCCAGCAGGCGGGCGATGCGGTCCTTCATTTCGCGCGCGGCCTTGTTGGTGAAGGTCACGGCCAGGATCTGTCCGGGCCGGGCCTTGCCCTGCATCAGCAGATGCGCGATCCGCGTGGTCAGCGCCCGCGTCTTGCCGGTGCCCGCGCCCGCCAGCAGCAGGACCGGCCCCTCCAATGCCTCGACCGCCGCGCGCTGCGCGGGGTTCAGCCCCTCCAGATAGGGCAGGGGCCGCGCGGCCATCGCGCGCTGCGACAGCGGCACGCCGCCCATGTCGTCGGAATCGTCCAGAAGCTCCATCCCGTCAACATAGGCGCAACGGCGGATCATGGAAAGTCCATGTTCCGCCTTTGTTCGCGATTGTGGTGAATTACCGTCCCCGGATGCGCGGATCCATCGCGTCGCGCAACCCGTCGCCGATATAGTTCACGCACAGCACCGTCAGAGAGATGAACAGCCCCGGCAGGATCACCCGCCATGGATACATCACCATCTGATCCACCGCGTCATAGAGCAGCCGCCCCCAGGTCGGGAAATCCGGCGGGAAGCCCAGGCCCAGGAAGGACAGGGCGCTTTCGGTGATGATCGCCGTCGCGATGCCCAGGGTGGCCGCCACCATGATCGGGGACAGCACGTTCGGCAGGACATGGCGCAGGATCATCCGATGTGCGGGCGTGCCGATGGACCGGGCGGCCAGGATGAACTCGCGTTCCTTCAGGCCCAGCACGTCGCCGCGCACGATCCGCGCGGCCTGCATCCAGCTTGTCGCGCCGATGGCGGACACGATCAGGATGAAGGTGCCCATGGCGGGACCGAAGTTCTGCGACAGCGGTTCGCGGAACAGCGTCACCATCAACAGCAGCAGCGGCAGCAGCGGCAGGGCCAGGAACAGCTCTGTCAGCCGCATCAAGGGCGCGTCCAGCCGCCGGAAATAGCCAGAGACGACGCCGATCAGGCTGCCCAGCGTGATGGCGATGATCATCGCGGTCAGGCCCACGGCGATGGACACGCGCCCCCCCGCCATCAGCCGGGCCAGCATGTCGCGGCCCAACTGGTCGGTGCCCAGGGGATGCGCGGCGGAAAAGCCCGAATTGCGGGCGCGGATGTCCACATAGGTCGGGTCGATGGTCCAGAGATAGGGTCCGACGACCACGAACAGGATCGTCGCCACGAACAGCACCAGGGCCACCATAGCGCCGCGATGACTGCGGAACTGCCGCCAGATGTCGCGCCACTGGCTGCGCGTTTCGCCTGCGTGGTGGGGCTCGTCCGGGGGCAGCCCTGGAACCGCCCCGGCCTGGGCCGCCGTGGCGTCCACCGTCTCGGCGGTATCAAGGGCGTGCTGGCGGTCGGGGTCAGTCATAGCGGATCCTCGGGTCCAGGACGCCGTAGAGGATGTCGGCAATCAGGGTGAACAGCACGATCAGGATCGCGAAGATGAAGGTCAGCGTCAGCACCATGGGAATGTCGTTGCCGTGGATCGCGGTGATCAGCAACTGGCCCAACCCGTTCACCTTGAACACCTGTTCGGTGATGATGGCGCCGCCGAAGACGGCGGGCAGGCCAAGCGCGATCACGGTGATGACCGGGATCAGGCTGTTGCGCAGCACATGCTTCAGCACCACGGTCCTTTCCGACAGGCCCTTGGCGCGGGCCGTGCGGACGTAATCCTGGCCCAGGTTGTCCAGCATGGAGGCGCGCATGAAGCGGCTGATCTGCGCGGCGTTATACAGCGCCAGCACCGTCACCGGCATCGCCATCTGCCGGACCTGCGCCCAGAAGCTGTCCCAGTCGCGGACCTGCAAGGTCGTGTCATAGACCGAGGGGAACCATTGCAGCTTCACCCCGAAGATGATGATCAGCACCACGCCGGTGAAGAAGGTGGGCATGGAAAAGCCGATCATCGACACGAAGGTGCCCAGCTGGTCGAACCAGGAATACTGCTTGTAGGCCGACAGGATGCCGATCGGCAGAGCGATCAGGATGCCCACCAGATAGCTGAACCCCACCACCGTCAGCGTCTGCGGCACGCGCTGCGCGATGATGTCGAAGACCGGGCTGCGCGACTGGAAGCTGATGATCCGCTGCATCCCGGCGCTGAACTGCGTGCCGAAGACGCTGTCGAACCAATGCAGCGGCTCGACCCAGAAGAACTGCTTCAGCCACAGGACATAGCGGATATACCAGGCCTGGCCCAGGCCAAGCGCCTCGCGCATCCGTTCCTTGACCTCGGGCGGGACGGTCAGGGGCACGTCGCCCAGGGGATCGCCGGGGGACGCTTCCAGCAGCAGGAAGATCACCAGCGAGATGAACAGCAGCGTCGGGATGGCCAGCAGCAGGCGGCGGATGGTGAATGTCAGCATCGGTTGCCTCGGGTGGGGGTCATTCGGCGCGGCTCCAGTCGGCGATGTTCCACAGGCTGCCCTCCCACCCGTTCGGGGTCACGCCCGCCAGCGAATTGGCATGGGCCGAGATCATGCCGCGATGGATCAGCGGCAGGACGACATGGCCGTCGGCGGTCAGCATGTCGGTCATGTCCTTGGCGATCCTCTGCCGGTCGCGGGGCAGTCCGGTCTGGTTCAGCTGCGCCATCATGGCGTCGAAGGCGGGGTCGCAGAAGCGGACCGAGTTGTTGCCCTGCCACTGGTTCCCCTGATCCGGGACGCGGTTGCAGACGAATTCGTCCAGGAAGGACGCGGGATCGGGCAGATAGAAGGCGTCGGTGAACATCTGCGCATCCGCCAGAAAGCGCGCCCGCGAATCCGGGTTGCCGGCGTCGCCGCCGAAGAACACCGTGCCGTCGATGGTCTTGAGGTCGGTTTCCACGCCGATTTCGGACCACCATTGCTTGACCAGGGACTGCACGTCCTGGCGCACCGGATTGACCGTGGTCTGAAACACCAGGTGCAGCCGCACGCCGTCCTTTTCGCGGATGCCGTCGGCGCCGGGCAGCCAGCCCGCCTGGTCCAGCAGCGCCCGCGCGCCGGCGATATCCTGGGTCAGGCATTCGTCGCGGCCGGAATTGAAGGTCTCGGGCACGGGGACGATGGTGCAGGTGGGCTTGCCCGCCGGGCCATAGGCCAGTTCCGCCAGGATCGGGCGGTCGATGGCCATGGACAGCGCCCGCCGCACCGCCGGATCGGTCAGGAACGGATGGGGATGGGCCAGGGTGGACCGTTCGGCGCCAAGCGCGGGGGACGGGTCGGTCTGGTTCAGCTCGATCCGCTCGACCATGCTGCCGAAGGATCCGACCAGCTTGCCCTTGCCCGCGGCCTCCATCGGCGCCACCACGTCGGGGGCCAGTTGCAGGTTCCAGGCGAAATCGAACTCTCCGGTTTCCAGGACCGCGCGCGCCGCCGCCATCGCATCGCCGCCGCCCTTGATCGTCACGCGCGCGAAGGCGGGCTTGGCGGGGTCGCGGTAATGGGGGTTGGCCTCGTATGTGGCGACGTTGCCGGGTTCGAAGCTGGTGACGCGGAACGGGCCGGTGCCGATGGGGCCGAAGTTCTGGTCGGTGCAGCTTGCCCCCGCAGAGCCGAGGCAGGATTCGAACTGGGCCTTTTGCAGGATCGGCGTGCGCCCGCCCACGAAGGCTTGCAGCGGCGGGTATTTCGGCGCGGCATAGCGGATGCGCACGGTCAGGTCGTCGACGGCCTCGACCGTTTCGATCCCGTCGAATTCCGCCAGCACGGCGCAGCCGAAATCGGGGGCCATGCAATACTGCGCGGTGAAGGCCACGTCCGCCGCCGTGACGGGCGTGCCGTCGGACCAGGTCAGGCCGGGCTTCAGCCGCCAGGTGACCGAGGCGAAATCCTCGGCGATGCCGCCGTTCTCGATCGTGGGAATCTCGGCCGCCAGGACCGGGATCAGCGATCCGTCATCGGCCACCAGGGCCAGCGGTTCCAGGATCATGGACGCCGGGTCCACGTCCTTGGCGCCGGTCGAGAGATAGGGATTCAGCACGGAGGCCGCCTGCCAGTACAGCACGCGCAAGTCTCCGTCGCTGCCGCGTTCCGCTAGGGCGGGGGTGGCCATCATCAGCGCCAGGGCCGGAACCAGAGCTTTCTTCACGTTCAACCTTTGTCTTGTCGGAAGCCGGCCCCGCGACGGATCGCGGGGCCGAAGGGGATCATTGCTGGATGCGGGTCCAGTCGGCCACGTTCCACAGTTCCGAATCCCAGGCGTTCAGGTCGACGCCGCCCAGGGTGTTGGAATGGGCCGACGCCGTGCCGCGATAGACCAGCGGGATGATCGCGTTGCTGTCCTTGGTCAGCATCTCGTTCAGCTTCTGGCCGATCTTGCCGCGTTCCGCCGGATCGACGGTCTTGGACAGTTCCACCATCAGCGCGTCATAGGCTTCGTCGCAGAAGCGGCTGATATTTTCGCCCTGCCACTGGTTGTCGGGACCGGGCGCCTTGTCGCAGGTCCATTTCGCCAGATAGGGCGCGGGGTTGCCGCCTTCGAAGTTGTCGGCATACATCTCGACATCGGCATAGAACTTCTGCAACGTGTCGGGAGAGCCGGGGTCGGAGCCGAAGAACACCGAGGCATCGACAGTCTTCAGCTCGGTCTCGATGCCGATTTCCGACCACCACTGCTTGATCAGCGCCTGGAAGTCCTGGCGCACCGCGTTGACCGAGGTCTGGAAGACCATCCGCAGTTGCACCCCGTCCTTTTCGCGCACGCCGCTGCCGCCCACGGTCCAGCCCGCCTGGTCCAGCAGCGCCTTGGCCCCTTCGATATCCTGGGTCAGGCATTCCTCGTTGGGCGATGCCCAGGCCTCGGGCGCGGGGACATAGTTGCAGGTGGGCTTGCCTGCGGCGCCATAGCCGATTTCCGACAGAAGCTGGCGGTCGATGGCCATGGACAGCGCCTTGCGCACGGCCGGATCGGACAGGAACGGGTGGGGGTGGGCCGTGGTCGAACGCTCGCCTTCCGGCAGGGACGGGGACGGGTCGGTCAGGTTCACGTGGATCCGTTCGACCAGGCTGCCGAAGGCCGCGCTGACCTTGCCCTTGCCCATCTGCTCCATTCCCGCGATCACGTCGGGGGCAAGCTGGGTGTTCCAGGCGTAATCGTATTCGCCGGTTTCCAGGACGGCCCGCGCAGCCGCCGCCGCGTCGCCGCCGCCCTTGATGGTCGCGGTCGCGAAGGCGGGCTTGGCCGGGTCGCGGTATTCGGGATTGGCCTCGAAGGTGATCACGTCGTTGGTCAGGAACCGGGTGACGCGGAACGGGCCGGTGCCGATGGGACTGAAGTTCTGGTCGGTGCAGGTCGGCGCATTGGCGCCCAGGCAGTTTTCGAACTGCGCCTTTTGCAGAATGGGCGATTGCGCCCCGGTGAAGGCCGAGAAGGGGTCGGGCATCGGTTCGCTGAAGTTGATGCGGACCGTCAGGTCATCGACCGCTTCGACGCTTTCGACGCCCTCGAACTTGGCAAGCTGCGAACAGCCGCCCTCGGGGTGCATGCAGTATTCGGCGGAAAAGACCACGTCGGCAGCGGTCAGCGGCGAGCCGTCGGACCACTTGACCCCTTCTTTCAGCTTCCAGGTCACCGACTTCAGATCCTCGGCGATGCCGCCGTTTTCGATGGACGGAATCTCGGTCGCCAGCCGCGGGACCAGGGTGCCGTCGGGGGCGGCGCTGGCCAGCGGCTCCAGCACCATGCTCGAGGCGATCACCTCCTTGGTGCCGCCGGTCAGATAGATGTTCATCGTGGACGGCGCCTGCCACATGATGATGTTGAGCGCGCCGTCGCTGCCCCGTTCGGCCATGGCGGCCGGGGCCAGCACCAGGGTCGCGGCTGCGCCCATCAGCAGTGTTTTCAGCTTCATCAATCTCTCCTGTCGGAAGTTTCGGCCCGCAGCGCGGTCCAGGACGCCGTGCAGCCCATCTTTCGCCTATGACGCTGATTTTTATGTATCATCCGGGCCATGTCCTGATCCCGCGCAGGTGCGGAATAGGATCAGTTTCATTCGAAGCCCCCTTGGAAAGCAAGCCCTATCGCGTGGCGTCACGGCGGTTCTTTCGACTTTGACTTTCTGTCGCGGACGATTAGCCTTGGCCGATGACCATTCCGGGGGCGCACTGATGCTGGATGAAAAGCCGCTTGTTTCCATTGAGAAACTTCGGGTCGAGTTCGAGACCGGCGATGGCGTCGTGGTGGGCGTCAAGGATGTCAGCTTTTCCATCAATCCCGGCGAATGCGTCTGTGTGGTGGGCGAATCCGGGTCGGGCAAGTCGGTCAGTTCGCTGTCGCTGATGCGGCTGGTCGAATTCGGCGGCGGCACCATCGCGGGCGGGCGGCTGATGTTCGATCCCGGCGACGGGCGGGTCATCGACCTGGCGCAGCAATCGACGCCCGCGATGCGCGACATCCGCGGCAACCAGATCGGCATGATCTTCCAGGAACCGATGACGGCGCTGAACCCGGTCTTCACCGTGGGCGACCAGTTGACCGAGGGGCTGATCGTCCATCGCGGCATGACCAAGGCCCAGGCCCGCGCCCGCGCGCTGGAGATCCTGCGCCAGGTCCGCATTCCCGAACCCGAACGCCGCCTGGACCAGTATCCGCACGAACTGTCCGGCGGGATGCGCCAGCGCGTCGTGATCGCCATCGCCATGGCCTGCGAACCGCGCCTGCTGATCTGCGACGAACCCACGACCGCGCTGGACGTGACCATCCAGGCCGAGATCCTGGCGCTGATCGATCGTCTGAAGCGCGAAAAGCGGATCGCCGTGCTGTTCATCACCCATGACATGGCGGTCGTGGCGCAGATGGCCGACCGCGTGGTCGTCATGTATCGCGGCAACAAGGTCGAGGAAGGCCCGGTCGAGCAGATCTTCGAGGCCCCGCAGCAGGACTATACCAAGATGCTGCTGGCCGCCGTCCCTCGCCTGGGCGAGATGACCGGCAAGCCCGCGCCCGAGAGGATGCGGCTGATGCGCGACGGCACCGTCGCCGCGCCGGAACCGATCATCGTGGCGGATCCGAAGCCCTTGCTGACGGTGGAAAACCTGACCACCCGCTTTGCCGTCAAGGGCGGGCTGCTGCGCCGCACCGTGGCCCGCGTCCACGCGGTCGAGGATGTCAGTTTCACCATCAATGCGGGCGAAACCCTGTCTTTGGTCGGCGAATCCGGCTGCGGCAAATCCACCTGCGGCCGCTCGATCCTGCGGCTGGTGGAACCGGAGTCCGGCCGCGTCGATCTGGGCGGCACCGACATCCTGGCGCTGTCGCCCGGCGATCTGCGCCGGGCGCGCAGGGACATGCAGATGATCTTCCAGGATCCCTTCGCCAGCCTGGATCCGCATATGAAGCTGTATGACCAGGTGGCCGAACCGATGGAGAATTTCGGCATCGGCAGCCGGTCGGAACGCCGCGACCGCATCGCGGCGCTGTTCGATCGGGTGGAACTGCCCCGCAGCTTCATGCGCCGTTACCCGCACGAGATGTCGGGCGGTCAACGCCAACGCATCGCCATCGCCCGCGCCCTGGCGCTGAACCCCAAGCTGATCATCGCCGACGAGGCCGTGTCGGCGCTTGACGTGTCGGTCCAGGCGCAGGTTCTGAACCTGCTGATGGAATTGCAGCAGGACTTGGGCATTTCCATGCTGTTCATCAGCCATGACATGGCCGTGGTCGAACGCGTCAGCCATCATGTCGGGGTGATGTATCTGGGCCGCATCGTCGAAATCGGCACCCGCCAGCAGGTGTTCGAGAACCCGCAGCACAACTATACCCGGCAGTTGATGGCCGCCGTGCCGGTCGCGGACCCTCGGCAAAAGAAGATCAGCGAGGATCTGAACTTCAAGCCGATCCCCTCGCCCATCCATCCGGTCGATTACCAGGCGGTGCCCTCGGTCTATCGCGAGGTCGCGCCGGGCCACAAGGTGCTGGTCGAACCCGCGACGCATCACTAGACGGGCGATCCTTGCGTCCGAGGCTTGCACAGTCTGCATAAAGGGTCCACCCTGTCGCCGCTGAAGGAGACCGATCATGCCCGTCAAGAACCGCTTTGCCGAACTGCTGCCCGAGATCACCGCCTGGCGCCGCGATTTCCACGAACATCCCGAACTGCTTTACGATGTCCACCGCACGGCGGGCCGGGTGGCGGAACTGTTGCGCGAATTCGGCTGCGACGAGGTGGTGGAAGGCATCGGCAGGACCGGAGTGGTCGGCGTCATCAAGGGCAAGACCGACAGCAAGGGCCGCGTCATCGGGTTGCGCGCCGACATGGACGCGCTGCCGATCATCGAACAGACCGGGTTGGACTATGCGTCCAAGACGCCGGGCAAGATGCACGCCTGCGGCCATGACGGCCATACCGCGATGCTGCTGGGCGCCGCGAAATACCTGGCCGAGACGCGCAATTTCGACGGCACCGCCGTGGTGATCTTCCAGCCCGCCGAGGAAGGCGGGGCAGGGGGCGAGGCGATGGTCCGGGACGGGCTTGTCAGCCGCTGGAACATCCAGGAATTCTACGGGATGCACAACATGCCGGGCATTCCCGTCGGCACCTTCGCCATCAAGCCCGGCGCGATGATGGCCGCGACCGACCAGTTCGACATCACCATCACCGGCAAGGGCGGCCATGCCGCCAAGCCGCATGAATGCATCGACACCACCCTGACCGCAGCGCAGATCATCGTCGCGATGCAGTCGGTCGTGTCGCGCAACGTCGACCCGCTGAAGAACGCCGTGGTATCGGTCTGCGTGGTGTCCACCGATTCGACCGCGCATAACGTGATCCCGCAGGTGGTGACGCTGAAGGGCACCGCCCGCAGCCTGAATCCCGCCGTCCGCGAACAGCTGGAAGAAGGCATCCGCCGAATCTCGACCAACATCGCCGCCGCCATGGGCGCCGTGGCCGAGGTCGATTACCAGCGCGGCTATCCCGTCACCATGAACGACGACCAGGCGACCGAATGGGCCGCCGAGGTCGCGCGAGAGATCGCGGGCGACGTGAACCTGTCCATGCAGCCGATGATGGGCGGCGAGGATTTCAGCTATATGCTGAACGAACGTCCCGGCGCCTATATCTTCGTCGGCAACGGCGACACGGCGATGGTCCACCACCCGGCCTACAACTTCAACGACGACGCGATCCCGGCCGGCTCCAGCTGGTATGCCGGCATGGTCGAATCGCGGATGCCTGCCGCCTGATCCCGCCTTGCCGCCGGGGAATGTCGCGGCTACCCCCGGCGGTGTCGGAAATGCGATTGTCATCGCGCCGCATTCGTCCGAAATGCCGTCAGACCCGGACAGCCAAGGAAGCGGACCCCCTCTCATGAAAAGCTATACGCTGCGCGTCACCTGTGCCTCGACCCGCGGGATCGTGGCCGCCATCTCCGGCTATCTGGCCGGACACGACTGCAACATCACCGACAGCGCGCAGTTCGACGACGCCGAGACCGGCCGCTTCTTCATGCGCGTCAGCTTCCGGTCCGAGGGCGAGGCGACGCTGGAGCAGTTGCAGCAAGGCATCGCCCCCATAGCCGAGCGTTTCGGGATGGAGGCCGTCTTCAGCGACGACGCGGTGAAGGCCAAGGTCATCATCATGGTGTCGCGCTTCGGTCATTGCCTGAACGACCTGCTGTATCGCTGGCGGATCGGCGCGCTGCCGATCGACATCGTGGCGGTGATTTCCAACCACATGGATTACCAGAAGGTCGTGGTGAACCATGACCTGCCTTACTACTGCATCAAGGTCACCAAGGAGAACAAGGCCCAGGCCGAGGCCGAACAGATGCGCATCGTGCGCGACACCGGGGCCGAGCTGATCGTGCTGGCGCGCTATATGCAGGTGCTGTCGGACCAGATGTGCCAGGCCATGTCCGGGCGGATCATCAACATCCACCATTCGTTCCTGCCCAGCTTCAAGGGCGCCAACCCCTACAAGCAGGCCTATGAGCGCGGCGTGAAGCTGATCGGCGCGACCAGCCATTACGTGACCGCCGACCTGGACGAAGGTCCGATCATCGAGCAGGACACGGTGCGCGTGACCCATGCGCAGTCGCCGGGCGACTATGTGTCCTTGGGCCGCGATGTCGAGGCGCAGGTGCTGGCCCGCGCGATCCACGCGCATATCCACCACCGGGTGTTCCTGAACGGCGAAAAGACCGTGGTCTTCCCGCCCTCGCCCGGCAGCTATGCCAGCGAGCGGATGGGGTAAAGAAAAAGGGGGGGGCTTTGCGCCCCCCGACGCGCTGCGCGCGTCTCCCCCCGCAGGATATTTTCGCCAAGGCAAAGCGGCGAAACGATTTCTTAACCTTGAGCCGTTATGACGGGGTTACGGGACAGGCGGGGACGCCGATGACCGTCCAAGGCAAAGCGCCCCGTTTCCTTTCGGAAGCGGGGCGGCATTGTTTTGCCTTGGTTGAAATATCCCGGGGGGAGTCCCCTTGGGGACGGGGGGCAGCGCCCCCCTTTTCTTATTGCGGGAGTTCCGCCGTGATGCCTTCGACATAGAAGTTCATGCCGGACAGGTCTTCATCCGTGGCCGTCTGCCCCTCGGCAAGCCAGACGCTGCCGTCGGCCTTGTTCAGCGGACCCGTGAAGGGATGGTATTCGCCCGCCGCGATCTTGTCGCGCAGCGCCTCGGCCTCGGCCTTGACCTCGGCGGGGACGGCCTCGGTGATCTCGCCGATGGCGACGATGCCGTCGCCGATGCCGCCCCAGATCGCCTCGGGCTTCCAGGTGCCGTCCAGGATCCGGCCCACGCTTTTCACGTAATGCGCCCCCCAGTTGTTGTAGACCGAGGAGACGCGCGGCGTCGGCGCGAACGACGCCATGTCGCTGGCCTGGCCGAAGCCGATCTTGCCCGCCTTCTGCAACTGCGCCAGCGGCGCGGTCGAGTTGGTGTGTTGCAGGATCACGTCCACGCCCTCGGCCATCAGGGCGTTCGCGGCATCGGCTTCTTTCGCGGGATCGAACCAGCTATAGGCCCAGACCACGCGCATCTCGACATCCGGGTTCACCTTCCTGGCGTGGATATAGGCCGAGTTGATGCCTTGGATCACCTCGGGGATCGGGAAGGTGGCGATATAGCCGATCTTGTTCGACTTGGTCATCCGGCCCGCGATGGTGCCGGTGACGGCGCGGCCTTCGTAGAAGCGGCCGTCATAGGTGCCCACGTTGTCGGCGCGCTTGTAGCCGGTGTTGTGTTCGAACTTCACGTCGGGAAACTTGGCCGCGACGTTGATGACCGCGTCCATGTACCCGAAGCTGGTCGCATAGATCACGTCGTTGCCCGCCAGGGCCAGTTGCGTCAGCGCGCGTTCGGCATCGACGCCCTCGGGGACGTTTTCCAGATAGGTGGTCTCCACCCGGTCGCCGAATTCCTGTTCCACGGCCAGGCGGCCCTGGTCGTGCTGATAGGTCCAGCCGCCGTCGCTGACCGGGCCGACATAGATGAAGCCGACCTTGAGCGGTTCGTCCTGCGCCCAGCTTGGCAGGGCGAGGCTGATGGTCGTCATGGCGGCGACGCTGGCGATAAGGTTTCTGCGGTTCATGCTTGCCTCTCTGTTGGTCCCCGCGCGCCTAGCGCAGGGCATGAAAATCCTGTCCCAGCGATCCCGGCGCGGTGCTGCCCGCGCGGCGGCTGAATTTCTGCCGGGCCGAGATCGCGACCAGTACGACGATGGTCGCCAGATAGGGCGCCATCGACAAAAGCTGCACGGGCACCCGCACGCCCGCCGCCTGAAGGCGCAGTTGCAGCACCGTCACGCCGCCGAACAGCCAGGCCCCCGCCAGCACCCCCGGCGCGGTCCAGTTGGAAAACACCACGATGGCCAGCGCGATCCAGCCCGCGCCCGCCGTCATGCCTTCAGTCCATTGCAGCACCGTCGCGACCGAGATGAAGGCCCCGCCGATCCCCGCCATGGCGCCGCCGAAGGCGATGGCGGCGATGCGCACGCGGCGCACGTCATAGCCCAGGGCGTGGGCGGCGTCGTGATTCTCGCCCACGCCGCGCAGGATCAGGCCCGCGCGCGAGCGGTTGAGGAACCACCAGATCAGCGGCACCATCAGCAGGCCCAGCCAGACGATCCAGTGCAGGCCCAGCGGGCCGGGCGCCATGGTCGGGGCCTTGACCCCCTCCATCGGCTTGCCGAACAGCGCGGCAAGCCCCAGGCCGAACAGCGTCAGCGCCAAGCCCGATGCGACCTGGTTCGACAGCAGGAACTGGGTCAGCACCGCGAAGGGCAGGGCGATCAGCGCGCCCGCCAGGGCGGCGGCGGCAAAGCCCAGGACCGGGTTGCCGCTGTGATAGGCGGCGGCGAACCCGGCCAAGGCGCCGGTGATCATCATCCCCTCGACCCCCAGGTTCAGCACGCCCGCGCGTTCCGCGACAAGCTCTCCCAAGGCGGCGAACAGGATCGGGGTCGATGCGGTCAGCAGCATCAGGAACAGCGCGACGGGGTCGATCATGCCGCGATCCTTCTGGTGATGCGATAGCGGGTCAGCAGGTCGAAACCCAGCAGGAAGAACAGCAGCATCCCCTGGAACACCTGCACGGTCGCGCCGGGCAGGTTCAGCGTCAGCTGGGCCAGTTCGCCGCCGATATAGGTCAGCGCCAGCAGCAGCCCCGCCAGCAGGATGCCCAGCGGGTGCAGCCGCCCTAGAAAGGCCACGATGATCGCGGTGAAGCCGTAACCCACGCCGATCTTGTCGGTGATCTGGCCCGCCGGTCCTGCAACCTCGAACAGGCCCGCCATCCCGGCCAGCGCCCCCGACAGGCCCAGGCAGAAGGCCACCAGCGTTTCCGGTTTCACCCCCGCGAAGCGGGCGGCGCGCGGCGCGGTCCCGGCGGCGCGGATGTGAAAGCCGCGGATATGGCGGCTCATCAGGAACCAGGTCGCCAGCACCGCCAGGACGGCGGCGACCACGCCCCAATGCGCGCCGGTCCCGACGATCAGTTCGGGGTTCGCGGCGGCGGGATATTGTTGCAGGTTGCGCGATCCGGGCATCCCGAAGCCCTCGGGGTTCTTCATCGGCCCGAAGGCCATCCAGGCGGCGATGCGCTGCGCGACATAGACCAGCATCAGCGACACCAGGATTTCGGACGCGCCGAACCAGTTGCGCAGCAGCGCCGGGATCATCCCCCAGGCCCAGCCGCCCGCCGCGCCCGCGATCACCATGGCGGGAAAGATCCACATTTCCGGCGCAGGATAAGCGGCAAGCGCGACCGCCGCGCCGCAGATCGCGCCGATGATGTATTGCCCCTCGGCGCCGATGTTCCAGATGCCCGCGCGGAAGCCCACGGCAAGTCCCGAGGCGATCAGGATCAGCGGCGCGGCCTTGACCAGCAATTGCGGGCGGGAATAGCTGGCGGCGGGGCCGAACAGCGGATCCCAGAAGATCGTCCTGATCGCCGTCACCGGGTCATAGCCCATGATGGCGAACAGAAGGCCGCCCGCCAGCATCGTCGCCAGCACCGCCAGGACGGGCGTGGAACCCTGCAACAGCGCGGGCGTGTCGGTGCGGGGAACCAGGCGGATCATAGATGCGCGACCTCCATCCCATGCGCGCCGCCCAGCATCAGGCCGATCTGGTCCAGCGTCAGCCCCTGGGTCGGCAGGGGAGCGGACAGGCGGCCTTCGTTCAGGGCGCAGAAGCGGTCGGACAGTTCCAGAAGCTCGTCCAGATCCTGAGAGATCACGATCACCCCCGCGCCTGCCCGGGCCAGATCCAGCAAGGACTGGCGCACGGCGGCGGCGGCGCCCGCATCGACGCCCCAGGTCGGCTGGTTCACGACCAGCACGCGGGGGGCCTGCATCACCTCGCGCCCGATGACGAACTTTTGCAGGTTGCCGCCCGACAGCGCCTTGGCGGCGGTTTCGGGACCGGGGGTGCGAACGTCGAAGGCGCGGATCACGTCCTGCGCAAAGGCGCGGGCGGCGGGGCGGTCGATCAGGCCCTTGCGGACCAGCCCCTTGCGCGCGCCTGCGGTCAGAAGGGTGTTGTCGGTCAGGCTGAAATCGGGAACGGCGGCATGGCCCAGCCGATCCTCGGGCGCGGCCAGCAGGCCAGCGGCGCGCCGCGCTTCGGGTCCAAGGCGGGACAGATCCGCGCCTTCCAGTAGGATCGTGCCCGGCGCGTTGCGTATCTCGCCCGACAGCGCGGCCAGCAATTCGTCCTGGCCGTTGCCCGCGACGCCGCCGATGCCCAGGATCTCGCCCGCGCGCAGGGTCAGGGCGACGGATTTCAGCGCCGTGGCGTCCGCCGTGGGGGCGGGCTGGGACAGGCCCTTGACCTGCAACAGAACCTCGCCCGCCTGCCGTCCGCTGCGGTCGATGGGGCGCATGTCGCCGCCCACCATCATCGCGGCCAGATCGCGGGCGGAATGGGCGCGCGGGTCGCAGCTGTCCACCACCCGGCCATGGCGCAGGATCGTGGCGCGGTCGCAATGGCTGCGGATCTCCTCAAGCTTGTGGCTGATATAGAGGATCGCGGTCCGCTGCGCCGCCAGTTTGCGCAGCGTCGCGAACAGCAGTTCCGCTTCCTGAGGGGTCAGGACGCTGGTCGGTTCGTCCATGATCAGCAGGCGCGGGTTCTGCAACAGGCAGCGGATGATTTCCACCCGCTGGCGTTCCCCCGCCGACAGGGTGACGACCCGGCGGTCGGGGTTCAACGGCAGGCCGAAATCCTGGCTGACCTGCGCGATCCGGGCCGACAGCGCGCGCCGGGGCGGCGGGTTTTCCATGCCCAAAGCGATGTTTTCCGCAACCGTCAGCGCGTCGAACAGCGAAAAATGCTGGAACACCATCGCCACGCCTGCGGCCCGCGCGGCACGGGGGTCGGCCGGCTGGTGCGGCCGGCCGTTCAGCAGCATCCGCCCGTCATCGGGGCGCACCAGCCCATAGATCATCTTGACCAGGGTCGATTTTCCGGCGCCGTTTTCGCCCAACAGGGCATGGATCTCTCCGGGCGCCACGGCGAAGGACACGTCGTCATTGGCGCGCACGCCGGGATAGGATTTGCCGATCCCCTCTGCCCGGAGCACTGCGCCTTCGGTCAAATTTTGTCCCCCTGGTCAAAGTCTTTTCCCATGCTTATCGCGCAAGTGACGCCCAGGGCAATTGCGCTGTTTCGGCAGGTTGCGATAGATGTCTGACCATGCCCGCGAAAAATCCCCGATTCATCCATCTTCGCACCCATTCCGAGCATTCGTTGCTGGAAGGTGCCATCCCCGTGGGCAAGCTGCCCGCCCTGGCGGCGGATGCCGGGATGCCTGCGGTCGCGCTGACCGACACCAATGCGATGTTCGCAGCCCTGGAATTCAGCGTGAAGGCGATGGACAAGGGCGTCCAGCCGATCGTCGGCTGCCAGATGACCCTGCTGGACGGCGCGACCGGGCCGGTGGTCCTGCTGGCCCAGAACGACGCGGGCTGGCTGAACCTCATGGCGCTGTCATCCTGTCTCTATCTGCGCGAGAGCGGCGCGCCGCTGCATGTCACCGTGGACGAGTTGTGCGCCAATGCCGAGGGGCTGATCTGCCTGACGGGCGGCGCGACCGGGCCGCTGGGCTGCCTGATCGCGCAAGGCGCGCGCGACAAGGCCGACGCGCTGGCCGACCGTCTGGCCGCCGCCTTCCCGACCCGGCTCTATGTCGAATTGCAGCGCCATCCCGGCGAGAACGGCCAGTTGATGCCCGCCGAGGCCGCGTCCGAATCCGGGCTGATCGACCTGGCCTATGCGAAATCCCTGCCGCTGGTGGCCACCAACGACGTGTATTTCCCCAAGGCGGACATGTTCGAGGCCCATGACGCGCTGATCTGCATCGCGGAAAAGGCCTATGTGGACCAGTCGCAGCCCCGTCGCCGCCTGACGCCGCAGCATTACTTCAAGTCGGCCGAAGAGATGGCCGTGCTGTTCGCCGACCTGCCCGAGGCTTTGGACAACACCGTCGAAATCGCCCGCCGCTGCGCCTTCGCGGTCAAGAAGCACAAGCCGATCCTGCCGCGCTTCGCCGATGACGAGGTGGACGAGCTGCGCCGCCAGGCGCGCGAGGGGCTGGAGGCGCGGCTGGCGGTCATCCCTCACGCCGTCCCGGTCCAGGAATACCAGGCCCGGCTGGAGTTCGAGCTGGGCATCATCGAGCAGATGGGCTTTCCCGGCTATTTCCTGATCGTCGCCGATTTCATCAAATGGGCCAAGGACCGCGACATTCCGGTGGGTCCGGGGCGGGGGTCGGGCGCGGGGTCGCTGGTCGCCTATGCGCTGACCATCACCGACCTGGATCCGTTGCGCTACAACCTGCTGTTCGAACGCTTCCTGAACCCGGAACGGGTGTCGATGCCGGATTTCGACATCGACTTCTGCATGGACCGGCGCGAGGAGGTGATCCGCTATGTCCAGGACAAATACGGCAAGGACAAGGTGGGCCAGATCATCACCTTCGGCGCGCTTCTGTCCAAGGCCGCCGTGCGCGACGTGGGCCGCGTTTTGCAGATGCCCTTCGGCCAGGTGGACCGGCTGTCCAAGATGATCCCGGTGGAAGGCGTGAAGCCCGTCAGCATCGCCAAGGCCCGCGCCGACGAACCCCGCCTGCGCGAAGCGGCCAAGGAAGAGGTCGTCAAGCGCCTGCTGGACTATGCCGAACAGCTTGAGGGGCTGTATCGCAACGCCTCGACCCATGCGGCGGGCGTGGTGATCGGCGACCGGCCGCTGGACCGGCTGGTGCCGCTGTATCGCGACCCGGCCTCCGACATGCCCGCGACGCAGTTCAACATGAAATGGGTCGAACAGGCCGGGCTGGTCAAGTTCGACTTCCTGGGTCTCAAGACGCTGACGGTGATCCAGAACGCCGTGGACCTGATCAACGGCGGCGGGCGGCCGTTGCATGTCGCGGCGGATGGGCGGCAGCTTTACGACCCCGCGCCGGGCACGGAAAACCAGATCAACCTGATCCCGTTGGACGACAAGGCGACCTATGATCTGTTCGCCAGCGCCAAGACGGTCGCGGTGTTCCAGGTCGAAAGCTCGGGCATGATGGACGCGCTGCGCCGGATGCGGCCGACCTGCATCGAGGATATCGTGGCGCTTGTGGCGCTGTATCGTCCCGGCCCGATGGAGAACATCCCGACCTATTGCGAGGTCAAGAACGGGCTGCGGAAGCTGGAATCCATCCATCCCAGCATCGACCATATCCTGGCCGAGACCCAAGGCATCATCGTCTATCAGGAACAGGTGATGCAGATCGCCCAGGTCATGGCGGGCTACAGCCTGGGCGGCGCCGACCTGCTGCGCCGCGCGATGGGCAAGAAGATCGCCGCCGAGATGGCCAAGGAACGCCCGAAATTCGTGGACGGCGCGGTGGCCAACGGCGTGGACGCCAAGAAAGCGGGCGAGGTCTTTGACCTGCTGGAAAAATTCGCCAATTACGGTTTCAACAAGTCCCACGCGGCGGCCTATGCCGTGGTCAGCTATCAGACGGCCTGGCTGAAAGCGAACCATCCGGTCGAATTCATGGCGGCGGTGATGAACTGCGACATCCACCTGACCGACAAGCTGGCGATCTATAAACGCGAATGCGACCGGATGGGGATCGCCATCGTGCCGCCCTGCGTGAACCGCTCCGCACCCACCTTCAGCGTCCGCGAGGGGCGGATCCATTACGCCCTGGGCGCGCTGAAGGGCGTGGGGGTCGAGGCGATGAAGCTGATCCAGGACGCGCGGGGCGAGACGCCCTTCCGCGACATGCACGACTTCGCCCGCCGCGTGGACATGAAGCGCGTGGGCAAGCGCCCGCTGGAAATGCTGGCCCGCGCCGGGGCCTTCGACGTGCTGGACGACAACCGCGCCCGCGTGCTCAAGGGGCTGGACGCGCTGTGCGCCTGGTCGGCGGCGGTGCAGGACCAGGCGGCCTCCAGCCAGACCTCGCTGTTCGGCGGGGGCGAGGATCTGCCGCCGCCCCGCGCGCCCATCGCGGGGGTCTGGCTGCCCACCGAAAAGCTGGCCGAGGAACACAAGGCTGTGGGCTTCTATCTGTCGGGCCATCCGCTGGACGATTACCTGCCCGCGCTGAAGCGCAAGGACGCGAAGACGCTGGCAGAGATCTGTGCCAAGGCCGCAGACGGCCCTTGTGTCACCTATATCGCCGGCACCGTCGCCGCCCGGATGGAACGCAAGTCGGCGAAGGGCACGGCTTACGCCTTTGTCAACCTGTCCGATCCAACGGGCATTTATGAAGTGACGGTGTTTTCGGATCTTTTGACCGCCTCTCGTGCTTTGCTGGAACCGGGTCAGAACGTCGTTCTGCAGGTCAAGGTCGAACCTTCCGGCGATGAAGTGAAGATGCTGGCAAATTCGGTTGTCACGCTGCCCGATTTCGTTGCCGACGCGGGTGCGGGCTGCCTGGCCGTGGACATGCAGGGCGCGGACACCATCCCGCGCATCGCCGAGACGCTGGACCGCATCCGAACCGAGATCACGGTTCCCGCGCGCAGCCGCGGCCCGGTGCTGCTGCGCATCCGCGAAGGCGACGAGGTGATCGAGATCGAGATCGCGAACGACGCCCCCCTGACGACCCCGGCCCGTCAGGCTTTGCGCGCCGTGCCGGGCGTCCTGGATGTGGTCGAGGAATAGGCTTTGCCCCTAGGCAGATGTTCGCGTTTCGTGCTAGTCCTGGGGAAAATCGGAAGGGCAGGCTATGCGCGTCCTGGGCATTGATCCCGGATTGAGGAATATGGGCTGGGGCGTGATCGCGGTGGACGGATCGCGCCTGCGCCACGTCGCCAACGGCGTGATTCAGACGGACGGGGGCGACCTGGGGACGCGGCTGTCGCGGCTGTATCGGGGCCTTTGCGCGGTGATCGCCGCCCATGCGCCCGACGCGGCGGCGGTCGAACAGACCTTCGTGAACAAGGACGCGGTCGGGACGCTGAAACTGGGCCAGGCGCGCGGGATCGCCCTGCTGGCTCCGGCCGAGGCCGGGCTGGCCATCGGCGAATACGCCCCGAACGCGGTGAAGAAGACCGTGGTCGGCGTGGGTCATGCGGGCAAGGAACAGGTGCAGCACATGGTCAAGGTCCAGCTTCCCGGCGTGATCTTCGACAGCGCTGACGCTGCCGACGCGCTTGCCATCGCCATCTGCCACGCCCGCCACCTGCAAACCCGCACCCTGCGCATCGCGAGGACCGCATGATCGGCCGCATCAGTGGGATCATCCTGCACCGCGCCCGCGATCACGTTCTGATCGACGTGCGCGGGGTGGGCTATATCGTCCATGTCAGCGAACGCACCGCCGCCGGTCTGCCTCCGGTCGGGCAGGCGACAGCACTTTATACCGACCTGATGGTGCGCGAGGATCTGCTGCAACTGTTCGGCTTTCCGTCCATGCTGGAAAAGGAATGGCACCGGCTGCTGACCAGCGTGCAGGGCGTGGGGGCCAAGGTCTCGCTGGCGATCCTGGGGACGCTGGGGGCCGAGGGGCTGGCGCGGTCCATCGCGCTTGGCGACTGGGCCTCGGTCCGCAAGGCGCAGGGGGTGGGGCCGAAGCTCGCGCAGCGCGTGGTTCTGGAACTGAAGGACAAGGCGCCTTCGGTCATGGCGCTTGGCGGAACGCTCAGCGTGGATATGGGCGTGCCGGTGGTGGATGCGGATGCGGTCGTTGATGCAGCCGCCGCCCCCGCCGCCAGGCCCGCCGCGCCGTCGGACGCGATGCTGGCCGCCCGCACGACCTCGGACGCGCTGTCCGCGCTGACCAATCTGGGCTATGCTTCCAGCGAGGCCGCGCAGGCCGTGGCCGAGGCGCAGGCGCGGGAACCCGGCGCCGCGACGCCCGCGTTGATCCGCGCGGCGCTGCGCCTGCTGGCGCCGAAGGAACAAGGGGGCGCTTGATGCACGGGAACGCAAAGGTCTTTGTCCTGATGGCTGCCATGACCGCCCTAGTCATGGCTCTTGGCTGGATGCTGGGCGGACAGGGCGGCGCGGTGATCGCGCTGTTGCTGGCCGGGGGCATGAACGTCTTTTCCTGGTGGAACAGCGACAAGATGGTGCTGCGCCAGCAGGGCGCGGTCGAACTGTCGCCGCAGCAGGGCGGCGATCTGTATCGCATGACTGCCGAACTGGCCCGGCGGGCCGATCTGCCGATGCCCAAGCTGTATCTGCTGCCGACCGAACAGCCCAACGCCTTCGCGACGGGGCGCAATCCCGAAAACTCGGCCGTGGCGGTGACGCAGGGCCTGGTCCGCAGCCTGTCGCGGGATGAGATCGCGGGCGTGATCGCCCATGAACTGGCGCATATCAAGCATCGCGACACGCTGACCATGACCGTCACCGCAACAATGGCGGGTGCCGTCGCGATGATGGGCAACATGATGCTGTTCACCGGTGGGCGCGACGACCGGGGCGGCGGCCTGGGTGCGATCCTTGCGATGATCTTCGCCCCGATGGCGGCGATGATGGTGCAGATGGCGATTTCCCGCGCCCGCGAATTCGAGGCCGACGCGACCGGCGCGCAGATCTGCGGGCAGCCGCGGGCGCTTGCCTCGGCTCTGGCGAAGATCTCGCAACTGGCGGGGCGGACGCTGAACATCCCTGCCGAACGGAACCCGGCGGCGGCGGCCATGTTCATCGTCAACCCGCTGAACGGGCTGCGGATGGACCGCCTGTTCGCCACCCACCCCGCGACCGAGGATCGGATCGCCCGGCTGATGGCGATGGAGGGCGGGCTGCCCGAACGGCCTTCCTCCATCCCGCGCAGCGGACGCGACGACGGCCCCTGGGGTCGCGGATGATCCAGCCCGATCCGACCTTGCGCCCGGAACCGATGGAAGGCGAAACAGAAGACCGCGCCCTTCGCCCGCAGATGCTGTCCGAATTCGTCGGCCAGGCCGAAGCGCGGGCCAACCTGCGCGTCTTCATCGAAAGCGCCCGGATGCGCGGCAAGGCGATGGATCACACGCTGTTCTTCGGCCCGCCCGGCCTGGGCAAGACCACGCTGGCGCAGATCATGGCGCGAGAGCTTGGCGTGAACTTCCGGATGACCTCGGGCCCGGTCTTGGCGCGGGCGGGCGATCTGGCGGCGATCCTGACCAACCTGGAAGCCCGCGACGTGCTGTTCATCGACGAAATCCACCGCATGAACCCGGCGGTCGAGGAGATCCTCTATCCCGCTCTGGAGGATTTCGAACTGGATCTGGTGATCGGCGAAGGCCCCGCCGCGCGCACCGTGCGGATCGAGTTGCAGCCCTTCACGCTTGTAGGGGCGACCACCCGCCTGGGCCTGCTGACCACGCCGCTGCGCGACCGTTTCGGCATTCCCACGCGCCTGGAATTCTATACCATTGCCGAACTTGACCTGATCGTGCAGCGCGGCGCCCGCTTGATGGGCATCAGCGCCGATCCCGAAGGGACACGCGAAATCGCCCGGCGCGCGCGCGGAACGCCCCGGATCGCCGGGCGGCTGCTGCGCCGGGTGGTGGACTTCGCCCTGGTCGAGGGCGACGGGCGTCTGACGCGCCAGATCGCCGATACGGCGCTGACCCGGCTGGGCGTGGACGACCTGGGCCTGGACGGCGCCGACCGGCGCTATCTGATGCAGATGGCCGAACATTACGGCGGCGGCCCGGTGGGCGTCGAAACCCTGTCGGCGGCGCTGTCGGAAAGCCGCGACGCGATCGAGGAAGTGATCGAACCCTATCTGCTGCAACAGGGTCTGGTCGCCCGCACCCCGCGCGGGCGGCAGTTGACGGCGGGCGCCTGGCGGCATCTGGGTCTGTCGGCCCCCACCGCGCCGTCGCAGGCGACGCTGTTCGACGGTTGACAGGGGGCAGGGGGCTTTGCCCCCGCCGCGCGTGCCGCGCGACTCCCCCAGGATATTTGTGGTCCAATGCAGGAATGAAAAACGCCCCATCCTTGCCGGATGGGGCGCCTGCTTCGGACACGGTCATCGGCGTCCCCGCCTGCACCGTAGGCCCATGATTGCCAGGATTGCTTAAGATTCGGTTTATGTCCCGATGCGGACTGCAAGTCTCGCAGCCCCCGGTTGCGGGCTCAGGGCGTCAGGCCGTCGGGATCGGGCAGGCCGTTGGCGCGAGCCGTCGCGGTCAGCGTGTTGGCCAGCAGGCAGGCGATGGTCATCGGGCCGACGCCGCCAGGAACGGGGGTGATGGCGCCCGCCACCCTGGCCGCCGCGTCGAAATCGACATCGCCGACCAGCCCGTCATCGGTGCGGTTGATGCCCACGTCGATCACCGTCGCGCCCGGCTTGATCCAGTCGCCCCGCACGAAATGCGCGCGGCCCACTGCGGCCACGACGATGTCGGCCTGGCGGCACAGGTCGGGCAGGTTCGCGGTGCGCGAATGGGCCACCGTCACCGTGGCGCTGTCGCGCAGCAGAAGCTGGGCCATCGGCTTGCCGACGATATTGCTGCGGCCGATGACCAGGGCGTTCTTGCCCGACAGGCTGCCCAGATGGTCGCGCAGCAGCATCAGGCAGCCCAGCGGCGTGCAGGGCACCATCGCCTTCTGTCCTGTCGCCAGCCGCCCGACATTCAGGATATGGAACCCGTCCACGTCCTTGGCCGGATCGATGGCGTTGATGACGGAGAATTCGTCCATATGGGACGGCAGCGGCAGCTGTACCAGGATGCCGTTCACCGCCGGGTCGGCGTTCAGCCGGTCGATCAGCGCCAGCAGGTCCGCCTGGGGCGTGTCGGCGGGCAGGCGGTGTTCATAGGAGTTCATCCCCACCTCGCGCGTCATCCGGCCCTTGGACCGGACATAGACCTGGCTGGCCGGATCCTCGCCCACCAGGACGACGGCCAGGCCGGGGGTGATCCCCTGGGCGGCCATGCCTGAGGCCTGGGTGGCGATGCGGGCGCGCAGGGCGGCGGCGAAAGCCTTGCCGTCGATCAGTTTCGCGGTGATGGGCAACGATGCGGTCACGAGCGGTCTCCGTTCAGATAGCGATCTTCCTGCGCGATGGCGGCTTCGATCAGTTGCCGCCAGATATTCTGGATCAGCGCCGAATCCAGTCCGCGCGATGCGGCATGGCGGCCGACATTTGCGACCACTTCCTCGACCCGGTCGTCGATCCGGGCGGGCAGGCCGACCTGTTCCTTGATCCGGGCGGCGCGGGCGATCAGGGCATGGCGCTGCGCCAGAAGCGCGACAAGCTGTTCGTCCAGCGCGTCGATATGGGCGCGCAGCGTTGCCATGTCTGGAATGTCGTCGATCTGCATCGGCCCCTCCGTTCACCTGGAAGGGGGATGCACCGCGCGGCACCGGGGTGCAAGGGCACGGGCAGGAAGAAATGAAAAACCCCGGCGCGGGGCCGGGGTTCTGGGGATCAGGCCGGGGCGGGATCGCCGCCGGGCGCGGCCTTGCCCGCCTGGGGGATCGCCGTGACCGAGGGGATCACGCTGCCCGGCGTGTCGTCGTCGCCGCCCAGCGGTTCGCCGCGAAGGATCTTGCCGATCTCCTCGCCGGTCAGGGTTTCGTATTCCAGAAGGCCCTGGGCCATGCGTTCGAATTCCTCGGACTTCTCCAGCAGGATGCGACGGGCTTCCTGATAGCCTTCCTCGATCAGGTCGCGGACTTCCTGCTCGATCAGTTCCTTGGTCGCAGCGGAAATCGAGAAACCGCCGGTCGAGCCGTTATAGCCCTCATGCGCTTCGGCATAGTCGATATTGCCCACCTTGTCGGACATGCCCCAGCGCATCACCATCGCGCGGGCCAGCTGGCTGGCCTGCTGGATGTCGCCTGCGGGGCCGTTCGACACGCCTTCCTCGCCATATTTGATGATCTCGGCGGCCTTGCCGGCCATGGTCATGGCCAGCTTCTGCTTGGCCTCGTCCTTGTGGAAGTTCAGCCGGTCCATTTCCGGCAGGCTGACGACCATGCCAAGCGCGCCGCCGCGCGGGATGATCGTCGCCTTGTAGACCGGATCGCATTTCGGCAGCGACAGGCCCACCACGGCATGGCCCGCCTCGTGATAGGCGGTCTTTTCCTTCTGTTCCGGCGTCAGGACCATGCTGCGGCGTTCCACGCCCAGCATCACCTTGTCCTTGGCATTCTCGAAATCTTCCATGCTGACGAAGCGGCGGCCGATGCGGGCGGCCATCAGGGCGGCCTCGTTCACCAGGTTCATCAGGTCGGCGCCGGAAAAGCCCGGCGTGCCGCGGGCGATGATTCGCAGATCCACATCGGGGCCGACCGGCACCTTGCGGGCATGGACCGACAGGATCTTCTCGCGCCCCTTGATGTCGGGGTTGGGGACATGGATCTGGCGGTCGAAGCGGCCCGGACGCAGCAGGGCGGGGTCCAGCACGTCGCGGCGGTTGGTGGCGGCGACGATGATGATGCCCTCGTTGGCCTCGAACCCGTCCATTTCCACCAGAAGCTGGTTCAGGGTCTGTTCGCGTTCGTCGTTGCCGCCGCCGATGCCCACGCCGCGTGCGCGGCCCACGGCGTCGATCTCGTCGATGAAGACGATGCAGGGGGCGGATTTCTTGGCCTGTTCGAACATGTCGCGGACCCGGCTTGCACCGACGCCCACGAACATTTCCACGAAGTCGGAACCCGAGATGGTGAAGAAGGGCACGCCCGCCTCGCCGGCGATGGCGCGGGCCAGCAGGGTCTTACCCGTGCCCGGAGGGCCGACCAGCAGCGCGCCCTTCGGGATCTTGCCGCCCAAGCGGCTGAATTTCTGCGGGTTGCGCAGGAATTCGACGATTTCTTCCAGTTCTTCCTTGGCCTCGTCGATCCCGGCCACATCGTCGAAGGTCACGCGGCCGTGCTTTTCGGTCAGCAGCTTGGCGCGGGATTTGCCAAAGCCCATCGCGCCGCCTTTGCCGCCGCCCTGCATCCGGTTCATGAAGAAGATCCAGACGCCGATCAGCAGGATGAAGGGCAGCCAGACGCCCAGCAGCGACATGAAGCCCGACTGCTGCTGCGGCACGACCTTCACATCGACGTTCTTGGCGATCAGGCGGTCGGCGAGATTCTCGCCCTGAGGACGGACGGTGGCATACTGGTTGCCGTCGGTGCCGGTGATGGCCAGCGATTCCCCGTCGATGGTGACGGCGGCGATCTGGTCGTTGTCGACCCGCTGGATGAAGTCCGAATAGCTGATCTGCCGGCTGTTCATGGTCGTCGCGCCGTCGCTGAACAGATTGAACAGCGCCAGGATCATCAGGAAAAGGACGACCCAGAAGGCCAGGTTGCGTGCGTTGCCCAAATCGGACCTCCGGCGGAAAGCGGTTTGGCTTGAAAATAGGGATTATCGGGGCAGGTTCAATGCGCCATGACAAGCCTGTGGAAATCTGACGCAATCCTGACCGGGCGCACGTCATAGGGCGCCGCCGGGCGGATCAGCGGCGCGGCCACCAGCCGGTCGCCTTCCCAGACCGCAGGGCTGGCGGCGGCCTCGTCGCGGCCCAGGCCCGACAGGCGCCATTTGACCCGCGCGACCTGGCCCAGGCCAAGCGCCGCGACATGCTGGCCGGGCTTCAGGCCGCTGACATGCCAGCGGTTGTCCCAGATGCCGTTCTGAACGTCGGGGGCGCGCAGGGCTGCGGCGGTTTCGCGGAACAGCCGGATCCGGTCGCCCTCGGGCTCGATCAGGGTGCCGTCCAGCGTGACCCGGTGGCCGGTGGCGATGGCGTTCAGCGCGTGGATCGCGGTGTTGCGGCGCGGCGGGTAGTCCGCCCCGGTGACCCAGCGGCAGGCGGCGACGATCAGGCGGCGCCGGATCTCGGGCGGGGCGTCGCCATAGGCGCGGCGCGGCAGGGTCAGGCTGCCGTCGCGGGCCACGGCATCGCGCGCGGCATGGGCGGCGTAATGGGACAGCGCGTCCCGCGCTTCCTGGATGTGGTTGGCGGCGCGGGCCAGGGCGGGGACATCCAGGCCCATGGCCTGGATCGCCTTGCGGATGCGGACGCGGTCGAAATCCTCGTTCTCGTTGCTGGGATCGTCGATCCAGCCGATGCCGCGCGCCCGCAGCCAGTCGCGCAACGGCTGCCGCCCGGCCGCCAGCATCGGGCGCAGCCAGCGGATGCCGAAGCGGTCGCGCCATTCCGCCATCGAGGCCAGCCCGTCGATCCCCGACCCCCGCGCCAGCCGCATCAGCAGGGTTTCGGCCTGATCGTCGGCCGTGTGGCCAAGCGCCACGGCGGGCAGGTCGTTGCGCTGCGCCCATCCCGCCAGCAGCCGCAGCCGGGCGTCGCGGGCGTTGGCCATCAGGTTGCCGGTCTCGGTGCCGCGCTGCCAGAGCAGGGTGGCATGAGGCAGGTCAAGCGCGCGGGCGGCGCGACCGACCTGGCGGGCCTCGTCCCTGCTTTCGGGGCGCAGGCCGTGATCGACGGTGGCAACCATGATCCTGCGGCCGCGCCCCCATTCGGCGATCATATGCATCAGGGCGATCGAATCGCCGCCGCCCGACACCGCAATGCCGATGGCGGGCAGGTCGCCCGCCAGCCGGTCCAGGGCTGCATGAACGCGAAAGGCTGGATCGGCTGGCGGCAGGGACATGGACGCGCTATTGCCGCTGGTCTTCGGCCAGATCGGCCTGGGCGTCATCGCCGGGCAGGGGTTCCAGGTCGTTGCTGCCGCAGGCAAGGCGGCTCATCCGGGTCTCGGCCTCGGCGGCGAAGGGGGATCCGGGGAAGCGGGCGGGGATTTCGGCCAGATAGAGGCAGGCCGCCGTCGCGTCCCCCTCGGTCTCGATCACGCGGGCGATGCCCAGCAGGCTTTCGGCCGCGCGCGGGCCGTCTGGATCGGCCGAGAACCCCTCCAGCCAGGCCGCCGCCGCGCCTTTGGCGTCGCCCGCGCTGTCCAGGGCCGCGCCGCGCAGGAACAGCGCCTCGGCCGTCAGGGCGCCCCCGGCATGGGTTTCGGCGACCGTGCCGAACAGGTCGGCCGCACGGCGGAAATCGCCGCTGGCCATCACCTCGCGCGCGGCGTCGAAATCGGCCTGTTCGCCCGCCGAGGCCGGCTGGCGCCCCGGTTGGGGCGCGGCCGGAGGCACGGCGACGCCCGTCCCGCCCGCCATGCGGCCGGGGTCAGCCGTGGTCAATGCGGCCAGGTCGCAGGTCTCGTCCATCTCGCACAGGCGGAACTCCATGTCGGCGATGCGGCGGTTGCTGTCCGCGACGATCCGGTCGATGCGGTTTCCCAACTGCTCGGTCCGGTCGGTCAGCCGCGCCAGTCGCTGCTCCATCGCGTTCATGCGGTCGATGGCGGCATCCCCGCCCGCCGCCTGGAACCCGGCCGCGCCCGAGGCGACCAGTTCCGAACGCAGCGACTGCAACTGGCCGCGAATCTCGGACAGTTCCGCGCGCAGATCGGCCAGCCGGGGTTCATCCGCCAGCGCAGGCAGCGCCACCGTCACGGCCAGGACGGCGGCGGCGATGGCGCGGCCGATCACGATCCGGCCCCCGTGGCGCTGACCACGGTCACGGCGCGGCGGTTGTTGGCATAGCACGCCTCGTCCGAGCAGACCTCGCGCGGGCGTTCCTTGCCAAAGCTCAGGGTGCGCAGGCGGTCCGACGCGACGCCCTGGGCGATCAGGTATTCCTGGACCGCGCTGGCGCGGCGCGCCCCAAGGGCCAGGTTGTATTCGCGGGTGCCGGTTTCTTCGGCATGGCCCTGGACCACCGCGGTGAAGTTGGTGTGCCGGTTCAGCCACTCGGCCTGGCGGGCCAGGATCGCGCGGGCGTCGCCGGTCAGCGCCGTCTGGTTCGCCGCGAACAGGACCGTGTTGCCGATGGTGTTGTTGAAATATTCCGCCGTCGCTTCGGCCCCCAGGGTGCCCCCGGCCAACTGACCCTGATACAGCGCCCCGCCCGCGGCGTTGGCATAGGGGTCGACCACGGTCTGCGTGACCGGCGGCGCGGGTTGCGCGCAGGCGGCAAGGGCCAGCAGCAGGGCGGCGGCGACAGGCTTTTTCCAGGCGATCATCGGGTCATCCTTCCGGTCGGTGTTCCGGTGCGGGCTTCAGGGCATCAATGGACCCCAAGAGGGATCCGAGGCGGCAAAGTCAAGGCTCAGCGGTCGCATATTGCGTCCGGTGATGTCCACGGAATGCAGGCGCGGCTGGCCATTCCCGCCCGGCGTGACCCGCGTGAACATCACCACGCGGCCATTGGGTGCCCAGGTGGGGGACTCGTCAAGGAAAGATTCGGTCAGGGTCTTTTCGCCCGACCCGTCGACGCGCATCGTGGCGATGTGGAACCGTTCGCCCACCTGCTTGGTAAAGGCGATCAGATCGCCCTTGGGCGACCAGGCGGGCGAGCCATAACGCCCGTCGCCGAAGCTGATCCGGGTCGGCTCGCCCCCGCCGACGCCTACGACATACAGCTGCGGATTGCCGGAACGGTCGGATTCGAACACGATCCGCTGCCCGTCCGGGCTGAAGCTGGGCGCGGTGTCGATGGCGGGCGACTGCACCAGCGGGCGCTGCGCGCCGGATGCGGCATCCATCAGCCAGATGTCGGTATTGCCGCCCTGTTCGCGGGAATAGGCGATCCAGCGCCCGTCCGGGCTGAACCGGGGCGAGAACGCCATGCTGTTCGCGTCCTGCGTCAGCGCGCGGGACGTGACGGTCGCCACCTCCATCACCCGGATCTGCGGAAACCCGCTGTCGAAGCTGGTATAGACCAGCCGCCGCCCGTCGCGTGAAAACTGCGGCGCCAGCACCAGCGATGAACTGTCGGTCATCCACAGGATGTTCTGGCCGTCATAATCCATCACCCCGATCCGCTTGATCCGCGCGTCCTTGGGTCCGGTTTCCTGCACGAAGGCCACGCGGCTGTCGAAATAGGGCTGTTCCCCGGTCAGCCTGGCATAGATCTGGTCGGCGATCTTGTGCGCCGCGCGCCGCCAGTCGCCGGCGCGGGCGTCGAACTGCATCCCGTCGCCCTGGGCTTGGCCTGCGTAGACATCGTACAGCCGGAACTTGACGCTGATCGCCTCGCCCGATTGCTTGACCTCGGCCGAGACAAGCGCCTGGGCGTTGACCGCGCGCCAATCCTCATAGGCGATGGCCTCGCCGAAGCTGCCGGGGCGGGCGACCTGCGCGTCCTTCGGGATTTCGCGGAACAGTCCGGTGCCGGTCAGGTCGGCGGCCACCACGTCGCGGATCCGCTGGGCCACGGCCGCGTCGCCGTGGAAGGCCGGGATGGCGACGGCCATCGGTTCGGTCACGCCGTCGGTGATCTCGATCCTCAGGGGGCCGTCCTGCGCCAGGGCGGGCAGGGCGGCCGATGCGGCGGCAAGGGCCATCGACAGGGTCAGGGTCAGCGTCCGAAGCATCATATCCTCATCATCCTTGCGACGGGACCGGGGGACCGGCCTCAGTCAAATCCGATACCGTCGGGGCGAAACTCGACCACGACATCCCGCCAGCGGCTGTATTTGTCGAAGGGCAGCGGAAAGCCGGCGCCGCCGCACATCATGATCGCGCGCCGGGCGACCTGGAAGGCGTGGTCCGCCCCGGATTCCGGCCCGCCCCGGTAATCGGCCATGCGCAGGCTGTCCGCGATGGGCCGGCCGTCGGCGGTCATGCTGAACGCGACCGAGACCGACATCTGCCGCGCCTCGGTCGACAAGGCGCCTTCGTTCCAGCACTGGCGCAGGGCCGTGCGGAAGGCGTCCTTTTCGGCCAGGGACAGCGGTTGGGCCTGCGACAGGCTGGACATGTCGATGCCGCCGTCCAGCGGTGCCGGGCGGATGGCCGAGGGCGCAAGCTGCATCGGCTCGACCCCTGCCGCCCCGCCGGACGGGCTGTCCGTGGTGCCGCCGCCGCCCGACATCGCCCCGGCCAGGGCTGCCGCCAGCGGATCCTGCGCGGCAGAGGCCCCCGACCCGCCGTCGATCATCTGGCTGTTGCCGCCCACGGCATCGCCGATCGAGGCCGTATCCGTGCCCTCGGCTCCGGCATTGCCGTCCTGCGCCTCGCGCAGCGCATCCTCCAGCGCCTGCTGGCGCGCGGCCTCGGCTTGGCGGTCGGCTTCGGCGCGTTCGGCGGCCTCTCGTTCGGCGGCGGCGCGGCGTTCCTCGGCCTCGCGTTCAGCCGCCGCGCGGCGTTCTTCCTCGGCCCGCCGCTCGGCCTCGGCTGCCCGGCGTTCCTCTTCCGCTTGACGTTCGGCGGCGCGGCGCTCCTCGGCTTCTCGTTCGGCTGCGGCGGCCGCCTCGCGGGCCTCGGCTTCACGCCGTTCCGCCTCGCGGGCCTCGGCTTCACGCCGTTCCGCCTCGGCGGCCTCTGCCGCCCGGCGTTCCTCGGCCTCCCGACGCTCGGCCGCCGCGCGACGTTCTTCGGCCGCACGCTCGGCCTCGGCTGCGCGACGTTCTTCCTCGGCGCGCGCGGCTTCGGCTTCGCGCTGTTCGCGGGCCTCGCGTTCGGCGGCCTCTCGGCGCTCCGCCGCCTGGCGCCGCTCCTCGGCGGCCTGCCGTTCGGCCTCGGCTTCCGCCTGGGCCTGCCGCTCCGCCTCCTCGGCGGCGGCGCGTTCGGCGCGGCGCGCTTCCTCGGCGGCTTCGCGCTCGGCGGTCAGGCGGCGTTCCTCTGCGGCCGCTGCGGCGGCTTCGGCTTCCGCGCGGGCAGCCTCGGCGGCCGCCCGGCGTTCGGCCTCTTGCCGGGCAAGACGGGCATTGCGCTGCTCGACCAGGCCTTCGGGCCGCAGCCGGGGCAGGGCCGAACGGTCCAGCGCCAATTCCGACCGGGGCGCCACCGGCTGCGCGGCGGGTGCCGCATCGGGCCGGGTCTCGGGCTGCGGAGCCGGCGGGACCGCGTCCGCGGCGGTCTGGTTTTGCGCAGGCGCCCCCAGATCGGTGGCGACCGCGACCGGATCGGGGCGGGCGAAATCCGACAGGTCGGGCCGCGCTTCGGGCCGGTCGGGCGGGGCCAGATCCTGCGCGGCCTCCTGCGCGTCGGGCAGGCTGGCGGCTGCGGGGGCCTGGGCCGCAGCGTCGGCATCCGTCGGGGCGGGCATCGTCGCCACCGCCGTAGCGTCGCGGCCCACGGGACCGGCCCCGCGCGACGCGGCGGCAAGCGCCTCGAACTCGGCCCCGCTCATGGTGGCGACCTCGGTCGTGCGCAGCGGGGTCGAGGGCTGCGGGCGCAGGAACACCCCGCCCAGGACCGCCCACAGGATCAGCGCGGTATGCGCCGATCCCGAAACCCACCAGCCGATGCGCCCTTCGCGGTCATCCATGGCGTCAGCCGTCCATCCTCGGCCCGCCGGTATCCGTGACCAGCACGATGTCGGACAGGCCCGCCGCGTTCAGCGCGCCCATCACCTGGACGACGCGGGCATAGGGGATCGCCCCGTCGGCCCGCAGGAACACCCGCTGGCTTTCGCGCGTGGCCAGGATCTCGCGCAGCCGGGTGACGATCTGGTCCTGCGCCACCGGCGCGTCCATCAGCATCACGTCGCCATCGGCGGGGATCGAGATGACCAGCGGCTCCTCGGGTTCGGTCGGCACGGCGGTCGCGGCGGTCTGCGGCAGGTTCAGCGGCACGCCCGCCGTCATCAGCGGCGCGGCGACCATGAAGATCACCAGCAGCACCAGCATCACGTCCACGAAGGGCGTGACGTTGATTTCCGACATCGGCGCGTTGCGGCGCCTGCCCCGGCCCTTGCGGCTGACCCGCTTGACGACGGCGCCGGACATCTCAGGCCTCGTCCATCTGGCGCGACAGCAGGGTCGAGAATTCGTCGGCAAACGCCTCCCAGTTGCCGGTCACGCGCTCCGCATCGCCCGACAGCTTGTTGTAGAAGACGACGGCGGGGATCGCGGCCAGCAGCCCCAGGGCGGTCGCCAGCAGCGCCTCGGCGATGCCCGGCGCGACCACGGCCAGGCTGGTGTCCTGCGACATGGCGATGCCCTCGAAGGCGGTCTTGATGCCCCAGACGGTGCCGAACAGCCCGATGAAGGGCGCGGTGGATCCGACCGTCGCCAGGAAGGACAGGCCCCGGAACAGCCGCGCTTCCTCGCGTTGAATGGCGACGTTCATGGCGCGGTCGATGCGGGCCGGGCCGCCGGGGATCAGCGCGCCGTCGTCGCGGTGGCTGCGGCGCCATTCGGTCATGCCCGCCGCGAAGATCCGTTCCGACGCGCCCGAGGGACGATCGCCCAGCCGGTCATACAGGTCGTCCAGCGGTTCCCCCGACCAGAAGCTGCGGTCGAAGCGCGCGGCTTCCTTGCGGGCCTGGGCGAAGGCCAGGAATTTCTGGATGATGATCGCCCAGGACCAGACCGAGGCGATGATCAGCAGCACCATCACCACCTGCACCGTCAGCGAGGCGCGCGCAAACAGCGCCATCAGCGAGAAATCAAGGGCCTGCGCGGCCTGGATCGGTTCCATCATCACTGCCTTTTCGTCGTGATCCATCGCGGACCCGGCCGGCGTTCCGGTCGGTTTGCTGGCCTTCTAGCGCCTTCCTAGCAAAGGTTGCAGCCCCTTGCCGCAACACAATGCCGTCACTTTTCATCAATGCCCGAAGGGGTTTCCAGCAGACCCGCCAGCGATGCCGGAAGCCGGACCGGCCGCCCGGCCGCGTCCAGACAGGCCAGTGTGACCCGCGCCGTGAACAGGACCGCTTCGCCGCGCCGGACAGCCTGGTGCATGACGATCCGCGCGGCGGTCGCCTGGGCCAGCATGGTTTCCACCGTCAGCAGGTCGTCAAAGCGGGCGGGGCGCAGGTAGTCGGCCTCGATCCGGCGGACGGCGAACACCCGGCCCGCTGCCTTCAGCGCGGCCTGGTCGACGCCAAGCGCCCGCAACCATTCCGACCGGCCGCGTTCGATGAATTTCAGATAGTTGGCATAATAGACGATCCCGGCAAGGTCGGTATCCTCGTAATAGACGCGCACGGTCAGCCTGTGCATCACGCGCCCTCCATCCGCGCCGCCAGCCGCAGCGCATGGGCCGGATCTGTCGCCGCGACCGGCAGCACCGGGTCATAGGCCGCCCGGATCAGCGCGGCCACCGGGGCCGAGGGCGCGATGTCCCGCGCGAAGGTCAGCGCGCAGCGCATGAAGATCGCCTCGGCCAGGTGTCCCGGATGGCTGTCGGCCAGCGCGCCGCCCATGCGTAGGAACGCCAGGCAGGCGCGAATGCCGCCATCCGCGTCAAAGCGGAACAGCCGGTATTGATCCGCCTCCGCCCGCGCCAGCCGGTCGGGCAGGCCCGGCGCGTCGGTCAGCCGGTCCAGATCGGGAATATCCGCCAGGTCGGACCAGTCGCGGACGAAGAACAGCATCAGGTTCGCGCCCATCTCGGGGTCGGTCTCGGCCAGCGGATGGCGCGCATGGGCAAAGCCCGCCCGGATCGCGCCGCGAAAGATGTCCAGGCTTTCGTCGGACAGGCCGAAGATCACCGGCGCCACCGGCCGCCCCCAGCGGGCGCAGAGAAACGTCCCGTCGGCGCGGGTGAACGCCGCTGCGATCTGATCTGCGGTCATGCCCCGCCCTTTCACCTTTGCCCAAATATCCTGGGGGCTTCGAGACGCCCGGAAAAAGGTCCAGTGGACCTTTTTCAGTCGAGAAGGGGCCGGCAGGCCCTGCCGAAACGGCGACGGGGGGCAAGGCCCCCCGCCGACATTTCCACCCCGCGCGACGGATCAGCCGACGATGGTGGCTTCGGTCGCGGCGCGCAGTTCCTCCTCGGTCACGCCCTCGGCGCATTCGACGATCTTCAGCCCGCCCGGCACCACGTCCAGAACGCCCAGGTTGGTGATGATGCGGTCCACCACGCTCTTGCCGGTCAGGGGCAGGGTGCATTCGCGCAGAACCTTCGATTCGCCCGCCTTGTTGGTGTGGTCCATCACCACGATCACCCGGCCCACGCCCGCGACCAGATCCATGGCCCCGCCCATGCCCTTGACCAGCTTGCCGGGGATCATCCAGTTCGCCAGGTCGCCGTTCTCGGCCACCTCCATCGCGCCCAGGATGGCGGCGGCGATCTTGCCGCCGCGGATCATGCCGAAACTGGTCGCGCTGTCGAAATAGGCGGTGCGGTCCAGTTCGGTGATGGTCTGCTTGCCCGCGTTGATCAGATCCGGGTCTTCCTCGCCCTCGAAGGGGAACGGCCCCATCCCCAGCATCCCGTTTTCCGATTGCAGGGTGATGTCCTTGTCGCCGACATAGTTCGCCACCAGCGTCGGAATCCCGATGCCGAGGTTCACATACATCCCGTCTTCCAGTTCCTGCGCCGCCCGCGCGGCCATCTGGTTGCGATCCCAAGCCATCACGCGTCCTCCCGCTTGCGCACGGTGCGCTGTTCGATGCGTTTCTCGTGCTGTCCCTGGACGATCCGGTGCACATAGATGCCGGGCAGGTGGATCAGGTCGGGGTCAAGGCTGCCGCGCGGGACGATCTCCTCGACCTCGGCCACGCAGACACGCCCGCACATCGCGGCGGGCGGGTTGAAGTTGCGGGCCGTCTTGCGGAACACCAGGTTGCCGGTATCGTCGGCCTTCCAGGCCTTCACGATGGACAGATCCGCGACGATGCCGCGCTCCAGGATGTAATCCTGGCCGTCGAAACTCTTGACCTCTTTCCCCTCGGCGATGACGGTGCCGACGCCGGTCTTGGTATAGAAGCCGGGGATGCCGCAGCCGCCCGCCCGCATCCGCTCGGCCAGGGTGCCTTGGGGGTTGAATTCCAGCTCCAGCTCGCCCGACAGATACTGGCGCATGAATTCGGCGTTCTCGCCGACATAGCTGCTGATCATCTTCTTGATCTGCCGGGTTTTCAGCAGGATCCCCAGGCCGAAATCATCGACGCCGCAGTTGTTGGACGCGATCGTCAGATCCTTGGTGCCCGCGTCGCGGATGGCCGCGATCAGCAGTTCGGGGATGCCGCACAGCCCGAATCCTCCGGCGGCAATGAACATGCCGTCGTGCAACAGCCCGTCCAGCGCCTCGCCCGCCGTGGCATAAACCTTTTTCATCGTCCCTCCCCAGAATGACCGCTGCCGATTTGTCGCCCGCGTCCGGCGCCAAGTCAATGCGGCGGTGCAGCATGGTTGACTTTGCCGGAACGCGGCGCCATCAGGACGGCATGAAACGCGCTGCCGCCTTTGCGACCTATTACCGCCCGCTGACATAGCGGGGGCAGCATCATGTCAACCGCGCAGGGGTGCGGTTGACGGCGACATGACAACGACCTTTGCGCAAGCCGAAAGGTCCGTCCCATGTCATTCCGTCCCGAAACGCTTTCCATCATCGGCCTTGGCGCCTTCGGCCAACTGGCCGCCCGCCATCTGCGCCCGCATCTGGCGCTGACGGTCTGCGATCCGCAGGTCCGCGCGAACGACCTGCCGCAGGTCGATCTGGCGCAGGCGGCGCTTGCCGATATCGTCGTGCTGGCGGTGCCCCTGTCGCGGATGGCCGGGGTGCTGCGCGCCATCGCCCCGCATCTGCGGCCGGGCGCAGTGGTGATCGACGTGGCCTCGGTCAAGGTCGCACCGGCGCGGCTGATGCTGGATCTGCTGCCGCCGCATGTTCAGGTCATCGCCAGCCATCCCCTGTTCGGTCCCGCCAGCGCGGCCGAGGGCCTGGCGGGCCACCGCATCGCCTGGTGCCCGTTGCGGGGCGGGGCGCACCGGCGGATCGCGGCCTTCCTGCGGGCCCAGGGATTGGAGGTCATCCCGACCACGCCGGACCAGCATGACCGCGACATGGCGGTGGTCCAGGGGCTGACGCATCTGATCGCCCGCAGCCTGTCGCGGCTGGGGCCGCTGCCGCAACGCATGGCGACCCGCAGCTTCCAGAAGCTGGCCGAGGCCGCCGCCATGGTGCAGGACGATTCGCCCGAACTGCTGACGACGATCCTGCGCGACAACCCCCATGCCGAGGGCGTCCGCAGCCGCTTTCTGGCCGAAGCCGCAGGCATCGCCGCCGGGGTTTGACGGACCGGCACGGGCCGGGCCGCCGACCTTTCGCTATTCGGCAGCCTTCTTCGCCGGCTTTTTCGGCGCGGCCTTCTTCGTGGTCGCCTTCTTCGCCGCAGGCTTTGCCGCTGCCTTGGCCTTGGGCGCGGCCTTCTTCTTCGCGGGCGATTTCGCCGCCTTCGCCGCGATCAGCTCCAGCGCCTGCTCCACCGTCAGATCCTCGGGCGCGACATCGCGGGGCAGGGTGGCGTTCACCTTGTCCCATTTCACATAGGGGCCATAGCGGCCGTTCATCACCTGGATCGCGCCGCCATCCGGGTGGTCGCCCAACTCGCGCAGCGGCGCGGCGGCGGCCGCACGGCCGCGGGTCTGCTTGGCGGCCAGCACCTCGACGGCGCGGTTCATGCCGATGGTGAAGACCTCCTCGACATCCGGCAGGTTCGCGTATTTCGATCCGTGCTTCACATAGGGGCCGAAGCGGCCGATCCCGGCTTCGATCAGCTCTCCATCCTCGGGATGCGGGCCGACCGGGCGCGGCAGCGACAGCAGTTGCACGGCGCGGTCCAGATTCAGCGTCGCCGGATCCCAGCCCTTGGGGATCGAGGCGCGGGCAGGCTTGGGATTGGCCTCGGTGGCCTCGCCGCGCTGGACATAGGGGCCGAAGCGCCCGGTCTTCAGGCTGATCGGGTCGCCGTCATCCTCGCCCAGGATGCGGTCGCCCACCGCCGCCTCGCCGTCGGGGGCCGAGATCGGGCGCGTATAGCGGCATTCGGGATAGTTCGAGCAGCCGATGAAGGCGCCCCCGGACCGCGCGGTCTTCAGGTTCAACCGGCCCTTGTGGCACAGCGGGCATTCGCGCGGATCGCCGCCATCGGCGCGCGGCGGATACAGGTGCGGAGCCAGAGCGTCGTCGATGGCGTCCAGAACCTCGGTGATGCGCAGTTCCGAGGTGCCTTCCAGGGCCTTTGAAAAATCTTTCCAGAAACGTCCCAGCACCTCGCGCCACATCAGGTCGCCCGCGCTGATCTCGTCCAGTTCGTTTTCCAGATCGGCGGTGAAGTCATAGCTGACATAACGCGGGAAGTATTTCGTCAGAAAGACCGTGACCAGCCGCCCCTTGTCTTCGGGGATCAGGCGGTTCTTGTCCTTGCGGACATAGTCGCGGTCCTGGATCGTGGTGACGATGCTGGCATAGGTGGACGGGCGGCCGATGCCCAGTTCCTCCATCCGCTTGACCAGCGTCGCCTCGGTATAGCGGGGGGGCGGCTGGGTGAAGTGCTGGCGGGCGGCCACCGCGGCGGTTTCATTCGCCACGAAACCCCCGGCCACCAACTGCCCGGCCGAGGCGGTCTCGATCAGCGAATCCTCGGACGCCGCGGCCTTTTCATAGTCCGAGAGGAAGGCGTTCTTCACCAGCGTCGCGGGTTCGCTTTCCCGGATCGCGGGCAGGCGGGCGCTGTCCTCGCCCTCGTCGTCGTCGCGGCCCTGGTCATAGACGCGCAGGAAGCCGTCGAACAGCACCACCTGGCCGGTGGCGCGCAGCCCGACCTGGTTGTCGGGGCTGGCGATCTCGACCGTGGTGCGCTCCATGCGGGCGGCTTCCATCTGGCTGGCGATCGTCCGCTTCCAGATCAGGTCATACAGCTTGCGCTGATCGTCCGCGCTGACGTTCAGCCTGTCGGGCGACAGCATCATGTCGGTGGGGCGGATACATTCGTGGGCTTCCTGGGCGTTCTTGGCCTTGTTCTTGTACATGCGCGGGCTGGACGGGACGTATCTGTCGCCGAACTTGGCTATGATGGCGTCGCGCGCGGCATGGACCGCCTCGGGCGCCATGTCGATGCCGTCGGTCCGCATATAGGTGATGAGGCCCGCTTCATAAAGCCGCTGCGCCGCCGACATGCAGGCCTTGGCGCCCATGCCCAGCTTGCGGCTGGCCTCTTGTTGCAGGGTCGAGGTCATGAAGGGCGGCCAGGGGTTCCGCGTGGCGGGCTTGGCGGCCACGCTGGCGACGCGCAAGTCGCGGCTGGCGACCGCGCTGACGGCCATCGCGGCCTTTTCCGCATTGGGCAGGTCGAAGCGGTCCAGCTTGGCGCCCGCCAACGAGACCAGCGTCGCGTCGTATTCGGCGCCCTGGGGCGTCGCCAGCCGGGCATGGACGGACCAGTACTCGCGGGCCTTGAAGGCCTCGATCTCCATTTCCCGGTCCACGATCAGGCGCAAACAGACCGACTGCACCCGGCCCGCCGATTTCGCGCCCGGAAGCTTGCGCCACAGCACCGGCGACAGGTTGAAGCCCACCAGGTAATCCAGCGCGCGGCGCGCCAGATAGGCGTCGACCAGCGGCTGATCGATTTGGCGGGGATGGGCCATGGCCTCGGTCACGGCGGCCTTGGTGATGGCGTTGAAGGTCACGCGGCTGACCCCGCTGCCCTTCTTCAGGGCCGGTTGCAGGGCTTCCAGCAGATGCCAGGAAATCGCCTCGCCCTCGCGGTCGGGGTCGGTCGCCAGGATCAGGGTCGGGTCGTCCTTCAGCGCGTCCTTGATCGCCTTCAGATGCTTCTTGCTGTCGGCCGCGACCTCCCATTTCATGGCGAAATCGTCGGCCGGATCGACGCTGCCGTCCTTGGGCGGCAGGTCGCGGACATGGCCGAAGCTGGCAAGCACGCGATAGTTGCCGCCAAGGTATTTTTCGATGGTCTTGGCCTTGGCCGGAGATTCCACGACGACAACGGGCATTCTTACCTCAAGGCGCATCTGCAATGGGCCGGGAACATGTGTCGGGCGCCTGCCAGTGTCAACCGGGCGCGGTCAACCGTTCCGTGCAGCATCCTCAGCCAAGCGCCAGACGTCCGCCCGGCACCCGCAGCAGCCGCCCCTGCAATTCCAGCGACAGGATCGCCGCGTTAGCCGCCGCCGCGGGCAGGCCTAGGTCGCGGATCACATCATTCTCATCGGAAGGCGAGGGGCCAAGCCGCGACAGGATCCGCGCCTCCAACTCTCCGGCCTCGACGGGTTCGGGGCGGGGGGCGGGGGCAGGGGGCGCTTCGGGCGTATCCGCCGCCCCGGCCTCGTGGGCAAGGGCGGCGCAGACATCGGCGGAGTTCCTGACCAGCAGCGCGCCGTCCCGGATCAGCTGGTTGCAGCCGCCCGCGCGCGCATCCATCGGATGGCCGGGCACCGCCATCACCTCTCGGCCCTGGTCCAGGGCGTTCTTCGCGGTGATCAGCGTGCCCGAGCGATGCGCGGCCTCGATCACAACCACGGCCAGAGACAGGCCCGAGACGATGCGGTTGCGGGTCGGGAAATGCCGGGCCTGCGGTTCGGTGCCGGGGGGCTGTTCGGACACCAGCGCGCCCTTTTCGGCGATCTCGGCGGCCAGGACGAGGTTTTCGGCGGGATAGATCACATCGACGCCCCCCGCCATCACCGCGACGGTGCCGGTCGGCAGGGCGGCGTTATGGGCGGCGGTGTCGATGCCGCGCGCCAGGCCCGCGACGATGGTATGCCCAGCCTCGCCCAAGCCCGCCGCCATGCCGCGCGCCATGCGCAGCCCCAGCGAGGATGCGTTGCGCGCGCCGATGACCGCCACCGGGTTCTTCGCCAGCCAGGCCGGATCGCCACGCACCCACAGGATCGGCGGCGCCCCGTCGATCTCGCGCAGCGCGGCGGGATAGAGCGGCGAATCGCAGCGGATCAGCCGGGCGCCCGCCTTGCGCCCCGCCGCCAGTTCCGCCGCCGCCACGCCTTCGGGGCAGGGTTCGTAATCGCCAATGCCCGCCGCCGCCGCGATGGCGGGCAGGGCGTCAAGCGCCGCCCGCGCGCCGCCGTGTTCGGCGATCAGCCGGTGATAGGTGGCCGGTCCCACCCGTCGCGACCGGATCAGGCGCAGTACCGTCAGGTCGTCGTCCTGCGTGCCGAAAGGAAGATGCCCGGTATCCATGCTGCCCCCGCCTTGTCCGGGAATCACCCTTACCCGCAAGGCGTTAACAACTGGTTAGCGATCCCTCAAGCCGCCGATCCGCCGACCGTCAGCCCGCCGATCAGCAGGGTCGGTTGGCCGACGCCCACCGGCACCCACTGGCCCTGCTTGCCGCAATTGCCGATGCCGGGATCCAAGGCCATGTCGTTGCCGATGGCGCGCACCTGCCGCAGCGCGGTGGCGCCATCGCCGATCAGGGTCGCGCCCCGGATCGGATCGCCCACCACGCCGTTCTTCACGCGATACGCCTCGGTGCAGGAAAACACGAACTTGCCGTTGGTGATGTCCACCTGCCCGCCGCCGAAACCCACCGCATAGATTCCGTCGCGCAGGTCGGCCAGGATCGCGGCCGGATCGGCATCGCCGCCGGGCATGTAGGTGTTGGTCATGCGTGGCATCGGCGCATGGGCAAAGCCCTGCCGCCGCCCGTTGCCGGTCGGTTCCACCCCCATCAGGCGGGCGTTCTGGCGGTCCTGCATGAAACCCACCAGGATCCCGTCCTCGATCAGCACGTTGCGGGCCGGGGGCATGCCTTCGTCGTCGACGCCGATGCTGCCGCGCCGGTCGGGGATGGTGCCGTCATCGACCACGGTGACGCCGGGCGCCGCGACCCGCTGGCCCATCAGCCCGGCAAAGGCCGAGGCCTTCTTGCGGTTGAAATCCCCCTCCAGCCCGTGGCCCACGGCCTCGTGCAGCAGGATGCCGGGCCAGCCGGGGCCAAGCACCACGTCCATCACCCCCGCAGGCGCCGGGACGGATCGCAGGTTGACCAGGGCGATGCGCAGCGCCTCGTCCACGGCGGGCTGCCAATGGGCGGGATCCATCAGCCCGGCCAGGGACACGCGGCCGCCGCCGCCATGGCCGCCGGATTCGCGGCGGTCGTTGTTTTCCACGATCACGCCGACATTCAGTCGCGCTATCGGTCGGATGTCGGTCACCAGCCCGCCCTCGGGGCGCAGGATCGCCACTTGCTGCAAGGACGAGGCCAGCGACACCGTGACCTGCACCACGCGCGGATCGCGGGACCGGGCGTAGTCGTCGATCTGGCGCAGAAGCTCGATCCGGGTGGCGAAGGGGATGCCTTCGGCCGGGTCGGCGGCCATGTACATCGGCCGGACCTGCATCGGCGCGGCGGGCGCCATCACGCCGCCGCCCTGGCCCACCGCCAGGCGTGCGGTTTCCGCCGCGCGGCGCAGGGCGGGTTCGGAAATCTCGGTCGAATGGGCGTATCCCGTGACCTCGCCCCGCACGGCGCGCAGGCCGAAGCCCTGTTCGGCGGTATAGCCGGAGTTGCGCAGCCGCCCGTCGTCGAAGACCAGCGTTTCCGACACGGAATGTTCCAGGAACAGCTCTCCGTCCTCGGCCCCCGCCGTGGCGTCGCGCAGGATCGCCAGGGCGCGGTCGCGGTCCAGATGGGTGGCGAAGGGGTCGAAGGGGGTGCTGCTCATGGCGGGGCGTCGTCTTTCTCTCGGCGAAACAAGGCTGCGAACTGGGCTGGAGGACGGTCCCGGCCCGTGGATTTTGCGAAGGCAGGCTTATGTATCACTTGCCCGTAGGGACGAGATATGGTCATAGAACGGTCAGTGTTAAAGGAAAAGGGGCGGTCTTGGGGCGCCCCTGCGGTCGCGCGGCCGCGCCAGGATAACGGGATGGGATGATGGCAATAGCGATGATTCGCCGTGCAGTCGCGGCAGCTTCCGGGCTGGCGGCAGCGGGGATGGTAGCCAACGCGGCTTGGGCGCAGGATGTGCTGGGGGAACTGCCGGTGATCGGCAAGCCCCATGCGCGCGGGGTGAATTTCCAGCCCCCCGTGACTGAATTGGCCCATGACCAGCAATGGCTGGACCATTTCGTGCTGATCATCATCTCGGTCGTGACGCTGGTGGTCTGCGCGCTGCTGCTGTTCGCGATCCTGCGTTTCAACAGCCGGGCGAATCCGGTTCCCGCGAAGTTCACCCACAACACCCCGCTGGAGATCGCCTGGACGCTGGTGCCGGTGCTGATCCTGGTCTCCATCGGGGCCTTTTCGCTGCCCGCGCTGTTCCGCAGCCAGGAAATGCCCGCCGATCCCGATGTGGTGATCAAGGCCATCGGCAACCAGTGGTACTGGTCCTACGAATATCCCGAAAACGGCATCAGCTTCGACTCGATCATGCTGACCAAGGAAGAGCTGGCGGATTACGGCTATAACGAGGACGAATACCTGCTGGCGACCGACACCGCCGTCGTCGTGCCGGTGGGCCAGACCGTGCTGCTGCAAGTGACCGCGAACGACGTGATCCACAGCTGGACGATCCCGGCCTTCGCCGTGAAGCAGGACGCGGTTCCGGGCCGGATCGCTCAGGCCTGGTTCAATGTCGAACAGGAAGGCGTCTATTTCGGCCAGTGCAGCGAGCTGTGCGGCATCAACCACGCCTATATGCCGATCGTCGTGAAGGCGGTCAGCCCCGAAACCTATGCCGCCTGGGTCGCCGAACAGGGCGGCACCCTGGAAGGGGCCGCGGAAACCGCTTCGGCCGCCCCTGCCGACACCGTGACGCTGGCCAAGGCCGACTGAGCGTCGGACCGACCAGCGACAAAGCCAGGCCAAAGGAAAGATGACCGATATCAACACCTATGAAGGCGCCCCCGAGGCCGAGTTCCGCGATTTCGTCGCGCTGCTCAAGCCGCGGGTGATGTCGCTGGTCGTCTTCACCGCCTTCGTGGGGCTGTGGGTGGCGCCGGTCGATCTGCATCCCTTCGTGGCCTTCTGTTCGGTCCTGTTCATCGCGCTTGGCGGCGGCGCCTCGGGCGCGCTGAACATGTGGTATGACGCGGACATCGACGCCGTGATGCGCCGCACCCGGTCCCGCCCCATCCCCTCGGGCCGGATCGAGGGGGGCGCGGCGCTGTCGCTGGGCCTGATCCTGGCCGGCTTCGCGGTCATGATGCTGGGGCTGGCAGCGAACTGGTTCGCGGCGGGCTTCCTGGCCTTCACGATCTTCTTCTATGCCGTCGTCTATACGATCTGGCTGAAACGCTGGACGCCGCAGAACATCGTCATCGGCGGCGCGGCCGGAGCGTTCCCGCCGATGATCGGCTGGGCCTGCGCGACGGGCGGGATCAGCATCGAATCGCTGCTGATGTTCGCGCTGATCTTCTTCTGGACGCCGCCGCATTTCTGGGCGCTGGCGCTGTTCATGAAGTCGGATTACCACATCGCCAAGGTGCCGATGCTGACGGTGACGCATGGCCGCGCCGCCACCCGCCGCCATATCTTCGCCTATACGCTGGTGCTGGCGCCCTTTGCGATCTGGCTGGGGCTGACCTCGGTCGGGGGGCCTGTCTATCTGGCGGCCTCGGTCGTGCTGAACGCGCTGTTCATCCATGGCGGCTGGCGGATCCTGCGCCGGTCCGAGGATGCGGCGATCGCCGACGGCTATGCGGTCGAAAAGCGGGTCTTCAAGCTGTCGCTTTATTACCTGTTCCTGCATTTCGTCGCGCTGTTGGTTCAGAACGCAATGGGGGGCTGGTGATGCCGCTGCACGCCGAACACGAGATCCACGGCCGCCGCCGGTCGCGCAATGTCGGGCTGGGCCTGGTGCTGCTGGCCTTTGTCGCGCTGGTCTTCGGCCTGACGGTGGTCAAGGTCCAGCAGGGCGACATGATGGAGGCCTTCGACCACCAGCCGCGCGTGTCCGTCCTGCCTCCCGAGGAGCCGGCGGAATGACCCGGCGCATGTCCCCGGAAACCCGCACCGTCACCGTCCTGGTGGGCGTCGTCGTGACGATGGGCGCGCTGGCCTGGGCCGCCGTGCCGTTCTATGACTGGTTCTGTCGCGTCACCGGCTTCGGCGGCACCACGCAGGTCGCGGAATCGGCGCCTGATCAGGTGCTGGACGAGGTCGTCCGGGTCCGCTTCGACGCCAATGTGGACAAGGATATGGAATGGACCTTCCGTCCCATGCAGACCAGCATGGAGCTGAAGATCGGCGAACCGGGCCTGGCCTTCTATGAGGCGGTGAACAATTCCGACGTGGCCATCACCGGCACCGCCAGCTATAACGTCGCGCCCGAGGTGTCGGGCTATTACTTCGACAAGATCGAGTGTTTCTGCTTCACGGAACAGACCCTCCAGCCGGGCGAGCGGATCGAGATGCCGGTCAGCTTCTTCGTCGATCCCGACCTGGTCAAGGACCGCGACGCAGGCTGGGTCAGGGACATCACCCTGTCTTACACCTTCCACCGCACCCAGCCGAAGCAGGCCGCGCTTGACGCTGCCCCGGCGGGTAACGTCAACTGAACCAAGAGGAGCCGACGGGGACAGCTCATGGCGCACGCAAAGAACCACGATTACCACATCCTTCCGCCGTCGATCTGGCCTTTCGTCGCCGCCATCTCGGCCTTCCTGATGCTGTATGGCGCTGTCGGCTGGATGCATTCGGGCGATGTGCATCTGCTGTTCATTCCGGTCAACGGACCCTGGCTGGCGCTGATCGGCTTCGTCGGCGTGCTGTACGTGATGTACAGCTGGTGGGCCGACGTGGTGCGCGAAAGCCAGGCGGGCGATCACACCCCTGTGGTGCGGATCGGCCTGCAATACGGCTTCATCCTGTTCATCATTTCGGAACTGATGTTCTTCACGGCCTGGTTCTGGAACTTCATCAAGAACGCGATGTATCCGATGGGGCCGGAAAGCCCGATCAAGGACGGCGTCTGGCCGCCCGAAGGCATCGTGACCTTCGACCCCTGGCATCTGCCCTTCATCAACACGCTGATCCTGCTGCTGTCGGGCGTCGCGGTGACTTGGGCGCACCACGCGCTTGTCCACGACAACGACCGCAAGACCACCATCAACGGGCTGATCGTCGCGGTCTTCCTGGGCGTCGTGTTCACCATCCTGCAAGCCTATGAATACAGCCACGCGGCCTTCGGTCTGGCCGACACCGCCTATGCAAGCGCCTTCTATCTGGCGACGGGCTTCCACGGCTTCCACGTCATCATCGGCACGATCTTCCTGGCCGTCTGCCTGCTGCGGATGCTGAACGGCCAGATGGATCAGGAAAAGCATATCGGCTTCGAGGCCGCCGCCTGGTACTGGCACTTCGTCGATGTGGTCTGGCTGTTCCTGTTCGCCGTGATCTATGTCTGGGGCAGTTGATCCCCGCCGAAACCGAAACACGACGCGCGGGGGCGGTTCCCGCGCGTTTTCTTTTGCGATTGGCTGATCCTCTCATGCGCCGCATCCTGATTCCCCTGATCTTCGGCATCCTCGGCTGCGCGATCCTGATCAATCTCGGCCTGTGGCAATTGCGCCGCCTGGACGAAAAAGAGGGGCTGCTGGCACGGATCCAGGCCGGCATCGAGGCCCCTGCCGTGCCGCTGCCCGCCGCCGTCGATCCGTCGATGAAATACCTGCCCGTCACCGTCAGCGGCACCACCACCGGGGCCGAGATCGACGTGCTGTCGGGCAGCAAGGAACAGGGCGGCGGCTACCAGATCGTGTCCCGCTTCATCACCGACGACGGCCGCGCGATCCTGCTGGACCGGGGCTTCGTGCCGCAGGAACTCCGCCATGCCGAACGCGGGCCGACCCGGCTGTCGGTGCGCGGCAACCTGCACTGGCCCGACGAAAAGGGCAGCGCCACGCCCGAGCCGAACCTGGACGAGAACATCTGGTTCGCCCGCGACGTGCCCGCCATGGCGAAGGCGCTGGACACCGAACCGATCCTGGTCGTCGCCAGATTCGTCGAGGGCGACGCCCAGGGGGTCGAGCCGATCCCCGTCGCCATCGAGGGGATCCCCAACAACCACCTGTCCTATGCCGTCCAATGGTTCATGATCGCGGCCACCTGGGCAGGGATGACAGTGGCCTTGATCTGGCGTATCAGGCAGCGGAAATACTGAGGGAACACGGATGCGCTATGTCTCGACGCGGGGTCAGGCCCCGGTGCTGAACTTCGAACAGGCGATGCTGTCGGGCCTGGCCCGCGACGGCGGCCTGTACCTGCCCGAGACGATCCCCGCCTTCCGCGGCCTGCGCGACCTGGACGGCCTGCCCTATGAGGAGGTCGCCTTCCGCGTCATCCGCCCCTTCACCGGCGACAGCTTCACCGACGACGAACTGCGCGGCGCCATCGACCGCGCCTATGCGCGTATCGAACATACCGCCAAGGCGCCCCTGCGCCAGCTTGCCCCCGGCCATCACCTGCTGGAGCTGTTCCACGGCCCGACCCTGGCCTTCAAGGACTTCGCGATGCAGTTGATCGCGCAGTTGTTCCAGATCGCGCTGAAACGGTCCGGCCAGAAGATCACCATCGTGGGCGCGACCTCGGGCGACACCGGATCGGCGGCCATCGAGGCCTTCAAGGGCATCGACAATGTGGACGTGTTCATCATGTTCCCGCATGGCCGCGTCAGCGACGTGCAGCGCCGCCAGATGACCACGCCCGACGCGGCGAATGTCCATGCCCTGGCCGTGACCGGGCATTTCGACGACTGCCAGGCGCGGCTGAAGGATCTGTTCAACGACCACGCCTTCCGCGACCAGGTGGGGCTGGCGGGCGTGAACAGCATCAACTGGGCGCGCGTGGTAGCGCAGATCGTCTATTACTTCACGGCCTGCGCGTCCCTGGGGATGCGGGACACGGATTTCACCGTGCCGACCGGCAATTTCGGCGACATCTTCGCGGGATCCATCGCGCGGGCCATGGGCCTGCCGATCCGCCGCCTGATCGTGGCGACGAACCAGAACGACATCCTGCACCGCGCGCTGACCACCGGCGAATACCGGGTGGGCACGGTCGAACCCTCGATCAGCCCGTCCATGGACATCCAGGTCAGTTCCAACTTCGAACGCGCCCTGTATCTGGCCTATGGCGGCGATGCAGCCGCGGTGGCGCAGATCATGGACGAATTGAAGCACGGCGGCTTCACCATCAGCCAGGGCGCCTTGCAGGCGCTGCGCGAACAATACCTGTCGGGCCGCGTCTCGGAGGATGAGACCTTGGCGATGATCCGCACCATCCGCGCCGAGACCGGCGAAATCCTGTGTCCCCACAGCGCGGTGGGCGTCGCCGTCGCACGCCAGCATGTCGAACCCGGCGTGCCCATGGTGACGCTGGCGACCGCCCATCCGGCCAAGTTCCCCGATGCGGTGGAGGCCGCGATCGGCGTCCGGCCGCCGCTGCCGCCGCATATGGCCGGGCTGTTCGACCTGGCCGAACGCGTGACGCGGGTTGAAAACGACGTGCAGGCGCTTAAATCGCTGATCCTTGACCGGAGAACGCAGTGAACCAAGACCCGACCCCGCAGATCACGACCCTTGCCAACGGCCTGCGCGTCGCCACGCGCCTGATGCCGGGGCTGCATTCCGCCGCCCTGGGCATCTGGGTCAATGCGGGCGGGCGCAATGAGCGCCCCGAACAGAACGGCATCGCGCATTTCCTGGAGCATATGGCCTTCAAGGGCACCACGACGCGCAGTGCCCTCCAGATCGCGGAAGCCATCGAGGACGTGGGCGGCTATATCAACGCCTATACCTCGCGCGATGCGACGGCCTATTACGTGCGCGTGCTGGAAGATGACGTGGATCTGGCCTTCGACGTGATGTCCGACATCGTGCTGAACCCGATCTTCGACGAACGGGAAATCGAGGTCGAGCGCGGCGTGATCCTGCAAGAGATCGGGCAGTCGATGGACACGCCCGACGACATCATCTTCGACTGGCTGCAAGAGGCCGCCTATCCGAACCAGCCGATGGGCCGCACCATCCTGGGACCAGTGGAACGCGTCAGCCGCTTCGGCCGCGCCGACCTGGCGGGCTTCGTGGCGGAAAACTATGGCCCTGGCCAGATGATCGTGGCCGCGGCCGGGGCGGTCGATCACGACCGCATCGTGCGGCTGGCCGAACGGGCCTTCGGCCATCTGGCCCCCGTGGCGCAGGCCCCCAAGGAAGCCGCCCGCTGGCAGGGTCTGGAAACCCGCAAGGTCAAGCGGCTGGAGCAGGCGCATTTCGCGCTGGCCCTGGAGGGGCCCGGCTATCTGGCGCCCGATTTCTATGCCGCGCAGATCTTTTCCTCGGCCCTGGGCGGGGGCATGTCGTCCCGCCTGTTCCAGAAGATTCGCGAGGAACGGGGCCTGTGCTACACGATCTTCGCGCAGTCGGGATTCCATGACGACACCGGAATGCTGACCGTCTATGCCGGCACCGGGGCCGAGGATCTGGCCGACCTGTCCACCCTGACCATCGACGAGATGAAGCGGGCCGCCGAGGACATGTCCGAACCCGAGGTCGCCCGCGCCAAGGCGCAGTTGCGCGCAAGCCTGCTGATGTCGCTGGAAAGCCCGTCGTCGCAGGCGGAACGCATGGCCCGGACCCTGGCGATCTGGGGCCGGGTGCCCGACGCGGCCGAGGTCGCGGACCGCATCGCCGCCGTGTCGGTGGCCGAGGTGCGCGCCCATGCCGAACGCCTGATCGGGCAGGCCCGCCCCGCGCTGGCGCTTTATGGTCCGGTCAAGGCGGCGCCCGCCCTGGGCACCCTGGCCGAACGGCTTGCCGCCTGATGTTCCTGCGCGCGCGGCCCGTCAGGCTGGAGGCCGAACGGATCGTGCTGCGCCTGCCTGCCCATGCCGATTTCCACGCCTGGACGGCGCTGCGCCAGGCCAGCCGCGACTTCCTGACCCCGTGGGAGCCGGTCTGGTCCCCGGACCACCTGTCCCGCAAGAGCTTCGTCAACCGCGTCTATTGGGCTGCCCGCGCCAGTCGGGGCGGCACCGCGCTGCCCCTGTTCCTGGTGCGCCGCGACGGCGTTTTGTTGGGCGCGATCACCCTGGACAACATCCGTCGCGGCCCCGCGCAGTCGGGAACCATCGGTTACTGGATCGGCCAGCCCTTCGCCCGCCAGGGCTATATGCGCGAGGCGATCGGCGCGCTGGTCCACCACGCCTTCACCGTGATGGACCTCAGCCGGGTCGAGGCCGCCTGTTTGCCGGAAAACGCCGCGTCGCGCGGCGTCTTGGAAAAGTCGGGCTTCAAATACGAAGGCGTCGCGCAAAGCTATCTGCAAATCGACGGCCGGTGGCGGAACCATGTGCTGTATGCCAACCTGCGCGGCGACCGGCGCGGCCGCAGCGATGCGCGCTGACGGCTTTGCGTCCCGCGATCCCGGGGGCCAGCCCCCGGACCCCGGGGATATTTGAACACAGGAGATGGGGCGGACGATGGGATTGAATCCGGCGGATGAGCGGCTGGCGGCACGGCTACCGCAAGGTGTTCTGCGCGAGGCGGCGCCCGCCTATCTTGAGGAACCGCGCGGCCGCTATCGCGGCCAGGCTGGGTTGGTCGCCGCCCCCCGCGATACCGAGGAGGCGGCGGCGGTGATCCGCGCCTGCGCCGAGGCCGGGGTGGCGGTGGTGCCGCGCGGCGGCGGCACGGGGCTGGTTGGCGGGCAGGTGATGCCCGAGGGGCCTGTCCCCCTGCTTCTGTCGCTGGAGCGCATGAGGGCCATCCGCGCGGTCCACCCCGAGGAAGGCGTGATCGTGGCCGAGGCGGGCGCCACCCTGCAACAGGTCCGCGAGGCCGCTGCCGCCGTGGGGCGGCAGTTCCCGCTGGCGCTGGCGTCGCAGGGGACCGCGCAGATCGGCGGGGTGCTGTCGACCAATGCGGGCGGCGTCAACGTGCTGCGCTATGGCAATGCCCGCGCGATGTGCCTGGGGGTCGAGGCGGTGCTGCCGCAGGGCCAGGTCATGCACGACCTGAAACGGCTGCGGAAGGACAACACCGGCTATGACATCCGCGACCTGCTGATCGGGGCGGAAGGAACGCTGGGCATCATCACCGCCGCCTCGCTGGTGCTGGCTCCGGTCCCGCCCGAGGTCGGCGTGGCGATGCTGGTCGTGGAATCGCCCGAGGCCGCGCTGACCCTGCTGTCGCTGGCGCAGGCCCGGATGGCGGGGGGCGTGACGGCGTTCGAGCTGATCTCGGGGCAGGGGCTGCGCTTCCTGGACGTGGCCTTTCCGGCGCTGCGCCAGCCTTTCGCGGATCGCCCCGACTGGCTGGTCCTGATCGAGGTGGGCCTGCCCGCGGGCCTGTTCGCAGATGCCGCGCTGGAGGGCCTGTTCTCCGAGGCTGCCGAGGAGGGGCTTGTCCGCGACGGCGTGATCGCGCAGTCAGGCCAGCAGGCCGCCGAGTTGTGGGCGATCCGCGAGACGATCCCCGACGCGAACCGCCATATCGGCGCCATCGCCAGCCACGACATCAGCCTGCCTTTGTCCGAAATCGCCCGCTTCATCCGCGATGCCAGCGCCATGCTGGCGGGCATGGCCGACCTGCGCATCAACTGCTTCGGCCACCTGGGCGACGGCAACCTGCATTTCAACCTGTTCCCGGTCGAGGGGAAAACCCGTGACGCCTATGACCGGGTTCGGCGAGACTTGTCGCGCGCGGTGCATGAGATGGTGGTGGCGCGCGGCGGGTCGTTCTCGGCGGAACACGGGGTGGGGCGGCTGAAGGCGGCGGACCTGGCCGAATGGGGCGATCCGGCGCGGCTGGGGGCCATGCGCGCGATCAAGGATGCGCTGGATCCGGCGGGGATCATGAATCCGGGGGTGATCCTGAATGATTATGCAAAAACCACCCTGTAATTAAAGGAGTATAGGGACGGTATGGTAGAAGATAGCGATCTGGATTTACTGTATGAGGAATTTCCGGAGCTTGAGGGAAAGAATATTATAATTGAAAAGGAAGTCCTTGCTCACTTTGGTCTGCTCTTTTCAGGATACGCTCTTTTGGAAGCAGGTTTGCAAAATTGTTTCATTTTCTGGAAACTTTGCTCTCGCGTAAAAGATCGATCGGTGAGCGATGGCGAGCAATGGAAATTACTTTATGATTCTTTTGAACATAAAGCGCAGGCTTCGACTTTTGGCGCCTTATTGCGTTTGTTGGAAGATTGCACGCCGCTATTGGTTCAGCAAGATGAACTTAAGTTATTAAAGCGGAAACGAGACTACTTCGCCCATCATTTCTTTAGAGAAGAAAACAAGAATATGTTCTCTAGTGAAGTGAAAATATTGTTAATATCACGCATGAACGTGTTGCGCAGGAGGGTTAAGGCGTCAGAGGAGAAGGTGGACGTAGCAACGCTGGAAATTTTGAAGGATCTCTATCCGAAAACCGATGTGATCAAAATGATTGATGGGCTTGCTGACGATCTCAAGTCGCAGGCAATGGCTAATCCGCCAACCCATTTTGGTTGGGAGAAGTATTAAACCTGAAGATAGCCGCTTACTCCCCCTCGAACGCGCACAGCGCATGAACCTCATGCCCCAACCCCTCCAGCAGACGCCTTCCGCCCAGATCCGGCAGGTCGATCACGAAGGCGCAGCCCACGACCTTGGCGCCCAGCCTCTCACACAGCGAAATCCCCGCCGCCGCCGTGCCGCCCGTGGCCAGCAGGTCGTCCACGATCAGCACCCGTTCGCCCGGCTTCAAGGCGTCGTCATGGACCTCGACCACGGCCTCGCCGTATTCCAGTTGATAGGCCTGGGAAATCACCGCGCCGGGCAGCTTGCCCTTCTTGCGGATCGGCACGAAGCCGGTGGAAAGCTGATGCGCCACCGCTCCGCCCAGGATGAAGCCGCGCGCCTCGAGCCCCACGACCTTGTCGATCCGCGCGCCCGCATAGGGGGCCAGCAACTGGTCTATGGCGATGCGGAAGCCGCGCGCGTCCGCGAACAGCGTGGTCACGTCGCGGAACAGGATCCCTTCATGCGGGAAATCGGCGATGGTGCGGATATAGTCCTTGACGTTCAGGCTCATGCAGGGCGTTCCATTTCGAACAGCTGGGTGACGGCGGCATAGTCGTGATAGCCCAGCCGCGCGATCCATCCGCCCGCCGCGCGCGGATCGAAACGGCCGTCCACCACGCAATCGTCGCGGATATGCACCCCCGTCACCACGCCGAAGACGACGAAATTCGCCTGGCCCGCCAGCGGCAGCACACGGGTCATCCGGCATTCCAGCGCGGCGGCGGCCCCTGCGACGCGTGGGCAGGCGATGGTCTCGCATTCGGCGGCGGGGATCCCGGCGGCATCGAACTCGCTGACCCCGGCGGGCAGGGTGGCGGAACTGGCGTTCACCTGGTCGCGCAGGTCTCCGGTGGCGATGTTGACGCAGAACACGCCCGATTCGATGATCTGCGCCACGCTGTCCTTGGTGCCCTTGCGGTCGGGCTTCGCACTGGTCGAGGCGAACATCACCTGCGGAGGGACATAGGCCACCGCGTTGAAGAACGAATAGGGCGCCAGGTTGTCGCCCGCCGTCCCGCGCGTCGAAATCCAGCCGATGGGGCGGGGGGCGATGATGGCGTTGAAGGGACTGTGGGGCAGCCCGTGGCCGGACTCGGGGCGGTAGAACATCGGGGCCTCCTGTCTTGTCGGCTCAACCTGCCATTCGCACGGCCGCGCCGCAATGCCCCGGATGTTTCATCGTCCCCGTCCCCGTGCTAAGGGGCGGCAAGACCCGAGAGGAGGCGCGATGTACGAGATCTGCCCCGAGACGCCCGCCGACGAGCCCGAGGTCGAGGGTCTTTACGATCTGTGCTTCGCGCCGGGGCGGACGGCGCTGTCGTCGTACCGCCTGCGGGACGGGGTGCCCAAGGTCGCCGACCTGTGCCTGGTGCTGCGCGACGGGTCGAACACCGTGATGGCCGCGATCCGCTTCTGGCCGGTGCGCGTAGGCGGCAAGCCGGTGCTGCTGCTGGGTCCGATCGCCGTGCATCCCACCGCCCAGGGCGAGGGGCTGGGCGGCCTGCTGATGCGCGACAGCCTGGCCCGCGCGCGCAAGCTGGGCTGGGAACGGGTTCTGCTGGTGGGGGACGCGCCCTATTACAGCCGCTTCGGCTTCGCGCGGCTGGACGATGTGGTCATGCCGCCGCCGACCAATCCGGCGCGGGTTCTGGGGCTGGAACTTCGCCCCGGCGCCTGGGTTGATGTCGTGGGACCGGTGACGCGCGAAACCTTTCCCGATGCGGGGAAATTGTCGCGCGGCGCCAATGACCTGTCGGCCTGCGTGACGGTCGACCATCCAAAAGAGGATACCGATGCCCGCCACTCCGCAACTGGTGCTTCCGCCGATCAATGACCCCTCGGTCCATGCCCAGGTCGACCGCCTGGCGCGGCGCTATCTGGATGCGGGCGGGCTGGGGATGGAACTGATGGCCGCCGTCGGCAACGGCGCCGAAGGGCTGATCGAGAAACTGCCGGGTTTCGTGCGCAGCCGCATGGACCGCATCACCCGCGCCGGGCTGAACCGGGCCTTCGCTGCGGCGACAACTTCGCGTCGGATGGTCCGCGACCGGGGCGACTGGTTCAACCGCATGGCCTCGACCGTCAGCGGGGCGGCGGGGGGCGTGGGCGGTTTCGCGGGCGCGATGATCGAACTGCCCTTCACGATCACGCTTCTGCTGCGCGCGATGCTGGATATTGCCGTGGAACACGGTCTGGATCCCGACAGCGACGAGGTGCGGATGGAATGCCTGCGCATCTTCGCCGCCGCCGGTCCGATGGCCGAGGATGACAGCACCGACCTGGGCCTGCTGGCCGCGCGCATGTCGGTGACGGGCCAGACGGTGCAGGGGCTGATTTCCAAGGTCGCGCCGCGCCTGTCGGTGTCGATGGGCCAGAAGCTTGCGGCGCAGGCGGCGCCGATCTTCGGGGCGGTGGTGGGCGCGTCGATCAACTATACCTTCACGCGCTATTATCAGGAACTGGCCCGCGTCCATTTCGGCATCATGCGCCTGTCCCGCGAAACCGGCATTCCCAAGGAAGCCCTGGTCGAGGCGCTGCGCCTGTCCATCGAACGGCTGGACCACCGCCAGGCGGCGCGCTGAAGCCGAAGGCTGTTTTGCCTTGGTCTAAATATCCTCTGGGGGTTCGGGGGGCGAAGCGCCCCCGACCGGCGCGGGACGCTATTCCTCCTCGGCCGCCAGGGTCAGGTCGGCGACCGGCGCGTCCAGATCGTCCGTGCCAAGCTGCGCGGTGGGCCGGGCCAGGCGCGATTTCGTGACCCAGAACAGCCGTTCCTGCGCGCGGGTGATGGCGACATAGGCCAGCCGCTTCCACAGGGGGATCCCGGCCTCGGTCCGGTTCGACCAGGCGGCGGCGCTGATATCGGGGCCGAAAACCTGCACGTCGGGCCATTGCGAGCCTTGCGACTTGTGGATCGTCACCGCCGCGCCGTGCAGGAAGGTCGCCCCCATCCGGGCCGCGAAGGGGATGAAAGGCTCTTCCTCATCCGGCAGCTCGATCTTGACGATGCTGGCGGCGGACAGGCGCGGATCCTCGGCCCCGATGACGTGCAGCCGCGAAAAGCCCGGCTTGCGGCCCGGTCCCAGATAGACGACCTGCGCGCCCTTGATCAGCCCCCGCGCCTCCAGGTCGATGCGCTTCTTGCGGTGTTTCAGGGGCAGCTCGATTCCGTCGCAGATCAGCGGCTCTCCGGGCAGCAGCGCGTCGCCCGGCGCGCCATAGGCGGCGCGGAAGGCGTGGATCAGCCGGATCCGCGTGGCGTTGCGCCAGACCAGCACCGGGCTGCGGGCCATCAGGTCGCTTTCCACCCGTTCCGACCAGACCACCCGGTCGTCGCGCCGTGCGGCGGCGCGGATCTGGCTTTCGAAGCCCTCGAAGGACAGGCTTTCGTCGGACAGCGCATGGGCCAGATCCAGGATCGGGCTGTCGTCGGCCTGCCGGTGGATGCGGTTCAGGATCAGCCGTTGCGACGGCGCCAGCTTGTCAAAGACCATCTCGCCCGACTGGCCGACCGGGGCAAGCTGCGCCGGATCGCCGAACAGGACCAGCATGGGAAAGATCTCGCGCAGATCCTCGAACTGCTTTTCGTCCAGCATGGAGGCCTCGTCGATCAGCCCCACGTCCAGCGAATCCTCGCGCCGTTTCCAGCCGCGGATGAAATCGGACCCGCGCAGCCCGGCCGCCGCCAGCGCGCCGGGGATCGAGGCGTTCTGGTCGTAAAACGCCTTGGCCCGATCCAGCGCGGCATCCGTCATACCCTCGACCACCGGGCGGTCGCCGGTGCCCGCCAGCCATTCGGCCAGCTTTTCATATTCCGGGTCATAGACGGGGGTATACAGGATCCGGTGAATCGTCGTCGCCGGAACCCCGCGCATCCGCAGCACGAAGGCCGCCTTGTTGGTCGGCGCCAGGATCGCCACGCTGCGCCGCTCCTTGCGCTTGCGGCCTTCGTAGTCGCCGCTGACGACCTCGACGCCCGCGTCGCGCAGCGCCTTGGTGATCTGCGACAGCAGCAGCGTCTTGCCCGACCCGGCCTTGCCGATCACCGCCATCACGCGCCCCTTGCCCGGCTGCGGGGGGTGCAGTTCGCTGGACAGCAGGTCTATGCCTGCCGCCCCGAAGGCGTCGGCAAGGCTGTCCCAGGCTTCGGCCTGGTCGGGGGAAAGGGTCGGGGCAAGGGCGTTCATGCCGGGGTCTTATCCCGCCCGCCGCCAAAAGCGAAGCCGCCTTGTCGGCGGCCCCGCAGTCGCATCGTCAGATCACGCCGAAGGCGCGCATCGGTTCGGCCACGCGGATGAAACCGGCGATGTTCGCGCCGATCACGTAATCGCCCGGCGCGCCGAATTCCTCAGCGGTGGAATAGCAGGCGTCGTGGATGTCGCGCATGATCTCGGCCAGCCGGGCCTCGGTCTTTTCGAAGGTCCAACGGTCGCGCGAGGCGTTCTGCTGCATCTCCAGCGCCGAGGTCGCGACGCCGCCCGCATTGGCGGCCTTGCCGGGGCCGAACTTGACGCCCGCCTGCTGGAACGCGCGGATCGCCTCGGGGGTCGAGGGCATGTTGGCGCCTTCGCCCACCGCCTGCACACCGTTCTTGATCAGCGTCTTGGCGTCCTTGCCGGTCAGTTCGTTCTGCGTGGCCGAGGGCAGCGCGACCTGGCAGGGCACGTCCCAGATCGACCCGTCGCCCGCCTTGACGAAATAGACGCCGCTGCCTTCGCCCTTGATCCGCGCATATTCGCTGATCCGGCCGCGCCGCACTTCCTTGATTTCCTTGACCAGATCCAGGTCGAGGCCGTTCTCGTCGACGATATAGCCGCCGCTGTCCGAACAGGCGACGACCTTGCCGCCATAGGACCGGACCTTCTCGATCGTGTAGATCGCGACATTGCCGGACCCCGACACCACCACCGTCTTGCCGTCGAAATCGTCGCCGGTGGTTTGCAGCATGGCGCGGGTGAAATAGGTGTTGCCGTATCCGGTCGCTTCCTTGCGGGCCAGCGATCCGCCATAGAACAGGCCCTTGCCGGTCAGCACGCCTGCCTCGTAACGGTTGGTCAGGCGCTTGTACTGGCCGAACATGTATCCGATCTCGCGCGCGCCGACGCCGATGTCGCCCGCCGGCACGTCGGTATATTCGCCCAGATGGCGGTAAAGCTCGGTCATGAAGGACTGGCAGAAGCGCATGACCTCGGCATCCGAGCGGCCCTTGGGATCGAAGTCGGACCCGCCCTTGCCGCCGCCGATGGGAAGGCCGGTCAGCGCGTTCTTGAATGTCTGCTCGAAGCCCAAGAACTTGATGATCCCGACATTCACCGACGGATGGAACCGCAGCCCGCCCTTGTAGGGGCCCATGGCCGAGTTGAACTGGACGCGGAAGCCCCGGTTGATCTGGACCTGGCCCTTGTCGTCGGTCCAGGGCACGCGGAAGATGATCTGGCGTTCGGGTTCGCAGATCCGTTCGATCAGCGCGTTGTCCAGATATTCCGGGTGCTTGGCGACGACGCGGCCAAGGCTTTCCAGAACCTCGCGCACAGCCTGATGGAATTCCGCCTCGCCCGCGTTGCGGCGGACGACCTCGTCATAGATGGGGGTCAACTTGTCGTCGATCTGCGGCATGGCACTGTCCCTTTTGTGATTCTGACAGCGCGTTAGCCGTTATTTCAGGCAAATTAAATGGGAAGTCGCGACATATTCGGGCAGGTCGCGCAAGTTGTGGGCAGAACAGGACCGTCCCTGCAACTTTTCAGGCCCTGGCGCGTGTATGAGGGATCATCGAAAGGAACACGCGATGATCGAGCTGTTCTTCGTCACATGCCTGATCAGCGACCCGCACCGCTGCACCGAACACAGCCTGCTGTTCGAACGGCGCAACGGCATCCAGACCTGCATGTTGTCCGGCCAGAACGAACTGGCCCGCTGGGTCGCCGCCCATCCGAAGGACCGGGTGTTCGAATGGAAATGCCGCCTGCCCGAGGCAGGCGACACCAGGATTTAGGCCGCGTCAGCCGCGACGGGCTTCCAACGCATCCTCGAAGGTGCGCAGCCCGGTGGTCGGGGCCTGAACCAGCACCGACATGTTGCCCGGCTTGTGCTGGTTGCGATACATCTTCATATGCGCGGCCGGGATTTCCGCCCAAGGAAAGACCTCGGACATGCAGGGATCCAGGCGGCGTTCCAGCATCAGCTTGTTGGCCGCCGACGCCTGTTTCAGATGCGCGAAATGCGACCCCTGGATGCGCTTCTGGTGCATCCACAGGTAACGCACGTCGAAGGTGCAGTTGAAGCCTGTGGTGCCCGCGCAGATCACCACCATGCCGCCCTTCTTGCAGACGAGGGTGCTGACCGGGAAGGTCGCCTCGCCCGGATGTTCGAAGACGATGTCGACGTTGTTGCCCTTGCCGGTGATGTCCCAGATCGCCTTGCCGAACTTGCGCGCCTCGTTGAACCAGTCCTTGTATTCGGGGGTGTTGACCTTGGGCAACTGCCCCCAGCAGTTGAATTCCTTGCGGTTGATGACGCCCTTGGCGCCCAGGCCCATCACGAAGTCGCGCTTGTCTTCCTCTGAGATGACGCCGATGGCATTGCCGCCCGCCGCGTTGATCAGCTGGATCGCGTAAGACCCCAAGCCCCCCGAGGCGCCCCAGACCAGCACGTTCATGCCGGGCTTCAATTCGTGCGGCTCGTGCCCGAACAGCATCCGGTATGCGGTGGCCAGCGTCAGGGTATAGCAGGCCGATTCCTCCCAAGTCAGGTGCCGGGGGCGGGGCATCAGCTGCTGCGACTGGACGCGGGTGAACTGGGCGAAGCTGCCGTCCGGGGTCTCATAGCCCCAGATCCGCTGGGTCGGCGAATACATCGGATCGCCGCCGTTGCATTCCTCGTCGTCGCCGTCGTCCTGGTTGCAATGGACCACGACCTCGTCGCCGACCTTCCAGCGTTTCACCTTGTCGCCCACCGCCCAGACGATCCCCGAGGCGTCGGATCCGGCGATGTGATAGGGCGCCTTGTGCCCGTCGAAGGGGCTGATCGGCTGGCCCAGCCCGGCCCAGATGCCGTTATAGTTGACGCCCGCCGCCATCACCAGGACCAGCACCTCGTTGCTGTCGATGCTGGGGGTTTCGACGACTTCCAGCTGCATCGCCGTGTCGGGTTCGCCATGGCGTTCGCGCCGGATCGCCCAGGCGTGCATTTTCGCCGGAACATGGCCCAGGGGCGGCATCTCGCCGATGTCGTACAGATCCTTCACAGGGGCGTCATAGGGGGCGATCGGAGTAGGGGAATCGAGGGCCATGCGCGTCTCCTTGTCGTGCCGCGGCGCAGAATCGCCGGGTGTCTGGCACAAGTGGTATGAAGACTTGCGCAACATTGCAACAACGATGCAGATATAATCGCAATAAAATGTCCGAAAGTCGCATATCCTTGCCGCGCTGCGGCGAATTGACGGCGCATGTTTGTTTCTATATTCCTTTCTGGACCGAAAGATTGTTGCGAGGTGGCCGATGGCTGACAAGGACAAACCCTGGCTGTTCCGCACCTATGCGGGCCATTCCACGGCCGAGAAGTCGAACGCGCTGTATCGCGGCAACTTGGCCAAGGGACAGACCGGACTGTCGGTGGCCTTCGACCTGCCGACCCAGACCGGCTATGACAGCGATCACGTCCTGGCGCGGGGCGAGGTCGGCAAGGTCGGCGTTCCCATCTGCCATCTGGGCGACATGCGGGCGCTGTTCGACCGGATCCCGCTGGAACAGATGAACACCTCGATGACGATCAACGCGACGGCGCCTTGGCTGCTGTCGCTCTACATCGCCGTGGCCGAGGAGCAGGGGGCGGACATCGCCAAGCTGCAAGGCACGGTGCAGAACGACCTTATCAAGGAATACCTGTCGCGCGGCACCTATATCTGCCCGCCGAAGCCCTCGCTGGCGATGATCACGGACGTGGCGGCCTACACGCGGGAACACCTGCCCAAGTGGAACCCGATGAACGTCTGTTCCTATCACCTGCAAGAGGCCGGGGCGACGCCGCAGCAGGAACTGGCCTATGCGCTGGCGACCGCCATTGCCGTGCTGGACGACCTGAAGGGCAAGGTGCCGTCTGATACCTTCCCCGAGATGGTGGGCCGCATCAGCTTCTTCGTGAACGCGGGCATCCGCTTCGTGACCGAGATGTGCAAGATGCGCGCCTTCACCGAACTGTGGGACGAGATCACGCGCGACCGCTATGGCATCGCGGATGAAAAATACCGCCGCTTCCGCTATGGGGTGCAGGTCAACAGCCTGGGCCTGACCGAGCAGCAGCCGGAAAACAATGTCTACCGCATCCTGCTGGAGATGCTGGCCGTCACGCTGTCGAAAAACGCCCGCGCCCGTGCCGTGCAACTGCCTGCCTGGAACGAGGCGCTGGGCCTGCCGCGCCCCTGGGACCAGCAATGGTCGCTGCGGATGCAGCAGATCGTCGCCTATGAAACGGATCTGCTGGAATATGGCGACCTGTTCGACGGCAATCCGGTGATTGCCGCCAAGGTCGAGGAACTGAAACAGGGCGCGCGCGACGAATTGCGCCTGTTGGACGAGATGGGCGGGGCGATCGCCGCCATCGACTATATGAAGGCGCGGCTGGTCGAATCGAATGCCGAGCGTCTGGGACGGATCGAGACCAACCAGACGGTCGTGGTCGGCGTGAACCGCTGGCAGCAGGGAGAGCCTTCGCCGCTGACGGCGGGCGATGGCGGGATCATGGTGGTCGATCCGGCGGTGGAACAGGACCAGATCGCCCGGCTGCACGCCTGGCGGCAGGCCCGCGACGAAGGCGCGGTGCAGCTTGCGCTTGGCGCGTTGCGCGATGCGGCCCGGCGGGGGCAAAATGTCATGCCCTGGTCCATCGCGGCGGCCAAGGCCGGGGCCACGACCGGCGAATGGGCGGGCGTCATGCGCCAGGTCCATGGCGAATATCGCGGCCCGACAGGGGTGTCCGCCAGCCCGTCGAACCGCACCGAGGGGCTGGAGGAGATCCGCGAGGCCGTCGATGCGGTCAGCGCCCGCCTGGGACGGCGGCTGAAATTCGTGGTCGGTAAGCCGGGCCTGGACGGCCATTCCAACGGCGCCGAGCAGATCGCCTTCCGCGCCCGTGATTGCGGCATGGACATCACCTATGAAGGCATCCGCCTGACCCCCGAACAGATCGTCACCCGCGCGCAGGAAGAAGACGCCCATGTCATCGGCCTGTCGATCCTGTCGGGCAGCCATATGCCCCTGATCGAGGATCTGATGGCGCGGATCCGTGCGGCGGGCCTGGCCCATGTCCCGGTGATCGTCGGCGGCATCATCCCGGACGAGGATGCGGCACGGCTGCGCGCAATGGGCGTGGCGCGGGTCTATACGCCCAAGGACTTCCAGTTGAACGCGATCATGATGGATATCGTGGCCCTGGTGGAACCCAGCGTCGAGGCAGCCTGACGCCGCCCTTTTCACCTTTGTTCAAATATCCCGAGGGAGTCCCGCAGGGACGGGGGCAGCGCCCCCATCCTGCACCGCAAAAGGAAACGCCGCCCGGTCGGGGCGGCGCTTCGCACTTCCAGGGTCGGGCAATCAGAAGCCCAGGCCCGCGTATTTCGACTTGAACTTCGACACGCGGCCGCCGGTATCCATCAGCTTGGCCGAACCGCCGGTCCAGGCCGGGTGCGAGGTCGGGTCGATGTCCAGGGCCATGGTCGCGCCTTCCGAACCCCAGGTCGAACGGGTCTGGTAGGTGGTGCCATCGGTCATCTTGATCTCGATGGTGTGGTAATCGGGATGAATGTCTTTTCTCATCGGATGATCCCTCAGGCTTTCGCGTCGGACAGCGGGCGATAGTTGGTTTTCTCGACGATCCGCGCCGATTTGCCGCGACGGTCGCGCAGATAGTACAGCTTGGCGCGGCGGACCTTGCCGCGGCGCACGACCTCGATCGAATCGATGTTGGTCGAATACAGCGGGAACACCCGTTCCACGCCTTCGCCAAAGCTGATCTTGCGCACGGTGAAGCTGGCGGCCAGCGTCGCGCCGCCCTTGCGGCCGATGCAGACGCCTTCATACATCTGCACGCGCGACCGGGTGCCCTCGGTCACCTTATAGCCGACGCGCACGGTGTCGCCGGCCTTGAAATCCGGGATGGTCTTGCCGAGCTGGGCGATCTGCTCGGCTTCGAGTTCTGCGATCAGGTTCATCGCCTGGGTTCCTTGTCATGCTCGCGGTAGCCCCGCGATTGGTCTGATGCGCCCGAGAGCTGTCGGTCCTTTGCCGGGTCCACGGGCCGGTCGGCCCATGCCCGCCACAGGTCGGGGCGGCGTTGCTTGGTCAGCCTTTCGGCCTCACTGGCCCGCCAACGCTGAATGGCCGCGTGATTGCCGGACAGCAGAACCTCCGGTATCTCGCGGCCTTCCCATTGGGCGGGCTTCGTGAACTGGGGGGCTTCAAGAAGGCCCCTGTTGCCGATGGAAAAGGATTCCTCGGCCAGAGAGTCGTGATTCCCCAGCACGCGCGGTATAAGCCGGACCGTCGCGTCGATCAAGACCTGAGCGGCGATCTCTCCTCCGGTCAGGACATAGTCGCCGATGCTGATTTCCTCGACATCATGGGCGTCCAGGACGCGCTGGTCCACCCCTTCGAACCTGCCGCAGATCAGGGTGACGCCGTTGCCCCCCGCCAATTCGCGGGCGCGCGCCTGCGTCAAGGGCGCGCCGCGCGGCGACATGTAGATCACCGGGCGCGGGCTGCCTCGGCGGGCCTCGTGCAGGGCCGCGTCCATCACGTCGGCGCGGATCACCATGCCCGCGCCGCCGCCGGCGGGCGTGTCGTCCACGTTGCGGTGCCTGCCGATGCCGAAATCGCGCAGGGGCACGGTGCGCAGGTTCCACAACCCCTGCGCCAGCGCCTTGCCGGTCAGCGACAGGCCCAGGATGCCGGGGAAGGCCTCGGGGAACAGGGTGACGATGCTGGCGGTCCAGGCGCCCGCGACCTGCGGTTCGGCCATCAGCTGGCGGGGGCGCAGGCTGGCTGTGATCGACAGGCGGCCGTGGGATTTGGGCGGCTCACTCATCGGTGGCGGGCGGATCGGCGACGATGCGCTTCGCCGCCAGATCGACGGTCGGCACCACGGCGCGGGTAAAGGGCAGCAGCATAATGTCCTTGCCGCCCACGACTTCCAGAATGTCGCCCGCGCCGTGGTCGAAGATCGCCCGGACCCGGCCCAGCACGGCGCCGCCGGTATCGACGACCTCCAGCCCGATCAGGTCGGCGTGATAGAATTCGTCGTCGGGAAGCGAGGGCAGGGCGGATCGCGGCGCCCAGAGGGTCACGCCCCGCAGCGCCTCGGCATCCTCGCGCGTGGCCACGCCCGACAGGCGCGCGCCAAGGCCGCCGGTGACGGGGCGGGTCAGTTTCACGGTGAAGCTGCGCTTGCCGTCCTCGGTCGTCAGGGGGGTGTATGTGGCGATGTCCGACGGCTCGGCGCAGAAGCTTTTCAGCCGCACCTCGCCCCGGACCCCGAAGGCCCCGGCGATCGCGCCCACGCAGATGCGGTCTTCAGTCATGCGGCCCCCGCGATGGCAAAGGGCGGGGTCGCCCCCGCCCGTCGTGATTATTCGGCCTCGGCCGGGGCGGCGGCCTTCGCGGCCTTTTCCTCGGCGCGCTGCTTGGCTTTCTTGCCCGGCTCTGCCTTCTTCATGTTGGCGCGGTTGGCTTTCTCGCGGACGCCGGCGGCTTCCAGGAAGCGGGCCACGCGGTCGGTCGGCTGGGCGCCCTGGTCCAGCCAGTGCTTGGCGCGGTCCAGGTCCAGCTTGATGCGGTCCTCGCTGTCTTTCGCCAGCAGCGGGTTGTAGGTGCCCAGCTTTTCCAGGAAGCGGCCGTCGCGCGGCATGCGCGAATCGGACACGACGATGGCGTAATGCGGGCGCTTTTTGCTGCCGCCACGGGCCAGACGGATTTTCGTTGCCATTGGGTTTCTCCTTTAGAATGGCGTGGTGGGGCGGCGCCCCGTCAGGATTGGAAGGTCTCGTGATGCCGGATCACTTCGGCGATCACGAAGTTGAGGAATTTGCGCGCGAATTCCGGGTCCAGGTCGGCCTCGCGCGCGAGGCGTTCCAGCCGTTCGATCTGCTGCGCTTCGCGGGCGGGATCGGACGGCGGAAGATCGTGTTCCGCCTTGAGGCGGCCGACGGATTGGGTGTGCTTGAAGCGTTCGGCCAGCGTATAGACAAGGATCGCGTCCAGCCGGTCGATGCTGGCGCGATGTTCCTTAAGCAGTTCGGCGGCGCGGGTCACGGCGTCCATGGGCTGGGCTCCGGCTGATGGGGGTGGCGCCGGGGGGCCGTCTGCCCCCCGGACCCGCTGAACATGTTTCGGCACAGAAAACAGGACCGGGTCATGCGTCACCTTTGGGGTGGCGATAGACAAGACAGGGCATGTCGCGGATCACCGTTTCGCTTTCGATCTGCGCGCCAAGCCGCTCGGCCAGACGACGCGAACGGGCGTTATCGCGGTGGATCAGCGAGATGACCGGGCCAAGGCCCATCTGCGTCTGGGCGTGGCGGCGGGCGGCAAGGGCGGCTTCATGGGCGATGCCGCGGCCTTCGAAGCCTTCATAGATGTGCCAGCCCAGTTCGGGTTCCGGCCAGTCGATATGGTGGCCGATGCCGGTGCGGCCCGCGGTCTGGCCGCTGGCCTTGTCCTCGATCATCCACCAGCCGAAGCCGCGCAGGGTCCAGTGGCCGATCAGGCCGGTCAGCGAGGTCCAGCCGTCCCAGGGTCTGCCGGGGCCGCCGACGAAGCGGGCGCGGTCCGAGGTGGCGAAGCAAGTGATCGCATCCAGATCCGACAGGCGCGGCGCACGCAGGATAAGGCGATCAGTTTCGATTACCGGAATGCTGACCGAGATGGTTTGGGTCAAAGACGTCATTTCTTGCCGAACATCCCCGAAAGGCCGCCGGGCAGACCGGCCTTGCCCAACTGCCCGCCCAGGCCCTTGGGATCCTGCAGCATCTTCTGCGCCTCGGCCATCTTGGCGGGATCGAAGTTCTCTAGGTCGGGCAGCCCGCCGCCCTTGCCGGTCATGGCTCGCATGGCCTGCTTCAGCATCCCGCCCTTGCCCATCTTGCCCAGCTTCTTCATCGTGTCGGCCATCTGCTTCTGCATCTTCAGCAGCTTGTTCAGCTCGGACACCTCCATGCCCGCGCCCGCCGCGATCCGCTTCTTGCGGCTGGCTTGCAGCATGTCGGGATTGGCGCGCTCCTTCTTGGTCATCGAGTTGATCAGCGCGATCTGCCGGGCGATGGCCTTGTCGTCCATGCCCGCGGCCTCGGCCTGCTTGGCCATCTTGGCCATGCCGGGCATCATGCCCATGATGGACTGCATGCCGCCCATCTTCTGCATCTGTTCAAGCTGGCCCTTGAGGTCGTTCATGTTGAACAGACCCTTCTGGAAGCGCTTCATCATGCGCTCGGCCTGTTCGACCTCCAGCACCTGCTGGGCCTTTTCGACCAGGGCGACGATATCGCCCATGCCCAGGATCCGGCCCGCGACGCGCTGCGCGTCGAAGGTTTCCAGCGCGTCCATCTTTTCGCCCAGACCCACGAAGCGGATCGGCTTGCCGGTGATGGCGCGCATCGACAGGGCCGCGCCGCCGCGCCCGTCGCCGTCCATCCGCGTCAGCACCACGCCGGACACGCCCACCTTGGCGTCGAATTCGGTCGCGACGTTCACCGCGTCCTGGCCGGTCAGGCCATCGACCACCAGCAGGGTTTCGCGCGGCTGGGCGATGTCGCGGACGGCTTGAACCTCGTCCATCAGCGCCTGGTCGATGTGCAGCCGGCCGGCTGTGTCCAGCATCACCACGTCATAGCCGCCAAGGTTGGCCTGCTGCTTGGCGCGCTGCGCGATCTGCGGGGCGGTCTGGCCTGGCACGATGGGCAGGGTGTCGACGCCGATCTGCTGGCCCAGGATCGCCAGCTGCTCCATCGCGGCAGGGCGGTTGGTGTCCAGCGAGGCCATCAGCACGCGCTTCTTCTCGCGGTCCTTCAGGCGCAGGGCCAGCTTGGCAGTGGTGGTGGTCTTGCCGGACCCTTGCAACCCGACCATCAGGATCGGCGCGGGCGGGTTGTCGATGCGCAGCGCGTCGGGCGCGTCCTCGCCCTGCAAAACCTTGATCAGCTCGTCATGGACGATCTTCACGACCTGCTGGCCGGGGGTGATCGACTTGGTGACGGCCGATCCGGTGGCTTTCTGCGTCACCGCCTTGACGAAGTTGCGCGCCACCGGCAGCGACACGTCCGCCTCCAGCAGGGCCACGCGGACCTCGCGCATGGCGGCGGTCACGTCGTCCTCGGTCAGGGCGCCCTGCTTGGTCAGCCGGTCGAAGACGCCGCCCAAACGGTCGGAAAGGTTCTCGAACATCGCCGGGCCTCCTTCGGTCCAAAACAGGTTTGCCCCCGTGGGCGCGACGCGCTGACGGAGGGCGATCCCCGCACCAGGCAGGGACCGGAAGGGCAGTCCTTCCGGGAATCCGGTGGCTGATACGAAAAAACGGCCCGCAAGTCAACGCAGGCCGTCATACTCTTTACATCGGGCGTCCGACAGCCTTACGCCGCCAGCTTTTCCAGCGCGTCCTGCGCGCGGGCCAGACCGGCCTCGCGGTCCATCGCCAGGCGGTCGGCGGCCACGAAATCCACATCGGTGATGCCCAGGAAGCCCAGCATGAAGCGGATATAGTCCGAGGCGTGGTCCATCTCGGATCCCATCGGGGTGCCCGCCGCGCTATAGGCGATGATGGCGCGCTTGCCTTTCAGCAGGCCTTCGGGACCGGCTTCGGTATAGCGGAAGGATTTTCCCGCCCGCGCGATCTGGTCCAGCCAGTTCTTCAACTGCGCGGTCAGGGTGAAGTTATAGATCGGCATGCCGATCACCAGGACGTCGGCGGCCTGCACCTCGGCCAGATAGGCGTCCGAGATCTCGATCAGCTTCTGCTGTTCGGGCGTGGGATCGGTCGGCGCCAGGCGCACGGCCTTGAACCAGTCGGTGTCGATGGCGGGCACGCCCTGGTTCAGGTCGCGATAGGTGACGGTCGCATCCGGATTGGCGGCGGTCAGCTTGGCCACGATGTCCGCGGTCAGCTTGCGGGACACCGAAGCCTCGCCCGTGATGGCGCTGTCGATATGCAGGATGTTCATGGGTTTGGTCCGTTCGTCCAGAATGGTATGGCACCGATTTAGGTCTAGGCGCGCACGAACGGAAGGGCGATAAGCGCGCATCATCTGTGCGGGGATGCACATGACTATCGACAGTTGGGACGATCTTCGCATCGCGTTGGCGGTGGCGCGCACCGGCACCGTCAGTGCCGCGGCCGAGTCCCTGGGCGTTCACCATGCCACCGTGATCCGCCGGATCGACGGGCTGGAATCGCAACTGGGCGTCAAGCTGTTCCAGCGTCATCCGCGCGGCTATGCCCTGACCGAAGCCGGGCAGGCCATGCTGAAGGTGGCGGGCGATGCCGACGAACGCTTCGCCCAGCTTGCCGTGCGGATCGCGGGCGGCGCCGACCGGATCGAGGGCGAGCTGATCGTGACCTCCTTGCCCGAACTGGCCGATGTGGTCATGCCCCGGCTGATCCGCCTGATGCGCCAGCATCCTGGGCTGCGGGTGAACTATGTCACCGACGTGCGCCTGTTCCGCCTGGACGCCGGAGAGGCGCATGTGGCGATCCGTGCGGGCAGTCAACCGACCGAGCCGGATTATGTCGTGCGTTCCATGGGAACGATGCGCCATCCGGTCTATGCCGCGCCCGAATACATCGCCACCCATGGCGAGGTGACGGATATCGCCGCCCATCCCCTGGCGCTGCTGGGTCCGCAGGCCCGCAATGCGCCGCTGATGCGCTGGCTGCACGGCAAGATCGAGCCCGGCCAGATCGTGCTGACCGCCAACGACGAATCCGCGCGCGAGGCGGTGATCCGCGCGGGCCTTGCCATCGGTCCGCTGTCGCCGTCCCGCGCCGAGGGGCTGGTCGAGGTGATGGCCCTGCCCGAATGGGAATCGCGGCTGTGGCTGGTCACGCATGTCGATCTGCACCGCACGCCCAAGGTGCAGGCGGCGGTCGCCGCGCTGCGGGGCGACTGACCCCCTTCACAGTCTGCAATCGCCGCGCCAATCTGCCCCGCAGGAGGAAACCGTCATGACCCACCCCATCAGCCGCTTCGCGGTGCCCGATCTGAAGACCCTGCCGCAGGACATGCAGGACGCCATCGCCCAGGTGGCCGAGAAATCCGGCTTCGTGCCCAACGTGTTCCTGGCGCTGGCCCATCGGCCCGAGGAATTCCGCGCCTTCTTCGCCTATCACCAGGCATTGATGGACAAGGATGTCGGGCTGTCCAAGGCCGAACGAGAGATGATCGTGGTGGCCGTCAGCGGCATCAACAACTGTCAGTATTGCGTGGCGGCCCATGGCGCGATCCTGCGGATCCGGGCGAAGAACCCGCTGATCGCCGATCAGGTGGCGGTCAACTGGCGCAAGGCCGATCTGTCCGACCGGGAACGGGCGATGCTGGCCTATGCCGAAAAGGTCACGACCGCCGCCTATCAGATCGGCGATGCGGATCATCAGGCCCTGCGCGAGGCGGGCTTCGATGCCGACGAGATCTGGGACATCGGCGCCATCGCGGCCTTCTTCGGCATGTCGAACCGTATGGCCAATGCCGGGGATTTCCGCGCCAACGACGAATTCTACATGCTGGGTCGCCAGATGCCGGTCGCCCCGTGACACGGACCGAGGCGCTGCGCGGCCATGCGGCGATGCTGCTGTTTTCCGCCCTGGTGGCGGGGTCGTTCTCGCTGGGCGTCAGGGCGGCGAACCTGATCGACCCGGCGGCGATCACGGTCGCGCGCTTCATCATCGCGGCGGGGGTTCTGGTGGGGATCGTGCTGCTGGTCCCCGGCGCGGGCAGGCCGCGCGCGCTGTTGCAGGCGCCGTGGCGGTACCTGCTGCTGGGCGGCGCCTTCGCCGGCTATTTCGTCCTGATGTTCGAGGGGCTGAAGACCGCCCCCGCCGTATCGGCCAGCGCGGTCTTCACCCTGACGCCGATCATGGCGGCGGGCTTCGGCTGGCTGCTTTTGCGTCAGAGGATGACCGGGCATCTGGCCGTGGCGCTGGCTCTGGGCGGGGCCGGGGCGCTGTGGGTGATCTTTCGCGGCGACCTGGCGGCGATGGCGCGGTTCCAGATCGGCCGGGGCGAGGCGATCTATTTCATCGGCTGCGCGCTGCACGCCCTTTATACGCCGCTGGTGCGCAAGCTGAACCGGGGCGAAGGGCCGCTGATCTCGTCCCTGGGGACGCTGGTGGCGGGCGGGATCCTGACCGCGGTCTGGGGGTGGGGGGCGCTGACCGCGACCGCCTGGGGTCAGCTTCCCGCAATTGTCTGGATCACCATCTTCTATGTCGCGATCTTCGCCAGTGCGATCACCACGATGCTGGTGCAATACGCGGCGCTGCGCCTGCCTTCGGCCAAGGTGATGGCCTATACCTACCTGACGCCGCTATGGGTGATCGTTCTGGAAGCCGCCCTGGGCAAGGAAACGCCCGGCATCGTCCTGCTGCCGGGCATCCTGGCGACGCTGGGGGCGCTGGCCCTGCTGCTGCGGTCGGATCAGCCCGCCGGGCTTAGCCGCGCCCGCTGAGGCGCGCCCACAGGCTGCGCGGCGCGGGCCGGGGCGTCACGGCATGGCCGGTCAGGATGCGGCCCCCCGCCTCGATGCTGACGCGGCCGTCGGGCAGGCGGCCGACGATCGGACCCTGCGCCTGCTGGCGCGGACCCACGGAAATGGTGGCATAGCCCGGATCCCGGCGGTGGCCGGGCAGGTCGTCCATCCACAGCGCCGCAGGGTTGACGACGGCCGTTGGCGTCTGAAGCGCAAGGCCGGTGATGAAATTCGGGGTCATGTCGGTCGTCCTCCCTTCTGGTCGCCGTGCAGGCCTGGGATCATTAGGGCAGAGCGGAGCCGCCTTGGCAAGAAAAATCTACTTTCCTGGTCGTGATTGCGTGCTGTCCCGCCCTGCGCGATCCCGCAGGCGCGGCTTTGCGGCATCAGCCGCCACGCGAACTTGCCCAGCGGCGCTTTTCTTCGCGCGGCGGCGCGGCTAGGGTCCGCGCCGACATCAGGACCGGCAAGGGGTGGCTGTGGCGCATATCATCGTTGTGGGGAACGAAAAGGGCGGGTCGGGCAAGTCCACCACCTCGATGCATGTGGCGACTGCCCTGGTGCGGATGGGGCACCGGGTCGGCGGGCTGGATCTGGACGTGCGCCAGCGCAGCTTCGGCCGCTATCTGGAAAACCGCGCCCATTTCGCCCAGCGGGAAGGGCTGGACCTGCCCATGCCGGTCATCGGCACCATGGGCGAGGGCGGCGATCCGCTGACCCCGGCGCTGACCCAGCTGGAAAAGACCTGCGATTTCATCCTGCTGGACTGTCCCGGTTCGCACACGAAGCTGAGCCAGATGGCCCATACGGTCGCGGACACGCTGATCACGCCGATGAACGACAGCTTCGTCGATTTCGATCTGCTGGCCCGCCTGTCGCCCGAGGGCAAGATCCTGGGGCCGTCGATCTATGCGGAAATGGTCTGGTCGGCGCGGCAGATGCGCGCGCAGGCGGGGGCGGGGCCGATCGACTGGCTGGTGCTGAGGAACCGCCTGGGCACCCAGCAGATGCACAACAAGCGCAAGGTCGGCGGCGCGCTGCAAACCCTGTCCAAGCGGATCGGTTTCCGCGTGGCGCCGGGCTTTTCCGAACGCGTCATCTTCCGCGAATTGTTCCCGCGCGGGCTGACGCTGCTGGATCTGAAGGATATCGGCACCGAACAGCTGTCCATGTCCAACATCGCCGCGCGGCAGGAACTGCGCGACCTGGTGGCGGAACTGAACCTGCCGGGCGTCTCGGTCAACTTCTAGAGGGCGGCGACGGCACGCGTTGTTGGCGCGGCAATCTGTCGATATGGTCGGCCAGCCAATCCTGGGATGACGGGCCGATCCATGCGCCTTCTTGCCGTTCTTCTTGCCGCCCTTGCCGTGCCGGCATCCGCCCCGGCCAACGAACCCGCATCCGCGTCGGAACCCCCCGCGCGCACGGCCCCGGCGGTCACCGTCGCCGCCGCCGCGATGGCCGAGGTTCAGGCCCGCGTCCCCGTATCGGGCAGCATCGTCGCGCGCCAGCTTGTTCAGGTCTTCCCGCAGGTCTCGGGTTACGAGATCACCGAAATCCTGGCCGAGGCGGGTGACAGCGTGACCAAGGGCCAGGTGCTGGCGCGGCTGTCCACCGACACGCTGTCGGCGCAACTGGAACAGGCCGAGGCGGAATTCCTGCGGGCCGAGGCGGGCGTGGGCCAGGCGCACAGCACCATCGACAGCGCGGCGGCGTCGCTGACCCAGGCGCAGGCCACCTTGCAGCGCGTGCAGCGCCTGCGCCAGGCTGGCACCGCGTCCCAATCGGCCCTGGACGACGCCGTCGCGGCCGAGGCGAACGCGCGGGCGCAGGCCGCATCCGCCGCCGACGGGCTGGCGGTGGCGCGCGCGGCGCTGGCGCAGGCGCAGGCGGCGCGGCGGATCGCGCAACTGAACCTCGACCGGGCGCAGATCGCCGCCCCGGTGGCCGGGGTGGTCGTGACCCGCACCGCCGAACTGGGCGCCTTGGCGGGCGGCGGCACGGACCCGCTGTTCACCCTGCTGGCCGATGGCGCGATCGAGATGTCGGCCGAGGTGATCGAGACCGCGCTGCCCCGCCTGAGCGTGGGCGACCCGGCCGAGATCAGCGTCGCGGGCGTCGGCGCGGTGTCGGGAACGGTGCGGCTGGTCCCCGCCTCGGTCGATCCGGTGACGCGGCTGGGGATCATGCGCGTCGCTCTGGATGCCGCCAGCGGCGTCAGGACCGGACAGTTCGCCAGCGGCTGGATCGTCACCGACCGCCGCCAGGCGATCACCGTCCCCGCCGGTGCAGTGCTGGCCGACGACGCAGGCGAACGGGTGCAGGTCGTCCGCGACGGCGTCGTCGAAACCCGCCCGGTGCGCGCGGGCCTGCTGTGGGACGGGCGGCGCGAAATCGTCGAGGGCCTGGCCCTGGGCGAACAGGTCATCGCCCGGTCCGGCGCCTTTTTCCGCAGCGGCGACCAGGTTCGACCGACCCCGGCCGAGGGGGCGGGGCCATGAATTTCTCGGCCCTGTCGATCCGCCATCCGGTCCCGCCCATCGCGGTCTTCATGGTCCTGGTGATCGTCGGGCTGTACAGCTTCATGCGGCTGCCGGTCACAGCGATGCCCAATATCGACCTGCCCATCGTCCAGGTCACCATCGACCAGCCGGGCGCGGCGCCCGCCGAACTGACCACCCAGGTCATCCAGCCGGTCGAGGACAGCATCGCATCCGTCACCGGGGTCCGGCACATCACCTCGACCGCGACGGACAGCACGGCGCTGATCGTGGTCGAATTCGAACTGGAAACCGACAGCGACCGCGCCGTCAACGACGTGAAGGACGCGGTGTCGAACGTCCGCCAGCAGATGCCCGAAAGCATCAGCGAGCCGCTGGTCCAGAGGCTGGACGTGACCGGGATGCCGATCCTGACCTATGCCGTCAGCGATCCGACCCAATCCATCGAATCGCTGTCGAAATTCGTGGATGACGTGATCGGGCGCGACCTGTCCACGGTCGATGGCGTCGGCAAGACCGCCCGCATCGGCGGGGCGGCCCGCGAAATCAAGGTCGAACTGGACCCCGACCGGCTGCTGGCCCATGGGCTGACGGCGGCGGATGTGTCGAACCAGCTTCGCGCCCGAAACATCGACCTGGGCGGCGGGCGCGGCGACTTGGCAGGGCGCGAATATTCGATCCGCACCCTGGGCGCCGCCGACAGCGTGGATCAGCTTGCCGCGGCGCCGATCTCGATCGCCGATGGCCGCACGATCCGGCTGGACCAGTTGGGCCGCGTCGTCGACGGCCCGGCCGAGGAACGCAGCTTCGCCCTGCTGGACGGCCAGCCCGTCGTGGCCTTCGGCATCTATCGCACCACAGGGGCCTCGGATCTGTCCACGGGCGACGGGGCCAAGGAACGGCTGGCCCAGATCGGCGAGCGGTTTCCGAACGTGCGGATCAGCCTGATCGACGATGCCACCACCTATACCGAGGCCAGCTATCACAGCGCGATGGAGACGCTGTACGAAGGCGCGGCATTGGCGGTGATCGTGGTGTTCCTGTTCCTGCGCAACTGGCGCGCCACGCTGGTCGCGGCCGTGGCGCTGCCCCTGTCGATCATCCCCACGTTTTTCGTGATGCACTGGCTGGGTTTTACCCTGAACGGCATCAGCCTGCTGGGCATCACCCTGGTCACCGGCATCCTGGTCGATGACGCCATCGTGGAAATCGAGAACATCGTCCGCCATATCGGCATGGGCGTGCCCCCGTATGAGGCCAGCGAGGAAGCCGCGAACGAGATCGGCCTGACGGTGATCGCGATCAGCTTTTCCATCGTCGCAGTCTTTGCCCCGGTCAGCTTCATGGGCGGGATTCCGGGACAGTATTTCAAGCAGTTCGGGCTGACGGTTGCGGTCTCGGTGCTGTTCTCGCTGCTGGTGGCGCGCATCATCACGCCGATGATGGCGGCCTATCTGATGCGCGGCACGGTGCATGGCACGGAGCAGCGCGACGGTTTCGTGATGCGGAACCTGATGCGCGTCGTCGGCTGGACCATGCGCCATCGCGGCCTGACGCTGCTGACGGGGATCGGGATCTTCGCAGGCTCGATCTATTCGGCGACGCTTCTGCCGACCGAATTCATCCCGGCCTCGGACATCGGCCGCAGCCAGATCGAGGTCGAACTGCCCCCCGGCGCCACCATCGCCGAGACCGAGGACGCCGCCCGCCGCCTGTCCGCCCAGATCGCCGAATTGCCGGAAACGCAATCGGTTTTCGTCTATAGCGACGGATCCGACGTGACCGAGGCGCGGGTGATGATCAACTATGGCAAGAAGGAAACCCGCGAACGGTCGCAATTCGTCCTGGAGGAGGAATTGAAGCGCCGCCTGTCGGGCACCCCCGACATGCGCATCAACTTCCAGAACGAGAACGGCCAGAACGACCTGACCATCAACGTCCTGGGCACCACCGACGAAGGCGCGGCCCTGGCCGCCGAACGCCTGACCGCCGCGATGGCCGAACTGCCCTCGCTGGAAAGCGTGACCAGTTCGGCCAGCCTGCAACGCCCGGAAATCCAGATCACGCCGCGCGCCGATCTGGCCGCTCAACTGGGCGTGTCGGCCAGCGACATGGCGACGACGCTGCGGGTCGCGACCCTGGGCGATACCGAGGCCAACCTGGCCAAGTTCAACGCGGGCGACGAACAGATCCCCATCGTCGTGCGGCTGAACGCCGATGCGCGGGCCGACCTGGTGACGGTGCAGAATCTGCGGGTCAATTCGTCCCTGGGCCAGGTGCCGCTGGGGGCGGTCGCCGATGTGGCGCTGTCGGCGGGCGCGACCGAGATCGGGCGATATGACCGCCAGTTCCAGACGACGGTGAACGCCAACCTTGCCGACGGGCAGCTGCTGGGGCCGGTCAGCGCCCAGGTGACCGAGCTGCAAGCCCGGATCGAACTGCCGCCCGGCACGCGCATCCAGCCCTCGGGCGATGCCGAGATCATGGGCGAGGTCTTCGGCGCCTTCGGCACCGCCATGGGCGCGGGGGTGATGCTGGTCTATGTCGTTCTGGTGCTGCTGTTCCACAACTTCATCACGCCGGTCTCGATCCTTCTGTCGCTGCCGCTGGCCATCGGCGGGGCGATCCTGGCGCTGTTCGCGACCGGCCATTCGATCAGCATGGCGGTGGTGATCGGCTTTCTGATGCTGATGGGAATCGTCACCAAGAATTCCATCATGCTGGTGGAATTTGCGCTGACCGCCATCGAGAAGGGCGTGCCCAAGCGCGATGCGATTCTGGACGCGGTTCACAAGCGCGCGCGCCCCATCGTCATGACCACCATCGCGATGAGCGCGGGCATGGTGCCCTCGGCCCTGGCGACGGGCGAGGGCGGCGAATTCCGCGCGCCCATGGCGATCGCCGTGATCGGCGGGCTGCTGCTGTCGACCGTGCTGTCGCTGCTGTTCGTGCCGGCGCTGTTTTCGCTGATCCATGGCGGGCAGGGACGGCTGACCGGCTGGATCGCCCGGCGGATCGGGCTGAACCGGCCCCGGCAGGCCGCCGAATGACCGGAACTTCGCGGGGCGGCTCGCATTGGGTGGGCTGATGCGAAAGGAGGCCATTCATGGCAAGGGTTCTGATCATGGCATCCGACGGATTCGAGCAGTCCGAACTGTTCGTGCCGCTGGAAAAGCTGAAGGCTGCGGGCCATCAGGTCGATGTGGCCGCGCCCGAGGCAGGCGAGATCACCGGCTGGGACAAGGACGACTGGGGCAAGTCGGTGACGGCGGACAAGGCCATCGCCGGTCTGTCGGAAGGTGACTATGACGCGCTTGTCCTGCCGGGTGGGGTCATCAATCCCGACACCTTGCGCCAGGACGGCAAGGCCGTGGCGCTGATCCGCGATTTCGCGGATGCGGGAAAGCCGGTTGCCGCCGTTTGTCACGCGCCCTGGCTGCTGATCGAGGCCGGGCTGGCCCAAGGCCGCCGGTTGACCGGCTATGGGTCGATCCGCACGGATCTGAGGAATGCCGGGGCCGAGGTGGTGGACGAAAAGGTCGTGGTGGATCGGGGCGTCATCACCAGCCGCAATCCGGGCGACCTGGATGCGTTCGTCGGCGCCATCGAGGATGCGTTGGGGTGATTGCGTCCCGCGAAAGCCGGGGGACTTCGCGTCCCCCGGACCCCCTGCGGGATATTGGGACCAAGGCAAAGAGAAAGGGGCGCCTGTCGAGGGCGCCCCTTTGCATGTGTCCGGGTAGGTGTCAGGCCAGCATGCCCATCGGGTTTTCCAGATGGGTGACAATGGCTTCCAGAAGCTGCGCGCCCAAGGCGCCGTCGATGACGCGGTGATCGACCGAGAGGGTCATCGACATGACGTTGCGGATCACCACCTCGCCGTTTTCGACCACGGGCGTCTGGATGCCCGCGCCGACCGCCAGGATCGCGCCATGCGGCGGGTTGATGACCGCGTCGAAATTCTCGATCCCGAACATGCCGAGATTCGAGATCGCGAAGCTGCCGCCCTGGTATTCGTGCGGGGCCAGCTTCTTGGTCTTGGCCCGGTTGGCGAGATCCTTCATTTCGGTCGACAGGGCCGAAAGGGTCTTCTGATGCGCATCCTTCAGGACCGGGGTGAAGAGGCCGCCCTCGATGGCGACCGCGACCGCCACGTCCGAGGGCTTCAGCTTCAGGATCCGGTCGCCCGCCCAGACGGCGTTGGCGTCCGGCACCTCTTGCAGGGCCAGGGCGCAGGCCTTGATGATGAAGTCGTTGACCGACAGCTTGACCTTGCGGGCCTCCAGTTGCTTGTTCAGGTCGCCCCGGAATTTCATCAGCGCATCCAGCCTGGCCGAGCGGCGCAGGTAGAAATGCGGGATGGTCTGCTTGGCCTCGCCCAGGCGGGCGGCGATGGTGCGGCGCATGCCGTCAAGCGCGACCTCGGTTGTCTCGCGGTCGGCATACATCTTGAGGATCGCCTCGGCGGACGGGGCCTTGGGCGCGGACGCGGCTGCGGGCGCCGGGGCGGCCGACGGCGCAGCGGCGGGGGCCGCTGCGGGCTTGGCGGCGCCGGGTTGCGCGCCTTCCACGTCAGCCTTGACGATCCGGCCGCGTGGGCCGCTGCCGGTGATGGCCGACAGGTCGATGCCTTTTTCGGCCGCGATTCGACGGGCCAGGGGCGAGGCGAAGATGCGGTCGCCGCTGTCCTGCCGGGTTGGCGCGGCCTTGGGCGCCTCGCCTGCGACGGGGGCGCCGACGGGGCCTCCGTAGCCTTTTTCAGCGGCCGCCTTTTCCTCGGCGGCGGGGGCCGCGTTGGACGGCGCGGGGCTGGAGACCGCCGAGGCGTCCTCGCCTTCCTCCAGCAGCACGGCGATGGGCGTGTTGACCTTCACCCCCGCGCTGCCCTCGGCGATGAGGATCTTGCCGATCTTGCCTTCATCGACGGCCTCGAATTCCATCGTCGCCTTGTCGGTTTCGATCTCGGCGATGATGTCGCCGGATTTCACCGCGTCGCCCTCTTTCACCAGCCATTTGGCCAGGGTGCCTTCCTCCATCGTCGGGGACAGCGCGGGCATCAGGATTTCTGTCGGCATAACGCGTTCCCCCTCAGCGGTAGGTGACTTTTTTCACGGCGTCCACGACCTCGGACGGTGTGATCAGCGCGTGTTTTTCAAGGTTGGCCGCATAGGGCATGGGCACGTCCTTGCCGGTGCAGTTGATCACCGGGGCATCCAGGTAATCGAAGGCGTTTTCCATGATATAGGCCGACAGGTGGTTGCCGATGGACCCGACCGGGAAGCCTTCCTCGACGGTGACGCAGCGGTTGGTCTTTTTCACCGAGTCGATGATCGTGCCATAGTCGATGGGGCGCAGGGTGCGCAGGTCGATCACCTCGGCCTCGATCCCGTCCTGGGCCAGTTTGTCGGCGGCTTCCAGCGCGTGGGCCATGCCGATGCCGAAGCTGATGATCGTCACGTCCTTGCCGGTGCGCGCGATGCGGGCCTTGCCGAAGGGGATGGTGAAATCGGGCAGGTCCGGGACTTCGAAGGACCGGCCATAGAGGATCTCGTTTTCCAGGAAGATGACCGGGTTCGGGTCGCGGATCGCCTGCTTCATCAGACCCTTGGCGTCGGCGGCGCTGTAGGGCATCACCACCTTGAGGCCGGGAACCGAGGCATACCAGGCCGCGTAATCCTGGCTGTGCTGGGCGGCCACGCGGGCGGCCGCGCCGTTCGGGCCGCGAAAGACGATGGGGCAGCCCATCTGCCCGCCCGACATGTACAGCGTCTTGGCGGCCGAGTTGATGATGTGGTCCATCGCCTGCATGGCGAAGTTGAAGGTCATGAACTCGACGATGGGGCGCAGGCCCGCAAGCGCCGCGCCGGTGCCGATCCCCGCGAAGCCGATCTCGCTGATCGGGGTATCGACCACACGGCGCGGGCCGAAGCGGTCCAGCAGCCCTTGGCTGATCTTGTAGGCGCCCTGGTATTCGCCGACTTCCTCGCCCATCAGGAAGACGGTCTCGTCGCGCTCCATTTCCTCGGCCATGGCCTCGCGCAGGGCTTCCCGCACGGTCATGGTCTTCATCCTGGTGCCCTCGGGCCAGTCGGGGCTGCGATCCGGCTCGGGCGTCTTGACCTGTTCGACGGCCGACGCGGCGGGGGCTTCGGACTTCGCCTCGGCGGGGGCGGCTTTCGGAGCCTCGGCCTTCACGTCGTCGGCCGATTCGCCTTCCTCGACCAGGACCGCGATGGGGGTGTTGACCTTCACGCCCTGGGAGCCTTCGGACACGAGGATCTTGCCCAGGATGCCCTCATCCACGGCCTCGAATTCCATCGTCGCCTTGTCGGTTTCGATCTCGGCGATGATGTCGCCGGATTTCACCGCGTCGCCTTCCTTCTTCAGCCATTTCGCCAGCGTGCCTTCCTCCATCGTCGGGGACAGGGCGGGCATCAGGATTTCGGTTGCCATATACTCAGCCCTCCCTCAGGCGACTTCTTCGGCGCTGCCCTGGGGCAGGTCTTCGGCGTAAATGTCGGTCCACAGTTCTTCCAAGGCCGGTTCCGGGCTTTCCTTGGCGAATTCGGCCGAATCGTTGACGATGTCCTTGATGTCCTTGTCGATGGCCTTCAGGTCGTCCTCGGTCGCGTGCTTGCCTTGCAGCAGCAGTTCGCGGACATGTTCGATGGCGTCGCGTTCGTCGCGCATCTTCTGCACCTCCTCGCGGGTGCGGTATTTCGCCGGGTCCGACATCGAATGGCCGCGATAGCGATAGGTCATGACCTCCAGGATGTACGGCCCCTTGCCCGCGCGGCAGTGCGCCACGGCCTTTTCGCCCGCAGCCTTCACCGCCAGCACGTCCATGCCGTCCACCTGTTCGCCGGGAATGCCGAAGGCCTCGCCCCGGCCGAACAGCGTGGTCGATTTGGTGGACCGCTTGACGCTGGTGCCCATGGCGTACTGGTTGTTCTCGATCACGAAGATCACCGGCAGATCCCACAACTCGGCCATGTTGTAGGTCTCGTAGACCTGGCCCTGATTCGCGGCGCCGTCGCCGAAATAGGCGAAGGTCACGTTGTCATTGCCCAGATACTTGTCGGCGAAGGCCAGGCCCGCGCCCAGCGGCACCTGCGCCGCGACGATGCCATGGCCGCCATAGAAGTGCTTTTCGCGGCTGAACATGTGCATCGAGCCGCCCTTGCCCTTGGAATAGCCTCCCTCGCGGCCCGTCAGTTCGGCCATCACGCCGCGCGCTTCCATCCCGCAGGCCAGCATATGGCCGTGGTCGCGATAGCTGGTGATGCGCTTGTCGCCTTCCTTCGCCGTGGCCTCCAGGCCGACGACCACCGCTTCCTGCCCGATATACAGGTGGCAGAAGCCGCCGATCAGGCCCATGCCGTAAAGCTGGCCGGCCTTTTCCTCGAACCGGCGGATCAGCAGCATGTCGCGGTAATATTGCAAAAGCTCGTCGCGGGACACGTTCGACGGCGCGGCGGCGGTCTGCGTATCGGTTGCGGTGGCAGGCTTTCTGGCCATGCGGGGGTTCCCTCCTCGAAGCGCGGTCGGAATAGTTCAGCGTTAAACTATCCGTAGCGCATCGGTCCAAAAGGCGCAATCCGCGAACCGCAGACCCGGCTTTCAGCGCAGGATCACCTCGTCCGCGCGGATCAGGCCCAGGATTTCGCGGGCGCGTTCGTCCAGCAGATCCAGGTCCAGATATTCGTCCGACATGCGGCGCGTCAGGTTCTGCATGTCCTGGACCTCGGCCTTCAGCTTGTCGCGTTCCACGGCCAGTTCGGCGGTCTCGGCTTCGATCTGGATGCGGCGCAGGATGCCGGATGGGCCTTGCACGGCGGCGAAGGCGAAATACAGGCCCAGGGCCACGGCCAGGGCCAAAAGCACGGTGGCGCTGAGGGAAAGACGCTGCGACATGACGGGGCCGTTTCGTTGGGTCGGGGGATCATGCCACAGGGGCGGGGG
>NZ_UZWE01000087.1 GCF_900631945.1 Paracoccus haematequi
CTTCAACCCCCTAGCCACATATACCCCCATACCCCCTTGGGGATGAAGCCGCCCCTGGAGGGCGCGGCCCATCCCAAAGAGAAGGACCCCGACATGACCGATCAAGCGCAGGTCGAGATCGTCATCAGCGCGGTTGGCGTTCGCACGACGCAGTTCAGCGTCCGCGTGTTCGCCCGATCCGGCCATGGCGACGAGATGGTCAGGCCCGTGGTCTGGCAGGGCAGCAGCTATGAGGAGGCCATCCTTGCCAGCGAACGATACGCCAGCGCCACCGGCCTGCCCGTGGCCGATCTGGTGGTCCGATGACTGCCCCGGGGGTGGTCCAGAACTTTGCCCCTTGGCTGGGGACCGGCGCGGGGAGCCACGCGCACGATTTGCCCGAATTGGAGTTTTTGAAATGAGCAGCAGCAGCACCAAAATGACGCAGCATCCGCCCCTCGATCCGTGGCGTCTGGACGGCATTCTGGAGCCTGATCGCAAGTTGTGGGGCCTTCCCATGATCGCTGCCGCGCTGGGCGTCAGCGTCGGGACCGCGCGGAAGCTGGCAGGTAAGCCAGAGGTGCCGATCTATCGCCCCGAAGGATCAGACAGCTATTTTGCCTCACTGAGCGAACTTCGCGCGTGGCTTCGCAGCAAACCAGCCCCGGAGAATGGATGATTTTGCAGGGTTTTGTAGCATCCTGCATCTGTGAACGAGGGCCTACCACAGCGCATAAACTAGGGTCTGTGGGGATTCACACTCGGAGGCTGATGTGATTCATAGTCAGGATGGATCGCAATGTTCTGACGGATGCCCAATGGGCGAAGATTGAG
>NZ_UZWE01000091.1 GCF_900631945.1 Paracoccus haematequi
GGCCACCACCCCCGCCACCGCCAGCGCCGCCGCCAGGGCGGTCAGCAGCACCCCCGGCTTGAAGCCGATGCCGGTCAGCCGGTTCAGCGCCGACGCGCCGCCGCGCAGGGCGATGGCGATCAGGATAGCGGCGAAGCCCAGCAGCAGCACGGTCGACCATTGCCAGGCCGCCGCCAGCAGCAGCACCGTGGCAAAGACGGCCGCGATGGGACCGGGCCGCAGCCGGGGCCGGGGGGACAGGGGGATGTCGGTCATGCGCGCGCCTTTCCGTGGTTCGCGCCCATCATGCCCCCGGCTTGCCGCGAGATGCCATCCCTGATAACCGGGCGCGGATTTCAGCATCGGGCGGGGCTGGCCCGCCTGCCACAGCAAAGGGACGCCCCATGGCCATCGAACGCACGCTTTCCATCATCAAGCCCGACGCCACCCGCCGCAACCTGACCGGCAAGATCAACGCCAAGTTCGAGGATGCGGGCCTGCGCATCGTCGCGCAGAAGCGCATCAAGCTGTCGGCCGAGCAGGCGGGCAAGTTCTACGAAGTCCACAAGGACCGCCCTTTCTATGGCGAGCTGGTGGAATTCATGGCCTCCGAACCCGTCGTCGTGCAGGTGCTGGAGGGCGAGAACGCCATTGCGAAAAACCGCGAGGTGATGGGCGCGACCAACCCCGCCCAGGCCGACGAAGGCACGATCCGCAAGGAATTCGCGCTGTCCGTGGGCGAGAACTCGGTCCACGGTTCGGACGCGCCCGAGACGGCGAAGGAGGAGATCGCGTTCTTCTTCTCGGGGTTGGAATTGGTCGGGTGAGGGGCTGAGAGGCTTAGGCGAAGGAAGGGGAGGGGCCGGGTGGCCCCTTTTTCTTTAGCCGACCTGTTATCGTGGATTCAAGCTATTCGCTTGGCAAATCATGTGAGTTAGCTCAACGAGCCTCTCCCTAAGATCTAACCTCTCCACATTGGCCTCATCTTCGCAAATAAGATTGGCGGCTCCCACTTTGTCGGCATCCTTATAGAGAAGGCGGCTATCTTTTTTTTCGGGATTATCGCGATAAAAGTAGAATGCATGATCAAAGATTCCAGTTTTTGCCGGTGACCGGTAGATCTTGCTGTGCAATTTTTTGAGAGCGTCTTGTAGCTTGGCTCCATCCACATAATTTTCTATCTCTCTGCCTGCAGTCACCCACACCATACCATTGCTACTGCAAATTTCTTCCGATAATCTTTGAGCATGGGGCTTCAAAGGAGAGTGTTCATCTGCTTTGTCACTATCCAAAATAACCGCCATATTCCTGTTTAAGCTTCTCAAGCTTATAAAATCCTTAAGGGCATCATCCGATGCGGTTAGATGGCGAATCAAAGCCCCGCCGTAGAACATGATTGTGTAATGGATACCCTCTATCAATCGATCATCTATGGCATTGATCCAATGATTAACGTAAATTCTGTCTGATGGCCCTTCCACCCAGATGACCATATTAGTTTGTAAAAGATCTGACGCGTGATAGCCAAGATCATCAAGCAAAGATCTTTGATGGTCTTTAGTTACAACTGCCTGCACTCTGGTCTGTTCGCCATCATTTGTGACCCGAAATATGGTGGCGTTAGCTGTATCCATGAAGGATGAAGAATGAGTTGAAATGAAATACTGGCTGCTAGTTTCACTAACAAGATAGCTTATTAGCTTCCTCTGAAGTAACGGATGAAGGTGAATTTCGGGTTCCTCTATGCACATTATGCTTCTATCGTTTATCGTGCAAAAGGCTGCTAGGATTATAACCTCGTGGATACCGGTGCCAAGTGCGGCAAGTGGAAGAACTTTGTTGTCTATATGGACTAGGGCGTGTTGACGTTTGAGGATTTCCAAACTGATCGCTGGCTGATTCAAGGCTGCCAAATGGGAGGCAACCTTGATCCGCACGACGTTGACCGAC
>NZ_UZWE01000010.1 GCF_900631945.1 Paracoccus haematequi
CCCCCCGGACCCCCCGAGGATGTTTCCGCACAGAAGATGGTCCTAGAGCTTTCCGGTCAGTTCGGGCACCACGGTAAAGAGGTCTCCCACCAGTCCGTAGTCTGCGATCTGGAAGATGGGGGCTTCCTCGTCCTTGTTGATGGCGACGATGACCTTGCTGTCCTTCATGCCCGCCAGGTGCTGGATGGCGCCGGAGATACCCACTGCCACATACAGTTCGGGCGCCACCACCTTGCCGGTCTGGCCGACCTGCCAGTCGTTCGGCGCATAGCCCGAATCGACCGCCGCGCGCGAGGCGCCGACCGCCGCGCCCAGCTTGTCGGCCAGGGCCTCGATGATCGCGAACTGCTCTTTCGAGCCGACGCCGCGGCCGCCCGAGACCACCCGGCCCGCCGAGGTCAGCTCCGGCCGGTCCGACGCCGCCACCTCGTCATTCAGCCAGCCCGACAGCGCCGGGTCCTCCGCCAGGGCCGCATCCGCGACCGGCGCGGAGCCGCCCGCCCCCGCCGCCTCGAAGCTGGCGGTGCGGATCGTCAGCACCTTCTTCGCGTCCTTCGACCGCACCGTCTGGATGGCGTTGCCGGCATAGACCGGGCGTTCGAACGTGTCGGCATCGACCACCTTCGACACCTCGGGGATCACCATCGCGTCCAGCAGCGCCGCCACCCGCGGCATCACGTTCTTGGCGTCCGTCGTGGCCGGCGCCGCGACATGATCGTACGCGCCCGCCAGCGAGACGATCAGCGCCGCCGTCGGCTCGGCCAGGCGGTGGCCGTAGCGAGCGTCCTCGGCCACCAGGACGCGGGCGACCCCGGCGATGGTCGCGGCCTCGGCGGCGGCGGCGCGGGCCTGCGCCCCGGCGCAGAGCACCGTCACGTCGCCCAGCGAGGCAACGGCATTCACGGCCTTGGCGGTGGCGTCGCGGTTCAGCACCCCGTTCGTGACTTCGCCCAGCAGAAGAACGGCCATCAGATCACCCCCGCTTCTTTCAGTTTCAAAACCAGTTCGTCGGCCGAGCCGACCCTGATGCCGGCCTTGCGCCCCTCGGGTTCGCGCGTGGAGACGATTTCCAGACGCGGGCTGACATCGACGCCGTAATCGGCGGCGGTCTTCTCCTCCAGCGGCTTCTTCTTGGCCTTCATGATGTTCGGCAGCGACGCGTAGCGCGGCTCGTTCAGGCGCAGGTCGGCGGTGACCACGGCGGGCAGCGCCACGCTGATCGTCTGCAGGCCGCCGTCGACCTCGCGCGTGACCTTGGCGCTGTCGCCCTCGATCTCGAGCCTGCTGGCGAAGGTCGCCTGGCCCCAGCCCAGAAGCGCCGCCAGCATCTGCCCGGTCGCGTTCATGTCGTTGTCGATGGCCTGCTTGCCGGCGATCACCAGCCGCGGCTGCTCGGCCTCGACCACCGCCCTGAGGATCTTGGCCACCGCCAGGGGTTCGATGTCCTGGTGCACGTCCTCCGAGGCCACCACCAGGATCGCCCGGTCCGCGCCCATCGCCAGCGCCGTGCGCAGCGTCTCGGCCGCCTGACGCACGCCGATGCTGACCGCGATCACCTCCTCGGCCTTGCCGGCTTCCTTCAGGCGGATCGCCTCCTCGACCGCGATCTCGTCGAACGGGTTCATCGACATCTTCACATTCGCCAAGTCAACCCCAGACCCGTCAGCTCGAACCCGAGCCTTCACGTTGTAGTCAATAACCCGCTTCACGGGCACCAGAATCTTCATGGG
>NZ_UZWE01000094.1 GCF_900631945.1 Paracoccus haematequi
CAAAGGTGCTGACATGACTTATCCTCCCCGAACAAGAGGAGCACAAACTGGGTCTTGCAGGAATCCCTCTGCGATTCACGTTTTTACCGAAACGCTTTAGCCTCTGGGCTATGTCGGACCGCTTTACCCCCTCAGCGGCCAGCTCATGGACTCTCTGGGCCTGTCTCATGGCCGTTGGGGCACGCCCTTTATACTTGCCGTCAGCCCTGGCCTTGGCGATGCCCTCCCGTTGGCGTTCCAGCATCATTTGACGCTCGAACTGTGCGACTGCCCCCATCATGTTCAGGATCAGTTCGCCCGTCGGTGTGCTGGTGTCCAAGCCTAGGTCCAGAATGCGGAGGCTCACGCCCTTGGCCTTCAGGTTCGCCACAAGCTGCCCTAGGTGGGTGACATTACGGGCCAGCCGGTCCAGCTTGGTGACGATCAGCGTGTCACCCTCCCTCAGGTAGTCCAAACAAGCCTCAAGCTGCTGCCGCTTGGCGACCGAACTCACCTGCTCCTGAAAGAGCTTGGTGCATCCTGCCGCAGTCAGTTCCCGGAGCTGGGCCTCAAAGCCTGCCACTTGGTCAAGCGTGCTGGTCCGGGCATATCCGACGATTGCCGTCATGATTGATCTCCTGCCAATAGGTCTAAGACATTTGGAGTGACGGACTGCCAAAAGGCGAAACCCACTCCATTGTCAGCTCAAATTGACAAACCCTGACAGAGTCACAGGGGCAGGACCTATTGGCAGGTCAGCGGCGGCGGTGGAGCAATGCTCGGAACGGGCGTAACGTCAGGCGGAAGTCGCCCCCTCTTAGAAATCAATAGGGGTCCCAAAGGGGGGTATAGGGTCAGCAAACGCGACTTCAAAAAGGTCGGCTATATTATTCCTGTTCTTGTTCTTCATTCTGGCTTTGCGTGGTTTAACAAGACATTGGAGGCCTTGTCTTCGCCTTTGTCAGTTGCTCTCTCCACCCCTGGTTCAAAGGGCGGAACGGGCGCGGGGTGTCAAGCAGCCACTAGGATTGAGGGGTGCGCATCAGCACTAGGGTCTGTGGGGATTCACACTCGGAGGCTGATGTGATTCATAGTCAGGATGGATCGCAATGTTCTGACGGATGCCCAATGGGCGAAGATTGAGC